>NZ_JBIVBR010000037.1:0-1075 GCF_044746165.1 Pseudomonas sp. NPDC086581 | reverse complement strand
GCGCCGATAAGGAATCCATCGGACTGGGTAGCCCCCCAGACCGACGATACCGGCAAGCCTGCGCCACTGTGAGCCCCCGACAGGCAGTTCCATCTTCAACGTCGGAGAGCCCCATGACAAGCCAGGTTGCGGTGATCGGAATTGATGTCGCCAAGGATTCGCTGAGTGTCTGCGATGCTCGAACGGGCGAAGTATTCGAGCTACGCAATGAGGCGTGCTCAATCAGGAACTGGCTCAAGACCCTGCCGCCCGGCTGCTCCATCGCCATTGAAGCGACGGGGATCTACCACGTCCTGGTTGCCACCTTGGCCCATGCCCGTGGCTGTCGGATCTACGTCATCAACGGCTATCGCCTGAGCAACTACCGCAAGGGTATTGGCGGGCGAAACAAGGATGATCGCAGCGATGCCCAACTGCTGGCCCGCTACCTGGCCCATGAGCAGGCGCAGCTGGATCCTTGGCAGCCGCCGAGCAAGGTGTATTGCCGCCTGCAGGCCATGCTGCATCGCCGAGCCGTGGTCGTTCGTAGTGCGACGTCTCTGCGCCAGAGTTTTTCTCAGGACCGGCAGCTGGCGAGTGCGCTAAAGCCAGTTCTCCAGCGCATGGCCGCCTTGGAGAGGAAGCTGGAAGCGACTATCCAGTCCGTGCTGGAGGATGCAGGCCTGACCGCTCAGAGCAAGCGCTGCCAAAAGGTCGAGGGTATCGGCCCACTGACGGCCGCCGCCTTGAACATGGCGTTCCTGCGCGGATATTTCCGCAACAGCGATGCATTCATCGCCTTCATAGGTCTGGATGTACGTCTGAAGGAATCGGGCCGCTACAGCGGTCGGCGCAAGCTGACCAAGCAGGGAGACCCTGAAATCCGCCGCCTGCTGCACAACGCAGCCATGGCTGCAGCCCGCACGCAAAGGTGGCAGGCGGTCTATCAAAGCTACCTGGCACGCGGACTGCAAAAGATCGAGGCGCTGACCGTCCTCGCCCGCAAATTGGCCCGGATTGCCTTTGCCCTGATGACGACTCAGCAACCGTATCGGACTGCGGCCGATACGGTGGGGTAGACATAGAATCTCCTACA
>NZ_JBIVBR010000036.1:0-1115 GCF_044746165.1 Pseudomonas sp. NPDC086581 | reverse complement strand
ACGTCGGCGCTGTAGGCAGTGCCGTTGAGGGTGAAGGTCACCTTGTCACCGGCCTTGAAGTCACCGGTGGCCTTGCCACTGATGGTCTGCTCGGCCTTGGACTCGTCGATGTTGACGATGTCGTCACCGGCGATGACGTCGATGATCAGACCGGCAATCGGTTCCTCAATCTTCACCTCGTACGCATGCTTGGCGGTGACGTCGGTGCTGTTGCCCGCGGCATCGTGGGCCACCAGGGTGGCGTTGATGCTGTTGGCTTTCGCCAGGTCGGCGCCGGCTACCTGTACGCTCCATTCGCCCGCAGTGTTCACCACGGCCTGATAGGCCGTGCCGTTGAGGTCGAACTTGACCACGTCACCGGCCTGGAACTCGCCTGTCACTTTGCCGCTGATGGTCTGCGGGGTCTGCGATTCGGCGAAGTTGAGGATGTTGTCGGTGGTGACGTTGTTGATGGTCAGCTGCGCGACCGGCGCGGTCACGTCCACGGTGTAGCCACGGTCGGCTACGACAGCGGCAACGTTGCCCGCCACATCGTGGGCTTCCAGGGTGGCGTGGATGGTGCCAGCCTTGGCCAGATCGGCACCGGCTACCTGCACGCTCCAGTTGCCCGAGGTGTCGACAGCGGCGCTGTACTGCGTGCCGTTGAGGGTGAAGCTCACCAGGTCGCCGGCCATGAACTCGCCGGTGGCCTTGCCGCTGATGGTCTGCTGGGCCTTCGATTCGTCGAGGTTGACGATGTCGTCACCGGCCACGGCGTTGATGGTCAGCTGGGCCACCGGCGCAGTAACGTCGACCGCGTAGTTGTGGCTGGCACTGGCGCTCGCGCTATTGCCGGCAATGTCGGTGGCGACGAAGGTGGCGTCGATGCGGTGATCGGCATCGGCAGCCAGCTCGGCACCCGGAACACTGATGCTCCACTTGCCTTCGGCATCGACAGTGCCGCTGTAGGTCACTTCGTTGACAACGATCTTGACGATGTCGCCGGCACGGCCGCCGGTGGTGCTACCGGTGATCGACTGGTTGGCCTGCGACTCGACGGCGTTGACGATGTCATCGCTGCCCAGGACGTTGATGTTCAGCGACGGGAACAGCGGTTGGGTGATGACGGTGTACGG
>NZ_JBIVBR010000035.1:0-1237 GCF_044746165.1 Pseudomonas sp. NPDC086581 | reverse complement strand
TGTAGTGGTCAACCCATCCCGGACAGTGGGTTGAGTTTTTCTTCGGCCACCGCAGGCGGTAGCCCGTCGTTGAATTGATGCGGCCTGATCCAGTTGTAGCGGTGCATCAGGTAATGACTGATGTCCCGTTGGGCCTCCTGCGCCGTCAGGTAACCCGTTGACGGGACCCACTCCGACTTCAGACTGCGGAACAGGCGCTCCATCGGCGAGTTATCCCAGCAATTCCCCCGACGGCTCATGCTCTGCTGCATCCGATAGCGCCAGAGCCGTTGCCGAAACAGGCGGCTGGCGTACTGGCTCCCCTGGTCTGAATGGAATAGCACCTGCTGTGGCCTGCCGCGCTGTTCGTAGGCCATGTCCAGGGCCTTGATTACCAGCTCGGCATCCGGCTTGGCCGAGAACGCCCAACCGATCACCCGCCGGGTATGCAGATCCAGCACCGCGGCCAGGTAGTGCCAACGGCCTTGCGCCCAGACGTAGGTGATGTCGCCACACCACACCTGATTGGGATGCTCGGTCGCGAATTCGCGGTTCAGCCGATTCGGGATATCCGGCCGCTCAACCGTGGCCTGTTTGTAAGCGTGCAAGCCCGGTTGCTTGCTGACCAGGCCCAGCTCACGCATCAACCGACGCACTCGGAAACGGCCGATGGTCACGCCCTCTTCGCGCAGCATGCCCAGAATGCTGCGGCTGCCGGCCGAGCCCCGACTCTGGCTGAACAACTGGTTGACCTGGCTGCGTAGCGCTACGCGGCGAGCATCGACACGCCGCCGTCGAAGACGGTGGACGTAGTAGCAAGACCGCGCCACATCGAAAGCTGAACAGACCACTTCCACCGACTCCTGCTCACTCAACTGGTCTATCAGCGCGTACGATCGAGTTCGTCCGACATCAAGAGAGCGGTAGCCTTTTTTAATATCGCTTTCTCCCGCTCCAGCCGGTTGATCCGGGCTTCCAGCTCCTGGATCTTTTGCTGCTCAGGCGTCAACGCCTTGCTCTTCGGGGTCACACCCTGGCGCTCCGCCTCGAGCTGCTTCACCCAACGGCGCAAGGCCGAGTCCGCCACCCCCAGCGAACGGCAGGCGTCGATATGACTGTAGCCTTGGTCCAGCACCAAGGCGGCAGCCTCTCGTTTGAACTCGGCGGAAAACGTACGTCGTTGCTTGCTCATCAGACACCTCTCTCACGGCGAGGATTCTCGCCTAAATCGGTGTCCGGGATCAGTAGACCACTACAC
>NZ_JBIVBR010000034.1:0-1382 GCF_044746165.1 Pseudomonas sp. NPDC086581 | reverse complement strand
GTGCGCAGGACGTTGCGCTTGTAGTTCTTCAGGGTGACGTGGTCGGGGTGCTGGCTGTCGTGGATGGCGTGGGCGATGTAGGGGCGGTCGGGATCGCCGTTTTCGAAGGCGATGCGCACTTCGGTGCCTTGGACCAATGGGAAGTGCATCCCATATGTGTCGCCACTATAGGGGCGCGCCAGGCGGAGCCAGAGTGATTCGCGTCCGGCAGGCCACGTATCTCTGTCGAACAGGAAGTGGCACTTGTAGCGGCCTTGCATGTCGATGTGACCGTACAGGTCGTTCGGCTCGGGGCTGGTGACGCGGGCCGGAAGGGTGCCGGCGATCACCGGTTTGGCCGGCACTTCGGGGCGGAAGCAAACCTGCTCGTCGTAGGGGATGGCCTCGAACTGCACCTCGAAGCTGCGGTCGCGGGCGGCGCTGCTGTGCATGTGGATAATGACCGCGCCCGGCGCGAAGTGTTTGCCTACGCCGTCGAGTTTCACTATCTGTCCGGGAAGGAGTGTAGGACTGCTGGTGAAACCGGTCAGGCGCGTGCGCGCATTGAGGTAGCGTTCGTGGGCAAGGCGCGCGTAGAAGTAGCCGCTCTCGCTTTCCAGATCTTCATCCTGGGCGTAGGCATCGCCCAGCGTCTGATGCGGCTCGCCGTAGAGGTAGGCCTCGCCGTAGGTGGTTTTCGGCGATTTGAGCAGGTCGACGCTGGCGTCCAGTTGAGCGCCAGCGTCACGGTAGTCGTAGGCACGATTGCTGACTCGTTGCATGACCAGTCCATGGCCGCTCTGCAGGCTCCAGACGGCGTCCCGGCCGCTGGATTCCAGCGACGATAGCGGGCGCAATGGCAAGGGCGACGCGGGCAGGTAATGACGCTGGTCGTCGTGGAACTCCACCGTCTCGATGCGTAGCTCCGGGTTCATCGAGAAGCGATACCAGATGCCCACTTCGGCCGTCAGGCGCTGGATGAAGGCGAGATCATCCTCGCCGTACTGCATCACCTGCTCGCGTTGCGGATACTCGCGGGTCAGTTCGAAGAGGAAATCCTGCCCTTCGAAGTCGTTACGGCGCAGCACCTGCTCGACGATCTCCGGCACGCTCTGGTTCTGGTAAATGCGGTACTGGCGGGCGAGGCCCAGCAGCGTCAGGCGGGGTACGAAAGTCACCTCATAGCGGGATTCGTCCCTTGACATGGACAGCAGGGAAAAGCGGCTGATCGTGCCGTACAGCGTACGCAAGGGCGGAGCGATTGGCGGCGTATAGCCGGGGATGCCCAATTGCTCGGGCGGCGCGCGCAGGCTGAAGCTGGCGTCCTTGCAAAGGAAGGTGTCGGCAGGCAGATCGCGGTGGGTACTGGTGAATTCGATGCGGTAGGTGAAGGGCTGGCTGAG
>NZ_JBIVBR010000033.1:0-5357 GCF_044746165.1 Pseudomonas sp. NPDC086581 | reverse complement strand
GAAAGCCTCAGCCAAACGCTCTTTAACAAGTTGAATCAAGCAATTCGTGTGGGTGCTTGTGATGTAAGACTGGTGATCGACTGATTATCAGCAACGCAAGTAACACTCGTGAATTCGAGAGTTTTAGCTCTTTAAATAGAGCAATGCGATTGCTGAGCCAAGTTTAGGGTTTTCTCAAAACCCAAGCAGTATTGAACTGAAGAGTTTGATCATGGCTCAGATTGAACGCTGGCGGCAGGCCTAACACATGCAAGTCGAGCGGATGATGGGAGCTTGCTCCCGGATTCAGCGGCGGACGGGTGAGTAATGCCTAGGAATCTGCCTGGTAGTGGGGGACAACGTTTCGAAAGGAACGCTAATACCGCATACGTCCTACGGGAGAAAGCAGGGGACCTTCGGGCCTTGCGCTATCAGATGAGCCTAGGTCGGATTAGCTAGTTGGTGGGGTAAAGGCCTACCAAGGCGACGATCCGTAACTGGTCTGAGAGGATGATCAGTCACACTGGAACTGAGACACGGTCCAGACTCCTACGGGAGGCAGCAGTGGGGAATATTGGACAATGGGCGAAAGCCTGATCCAGCCATGCCGCGTGTGTGAAGAAGGTCTTCGGATTGTAAAGCACTTTAAGTTGGGAGGAAGGGCAGTAAGTTAATACCTTGCTGTTTTGACGTTACCAACAGAATAAGCACCGGCTAACTTCGTGCCAGCAGCCGCGGTAATACGAAGGGTGCAAGCGTTAATCGGAATTACTGGGCGTAAAGCGCGCGTAGGTGGTTTGGTAAGATGGATGTGAAATCCCCGGGCTCAACCTGGGAACTGCATCCATAACTGCCTGACTAGAGTACGGTAGAGGGTGGTGGAATTTCCTGTGTAGCGGTGAAATGCGTAGATATAGGAAGGAACACCAGTGGCGAAGGCGACCACCTGGACTGATACTGACACTGAGGTGCGAAAGCGTGGGGAGCAAACAGGATTAGATACCCTGGTAGTCCACGCCGTAAACGATGTCGACTAGCCGTTGGGATCCTTGAGATCTTAGTGGCGCAGCTAACGCGATAAGTCGACCGCCTGGGGAGTACGGCCGCAAGGTTAAAACTCAAATGAATTGACGGGGGCCCGCACAAGCGGTGGAGCATGTGGTTTAATTCGAAGCAACGCGAAGAACCTTACCTGGCCTTGACATGTCCGGAACCTTGCAGAGATGCGAGGGTGCCTTCGGGAATCGGAACACAGGTGCTGCATGGCTGTCGTCAGCTCGTGTCGTGAGATGTTGGGTTAAGTCCCGTAACGAGCGCAACCCTTGTCCTTAGTTACCAGCACGTTATGGTGGGCACTCTAAGGAGACTGCCGGTGACAAACCGGAGGAAGGTGGGGATGACGTCAAGTCATCATGGCCCTTACGGCCAGGGCTACACACGTGCTACAATGGTCGGTACAGAGGGTTGCCAAGCCGCGAGGTGGAGCTAATCCCATAAAACCGATCGTAGTCCGGATCGCAGTCTGCAACTCGACTGCGTGAAGTCGGAATCGCTAGTAATCGTGAATCAGAATGTCACGGTGAATACGTTCCCGGGCCTTGTACACACCGCCCGTCACACCATGGGAGTGGGTTGCTCCAGAAGTAGCTAGTCTAACCGCAAGGAGGACGGTTACCACGGAGTGATTCATGACTGGGGTGAAGTCGTAACAAGGTAGCCGTAGGGGAACCTGCGGCTGGATCACCTCCTTAATCGAAGATCTCAGCTTCTTCATAAGTTCCCACACGAATTGCTTGATTCACTGGTTAGACGATTGGGTCTGTAGCTCAGTTGGTTAGAGCGCACCCCTGATAAGGGTGAGGTCGGCAGTTCGAATCTGCCCAGACCCACCAATTGTTGTGGTGTGCTGCTGATCCGATGGGGCCATAGCTCAGCTGGGAGAGCGCCTGCTTTGCACGCAGGAGGTCAGGAGTTCGATCCTCCTTGGCTCCACCATTAATCGTCGAAAGCTCAGACATGAATGTTCAGGATGAACGAACATTGATGTCTGGTCTTTGTGCCAGAACTGTTCTTTAAAAATTTGGGTATGTGATAGAAGTAGACTGAATAATCTCTTTCACTGGTGATTATTCAAGTCAAGGTAAAATTTGCGAGTTCAAGCGCGAATTTTCGGCGAATGTCGTCTTCACGTTCGAGACAATAACCAGATTGCTTGGGGTTATATGGTCAAGTGAAGAAGCGCATACGGTGGATGCCTTGGCAGTCAGAGGCGATGAAAGACGTGGTAGCCTGCGATAAGCTTCGGGGAGTCGGCAAACAGACTTTGATCCGGAGATCTCTGAATGGGGAAACCCACCTAGCATAAGCTGGGTATCTTGCACTGAATACATAGGTGTAAGAGGCGAACCAGGGGAACTGAAACATCTAAGTACCCTGAGGAAAAGAAATCAACCGAGATTCCCTTAGTAGTGGCGAGCGAACGGGGATTAGCCCTTAAGCTTCTTTGAATCTAACAGAACGCTCTGGAAAGTGCGGCCATAGTGGGTGATAGCCCCGTATGTGAAAGGTTCTTTGAAGTGAAATCGAGTAGGACGGAGCACGAGAAACTTTGTCTGAATATGGGGGGACCATCCTCCAAGGCTAAATACTACTGACTGACCGATAGTGAACCAGTACCGTGAGGGAAAGGCGAAAAGAACCCCGGAGAGGGGAGTGAAATAGAACCTGAAACCGTATGCGTACAAGCAGTGGGAGCCTACTTTGTTAGGTGACTGCGTACCTTTTGTATAATGGGTCAGCGACTTATATTCAGTGGCGAGCTTAACCGTATAGGGAAGGCGTAGCGAAAGCGAGTCTTAATAGGGCGTTTTAGTCGCTGGGTATAGACCCGAAACCGGGCGATCTATCCATGAGCAGGTTGAAGGTTAGGTAACACTGACTGGAGGACCGAACCCACTCCCGTTGAAAAGGTAGGGGATGACTTGTGGATCGGAGTGAAAGGCTAATCAAGCTCGGAGATAGCTGGTTCTCCTCGAAAGCTATTTAGGTAGCGCCTCACGTATCACTCCAGGGGGTAGAGCACTGTTTCGGCTAGGGGGTCATCCCGACTTACCAAACCGATGCAAACTCCGAATACCTGGAAGTGTCAGCGTGGGAGACACACGGCGGGTGCTAACGTCCGTCGTGAAAAGGGAAACAACCCAGACCGTCAGCTAAGGTCCCAAAGTTATGGTTAAGTGGTAAACGATGTGGGAAGGCTTAGACAGCTAGGAGGTTGGCTTAGAAGCAGCCACCCTTTAAAGAAAGCGTAATAGCTCACTAGTCGAGTCGGCCTGCGCGGAAGATGTAACGGGGCTCAAACCATACACCGAAGCTACGGGTGCATCGTAAGATGCGCGGTAGAGGAGCGTTCTGTAAGCCTGTGAAGGTGAGTTGAGAAGCTTGCTGGAGGTATCAGAAGTGCGAATGCTGACATGAGTAACGACAATGGGAGTGAAAAACTCCCACGCCGAAAGACCAAGGGTTCCTGCGCAACGTTAATCGACGCAGGGTTAGTCGGTCCCTAAGGCGAGGCTGAAGAGCGTAGTCGATGGGAAACAGGTTAATATTCCTGTACTTCTAGTTACTGCGATGGAGGGACGGAGAAGGCTAGGCCAGCTTGGCGTTGGTTGTCCAAGTTTAAGGTGGTAGGCAGAGATCTTAGGTAAATCCGGGGTCTTAATGCCGAGAGCTGATGACGAGTCATCTTTTAGATGATGAAGTGGTTGATGCCATGCTTCCAGGAAAAGCTTCTAAGCTTCAGGTAACTAGGAACCGTACCCCAAACCGACACAGGTGGTTGGGTAGAGAATACCAAGGCGCTTGAGAGAACTCGGGTGAAGGAACTAGGCAAAATGGCACCGTAACTTCGGGAGAAGGTGCGCCGGCGAGGGTTAAGGATTTACTCCGTAAGCCCATGCCGGTCGAAGATACCAGGCCGCTGCGACTGTTTATTAAAAACACAGCACTCTGCAAACACGAAAGTGGACGTATAGGGTGTGACGCCTGCCCGGTGCCGGAAGGTTAATTGATGGGGTTAGCGAAAGCGAAGCTCTTGATCGAAGCCCCGGTAAACGGCGGCCGTAACTATAACGGTCCTAAGGTAGCGAAATTCCTTGTCGGGTAAGTTCCGACCTGCACGAATGGCGTAACGATGGCGGCGCTGTCTCCACCCGAGACTCAGTGAAATTGAAATCGCTGTGAAGATGCAGTGTATCCGCGGCTAGACGGAAAGACCCCGTGAACCTTTACTGTAGCTTTGCACTGGACTTTGAGCCTGCTTGTGTAGGATAGGTGGGAGGCTTTGAAGCGTGGACGCCAGTCTGCGTGGAGCCATCCTTGAAATACCACCCTGGCATGCTTGAGGTTCTAACTCTGGTCCGTTATCCGGATCGAGGACAGTGTATGGTGGGCAGTTTGACTGGGGCGGTCTCCTCCTAAAGAGTAACGGAGGAGTACGAAGGTGCGCTCAGACCGGTCGGAAATCGGTCGTAGAGTATAAAGGCAAAAGCGCGCTTGACTGCGAGACAGACACGTCGAGCAGGTACGAAAGTAGGTCTTAGTGATCCGGTGGTTCTGTATGGAAGGGCCATCGCTCAACGGATAAAAGGTACTCCGGGGATAACAGGCTGATACCGCCCAAGAGTTCATATCGACGGCGGTGTTTGGCACCTCGATGTCGGCTCATCACATCCTGGGGCTGAAGCCGGTCCCAAGGGTATGGCTGTTCGCCATTTAAAGTGGTACGCGAGCTGGGTTTAGAACGTCGTGAGACAGTTCGGTCCCTATCTGCCGTGGACGTTTGAGATTTGAGAGGGGCTGCTCCTAGTACGAGAGGACCGGAGTGGACGAACCTCTGGTGTTCCGGTTGTCACGCCAGTGGCATTGCCGGGTAGCTATGTTCGGAATAGATAACCGCTGAAAGCATCTAAGCGGGAAACTAGCCTCAAGATGAGATCTCACTGGGAACTTGATTCCCCTGAAGGGCCGTCGAAGACTACGACGTTGATAGGTCGGGTGTGTAAGCGCTGTGAGGCGTTGAGCTAACCGATACTAATTGCCCGTGAGGCTTGACCATATAACACCCAAACAATTTGCGTGTTGTACGATGAAGACGTAACGAACCGAAAGTTCGTGTGAACCGCAAATTACCTGTCACATACCCGAATCTGGATGAGCGTGTGCACTTGCCACGAGCGTCCATAAAGAATTGCTTGACGACCATAGAGCGTTGGAACCACCTGATCCCATCCCGAACTCAGTAGTGAAACGACGCATCGCCGATGGTAGTGTGGAGTTTCTCCATGTGAGAGTAGGTCATCGTCAAGCTCCTATCCCAA
>NZ_JBIVBR010000032.1:0-5980 GCF_044746165.1 Pseudomonas sp. NPDC086581 | reverse complement strand
TTTGAATTCTTCGGGGTAACGCTGGTTGCTCATGGCACCTCCTGATGGGCCTCATTATGAGGCTTGGAGGTGTCTACGAAACTAGGGGCGATTCAATTGGCAGGTTGAGGTTCGGCTGCAAATGATTGGTTAAGTGGCTTTTTGGGAAATATCCGAATATCAAATTTATGAGCGATATGCAGGCGTTCGATTGTGCTTCTATGGTGAGATCGATGTTGAGCTGGTTGTGGTTTTGGTTTTGCTGAGGTTATCAGGGTAGAGGCTCTGTAAGATAGTTCGGTTTTTTTTGGGAATATTCTGAATGCTGAGACTTGATGCTTTTTGCTAGTCCGGTTTTTTCTGTTCTTATCTCCTGGTGTTCTAGGCGAAGCGCTGCTTTTTATAGGGCCTTCTTGGTCTTGGGTTTTGTGGGGTTCGTATTTTTTTGGGAATAGTCCGAATATTATTTTTTTGAAGGTGCGTGTGTGAGGCGTCTCTTGGTTGGTCGATTTCCAGGGTCGACAACTGAGGGGGAGGGCGCTGCTATCCACATGTCCGATGTTGCTGTTGTAGGAGGGAGTGTCAGAGAGTTCGGAGTTTTATGAGAAACCTCTGAATATGCCTCGTGCTATCGGGTAAATATCCTTACTACCTCACAAGTGACCCAATTGAGGTGGGTATAAATGGCAGTTGAAACTATCGGCCTGGTAGCCGTCACCGAGAACGCAGCCAAGAAGGTTGCGGTCAAGGCGAATGGCAAGGTCAAGGCACAGGCAGGCACCAAGTACCTGCTTCAGGTTGACGGCACCGATGTCGCTCCGGAGAACGTCACCGTCAAGCGCGTCGGAGACGACCTGCAGGTATCCTTTGAGGGCAGTGAAAAGCCTGACCTCACCATCCAGGACTTCTTCGCAGACGGCATGGACGGCCAGCTCTATGGCGTCTCCGAAGACGGCCATCTTTACGCGTACGTGCGCACCGACGGCGAAGGCTTCTATGGCAAGCTGCTGATGGTCGATGGCGAAACTGCGCCCATCGCCCTGGGCGGTGACGGGGCTCCCTACGCCGTGGCCATGATTGAAGACGCCGCCGGTTTTGCCTTGTGGCCACTGCTGCTGGGCCTGGCCGGTGCAGGCGCTGCCACTGCCGCCATCATCCGTCATAACAAGGATGATGGTAAGAAGACTGGCACCAAGACCACTGCGGCGCCGACCAACACCAAAGTGACCGACAATGTCGGCTCGATCCAGGGCCAACTGGCCGATGGCGACTCCACGGATGATACCCGCCCGCAAATTTCCGGCAGCGGTATTCCTGGTGCGACCATTCATGTCACCGACAACGGTGTGGAGATCGGCAGCACTACTGTTCAGCCTGACGGCAGTTGGACGTTTGTACCTGAGCTCACCGACGGTGCGCACACCATCGAGGTGATCCAGGAAGTCGCGGGCGAGAAGCCCAGCGCGCCGAACAAAGTCATCGACATCATCGTCGATAGCGTCGCTCCAACGGTCGAGACGTTGCTCAATCCCGAGTCCGACAGCGGCACCAAGGGTGATGGAGTTACCAACGTCAAGACCCCCACCATTGACGGCAAGACCGAGCCGGGCGCGACCGTGGAAATCACTTTCCCCAACGGCGAAGTGGTAACCACCACTGCGGATGCTAACGGTGACTGGTCGATTACCCCGACCAAGCCGCTGACAGAAGGCAGCAACGAGATCGTTGTTATCGCGATTGACTCGGCGGGCAACCGCAGCGAGCCGAAAATCCTGCCAATCATCGTCGATACCAGCACTCCGCCGGCCGATGCCTGGCTGGACCCGGAGTCCGACAGCGGCACCAAAGGCGATGGCATCACCAGCGACAAAACCCCGACCATCGTCGGCAAGACCGAGCCGGGCGCGACCGTGGAAATAACTTTCCCCAAAGGTGAAGTAGCCACCACTACTGCTGATAAGAACGGCAACTGGTCGGTGACTCCGCCCCAGCCCCTGGAAAATGGCGAAAACGCAATCTCCGTGATCGTCACCGACCCAGCAGGCAACTCGAGCGAGCCCAACATTCTGCCGATCATCGTTGACACCAGCACCCCGCCAACCGATGCCTGGCTGAGCCCGGAGTCGGAAAGTGGTACCCTTGGTAATGGCTTCACCAATGTCGAGACCCCGACCATCGAAGGTAAGACTGAGCCGGGCGCTACCGTGGAAGTCACGTTCCCCAACGGCGAAGTGGCGACCAGCACTGCTGATGAAGATGGCAACTGGTCGGTAACGCCGACCCAGCCCCTGGAAAATGGCGAAAACGAAATCTCCGTCATCGTCACTGATCCGGCTGGCAACACGAGCGAACCCAACGTCCTGCCGATCATCGTTGACACCATCACTCCGCCAGCCGATGCGTGGCTCAACGAAGAGTCCGACAGCGGCACCAAGGGTGACGGCATCACCAACGTCACGACCCCGACCATCGACGGCAAGACTGAGCCGGGTTCGACCGTGGAAGTCACTTTCCCCACGGGCGAAGTGGCAACCGTCACCGCTGATGAAGATGGCAACTGGTCGGTAACGCCGACCCAGCCCCTAGAGAACGGCGAAAACGCAATCTCCGTGATCGTCACCGACCCGGCGGGCAATTCGAGCGAGCCCAACGTCTTCCCGATCATCGTCGACAGCAATACGCCACCGGCCGATGCCTGGCTCAATGAAGAGTCCGACAGCGGTACCAAGGGCGATGGCATCACCAGCGAAGAAAAGCCGACCATCGACGGCAAGACCAAGCCGGGCTCTACCGTGGAAATCATCTTCCCCAACGGTGAAGTGGCGACCGTCATTGCTGACGAAGATGGCAACTGGTCGGTAACACCGACCCAGCCCCTGGAGAATGGCGAAAACGCAATCTCCGTTATCGTCACTGACCCGTCGGGCAATACCAGCGAGCCCAATGTTCTGCCGATCATCGTTGACACCAGCGCTCCGCCGACCGATGCCTGGCTCAATGAAGAGTCCGACAGCGGCACCAAGGGCGATGGCATCACCAGCGAAGAAAAGCCGACCATCGACGGCAAGACCAAGCCGGGCTCTACCGTGGAAGTCATCTTCCCCAACGGTGAAGTGGCGACTGTCACCGCGGATGAAGACGGCAACTGGTCGGTGAAGCCGACCCAGCCCCTGGTGGACGGTGAAAACGAAATCACCGTCATCGTCACTGATCCGGCTGGCAACATCAGCGAGCCGAACGTCCTGCCGATCATCGTCGACACCTCCGTTCCGCCGGCTGATGCGTGGCTCAATGAAGAGTCCGACAGCGGCACCAAGGGGGATGGCATCACCAACGTCACGACCCCGACCATCGACGGCAAGACCGAGCCGGGTTCGACCGTGGAAGTCACTTTCCCCACGGGCGAAGTGGCGACCGTCATCGCCGATGAAGATGGTAACTGGTCGGTAACGCCGACCCAGCCCCTGGAGAACGGCGAAAACGCAATCTCCGTCATCGTCACCGACGCAGCGGGCAATACGAGCGAGCCCAATGTTGTGGCTATCGTGGTCGACAGCAACGCTTCGTCCGCCCCGCAGATCGACAAGGTCACCGACAACGGTGATCCCGCGCAGCTGATCAACGTTCCGAAGGACGGCTGGACCAACGACACCACGCCGGTGATTTCCGGTGGCGGCGCCGAGAAAGGCGACGTCATCCACGTCTTCGACGGCAAAACCGAGCTGGGTAGCACGGTTGCCAAGGAAGATGGCACCTGGTCGTTCGAAGTCCCGGCTGACAAGGCCCTGGTCGAAGGCGAGCACAATCTCACGGTTACCGCTGAAGACAGTGCCGGCAACATCAGCGAGCCGTCGCCGGCGTTCCCGATCCACGTTGATGTAACCGCACCGGTCGCGCCGCGTATCGAGCACGTTGTCGATAACGAGGGCGAGGTTAAGGGCGAGATCAGCAGCAGCGTTCCGACCGATGATCGCAAGCCGGTCATCTCGGGTACCGCGAACGAAGCCGGTCTGACGATCGTGGTGTACAACATCGTCAACGGCAAGGAAGTGGAAGTCGGCCGTACCATCAGCGGCGAAAATGGCAACTGGACGCTGACCAGCGATCAGTACAAGGCGCCCCTGGCAGGAGACGTGAAGCTGGTGGCCAAGGCCACTGACCTGGCCGGTAACCAGAGCGAGTTCAGTAACGAGCGTGACTTCACCGTCCTGACCGCACCGCCTACCGCACCAGTCATCAAGGAAGTCTGGAACGACGACGTCTTCCCGCACCTGAACGTGCAGCCCAAGGGCTACACCAATGACAACACCGCACTGATCAAGGGCACCGCCGAGCCGAACGAGAAGGTGAAGGTGTTCAATGGCGAGACCCTGCTGGGTACCGTCGATGCCGACGCCAATGGGCAATGGCAGATCAACCTGCCCGCAGGCAGCGCGGACGGCGAGTACGCCATCTACGCCGTTGCCGTGAATGCCGCCGGCATGGAAAGCACCAAGGCTGGCCCGTATCACTTCATTGTGGACACCCAGGCACCGGCACCGCTGACCTCGAATCAGTGGGATATCATCGATGACGTGGGCAATCTGAAAGGCCTGATCAACAGTGGCGATGTGACCGACGACGAAGTGCCGACCGTGCGTAACGCCGCGGGTGAAACCCTGCCGCCGGATTCGATCGTGACCGTCTACGACGGCGACAAGGCGATTGGCTCGACCACGGTGAACAAAGATGGCACCTGGTCCGTAGACGTACCGGCGCCCAATGGCCCGCACGACTTCAGCGTGACCGTGACCGACCTGGCTGGCAACGAAGGTGAGAGGAGCCCTCAAGTCTCCTTTATCACTGACGTGGACCCCAACGCCCCGACCATCACCGGCGTCTTCAACGACGAAGGCTCGATCCTGCTGCCGGTAGAGCGTGGCGGCTACACCAATGACCCGACCCCGGAAATCCATGGCACTGCCAAAGCGGGCAGCCTGGTCGAGGTCTACGACAACACCAACACCCTGATTGGCAGCACCACTGCCGATGCATCGGGTAACTGGTCGCTCGACACCTCGCCCCTGGCCGAGGGTGAGCATGTCCTCACCGTGCGTGCCAAGGAGCCGGCCGGCAACTGGAGTGAGCAGGTCTCGTCGTTCACCATCAATATCGACGTCACCAACCCGACCCAACCGACCATCGATTACGTCGAAGACACCGTCGGCAAGGTCCAGGGCCAGGTCCTCGACAACGGCTATACCGACGACCCGAACCCGGTGTTCCATGGCAAGGGCGAAGCGGGCACCGTCATTCATCTGTTCGCAGAACAGGATGGTGGCAAGCGCGTCGAGATTGGCAGCACCACTGTAGACAAGGACGGCAACTGGCAGATCAAGCCAACCGATGCCCACAGCCTGGTGGGCAGCCCGGAAACCGCCTACACCTTCGTCGCCGAGTCGCATGACAAGGCCGGCAACCACAGCAGTTCTGACGGCTTCCACCTGAACGTGGACTTCGTTGCCTCGGCAGTGCCGAGCATCGACAAGGTGACCGACAACGACGATCCGGCCAACCTGATCGACGTTCCGAAAGATGGCTCGACCAACGACACCACCCCGGTGATTTCCGGTAGTGGCGCCGAGAAGGGCGACATCATCCATGTCTTCGATGGCAAGGACGAACTGGGCTCGACCATTGTCAAAGACGACGGTACCTGGTCGCTTGAAGTCCCGGCCGACAAGGCCCTGATCGAAGGCAAGCATGAACTGACCGTCACCTCCGAAGATCCGGCGGGTAACCTCAGCGAGCAATCGCAGCCGTTCCCGCTCGTCATTGATCTGAGTGGTCCAAGCGCCACCACCACCCAACTGACTATCGACACCGTTGCTGGTGACGACATCGTCAACCAGGCCGAATCGCAAGTGCAGCAGACCATCAGCGGCAAGGCCACCGGTGAGTTCAAGGCCGGTGACGTGGTGAGCTTCAAGCTCAACGGCACCACCTACAGCGCTGCTGTGGC
>NZ_JBIVBR010000031.1:0-6770 GCF_044746165.1 Pseudomonas sp. NPDC086581 | reverse complement strand
AAGATCAGCGCAAGCTGCGTCTGGCTCGGTCCTTCGCGGAACACGCTACCCAGCGCCGATTGCGCCGCGCCACGGTTGCTGCTGTCGAGCAGCGGGACCTGGCCGAGGGTCGGCGGGCCGGCGTTGACCAGCGGCGACGGTACCTGTGGCGCATTGCCCGGCAAGCCGCTGTTCGCCACCACCGGGCGCACGCCCTGTTCGGTGCGGTATTGCGGGTCGCCTTCCTGGGCGATGCTGTTTATCGCGTAGCTGTTCGACTGGCTGACGCCGAGCCCGGTATTGCCAGCGGCGTCGGTGTAGCCGAGGTTGTTCAGCGTCACCACGTTGCTCGAACCGACCACGTTGATCAGCGGCGTCAGCGTCGCGGTCCAGGTGCGGCCGCCGTCGCTGGAGCTCAGGCCGGACAGCGTTGCGTTGCTGGCGCTCAGGTCGGAGAGATCCAGCCCGCTGACCGCTTCGCTGAAGCGTATGGTCACCTGGGACGACTGGCCCAGGCGCAGATCGGTGCTGGCGACTTCGATGGTGGCCGTCGGGCGCTGGGTGTCGATGGCATAGTTGCCGGAGCTGGTGGTACCGACGCCGCTGTTGCCGGCCGCGTCGGTGTAGCCGGTGTTGTCCAGGACAATGGCATTGCCGGTGCTGGTGAGGTTCGCCGCCGGGGTGAATGTTGCAGTCCAGGTGACGCCACCATCGCTGCTGCTCACGGCACTCAGGGTGCCGCCGGCAACGCTCAGGTCGGCATTGCTGAAGCCGCTCACCGCCTCGCTGAACGTGATGGTCACCGTCGTCGTCTGGCCGGCCTTGAGCGCGCTGTCGCCCAGCACGATGCTGGCGGTCGGGCGTGCGGTATCGATGGCCACCCCATTGGACAGGGTCGTGCCGCTGCCGGTGTTGCCGGCAGCATCGGTATAGCCGCTGTTGTCCAGGCTGATGACGGCGCGGGTATCGCTGACGTTGGCGTTCGGCGTGAAGGTCGCCGTCCAGGTCAGGCCGCCATCGCTGCTGCTCACCGCGCTCAGCGTGCCGTTGGCCACGCTCAGGTCGGTATTGTCGAAGCCGCTCACCGCCTCGCTGAAGGTGATGGTCACCTGGCTGGTCTGGCCGATCGCCAGGCTCGGCTCGGCGACCACGATGGTCGCGGTCGGGCGCGCGGTGTCGATGGCGTAGTTGTTCGAAGCGGTGCTTCCACTGCCGGTGTTGCCGGCCAGGTCGCTGACCGCGCTGTTGTCGAGCACGATCAGGTTGGTCGCGTCGGTGACATTGGCGGCGGGCGTGAAGGTTGCGGTCCAGGTGATGCCGCCGTCGCTGCTGCTGACCGCGCTCAGGGTGCCGTTGTTCACCGTCAGGTCGCTGTTGTCGAAACCGCTGACCGCTTCGCTGAAGGTGATGGTCACCTGGGTGGACTGGCCGGCCTTCAATGCGCTGTCGGCCACCACGATGCTCGCGGTCGGGCGCTGGGTGTCGACGGCAAAGGCGTTGGAGCTGGCGCTGCTGGCACCGCTGTTGCCGGCGAGGTCCTGCACCAGCGAGGTATCGAGGGAAATCAGGTTGCCGCTCTGCGTGGTTTCAACGCTCGGCGTCAGGGTGGCGGTCCAGGTCTTGCCACCGTCGCCGGTAGCCAGGTTGGACAGCACGCCGCCGCTGACCACCAGGTCGGAAAGGTCCAGTCCGCTCACCTGCTCGGAGAAGGTGATGGTGACCAGGCTGGTTTCGCCGATACCCAACACATCATCGGCCACGACAATGCTGGCCGTGGGCCGCACACCGTCCACGACGTAGTTGTTGGAGATCGCCACGCCTGAGCCGATATTCCCCGCCATGTCAGTGACCAGAGCAGTGTCGAGGATAATGAGGTTGGTGGGATCGCTGATCCCGGCGGTCGGCGTCAGGGTGGCGGTCCAGGTCTTGCCGCCATCGCTGCTGGTCAGGTTGGACAAGGTGCCGTTGGCCAAGCTCAGGTCGGACAGGTTGAACCCGGTGACCGCTTCGTTGAAGGCAATGGTCACGGTGGTGGTCTGGCCGATGCCAAGGCTGGCGTCCGCCACGGTGATGGTTGCGCCGGGGCGCTGGGTATCGATCGCGAAATTGTTCGACGTGGTGGTGCCGCTACCGCTATTGCCCGACGCGTTCTGCACACCGCTGTTGTCCAGCGTGATGAGGTTGGTGGTGTCGGTAATGTTCGCGCTCGGCGTGAAGGTGGCGGTCCAGGTGATGCCGCCGTCCTCGCTGACCAGTTGGCTCAAGGTGCCGTGGCCGTCAGACACTGACAGGTCATCGTTGGTGAACCCGGTCACTGCCTCGCTGAAGGTGATGGTCACCAGCGAGGTGGAACCGACATTCAGCGCCGGGCTGGCGACTACGATGGTCGCGGTCGGGCGCACGGTATCGATGGTGAAGTTGGCCGAGTTGGTCACGCCGACGCCGGCGTTACCGGCCAGGTCGATATAGCCGGTGTTGTTCAGGGTGAGCACGTTGCTCAAGTCACGAGTGTTGGTATTGGGCGTGTAGGTCGCCGTCCAGGTAATGCCGCCATCGCTTGAGCTGAGCGCGCTCAAACTGCCGTTGGGTACGCTGAAGTCGCCGTTGTCGAGGCCGACTACCGCCTCGCTGAAGGTGATGGTCACCAGGGTGGTTTCACCAGCGGTCAGCGTCGGGTCGCTCACGACGATGGTCGCCGTCGGTCGCGTGCTGTCGAGCACGTAATTAGCCGAACTGGTGGTGCCACTGCCGGTGTTGCCTGCCACATCGAACACCCCGGTGTTATCTAGGACGATGACATTGCTGGTGTCGGTCACTCCCGCCGTGGGGGTGAAAGTCGCGGTGTAGGTGACGTTGTCCGTAGTCATCAGCCCGGACAGCGTGCCGTTCTGCACGTTCAGGTCAGCCAGGCTAAGGCCGGTAACCGCTTCGCTGAAGGTGACGGTCACCGTGGTGGTCTGGCCGATACCCAGAGCCGAATCGGCCATCGTGATGGTCGCCGTTGGCCGCTGGGTGTCGATGGCATAGTTGTTAGAGGAGGTGAGGCCCACGCCGGAGTTGCCCGAAGCCGCCGCCTGGATGCCACTGTTGTCCAGGGTGATGTGGTTGCTCGGGCTGGTGATGTTGCCGGCCGGGGTGAAGGTAGCGGTCCAGGTGATGCCGCCGTCGCTGCTGCTCACCGCACTCAGGGTACCGCCCACCACGGTCAGGTCGGAGTTGGTGAAGCCGGTCACCGCCTGGTCGAAGGTAATGGTCACCGGCGAAGTAGCGTTGATCGCCAGCGCGGGATTGCCGACCACGATGGACGCGCTCGGGCGCACGGTATCGATGCTGTAGTTCGCCGAACTGGTAGTGCCCACGCCGGCGTTGCCTACCAGGTCGGCGATGTCGAAATTGGTCAGGGTGATGACGTTGGTCGCGCTGTGGGTATTGGCGTCGGGCGTGAGGGTCGCTGTCCAGGTGATGCCGCCATCGCTGCTGCTCAGGTTGCTCAGGCTGCCGTGGCTGGCGCTCAGGTCGGCCTGGGTGAAGCCACTGACCGCCTCGCTGAAGGTGATGGTCACCAGGCTGGTTTCGCCGGCGGTGAGCGTTGTGTCCGACACGACGATGGTGGCGGTCGGGCGCAGGGTATCGATGGCGAAGTTGTTCGACACGCTGGTGCCGGTCCCGGTGTTGCCGGCCGCGTCGGTATAGCCACTGTTGTTAAGGGTGATGACGTTGCTGGCGTTGGTGATGTTGCCGGCCGGCGTGAAGGTCGCCGTCCAGGTGATGCCGCCGTCGCTGCTGCTTAACGCGCTCAGGGTGCCGCCGGCCACCGTCAGGTCGCTGTTGCTGAAACCGCTCACTGCTTCACTGAAGGTGATGGTCACCTGCGCCGTCTGGCCGATGATCAGCAAGCTCTTGTCGAGGACCACGGTCGCGGTGGGGCGCACGCCATCGACTGCATAGTTGTTGGACGTAGTGATACCACTGCCGGCGTTACCCGATGCGTCGCTCACCCCGACGTTCTGCAGGGTGATGACATTGGTCGCGCTGTCGATACCC
This sequence comes from Pseudomonas sp. NPDC086581, assembly GCF_044746165.1. Classification (NCBI taxonomy): domain Bacteria; kingdom Pseudomonadati; phylum Pseudomonadota; class Gammaproteobacteria; order Pseudomonadales; family Pseudomonadaceae; genus Pseudomonas; species Pseudomonas sp. NPDC086581. The sequence continues at coordinate 2,747 of NZ_JBIVBR010000031.1, read as the reverse complement.
GCCGTCGGCGTAAAGGTGGCAGTCCAGGTGACACCGCCGTCGCTGCTGCTCACCGCGCTCAGGGTGCCATTGGCACCGGACAGGTCCAGGTTGGCATTGGTGAAACCGGTCACCGCCTCGCTGAAGGTGATGGTCACCAACGAAGTCTGGCCAATACCCATGTTCGGGTTGGAGAACACGATGGTCGCCGTTGGCCGCTGAGTGTCGATGGCGTAGCTGTTGGACGTGGTGGTGCCGAGGCCGGTGTTACCGGCCACGTCGGTATAGCCGCTGTTGTTGAGGGTGACGACGTTGCTGGACTGGGTAATGCCCGAATTCGCCACCAGGGTGGCGGTCCAGACGAGGCCATCGCTGGTGGTCAGGTTGCTCAGCGTGCCGTTGCTGGCGGTGAGGTCATCCAGGGTGAAGCCGCTCACCGCCTCGCTGAAGGTGATGGTCACCTGGGAGGAGCCACCGACGTTCAGCGACGTGTTGCTGACCACAACGGTCGCGGTTGGCCGCGCAGTATCGACTGAGTAGGTGTTGGACAGGGTGACACCGCTGCCGGCGTTGCCCGCGGCATCGGTGTAGAGGGTGTTGTCGAGGACGACAACGTTGCCGCTGCTGTTATTACCGGCGTTCGGCGTCAAGGTCGCGGTCCAGTGGATGTTGTCACTGGTGCTCAGGTTGCTCAGCGTCCCGTTGGACGCAGTGATATCGGCCAGGCTGAAACCGCTCACCGCCTCGCTGAAAGTGATGTTCACCGTCGTCGAGCTGCCAGCATTCAGCGCGGAGCTGGCGACCACCACGCTTGCGGTCGGGCGCACGGTATCGATGCTGTAGTTGTTGGACGTGCTGGTACCGGACCCCGCCACACCCCCCGCCACACTGGTGACGCCCGTGTTGTCCAGGGTGATGACGTTGCTGGCGCTGGTGACCCCCGAATTCGGCGTGAAGGTCGCCGTCCAGGTGATGCCGCCGTCGCTGCTGCTCACCGAACTCAGGGTACCGTTGGCGACCGTCAGATCAGAGTTGGTGAAGCCGGTTACCGCCTCGCTGAAGGTGATGGTCACCGTAGCGCTATTGCCGATGTTCTGGGCGGTATTGCCAACCACTATGGTGGCGGTGGGCGCCGGGCTGAAGGCGCCGATCTGTCCCGACGTGTCGCTGGCAGTGCCAAGGGTGTTCAACGAATCACCGGCGTCGGCATTACCGCTACTGCCTGCGCCACCCCCGCCACCCACGCCAACGTTGCCGGTGAAGCTGACGGTGCTCGACTGGTAATTCAGGTTACCGGCAACCAGGATGGCACCGGCGGCGTCACCGCCCGCCGTACCTGCCGTGGCGCTGCTACCGGCAGAACCACCGCCGCCCGCCGCCAGGTTGCCGATGAACAGGGTGCTGGTCATGTTGACCGTGGCGCCTGCGGCAATCGCCATCCCGCCGGCAGCGCTGCCACCCTTGCCCGCAAGCGACGTTCCGGCCAGGCCATAGCCGCCCGCACCGCCACCACCACCGATGGATCTGGCACCGAAGGTGGCCTTGCCGCCGTCACCGCCCTTGAAGTAGTCGTAACCCGGTGTCGACGGGTAGTCGCCGCCCGCGCCGCCAGAGGTGGTGCCACCCTTGCCGCCCAGGGGGTCGCCGAAACCGTCGCCGCCAACGCCAATACCGCTGGAGGGTTGGCCGACGCCGTAACCGGCACCGCCCGCACCGCCGCCCTTGCCACCGTAGCCCGAGCCACCGCCACCACCATAGGCGGTCGGCTGCGAACCGGAGTATCCACTACCGCCGCCACCGGCGGCCGCGAAGTTGTAGCGAATCACCGAGTGGCTGATGTTCGTCGTGCCACCGCTGACCAGAATACCGGCGCCCAATGCGTCGCCGCCCGCACTGCCATTGACTCCAGGGGTCGAGCCACCGTCACCGCCGTTACCGGAGACCAGGCCGCGAGCGATGATCAGCCCGTCGAGGTTCACCGTGCCCGACTTGATCTCCAGCACCCGACCGTTGTACTGGCCATCGAGGACGATGTCGGCCGTGCCGTCCTTATTGGTGTCGCCCTGGATGGTCAGGCTCTTGTCGATCACCAGCAGGGAGTCGCCGGAGGCATGACCGTTCAGAGCAATGGTGGTGCCACTGAGTGCCGGCGCGAACTGGATGGTGTCGCCATTTACGGCCCAGTTGATCGCTTCACGTAGCGACAGGCCACCACCGTCGGCGAGGTCGGCCGCCTGGTTGGCGCCGAAGGTCAGGTTGGCGCCGCTGTCATCGTTGGTAGTGACAGTGAGGATCGCCAGGCTGTGCAGGTAGGCCGCTTCGGAGGTAGCCGACAGCACCGGCCGCGCCTCGATGGCGCCGGTTGTCACTTCCAGGTCCCAGTCCGAGCCATTACCGGTGCGGTCATCCGAAGCGGCGATATCGCGCCCGGTCAGGCTGGCCAGTTCGTTGACGAAGGCCTGCCCGCGCTCGCCCTGGGCGGTGTTGCAGGCATAGATGAGGATGTCGCCGCCGGCCTGCATGCTGGCGCCGAGCTGGCTGAGGGAGTTGCCGTAGTCGGCGATGTTCTCGGCGCTGACGTAGCTGTTGCCCAGCCACAGGTCGCCGGCGTTGCCGTGGGCGATGATCTGCACCGAAGCGGCGCCAGGGTGCGCGGCCAGGTACTGGGCCATCTGCTGCACGCCGTTGCCGCGGCTGTCGAGGAACACCACGTCGGTGTTGGCGGCCACGCCCTGGAGCAGTTGCTGGGCATCTTGCACACGCGAATC
>NZ_JBIVBR010000030.1:0-6903 GCF_044746165.1 Pseudomonas sp. NPDC086581 | reverse complement strand
GGCTCCTACTCGTGCGACCAACACCGCGGACCTGCAGCTTGCCTCCCGTCGCTCTCACCTTCGAGCTTATCGAGCTTTGCAGACACAAGCGGACTACGTCCGCGATCGTTCGACGGCCCCTCGTCAGGTCGGCAGGGCGCAATGCCTCAGTGCGTGGCAATCCAGATCAGCAGGCCAGCCTGGAACACGGCGAACACCGTCAGGCAGGCAATGGTGAAGCGCAGGCTGGTGTCGTCGCGGCGGAAGGTCTCGATGCGCTGTTCCAGCCGGCGGATTTCGTTGGACTGGGTGGCGAGGTTCTGGTCGGCCTGTTCCAGCATGGAGCCGGCCTCCAGCAGCGGCAGTATCTGCACCTTCTCCTTGTGCCAGTCGTCATACAGCTCGCTGACCCGGCCGACGCTGTAGCGCGCCTTCAGCAACCGCGAGTCTTCGTAGATCACGTCGAAGCCCTGGGCGCGCAGGAAGTGGTCGCGGCGTTGCCGGGCCTCTTCGTTGGGTGCGTCCTTCATCGCCAGCGCGCCGCCCTCGACGCGGTAGTGCGACCACTTCTTTTTCGCCCAGGCCACTCCCTGGGCCAGCAGGAAGCGCCCGAGGCCGCGGTTCAGCGGATCGGTGGCAAAGCCTGAATCGGCGCCAAAGCGCACTTCCTTGTTGCGGTGGTCCGCCCAGACCTCCAGCAGGTTCACTTCCTTGCGCAGCACCTGGCCGGGCACCTGGACGGTCAGGCGCAGCAGGCTCTGCTCGGCGTTGTGGCGCTCCACCCGGCCGAGCTGGACAAAACGTAGTGGCCGCGCACCGGTGCTGCGGTCGGTGGGCAGCGGCGCCAGGCGCAGCAGGCGATAGTGTTCCGGCGCCAGCTCGGCCCACGGGTGCGGGCGGGCGGCGGCCTCGTCGGCGGCGACGGCGGTCTGTTCGGCTTCAGTCATGGGGATCTACCTCGGGGCCTGGTGGGCGTGACCAGGGCTCTCCCGTGGTTTATCGACGCACCGGCGGATTTCTTGAGACGTTCGCTCCAGATTCCGCCAGCGTGCCACCGGGCAAGGTCTGCGCCTGCCGGATGAAAGTCGTGACGCGCTGCACCAGCTCGCGGGCCAGCGGCAGGTTGGGATTGTTGTACGAGGCGAGCTGCTGCGGACCGCTGGTCGGAACGATGCGCAGGATGTGGTTCATCCCCGAGATCAGGTGGAAGTCGCTGTCGGGCTTGGCACGCTTGAGCGCCTGGGCATCCTCGACGCCGACCTGGATATCGTTGGTGCCCTGCAGGATCAGGGTGGGCAGCTTGAGGGTGGCGAAGGCGTGGGCCGGGTCCTGGCGGAACAGCGAGATCAGGTAGGGCTGCACGCTGGGGCGGAACAGCACCTTCAGGGGCTCCGGCACCCGCGGCTGCAGCTGGCCCGCCTGCAGGCCGTCGATCAACTGCTCGGCTTGCGCCAGCAGGGGCGGGGGCAGGCGGCCCTGCAACTGCTCGCGCAGGACTTCGCCGATCGGGCGGGCGCTGCCGGCCAGGGAAACCAGCGCCTCGGCGTGGGTTTGCGGCGCGGCGAGGCTGGCGATCAGCGCGCCTTCGCTGTGGCCGATGAGAATCTGCCGGCCGAAGCGCGGGTCGTGGGCCAGCTTGTCGCTCCAGGCCACCACGTCGCGGACGTAGGCCTCGACGCTGAGTTCTTCCTCGCGCGGCGCCGCGGGCAGGCTGCGGGCCACGCCGCGCTTGTCGTAGCGCACGCTGGCGATGCCATTCTCCGCCAGCGCCTCGGCCAGTTTGCGCAGGTAGGCGTTCTGCCCGCCCTCGGGGTTGTTGCCGTCGCGGTCGGTGGGGCCGGAGCCGGCGATCAGCAGGGCCACCGTTGGTGGACTGTCAGTCTGCGGCAGCAGCATCGTGCCGCGCAGCACGCCGTGACCTGTGTCCAGGTCATAGGGGCGTTGCAGGATGCTGGTGGGGGCTGCCTGGGCAAAGGAAGAAATGAGCAGGAAGCAGAACAGGGCGAGACGGCGCATCGATGACTTCACGATGGGGCTGATGGCGCTTTGATCCTCGCGGGCCGCGAAGGTTCGCAGGGCGGATTGACGCAGGTATACTGCTCGGCCTTTTCGAATCCCAGTCTTTTCGCGGAGCCTCGCATGTCCGGCAACACCTACGGCAAGCTGTTCACCGTCACCACCGCTGGCGAAAGCCACGGCCCGGCGCTGGTCGCCATCGTCGACGGCTGCCCGCCCGGCCTGGAGATTTCCCTGGAAGACCTGCAGCGCGACCTGGACCGCCGCAAGCCCGGCACCAGTCGCCACACCACCCAGCGGCAGGAAGCCGACGAGGTGGAAATCCTCTCCGGCGTGTTCGAGGGCAAGACTACCGGCACCCCGATCGGCCTGCTGATCCGCAATACCGACCAGAAGTCCAAGGACTACTCGGCGATCAAGGACCTGTTCCGCCCGGCCCACGCCGACTACACCTACCACCACAAGTACGGTGTGCGCGACTACCGTGGCGGCGGCCGCTCCTCGGCGCGCGAGACCGCCATGCGCGTGGCCGCCGGCGCCATCGCCAAGAAGGTGCTGGCAGGCATGGGCATCCGCGTGCGCGGCTACATGAGCCAGCTCGGCCCGATCGAAATCCCCTTCAAGACCTGGGACAGCGTCGAAGAGAACGCCTTCTTCAGCCCCGACCCGGACAAGGTCCCGGAGCTGGAGGCCTACATGGACCAGCTGCGTCGTGACCAGGATTCGGTCGGCGCGAAGATCACCGTGGTCGCCGAAGGCGTGCCGCCGGGCCTGGGCGAGCCGATCTTCGACCGCCTGGATGCCGAACTGGCCCACGCGCTGATGAGCATCAATGCGGTGAAGGGTGTAGAGATCGGCGCCGGCTTCGCCAGCGTCGCCCAGCGCGGGACCGAGCACCGCGACGAGCTGACCCCGGAAGGCTTCCTGTCGAACAATGCCGGCGGCATCCTCGGCGGTATCTCCTCCGGCCAGCCGATCGTCGCCCACCTGGCGCTCAAGCCGACCTCCAGCATCACCACCCCCGGCCGTTCCATCGACGTGAACGGCAACCCGGTGGACGTGATCACCAAGGGCCGCCACGACCCGTGCGTGGGCATCCGCGCGACCCCCATCGCCGAGGCGATGATGGCCATCGTGCTGCTCGACCACCTGCTGCGCCATCGCGCGCAGAATGCCGACGTGAAGGTCGGCACTCCGGTCCTCGGTCAGCTCTGATCGACCTGAACCTTCCGCGGGCCAACCGGTTCGCGGAAGGTTCGTCGCGCCGCCGATGACGCAGGTCCCTTACTGGCGGTTGTCCAGTTTCTACTTCTTCTACTTCTGCCTGCTGGGCGGGACGGCGCCGTTCCTCGCGCTGTATTTCCATCACCTGGGCTTCTCCAGCGCGCGCATCGGCGAGCTGGTCGCCATCCCCATGCTGATGCGCTGCGTGGCGCCGAACCTGTGGGGCTGGCTGGGCGACCGCAGCGGCCAGCGGCTGGCCATCGTGCGCTTTGGCGCGGTGTGCACGGCGCTGTGCTTCGCCGGCATATTCCTCGGCCACAGCTATGCCTGGCTCGCGCTGATCATGGCCGGGCACGCGTTCTTCTGGCACGCGGTGCTGCCGCAGTTCGAAGTGATCACCCTGGCGCACCTGAGTGGGCGCACCGAGAGCTACAGCCGTATTCGCCTGTGGGGCTCCATCGGCTTTATCTGCACCGTGGTCGGCCTCGGCTGGCTGTTCGAGTTCGCCAGCCTGGACGCCTATCCGCTGGCGTTGCTGGCGATCATGCTCGGCATCGTCGGCGCCAGCTGGTGGGTGCCGAACGCCCAGCCGCCGGCGCGGCAGGACGAAGCCAGCGCCGGTGGCTTCCGTCAGCAACTGCTCAAGCCCGGCGTGCTCGCGTTTTACCTCTGCGTGTGCCTGATGCAGCTGTCCCACGGCCCGTACTACACCTTCCTGACCCTGCACCTGGAAGCGCTCGGCTATGCCCGTGGCCTGATCGGCCAGCTCTGGGCGCTGGGCGTGGTGGCCGAGGTGCTGCTGTTCCTGGTCATGCCGCGCCTGCTCAAGCGTTTTTCCCTGCGCCAGGTGCTGGTGGCGAGCTTCCTGCTGGCGGCCTTGCGCTGGCTGCTGCTGGGCACGCTGGCCGGGCACCTGTCGGTATTGCTGTTCGCCCAGTTGCTGCACGCGGCAACCTTCGGCAGCTTCCACGCCGCCGCTATCCATTTCGTCCAGCGCAGCTTCCAGGCGCGCCAGCAGGGCCAGGGCCAGGCGCTCTACGCCGCGCTGGCGGGGACCGGCGGCGCGCTGGGCGCGCTTTACTCCGGCTACAGCTGGGGTAGCCTTGGCCAGGCCTGGACCTTCTCCATCGCCAGCCTTGCCGCGCTGGCCGCCGCCTTCATCATCTGGACCCTTCTGAACGAGGACCCGCATGAACGACACCCGTGAACAGCTGACCCGGCAGATCATCGACGCCGGCCGCTTCCTCTATGGCCGCGGCTGGTCGCCGGCCACCAGCAGCAACTACTCGGCGCGCCTGGCGGCCGACCGCGCGCTGCTCACCGTCTCCGGCAAGCACAAGGGCCAGCTTGGCGAGGACGACGTGCTGGAAACGGATCTTTCCGGCAACAGCCTGGAGCCCGGCAAGAAGCCTTCGGCGGAAACCCTGCTGCACACCCAGCTCTACGCCTGGCGCGCGGAGATCGGTGCGGTGCTGCACACCCATTCGGTCAACGCTACCGTGCTGTCGCGCCTGACCGCCGGCGACCGCCTGGAGCTGGAGGACTACGAGCTACAGAAGGCCTTCAGCGGCGTCACCACCCACGAAGGCCGCGTGACCGTGCCGATCTTCGACAACGACCAGGACATCGCGCGCCTGGCCGCCCAGGTACAGCCCTGGCTCGATGCGCATCCGGACTGCCCCGGTTACCTGATCCGCGGCCACGGCCTGTACACTTGGGGCCCACGCATGGCCGATGCCCTGCGCCAGATCGAAGCCTTCGAATTCCTCTTCGAATGCGAACTGAAAGTACTGAGCCTTCGCGGCGGCACGCGCTGAGCGAATCCGGCCCGCTTTTGCGGAAACAGCCCAGAAGGATAACGACCATGAGCAGCCTGACCGTCTATCACGAATCCAACCCCGAGCAGCCACTGAAGCTGCTGACCCATGCCGAGGACATCGCCTCCACCCTGGGCGAGCTGGGCGTGCGCTTCCAGCGCTGGGCGGCCAACGCCCCCATCGTCCCCGGCGCCAGCCAGGAAGAAGTGATCGCCGCCTACCAGCACGAGATTCGCCGCCTGCAGGAAGAGGAGGGCTACGTCACCGTCGACGTGGTCAGCCTCACCGCCGACCATCCGCAGAAGGACGAGCTGCGCGCCAAGTTCCTCGACGAGCACCGCCACGGGGAGGACGAGGTGCGCTTCTTCGTCGCCGGCCGAGGGCTGTTCACCCTGCACATTGAGGATCACGTCTATGCCGTGCAGTGCGAGAAGAACGACCTGATCTCGGTGCCCGCCGGCACTCGCCACTGGTTCGACATGGGCGAGCGCCCGCACTTCGTCGCCATCCGTCTGTTCAACAACGCCGAGGGCTGGGTTGCGAAGTTCACCGGTGACGAGATCGCCAAGCGGTTTCCGTTGCTGGAAGACTGAAACTATTGCGCGAGCGTGTTTGCGTCCAAGTAACGTCGTTACCTGAACCACCCTCTCCCTAACCCTAGCTACGCGCCCCGCTCCGAAGGGAGAGGGGACTGGTCGGTGCCGGCTGACACTCTGGCTTCAATTGGCACATACGGCTCCCTCTCCCCTCAGGGAGAGGGTGGGGGTGAGGGGCTCTTGCACGAGCCGTTCAGCTTTCCTGGAGTTCCCATGACAATCAAGGCCATCCTCACTGACATCGAAGGCACCACCAGCGCAGTCAGCTTCGTCTTCGACGTGCTCTTCCCCTATGCCGCCGCGCACCTGCCGGACTACGTGCGCGAGCACGCCGCCGAGCCCGCCGTAGCCGAGCAGCTGGCTGCTGTGCGCGCCGACAGCGGCGAGGCGAACGCCGACACCGAACGCTGCATCGACATCCTCCTCCGCTGGATCGCCGAAGACCGCAAGGCCACGCCGCTCAAAGCGTTGCAGGGCATGGTCTGGGAGCAGGGCTACCGTGCCGGTCAACTCAAGGGCCACGTCTACCCGGACGCTGTCGACGCGCTGCGCCAGTGGCGCGCCGAGGGCTACCAGCTGTACGTCTATTCCTCCGGCTCGATCCAGGCGCAGAAGCTGATCTTCGGCTGCTCCGAGGCCGGCGACCTGTCGCCGCTGTTCTCCGGCTACTTCGACACCACCAGCGGGCCCAAGCGCGAGGCCGATTCTTACCGGCGCATCGCCGCGGCCATCGGCCTGCCGGGCGAGGAAATCCTCTTCCTCTCCGACGTGGTCCAGGAACTGGACGCCGCGCAGCAGGCCGGCTTGCAGACCATTGGCGTGGCGCGCGAGGGCGGTGTGCTGGAAGGCCATGACACCGTGGCCAGCTTCGCGGTGATCGATCCGGCGCGGGTCTGAGCGCCACTGTTGGCTTACGCCCGTGCCGTTGCGGCGCGGGCGGCTATGCTGATCAGGCCGACAATCGCATAGAGGGATCATCTATATGGGTTCGACCCTGAGTGGCCTGATCAGCCTGATCATCTTTGCCCTGGATATCTGGGCGATCATCAACGTGGTGAAAAGCAACGCCGAGATGTCGATGAAGATCATCTGGATTCTGGTGATCGTCATCCTGCCGGTGCTGGGCCTGATTATCTGGGCGGTAGCGGGGCCGCGGGGGAATGTGAAGATCTAGTGCTCCCTGTAGGAGATTCTATGTCTACCCCACCGTATCGGCCGCAGTCCGATACGGTTGCTGAGTCGTCATCAGGGCAAAGGCAATCCGGGCCAAT
>NZ_JBIVBR010000029.1:0-7916 GCF_044746165.1 Pseudomonas sp. NPDC086581 | reverse complement strand
CTGGCCAAGGCCACCAGCATCGACGCTACCCTGGTGGCCCATGATGCGGCTGGCAACACCGGCCTGATCACCGCCAACCATGGCTACACCGTCGACACCAAGGTGAAGGACGTAGAACTCGTCATTGACGTGATCGCTGGGGATGACATCGTCAACCTCGCCGAGTCGCAGGCCCAGCAGGCCATCAGCGGCAAGGCAACTGGTGCGTTCACCGCCGGTGACGTGGTGAGCTTCGAGCTCAACGGCACCACCTACAGCACCACCGTGGCAGCGGATGGCAAGTGGAGCGTGCAGGTAGCCGGTGCCGATCTGGCCAAGGCCAGCAGCATCAAGGCGACCCTGGTCGCTCACGACGATGTCGGTAACGTCAGCAACGTCGAGGCTAACCGTGCGTACACCGTCGACGTGACGGCGCCGGACGCAGCCAGCACCCAACTGACCATCGACACCGTGGCTGGCGACGACATCGTCAACCAGGCCGAATCGCAGGTTCAGCAGACCATCAGCGGCAAGGCCACCGGTGAGTTCAAGGCCGGTGACGTGGTGAGCTTCAAGCTCAACGGCATCACCTACAGCGCTGCTGTGGCAGCCGATGGCAAGTGGAGCGTGCAGGTAGCGGGTTCTGACCTGGCCAAGGCCACGAGCATCGACGCCACCCTGGTGGCCCATGATGCGGCTGGCAACACCGGTCTGATCACCGCCAACCATGGCTACACCGTCGTCACCGAGGTGAAAGAGGTCGCGCTCGTCATTGACGTGATCGCTGGGGATGACATCGTCAACCTCGCCGAGTCGCAGGCCCAGCAGGCCATCAGCGGCAAGGTAACCGGTACGTTCACCGCCGGTGACGTGGTGAGCTTCGAGCTCAATGGCAGCACCTACAGCACCACCGTGGCAGCGGATGGCAAGTGGAGCGTGCAGGTGGCCGGTGCCGACCTGGCCAAGGCCAGCAGCATCAAGGCAACCCTGGTGGCTCATGACGATATTGGTAACACCAATACCGTTGAAGCTACCCGCTCGTACGCAGTGGACGTAAAGGCGCCGGTCGCCACACTGAGCATCAACGTGGTGGCCGATGACGATATCGTCAATCTTTCCGACTCCGTCCACGGGCATACCATCAGTGGCAAGGCCTTCGGCGAATTCCGCACCGGTGACCTGGTGACCTTCACCCTCAACGGCACGGCTTACAGTGCAAAAGTGGCGGCAAATGGTGCCTGGAGCGTCCAGGTGAATGGCTATAACCTGTCGAAGGAAACCAACATCCATGCCACGCTGAAAGCCACCGATGCGGCTGGCAACGTTGCCAATGTCGTGGCAGATCGTGGTTACACCGTGGACATGACTCCGCCTGTGGCGCAACTGACCATCTATACGGTGGCCGGGGACGATGTTCTCAATGCCACTGAAGCGAAGATGGTGCAAACCATCAGCGGCAAGGCGGCCGGTGAATACAAGGCCGGCGACGTGGTGAAGTTCGTTCTGAACGGTACTACCTACCAGACCATGGTGAATGCTGCAGGTGACTGGAGCGTGCAGGTAGCCGGTTCCGACCTGGCTAAAGCCAATAGCATCAACGCCACCCTGGTGGCCCATGATGCCGCTGGCAACAGCGCGGACATTACCGCCAGTCGTCTGTACGAAGTACAGGTAACCCCGCCCAAGGCAGACCTGATCATCGACGCCATCGCAGGTGACGATATAGTCAACAGCAATGAGTCGAAGGCTCAGCAGACCATCAGCGGCAAGGTAACCGGCGACTTCACCGCAGGCGACAAGGTTAGCTTCATGCTCAACGGCTCTCTGCACACCGCCACGGTTGCTGCTGACGGCAAATGGAGCGTGCAGGTAGCGGGTGCCGATCTGGCCAAGGGCAGCAGCATCAAGGCCACCCTGGTCGCCCATGACGGCATCGGAAACTCCATCTCCGTCGAAGCCACCCGTGCGTACACCGTGGATGTCACGCCACCGAGCGCAGCCACGACCCAACTGACCATCGACACTGTGGCCGGCGATGACATCGTCAACCTGGCCGAGTCGAAGGTGCAGCAGACCATCAGCGGCAAGGCTACTGGTGAGTTCCAGGCCGGTGACGTGGTGAGCTTCAAGCTCAACGGCACCACCTACAGTGCCGCCGTCGCCGCCGATGGCAAGTGGAGCGTACAGGTAGCCGGTGCCGATCTGGCCAAGGGCAGCAGCATCAACGCGACCCTGGCGGCCCATGATTCGGCTGGCAATACGGGCAGCATCGTGGCGGATCGTGGCTACGCGGTTGACGTCACGGCACCGGTCGCCACGCTTAGCATCAACGTGATCGCAGTTGACGACATCGTCAACGCAGCGGAAGCGGCAGCCAAGCAGACCATCAGCGGCAAGGCCACTGGTGAGTTCAAGGCAGGTGACCTGGTGACCTTTACCCTCAACGGCACCACTTACAGCGCGCAAGTCGCGGCCAGTGGTACCTGGAGTGTTCAGGTGAACGGCGCCGACCTGGCGAAGGAAACCAGCATCCACGCCACCCTCAAGGCTCAGGATGCTGCCGGCAACGTCGCCGACATCGTTGCCGACCGCGCCTATAGCGTTGACACCACCGCGCCGAACAAGCCGGCCATCACCGATATCCTCGACGATGTCGGCTCGATTACCGGCAGCATCGCCAACGGTGGTGCCACCGACGACAACAAGCCGACCCTCAAAGGCACCGGCGAGGCGAACAGCATCATTCACATCAAGGATGGCAGCACCACAATCGGCTCCACTACCGTGGGTGCCGATGGCAAGTGGACGTTCACCCCGACGACTGCCCGGAGCGATGGCAGCCACAGCTTCACGGCGGTTAGCGAAGACAAGGCTGGTAACAAGTCCGTTGCATCAGATCCGTATGTGATTGTCATTGACACGGTCGCCCCGGCGGCTCCGGTGATTACCTCCGTCTTCGATGATGTGGGTGTGGATACTGGCGATATTAGCAAGGGTGGTAGCACCGATGACTCGAGGCCGACTATCTCCGGTACGGCTGAAAAGAATTCAGTGGTTACCATCTACGACAACGGTGTTGTAATTGGTTCGACTACTGCCGATGCCTCGGGCAAATGGAGTTTTGAGCCGAGCAAGGACCTATTAAATGGAGGGCATGAGCTTACGGCTAAATCCACCGACGTAGTGGGCAATCAGTCGAGTCTGTCGGAAAGCTTCGGATTCCGTGTGAGCACGCCTATTTCTGGTACTTGGTTTGAAGATTTTAATTCGACTCCTGAACGAATTATTGCGATAGGCGAAACTGCAGTTTCAGGTACGGAGTTGTTGGTCGTTACCAATATTAGCAGCAGACCTGGAGATATTGCGCCGACTGGTTTCAAACAGCCCGAGAAATATACTGCAACAACGGGGCTGACTTTTGCGAGCGGAACGATTAGAGTGGATTTGAAGGAAGGACTAAAGGGGGACTCAATTAGTTTTGATCTTAGAGATCTTCAAACCAATAGATCATATGTTCAGTTTTATGATGCTGAGGGGGCGCTGATTCAGAAATCAATGCTGATCCCACGAACAGGTAGCAGCAGTACCGACCCAGTGCATCAATCATTTACGATGCCAGCCGGTAAGTCCTTCACCTATTTCACTATCTATTCTTCACCCGTCGGAACTGGATCCTTGAATTATGATTGGATGCATATAGATGATGTTTCAATCACCGGCACTTATATTGAGCCTGCTCCCCGGATTGCAGCAGGACAAATCGAGACTGAATCGACTGAGCAGGCGGCGGCAGCCAGCGACTTCCACCAGATCCTCGCCCTGCAATCGGGTGCGCAGCTGAAGGCCCATCAGGTCTCTGGCCTGGCCGAGACCCACTACGGTAGCGCCGACGACAGCGTGGTAACGCTGCAGTACGTCCAGGCTGAGCAGTTCCTGGCCAGTGCTGACAACCAGGGTATCCATGGTGGGGCGGGTATCGATGTGCTCAAGGTGGAAGGTTATGGCCAGGTCCTCGACCTGACCCAGAACGCCGCCCACGGCAAGGTCACCGGCATGGAGATCATCGACCTGCATGGCGCCGGCAATGCCGCCAACAGCCTGAAGCTGTCGCTCATGGACGTGCTGGATAACGGTCAGGCCGACCTGTTCCACAGCACGGACAAGCACAGCGTGCAGATGATGGTGCAGGGCGACAGCTCCGACACGGTCACCCTCGACCACCTGGGTCGCGACGGCAGCGATGTCGGCACCTGGACGGAGAAGGGCACCGTGGCCATCGGCGACGCTTCCTACCACCTGTACCAGCATGCCGGCGGCGATGCCGAACTGCTGATCCAGGAAGGCATGCGGGTCCACCTGGTCTGACGTGGCAACCAGGTGGTGGCCGGGGCTGGGCTCCGGTCACTACCTGCATTGCCCACTCTCGAATTCTATGTTTGCAACCCCGCTGCCTGGCGGCGGGGTTCTGGAGCTTTATTCATGACTATTTTCCCTTCCCGGCCTTTGCACAAGGTCACTTGCCTCAGCGCCCTGGTGCTGGCCATTGGTTTTGCCGGCGGTGTTGAAGCCGGCAGCAACAATTCCATTTACGGCGAGACCCACCAGAAGGTGGATTCCGTCGTGGCCAGCCAGGCCCAGATCGTGATGTTCCGCGGCAACGATGGCGGCAAGCAGGCCGCTCACGTCTACATCGACGGCGAGCTGCAGAGTGCCCTGATGCCCGGCGGTTACACCGTGTTCTGCACCCCCGCGGGCGAGCACTCGGTGGAGTCGTACATCGGCGATGCGCCGCTGTATACCGGCAAGCGCAACCCGCAGAGCTACGCCAAGCTGGCCGGCGGCCAGACCTACGTGCTGGAAGCACCGGTCGGCATCGGCCAGAAGACGCCCATCGTGCACACCGGCAAGGAGGCCGCGCGCAGCCTTCAAGGTATGCGCCGGCAGATCCATGTGCTCAGCCGTGCAAGTGCCGTGGTGCCCTGCCAGACGGAAACTCGCCTGAGCCTGCGCAGCGACGTGCTGTTCGCCTTTGGCAAGGGCTCGTACCACGACCTGACGGCAGAAGGCCGGAGCCAGCTGGGCCAGGTCGTGAAGGAGATCAAGCAGGATCTGAACAAGGTCCAGCGCGTGGAAATCGTCGGCCATGCCGACCCTATCGGTAATGCGGCAGCCAACCAGCGCCTGTCGCTGCAACGCGCCGAATCGATCCGCCGGGTGCTGCTGGAAGCGGGCATTCAAAGCGATCAGCTCATGGCCACTGGGCGTGGCAGCCTCGAGCCGGTGGTGCAGTGCAACAGCGGTTCGCGCAGCGCACAGATCGCCTGCAACGCGCCCAACCGCCGCGTCGAGCTGGTGATTCGCGGCGCTCAAGCATCGCTGTAGATCCAGGCGTATTAAGTCCCGAAGCGCCTTGCGGCGCTTCGGGATCCCTAAAACCGGAATCGGCGGAGAAGCCCACCTCGGGGTTTTCGACTGCTTCGTCGGTTCCGGTCCCCCATTCCAGTAGCACCAGGGGAGTGCTTCTGGATCCCTAAACCGGGTCGGCGAACAAAGCCACCTCACACGACTCGCGTTCGTCGGTTCCGGTCCCAAATTCCACCCGCATCGGGAGTGCTGGTGGATCCCAACACCGGACCGGTGAAGAAGCCCACCTCGGGATTGCGACTTCTTCGTCGGCTCCGGTCCCAAATGCCAGACACACCAGGCGGTGCTTCTGGTCTCCCATACCGGGCCGGCGAAGTAAGCCACCTCACATGACACGTCTTCGTCGGTTCCGGTCCTATATTCGGGGGCGCCGAGCTTGCCACACGCGGCTTGCCGGTTCACCCAAGCCCGCATCGATGGGATCGCCTGGCGTGGAAATGCGCTACACGTTGGTATTTCCTGCCTGGCCAGTCACCTGAACCTTGGGCACAGAGGTCGAGCGGCAGTGACATTTCGCGTTATCTCCAGCCCGCTACTTACCCGCTATGAGGTGGGATCTTGCTGTCGCTTTACTGGCCAGTGCTAATGAGTGTTTTAGTGCTTGAAGTTGACATCAGCCTGAAAACAGGCGAGTGCATTTCCTAGGCTGAATCATTTGAAGTTCAATATCGTCACGCTTTGCTTTCTTGGGCTTGGATGCTTTTTGGGAAAATTCCCAATATTCAATTCATGCATATTTTGCATGTCAGCGCCGCTTGCGTTTATTTACTGGTAAGCCTGGTTTTTTAAAAAATCGACGCGCCAGATAGTTCGGAGATTTATGAGAAACCTCTGAATATTCCGTCGGTATCCATGAAAATATCCTTACCCCCTCATAAATGACCCAATTTGAGGTGGGTAGAAATGGCAATTGAAACTATCGGCTTGGTAGCTGTCACCGAGAGCGCATCTAGGAAGGTTGCAATCAAGGCGAACGGTAAGGTCAAGGCACAGGCCGGTACCAAGTATCTGCTTCAGGTCGACGGCACCGATGTCGCACCGGGAAATCTTACCGTCAAGCGCGTCGGGGACGACCTGCAGGTGTCTTTCGAAGGCAGTGAAGAACCCGACCTGACCATCCAGGACTTCTTCGCAGAAGGCATGGACAGCCAGCTCTATGGCGTGTCCGAAGATGGGCTTCTGCACGCCTACGTTCGAACCGACGGCCAAGGCTTTTATGGCAAGCTGCTGATGATGGACGGTGAGTCTGCTGCCATTGCGTTGGGCGGTGAAGGCGCGCCTTATTCGGCGGCGACGATTGATGACGCCGCTGGCTTCGCCTTGTGGCCGCTGCTGTTGGGGCTTGCCGGGGCAGGTGCCGCTACCGCCGCCATCATTCACCACAACAGGGATGACGGTAAGACCAAGAGCAAGACTTCCGAGGCGCCGACCAACCTCAAGGCAACCGACGATGTCGGTTCGATCCAGGGGCAACTGTCCAATGGTGACCTCACCGACGATGCGCGGCCGGCGGTTTCCGGCAACGGAATTCCCGGCGCAACCATTCACGTTCTCGACAATGGAGTGGAGATCGGCAGCACCACTGTTCAGCCTGACGGTACTTGGACATTCACGCCCGAGCTCACCGACGGTGTGCACACGATCGAAGTGATCCAGGCGGTCGCGGGCGCGAAGCCCAGTGAGCCCATCAAGGTTATCGACCTCATCGTCGATATCGTTGCTCCTGCGGTGGATGCTTCGCTGAATCCGGAGTCGGACAGCAGCACCAAGGGGGACGGCATCACCAACATCAAGACCCCTAGCTTTGACGGCAAGGCTGAGCCGGGCGCTACCGTGGAGGTTACTTTCGCCACCGGAGAAGTGGTCACCGTCACGGCCGATGCCAAGGGTGAGTGGTCGGTGACGCCAACTCAGCCTTTGCCCGAAGGCAAGAACGACATCACCGTCATTGCGGTTGACTCGGCAGGTAATCGCAGTGCGTCTGAGGTGCTGACTATCCTGATCGACAGCACCGCTTCGTCCGCTCCGCGGATTGACAAGGTCACTGACAATGACGATCCGACCAAGCTGATCGACGTCGCGAAAGATGGCTCGACCAACGACACCACCCCGGTGATTTCCGGTAGTGACGCGGAGAAAGGCGACATCATCCACGTCTTCGCTGGCGAAACCGAACTGGGCTCGACCATTGTCAAAGACGACGGTAGCTGGTCCTTCGAAGTCCCGGCCGACAAGGCCCTGACCGAAGGCAGGCATGACCTGACCGTCACCTCCGAAGATCCGGCGGGCAACTTCAGCGAGCAATCGCAGCCGTTCCCGCTCGTCATCGACCTGACGGCGCCGGACGCAACCACTGCCCAACTGGCCATCGACACCGTTGCTGGCGACGACATCGTCAACAGCGCAGAGTCCAAGGTTCAGCAGACCATCAGCGGCAAGGCCACCGGTGAGTTCAAGGCCGGTGACGTGGTGAGCTTCAAGCTCAACGGCACCACCTACAGCGCTGCTGTGGC
>NZ_JBIVBR010000028.1:0-8609 GCF_044746165.1 Pseudomonas sp. NPDC086581 | reverse complement strand
TTGCGCCCGGCATAGCCGGCTTCCAGGGCCATGCGCGGCAGCATGTCGAAGGTCGCGAGGTCGACCTGGCGGCTGGCCAGGGCCTGCTCCATGACCTTCAGGCGGCCTTCGAGGTTGTACTTGATGGCACGGGCCAGCGCGTCGTTGAGCGTCAGCTCGCCGCTGAGCGGCTCCTGGGCGCGGAACATGCCGGCCAGGTCATCGCGCGCACGCTGTTCGCTGTCGGCACGGCTGATCGGCTCGCTGGTCACGGCACAGCCGCTGATGGCGAGTGCCAGCAGGCTGACGCTGAAGAATCGAAAATGCTTGTTCATTGTTATCGAGCCGCCCCCTGTACGGCTTCTGAAGTTTTCGAGCCCTGTCACCTTCAACCGGCCGGCCGTTCCTGGCCCAGCTCGCCGAAAGCCCGCGCCAGGTCGGTGACCTGGCGCTGCTCGCGCTGATTCATTTCCTGCAATTGCTGGCCGAGGCCGGCAGAACCGAATACGCCCCGCAGCCCCTGAGCAATATCTCCCTGGCGCTGACCGAACGCCGACAACGCCTGCTCGTCACCCTCGCGGGCGGCACTGAAGATCGCGCCGATGGTGCTGCTGCCAAAGACACCGCCATCACCACCGCCAAAGCCGAGGAAGCCATGACCGCTGCCGTCACCGAAGGCGCTGTTGCTGCTGTTCGAGAAGATCAGCGCAAGCTGCGTCTGGCTCGGTCCTTCGCGGAACACGCTACCCAGCGCCGATTGCGCCGCGCCACGGTTGCTGCTGTCGAGCAGCGGAACCTGGCCGAGGGTCGGCGGGCCGGCGTTGACCAGCGGCGACGGTACCTGCGGCGCATTGCCCGGCAAGCCGCTGTTCGCCACCACCGGGCGCACGCCCTGTTCGGTGCGGTATTGCGGGTCGCCATCGCTGACGCCTCCCTGCACCAGCAGGCCGCGAGTCGACGGCAGGCCTGCCAGCGACAGTTGCGCGGCGTTGCCCAACGCATCGGCAAGGCTGGCACCATTGGCCAGGATGCTGTCGCCCAGCTGGATGCCATTGCTGTCGGCCTGACCGGCGCCCACGGTGTAGGCGAACATCAGGTGTTGGGTACCCGAGCCGGACACGTAGTCCGCATATACGGTGCCGCCCTGATCCAGGGTGATGGCGATGCGCGGGACGCCGCCGCTGGTGTCCACCATCACGGCCTCGCTGAAATCGACAACGAAGTTCAGAGTCTGCCCCGGCGTGTAGCGACCATCGGCGGGCAGCGTCACGCCGCTGACCTGCGGGCTGCTGTGATCGACGAGGTAGCCCTCGCCGACAAGGCCTGTCTGCACGCTGTTGCCGGCGCCATCGCGCACACCGGCACTGGCGTTCATTGCCAGGGTCAGGTTGCCGTCGCCAGCCACTTCGCCGACGCTGACGCGCCAGGTTTGGGCGCCGGTCTGCACCACTGACAGGACATTGCCGCGCGCACTGCCCGTAGCCTGCAGGGAGAAGTCGGCGACGCTCAGGCCGGAGACGCTCTCGGAGAAGCTCACGTCGAACGCCAGCGCCTGGGCATTGCTCGGCGAGGCATCGACACGGGTGATCGAGGTCACGGTGGGCGCCAGGGTATCGACCAGTACCCGGCTGCTATCCGCCACGCCATGCAGCGCCAGTTGCAGATCGTTGCCGGCGGCATCGCGCAGGCTGCCGCCATTGGCCTGCAGCGAGAGCACGGAAATACCGTCGCCGTCGTTGTCGCCGGCCTGCACGCTGTACTGGAACACCAGGGCGCTGCCGCCGGAACCGGAAACATAGTTCGCGTAAACGGTCTGTCCGCCGATATCCAGTGCCAGGCGCGGCGTACCGCCGGTGGTATCCACCTGCACTGCCTCGTTGGCGTTGACGGTGAAGCTCAGCACGTCACCCGCCTTGTAGTCGCCGTTGGTCGGTACGCTGGTCGATGCCACCTGCGGGGCGCTGTGATCGACGGTATAGACCTCGCCCTGCAGGCTGCCGGACAACAGGTTGCCGGCGCTGTCGTTGATGGTCGCGCCGTTCCTGACATCCAGTCTCAGCGTGCCGTCGCCGCTGACAGCGGAGACCTGGACACGGTAAGTCCGGGCATCGATCTGCACGATCGAGCTGATGGCACCGACGGCGCTGCCGGTAGAGTTCAGGGTGAAGTC
Source organism: Pseudomonas sp. NPDC086581 (assembly GCF_044746165.1). Classification (NCBI taxonomy): domain Bacteria; kingdom Pseudomonadati; phylum Pseudomonadota; class Gammaproteobacteria; order Pseudomonadales; family Pseudomonadaceae; genus Pseudomonas; species Pseudomonas sp. NPDC086581. Next base: position 6,460 of record NZ_JBIVBR010000028.1, on the reverse strand, counting down.
GCTGGCATCCACGCCGCTGACCGCCTCGCTGAAGGTGACGGTGTAGTTCAGCATGCTGCCATTATTCGGAGTGACGTCGACGCGGCCGATGCTGGTAGCGGCGGGCGCTACGGCATCGACCAGCACGCCGGCGGTGCTGCCGACGCTGTTGAGGCTGGTACTGGTAGCGTTGCCGGCGATGTCGGTAATGCTGCCACCGCCCAGTTGAAGGCTGCTCCCCAGGCTGACGCCGTTGCTGTCGAGCTGGCCGCTGGCGACCGTCAGGCGGAAGGTCAGCGCCGAGGTGCCGGAACCGCTGAGGTACTGCGCCCGCACGGTGCCGCCGGTATCCAGGGCGACATCGAGGTAGGGCATGCCGCCGGAGGTATCGACGAGCATGGACTCGCTGAAGTTGACGACAAAATCGAGGTTCTGGCCCGTGATGTAAGTGCCATTGCCAGGCACGCTGACGCTGCTCACGCTGGGCGCCACGCCGTCGATCACGATGTCCTTGTTGGCGCCCAGGGAACCAGCACTGCCGGGCGAGGCAATCTGCAGGTCGGCAATGTCGCCGGAGGTGGAGTTCCTGATGGATGCACCATTGAGGGACAGTGCGACGTTGGAACTGACATCGAGGTCGGCACTGATATCGCCGGCCTGCACTACGTAGGAGAAGGTCAGGACGTTGCTGCCCGAGCCGGCCACGTAGGTAGCCTGGCGGTCGACAAGACCGGTTTCCAACTGCAGGCTCGGCGTCCCGCCGGTGGTATCGACGGTGACGCTCCGATCGAAGCTCACCGTCAGCGTGATCGTATCGCCAGCTTTATAGGTCCCGTTGGCGACCGCCGCGCTGACATCGGTGATCCGTGGAATCGGCCTGGCCACGTCGATGACGATGGTATCGGTGTCAGTCTGATTACCGCCGCTGCCCGAGTTGCCAAGATCATTGGTCGTGATCTGTAGCGATGCCGAGCCGTTGTAGCCCGGGGTGGGCGTGAACGTGAGGCCGGCCAGCGCATTGTTGATATCGGCGATGGTGCCCTCGAAGGTGACGGTACCGTCGCTGATGCCATTGCCCACGGTGAAGACCAGGCCGCTGAATCCGCCCAGAGTGATCAGTCCGTTGTTGGCGGTGAGGGTGACGCGCACGGTGCTGCCGCCAGCGTCCACATCGCTGATCGAGATCCCGTTGCTGTTACCGCTGCTGAACACCAGAGTGCCGTCCTGCAATACGCTCTGGATGCCCGGCACGCTGTTGACCGGCGCGTCGTTGACGGCATTGACGGTCAGGGTGACGGTGGCGTGGTCGGTCTGGTTACCGCCGCTGCCGCCATTGCCGTTGTCGTCGATCGATATGTCCAGCACCACGTTGCCGGTGGCGTTGGCCGCGGTGATGAAGCTGACGCCGCCGCTTGCAATGAAAGCATTGATGTCGGAGAGCGTGCCCGCCAGATGCAGAGTGCCGCTGCCCGAGCCCAGAACGCTGACGCCAGCACCGCTGAAAGCGCTCAGACTGCCGCTGCCGGGCGCGACGCTGAACTGCACGCTGACTGTGCCCGATCCTGCGTCGACATCGCTGAAGCTGATGCCGGTGAGTGCCTTCGCCGTGTCCTCGGTGACGCCAATCGATACAGGCGCACTGATTTGTGGTGCGTCATTGGCCGCAGTCACGCTCACCGTCTTGGTCACGGCATTACCGTCGGTGCTGCCATCATTGGTGTTGAAGGTGATGGTGCGGGTAGCGGTACTGGGATTGTCCGAGGTATTGACATAGACCACCGCACTAAGCGCCGCCTGCCATTGCGCCAGTGTGGCCGGAGCGCCGCTACTCAAGGTCAGCTTGCCGGTGCTGGAGTCATAGCTACCGGTGATGGAGCCGAACAGGGAGGAGTTGGTGTTGGTGAAGCTCAGTACGTCCTCGCCAGATCGGAAGTTGCCGGTGATGGCTACAGTCGCGTGGTCCAGTGTGGTGCTGTCCGCATCGATCACGGTGAAGTTGCTGTCGATCACCACCGGTGTGCTGGGGGCACCGCCGGCCTCGAAGAAGGCGGTGGTGCCGCCCGATGCTGTGTTCACCGGTGAGTCGTCGACGGCAGTCACAGTCACCGTTCGGGTTACCACGTTGCTATCACTGGTGCCATCGTTTAGTTGGAAGCTGACTGTGCGAGTCGCGTTGTTCGGCGTATCCGAGCTGTTGGTGTAGGTGACGGAGCGAAGCGCCGCCTGCCACTCGGCGACGGTGGCGCCGCTAGCCGAGGTCAGCGTCATCACGCCGGTGCTGCTGTCGTAGCTGGCGCTGATGTCCCCCATTGTGGCTGGGTTGTTGGTGAAGGCCAGCACGTCCTGGGCGAGCTGGAGGTTGCCGGTAATCGCCACCGTGGCGCGGGAAAGCTGCGGCGAATCGCTGTCGGTCACGGTGATGCCGCTGTCGATCGCCACCGGCGTGGAGGCTACATTGCTACCTTCAACGAAGGCGCTGCTGCCCCCACTGGCGGTGAGCGTCGGGGCGTCGTCGATGGCGGTGACGGTCAGGCTGGCGGTATTGCCGACGACGGAGAACGCACTGCTGCCGCCGGTGACGGAGGCGTCCACCTTGGTGCCCTGCTGGCCGGCGGTGGTGCCGGTCTGGTCCCAGGCGTGATAGGTCAGGGTGGCGACGGTGCCGTGGACGCCGTCCGGCACGAAGCGGACGCGGTCGGTGCTGCGCAGCAGCAGCGCCGCGTTGTCGGCGACCGGGCCGATATCCTGCCAGCTGGCGCCGCCATTGGTGCTGTATTGCCAGGTGCCGATGCCGGTGCCCAGGCCGGTGATGGCGATGCCCTTGACCGCACCGGTGTCGACGTCGGTGATACCGCCAGTGGCGAAGCCGGAAACCGCCATGCCGGGGTTGTTGACGTCGGAATCGGTCAGGCCGGTGAGCGTGGGGCTGGCAGGCATCAGTACCGGCGCATCGTTGGCGCTGCTGACGGTGAGCGTGGCCTGTGCGGTGCCGGTGGAGAACGCGGAGCTGCCACCGTTGGTACTGGTGTCGGCAGTATTGCGTGTGCCGTTGGTAGATGCGGTGCCGGAGCTCTGGTCCCAGGCGCGGAAGGTGAGGCTGGCCGCGCTGCCGTTATTGCCGTCGGGCACGAAGCGCAGTTGGGTGGTGCTGGACAGCATCAGCGCGGCGCTGTTGGAGACGCTGCCGATGCTGGTCCAGTTGAGGCCGTCGGTGGAGTATTCCCAGCCGCCACCGCTGCTGCCAACGAGGGCAATGCCGTTGGCCGGGCCATCGAGATCGGCGTGGGAGGCGCCGCCGAGCAGGCTGGCGACGGTGACCGCGTTCGAGGCCGCGTCTTCGTTGGTGCCGGCCCAGACATACGGGCCGCCGGACAGCGTGGGTGCGTCGTTCACCGCGATGATCGAGACGGTGGCGGCCGCGCTGAGCGCGGTAGTGTCGGTGCCTCCGTTGGCGGTGCCGCCATTGTCGCGGATGCCGGTAAGCGTGATCGTGCGCGCAGTGGTGGTCGGGGCGTCGCTGGTGTTGCTGTAGGTGAGGCCGTTGACCAGCGTGGCGGCGGCGCTGCCGGAAATTCCACCGGTCTTGGCGATGACCACGGTGGCGGTGCCGGCCGACACGCTGACGGTAACCGTCATACCGTTGGTGGTAGTGATGACCGAGTTGCCGTTGGTCAGGGAGACATTGCTGCCGTCCACGCGTAGCACCTCGGCGCTGCCATCGGCGACGTTGCTGACAGTGAGCGTAAGGCGGTCGATGGTCTGGCCGGCTTCGATGGTGTCGATGGTGGTGCCGCTGAACAAGCCAACCGCCGAGCCGTTCTCGGTAAAGGTGGGCGTGCCGCCGGTGGTGCTCAGGGTGGGTGCGTCGTTCACGGCGGTGATGCCGACGGTGACCACGGCGGCGGTGCTGGTGCCGCCGTCGCCATCGTTGACGCTGACGCTGACGGTGCGGCTGCCGGTGCCGATATCGCCGCCATTGCTGTTGCTGTAGGTGAGGTTCTGCAGCAGCGCTGCCACCGCTATCGGCGTGGCACTGCCGTTGAGCGTGATCACCAGGTTGTTGCTGCCGCTCCCCCCGGCGATGGTACCGATGGTAACTCCGCCATAGGTGACATTGCTGCCGCTGACACCGATCTGGCCGGCACCCGTGCCCTGGTTGCGCACGCCGAGCAGATCGTCGGTGGTCACCCGGCCGGCGGTGATCGCCACGGTGACGTTGCCACCGCTGAAGTCGGCGGAATCGCTGTCGGTGACGATGGCGTTGCCGCCCGCGTCAAGCAACACAGGCGCTGCGCCTTCGGTGTAGTTGACGCTGTCGCCATTGAGGTTGGCGATCACCGGCACGGCGTTAGAGCTCCAGGAGGAATCCGCCGTACCCGTGCCGCTGTTGCGCAGGTTTTCGTTGCCGGTGTTAGTGCCATAGCCGGCGATGCCGGCGGTGTTGCCATTCTGGTTGCCGCCACCGCCGCCGCCCCGGCCGTAGTTGTTCTGGCCGCTGACCAGGTTGACGGTGCTGCTTTCGTATTTGAGCGTGCCCTGGTTCAGGATGCCGCCGACGCCGTCGCCACCATTCGCGCCGTTGACGCCGCCGATCTGAGACGAGCCCGCACCGCCGCCGCCCGCGCCCAGGTTGCTGGTGATGGTGGTGGACGCCATGTAGACCGTGGCACCGGCGCCGATGAACATGGCCCCCGCCGCGTTGCCACCCTTGCCAACGGCATTCGCCAGCGATGCGGCCGCACCCGCGCCACCGCCACCGATGAAGCCGATGCCCGCGGAGCCCGCGCTGCCGCCGGCGCCGCCTGACGAAAAGCCCGGCGCCGTGCTGCCGCCGGCGCCACCCACGGTGGTACCGCCCCTACCGGTCTGGGCGATGGCGGAATACGTGCCGCCGTTGCCGCCACTACCGCCGCCGCCACTCTGGCCGGCATATCCCGGCGAGTAGTTACCGCCGCGCGCGCCGCCGATGCCGTTGAAGCCGCCGCCGCCACCGCCACCGTAGCCGTAACCGCTGCCGCCGCCGTTGCCGCCGCCGGCCGCTGCGACGTTGCCGGTGATCGACGAGTGCAGGAGAGTGAGTGTGCCGCCGGTGATGCTGACGCCGGCGCCGAGCGCATCCTTGCCATCAACGCTGTTGAAGTCGCCGCCGGCGCCGCTGACCAGGCCACGGGTGATCACCAGGCCATCCAGCTTGACCGTGCCGCCGGTAATGCTGAATACGCGGCTGCGGTAATTCGCATCCACCGTCACGTCGGCCACACCATCGTCGTTCAGATCGCCGTCGATGGTCAGGTTCTTGTTGATAACCAACTGGCCGGTGGTCAGACCGACGGTCATCCCGGGGGTGGAGAAGGTGATGGTGTCGCCCGCCGTGGCGCCAGCAATGGCGTTGCGCAGGGTGCCGGCGCCGCTGTCGGCATTGCTGGTGACGGTGATGGTCGCCAGGCTGTGCTGGTACGCCGCTTCGGAAGTGGCCGACAGCACCGGCCGCGCCTCGATGGCGCCGGTTGTCACTTCCAGGTCCCAGTCCGAGCCATTGCCGGTGCGGTCATCCGAAGCGGCGATGTCACGCCCGGTCAGGCTGGCCAGCTCATTGATGAAGGCCTGCCCGCGTTCGCCCTGGGCGGTGTTGCAGGCATAGATGAGGATGTCGCCGCCGGCCTGCATGCTCGCGCCCAGCTGGCTGAGCGAGTTGCCGTAGTCGGCGATGTTCTCCGCGCTGACGTAGCTGTTGCCCAGCCACAGGTCGCCGGCGTTGCCGTGGGCGATGATCTGCACCGAGGCGGCGCCGGGGTGCGCGGCCAGGTACTGGGCCATTTGCTGCACGCCGTTGCCGCGGCTGTCGAGGAACACCACGTCGGTGTTGGCGGCCACGCCCTGGAGCAGTTGCTGGGCATCTTGCACACGCGAATCAACGAACACTACGTTGCGCCCGCTGCCGGCTACCGCGCCCTGCCCTGCATCACTGCGGGCGTCGCTGGTGGCGGCATGGGAGTCAGCGTTGTCCTTGCTGGCGCTGCTCGCGCCGGCCTTGTCGGCAGCGGCGGCATCCTGGGCGTCAGTGGGCTTGACCGCTTCGGCGGCGGTAGCAGCGACCGCACCGTCGAACATCATGCGCGGCTCCAGCGCCATGATCAGCGTCGGCTGGGAAATCCCGGTTACTTGCTGGCGACGCGCAGCCTCGCCGAACACGCGCTTGATCCACTGCATGCAATGCACCTCTTGGTTCCGCGCGGCTGACGGCCGCGGCGACCATTATTGTCAGTTGTTCTTGATGCGAATCACGTTGGCCGCGCTGGCGCTGCCGTCTTCCCAGAACGAGAGCTTGCTGTACTGCTCGAACAGGTCCGGCGGCAGCAGCGTGCGACGCTCCTGCAGCGACACTCTCGGTCGCACGCGATGCAACCCGCTCACGCCCAGTGCTGCGTCGAAATCCGGCGCGTCGTAGGCGAGGTTGTCGAAGTCGTGCTCGAACCAGGGT
>NZ_JBIVBR010000027.1:0-10492 GCF_044746165.1 Pseudomonas sp. NPDC086581 | reverse complement strand
TTATAACCCCAAACGCCGGCACAGCAGCGCTATGCAGCTATCGCCAGTGGAGTTTGAGAAACGCTATTTCCAGAGCTTGGAAAGTGTCTAGGAAAACCGGGGCGATTCAGAGCTGCGTGAACTTTTTAATCAGTACAGAGACCTTTATGAAGCTGCGTTGGTTAGGGAAGTTTCACTTTTGTCAGAATTGACAAAGTGCAAAGCAGACCTCGCGAAGGCGAGGTCTGCTGGGGTAAAGCGGGTCAAGTAGATTTTTGAATGAGCTCGATTTTATAACCGTCAGGATCCGCAACAAATGCGATAACTGTTGTGCCGTGCTTCATTGGGCCTGCTTCTCTCGTAACGACGCCGCCATTATTTCGGATGTCATCACAAGCTTTAGCAGCGTCTTGAACTTCAAGGGCGATATGGCCATAGCCAGTGCCAATTTCGTAGCTATCGACGCCCCAGTTATGGGTCAGTTCGATGACACTGCTGTCTTCTTCATTACCATAGCCAACAAAAGCGAGCGTGAACTTACCTTCGGGATAATCCGACTTGCGCAGTAGGGTCATTCCTAAGATTCTGGTATAGAAGTCCAAGGACTTATCCAGGTCACCTACGCGTAACATAGTATGAAGCAGTCGCATTATGTTTCTCCTCATTTAGCTTTTCACATCATACATGAGCTTAGCTAGGATAGGCTGACACGATATCTGGTCTGTCCCGGGCTGAGTGGACACTGACTTAAGGTGGATAATGTCCACCGCAAGGAGTGTTCATGACCCAGACCAGACGACGTTTTCCCGAATCCTTCAAACGCGAGGCGGTAGACCAGGTACTTGCCGGCACGCCGCTTCGTCATGTAGCCGAGACGCTCGCCATCTTCTCGCAGCCCACGAAGTGAAGTTCCGCGCCATCGAGGCGTTGGCTGATCGCTATCCCGCAGCGGCTTCTATGCCTGGCAGCAGCAGCCACTTTCGGCGAGAGACGTGGCGAGTCGGCGTCTGAGCAAGGAGATCCGCACCATTCACCACGAGGTGAATGGGATCTATGGCTATCGCCGAATCAAGGCCGAGTTGGCGGCCATGGGGCATGCGTGTGGTCGACACCGGGTTGCTCGACTGATGCGCGAAGCCGGTCTGCGCGTTCGCTCGCGCAAGTGCTGGCGGCTGGTTTCCAGCAGTCGTCATGCTCTGTCGATTGTCCCGAACCACCTGGATCGCCAGTTCGCCTCGGATCGCGCCAATCGGCACTGGGTCTCGGACATGACCTACGTGCGGAGGTCCCAAGGTTGGCTGTATTTGGCCGTCGTGCTCGATCTCTATTCACTAGCCGTCGTCGGTTGAGCGAGGCGCCACCGCATGCAGCATGCCTTGGTACAGGCCGCGCTGGAGATGGCCATTGCACGCCGACAGCCGAAAGAAGAAGCGCTGCAGCACTCGGATCGAGGCAGCCAATACTGCGCGTACGACTACCAGGGCTTGCTTCGGCGACATCGAATCGTGCCCAGCCATTCACGTCCCAGGAACTGCTGGGACAACGCCGCGATGGAGAGCTTCTTCCGTTCGCTGAAGGCTGAGCGGGTGTGCCTGACGCGCTGTGCCAGCTACCACGAGGCGAAAACCGACCTGTTCGACTACATCCGCTTTTACAATCACCGACGCCGCCACTTGACGCTGGGCTATCTCAGCCCGATGAAGTTTGAGCGGCGCTATGCGAGAAATAACTCTTAACTACCTGTCCACCAGATCCGGGACAGACCATCGGACCGGATTTTTGCCTGCTGCTCTTGCCATTCGGAGTTTGAACTACCGTGTGAGTAAGGTGGAGGAATCTCGATGTGTAAGAACAACAGTCCTTATCCCTCGCGACTTCGTGCCTGGGTTACGGTCGCTATCCTTCTGACAGCCTTCGTGCTGTCTTTTATCGATCGGCAGATCATCAACCTGCTGGTCGATCCTATACGAAGAGACCTGGCCATCTCCGATACCCAGCTGAGCTTGTTGATGGGAATGGCTTTTGCGTTGTTCTATACCGCCTGCGGCATCCCGTTAGGCCGAGTTGCTGACACTCGCAGCCGCAGAGGGCTGATTGCGGTGGGCATTCTGTTCTGGAGCGCGGCCACTGCCTTGTGCGGGGTGGCGAAGCTCTACTGGCATTTCCTCATCGGACGGATTGGCGTCGCTGTCGGGGAGGCTGCCCTGACGCCGGCAGCCTATTCGATGATTGCCGACAGCTTCCCTCCTGAGCGTCGCTCTACGGCCATTAGTGTCTACTCCATGGGGATCTACCTGGGCTCTGGGGTAGCTTTCCTGCTCGGTGGCATTGTTATCAAGTTCGCCTCCGCGCAGGGCAACGTTGAGCTTCTGGTCGTGGGGGAGTTGAGGCCATGGCAGATGATCTTCCTGATCCTTGGCGCCATCGGTGTTGCCTTCAGCCTTCTGCTATTGGCCATTCGAGAGCCCGTTCGCCAGGGGCTTGGAGCGGGGCAGGTGATTCCTGTAGCCGATGTCGCTCGGTATCTCGCACAAAACCGCCGTACCATCCTGTGCCACAACCTTGGTTTCGCCGGCCTGGCTTTTGCGGGTTATGGGGGAAGTGCATGGATTCCCAGCTTCTTCATGCGCACCTACGGTTGGGACGCATCTCAGGTCGGTATCACCTATGGCAGTCTCGTCGCCGTCTTTGGTTGCCTGGGCGTGCTTTGTGGTGGTCGGCTGGCCGACATAATGACCCGCCATGGCTACACGGATGCGAACATGCGTGTAGGCTTCTACGCCGCTATTGGTGCCCTGCCGACCGTGATTATCTACCCGCTTATGGACAATGGCTGGTTCGCGGCAATGATCCTGATTCCGTCGATTTTCTGCCTGAGTATGCCATTTGGGGTAGCAGTAGCAGCTCTTCAGGAGATTGTGCCGAACTCGATGCGAGGGCAGACCACAGCGATCTACAGCCTTGTGATTAGCCTGCTCGGCTTGGGGATGGCTCCGACGGCAGTTGCGCTGGTATCCGACTACGGCTTTGGTAACGGTGGCTCCTTGCGCTACTCACTGATGATCGTGACTTCCATAGTGCTTGTGTTCTCCAGCGTTATGCTTGGAAAAGGCCTGCGTCATTTCAGAGAGAGTGTGACGCGGCTTCAAACTTGGGAGCGGAATTCGTCCTCTCCACCTGGCAACAAGCTAGCGGAATCCTGAGGCGAAACATCAGTACCACCCGGCTGGCGCGGCTGCTTTGGTCAACTGCTGGAAGACTCGAATCGACAGAAGTCTCCAAGAAATCGCCATGCAAGAGCATAGATGGGGATTTTGGCGGCAGCATTGATCGTGTTTGTGGGCCTGCTGGCGAGTGGGAAAGTCTTGGCCTATCAAATTTAGATGCGGTAGCGCAAGCGTGGGTTCCGACAGGCACTAGCTGAAGCCAAGAAAAAGCGGGGCCAGCCCCAGTAGATTTATTGAGGAAACTGCACCAGGTGCACGCCAACAAGTGCACATCAAGCCCAGCCATCGAACTGGGAAATTTCGTCTTGGACGGCGTGGGCAATATAGTCGCCTTGAGCTAGATTTCATCGATATTAACTATTGAGGGGTTCTTAATGTTTGTAGTTAATTTGTTGTTGAGTAAATATAGTTATCCTGTTTTTTGCAAAAAAATAAGATTTTCTGAATGTTATTCGAAATCGTGCGTAGTGATTGAGGTCGCTACTCAATGTGCCATCGAGTCAATCCTTGAGTTTGCCGTAGTGACGGAGAACGATCAGAGACTTTAAGACTCCTGCTGCGAAGTCTAATTGGTTGCTGGTTAAGACAGCTTCTTAGCCAAGTGCCCAGACAAGACGGGAACTTGGGGCTGGCATTAAAAATGTTGATGTCTTTATAGGATTATTCCTATCGATAGGTTCCAAGTGATCGTCCAGTATGTTGTTGTCTCTGAGCAACGCAGTGCTTGGAGCGCTTGTACATGATTGCTCTGCCTCTCTTTGTAGGATTTTCACAGCCCCCAAGCCGCTCGGGGGCTTTTTTTTGGGCGCTATTAAATGGCGAAGATTTCCAATTGGTGAATTCCGGGATTATTCTTAATGATTAAATTCCACTTGTGCAGAATGATAGGTCAGCTTGGTCTGTCCCGGGCTGAGTGGACACTGACTTAAGGTGGATAATGTCCATCGCAAGGAGTGTTCATGATCCAGACCATAAGACGTTTTCCCGAATCCTTTAAATGCGAGGCGGTAGACCAGGTACTTGCCTGCACGCCGCTTCGTCATGTAGCCGAGACGCTCGCCATCTTCTCGCAGCCCACGAAGTGAAGTTCCGCGCCATCGAGGCGTTGGCTGATCGCTATCCCGCAGCGGCTTCTATGCCTGGCAGCAGCGGCTACTTTCGGCGAGAGACGTGGCGAGTCGGCGTCTGAGCAAGGAGATCCGCACCATTCACCACGAGGTGAATGGGATCTATGGCTATCGCCGAATCAAGACCGAGTTGGCGGCCATGGGGCATGCGTGTGGTCGACACCGGGTTGCTCGACTGATGCGCGAAGCCGGTCTACGCGTTCGCTCGCGCAAGCGCTGGCGGCTGGTTTCCAGCAGTCGTCATGCTCTGCCGATTGCCCCGAACCACCTGGATCGCCAGTTCGCCTCGGAGCGCGCCAATCGGCACTGGGCCTCGGACATGACCTACGTGCGGACGGCCCAAGGTTGGCTGTATATGGCTGTCGTGCTCGATCTCTATTCATGCGCAGTCGTCGGTTGAGCGATGCACCACCGCATGCAGCATGCCTTGGTACAGGCCGCGCTGGAGATTGCCATTGCACGCCGACAGCCGAAAGAAGAAGTGCTGCTGCACTCGGATCGAGGCAGCCAATACTGCGCGTACGACTACCAGGGCTTGCTTCGGCGACATCGAATCGTGCCCAGCCATTCACGTCCCGGGAACTGCTGGGACAACGCCGCGATGGAGAGCTTCTTCCGTTCGCTGAAGGCTGAGCGGGTGTGCCTGACGCGCTATGCCAGCTACCACGAGGCGAAAACCGACCTGTTCGACTACATCCGCTTTTACAATCGCCGACGCCGCCACTCGACGCTGGGCTATCTCAGCCCGATGAAGTTTGAGCGGCGCTATGCGAGAAATAACTCTAACTACCTGTCCACCAGATCCGGGTCAGACCAGTCTTCTTCAGACTTTCCTTAACTGGAATAAGGTTTGCGTGACCTGAGCGCCGCTTTAATTATATTCCAGTATGTAATTTAGGATCGCATCCGCTCGTCCTGGAACTATTTCGGCACTGCCTGATTTTACATATTGCGCCACAATCGGAAGCCGATAGATTTCCCCGGAAGCTTCACTGCGCGTCCAGGCCATGCTCAACGCGGATCCTTTAATGAACGGTAATTTGACTTTTCTGTCATTGGTCAAGGAAATCTCAACCCCTTCGGCTCCACCAGGCTGGAGGTTCAAGCGCCCAGCTCCGGGTGAGTTTCCTTCAAAATAGATTTTTACGGGCAACTTGGTACCTGCAGGCAATCCTTCGCAAAGAACATCGAGGTTGAATTCCTTGGGAGTGAATTTTGCGAGGTCCCTCAGGAGGACTTGCCCCATATTGATGTTTAGATTTTCTACACCTGAACAGCCCGAAAAGTAGTTCGGTGAGCTGACCTTTGTAGAGCCGATGAATAAACCTTCCATTACGGAAGCTCCCATGACGCGAAGCTCCAGCTTATGGTCGTAGTGCAACGTACCTGTTTCCACTTCGCGGGCGGTTCTAATGAATTCGATAATATAGTAATTCGTTTGCCAAACATTCGAGTTATTAGCATTGGCTACAGCCTTACTGTACGGCAAGATCGTCGTCGAATTGCGGGAGAAACGGACCCCGACGCCTTTGAGGTTGGTTTTGTATACATTGCTGAATCCGTCGGCCAGCCCCCCGTTTGCGCCAGTTGTTACATACTCTCCATACTCCAGCGTTGGGTATGTACTAACAGGTTGGCATCCATAAGCTTGGGCTGGAGCTGAGCCGGAGTATTGCTTAGCCATTACGCCACCGATATTGACCTTTGCGAGTGCAATGCTGGCGGGCACAGATCGTTCCACGACTCTGAATTCCGTTCCGCCGTTATCAGACCAGCGACAGCCCTCTGCCGCCCATAAAGATTGCATTGCTAAAAGGCTGATGATCGTAAGCGCTAGAGAGGAGGTTTTCATAGTATTTCTCCCGAACAGGTAGCCTTGACTTCTTCATATTTCAGTTTTGAGTTGCGTTCGGGCAGCTTGTAGGGGACCGCGCAACTGCCCTTGGCCCAACGCACTTTCAAAGTACCTTTCTCTGGGATGCCGAAGACCAAAGCGCGGGATAAGTTGTCTACGACCGCCAGCAGCTTGTTGTCTTGGTCGAGCACCTGGGTGGCAAAGGGCAGGGGCGACCCATCGGCCTGCGCAAGTACGAACTGGATGCGGCGGCCGGAGGCGGCATCGAAGCTGGCCTTGACTATGGCGCCGCGGCGCGGCACCAGTTGTTTCGATGTCTCTCCGACATCCACATCGCTGCCCAGAGTCTTTGTATCCAGATTCAACCAGTTGTAGCGATAGGGCTGGACATAGCCGGCCACCATGTAACCTGCGTGGTCTGTACGCACGTGTGAGTTTTCCAGGCCAACATCTTTGACGCCGGGAACCTCGATGAGCGCAAAAGTCTCACCGACCGGTTGGCTCAGGGTGATGCCATCGCTGTGTGCGATCACCGAGCCTGAGGCAGTCAGATCATAGTGGTTGGCTGTACCGCTGCGAGACATGTTGCCGGCCAGTTTCGCCGAGGGGGCATCCCAAGCCATGCCGGCGCCAGCACTGTGTTCGCTGCCGAACTGCCCGGTATGCGCGGAATAGGAGAGGTTGTTGCTGTCGTTCAGGTAGCCCGAGACGCCAGCCTGCAAACTGTCCTGTCCTTTGCCTGCTGTGGTGGCATTACTGTAGAGGCGCTGGGCGCGTGCGCGCGAGCCAAACGGGATGCTGACCGAGACCGTCAACTGATTGTCCGAGCCGCCGGCTTGTCCGACATTCTGGGTATGTGACGCCGAAACGTTGTAACTCAGATCCTTGTAGTTGCTGCTGAATCCCAGCTGCAGACGCCGAGTGCCGCCGGTACGGTCCCAGTAGTTGGTTTCGCCCGCGCTCAGATACACCGAGCCGCGGGAGCCGATGGCCTGGTTTACCGTGAGGTCCAGCCGATGCTTGGGGCGACCTGAGTAGTAGTACTCGTCGTTGCGATCGCGTTCCTGTTCGTCGATATGCTCATTCAGCGTCCGATAACCGGAAGTCGAATAGCGATAGCCCGCCATGGTGAAGGTGGTATCGGTCTGGTTCAGGGTCTTCGAATATAGGAAGCGCACGCTCTGACCAGCCGTGGATTTGCCGCGAGTGGGGCGCGAACGGCTGGTGGTCACGTCCATGGACATGCCGCCCAGGGAGGAGTTGACGCCAACGCCGGCATTCAAGGCAGAGTAGTCTTCGGCATGCAGCAGACCGCCGTAGCTGGTCAGGTTATGGCCGAGGCCATACACAGCCGTACCCTGTAGGACGGTGGGCTTGCTCGAACGTTCGCCGTCGTACTGGCCCAGCGACAGGTGATACTGCAGGCTACCGCGCCGGGCCATGATGGGCAGGTAGGAATACGCCTGGGTGAATTTCCTTTCGCGACCGTCTTCCTCGACGATGGTGATTTCCAGGTCGCCGTTGGATCCGCTGGGATAAATATCGCGAATCTCGAAGGCGCCAGGCGACACTGAGGTGGAGTAGATCACGTACCCGTTCTGGCGGATCTCCACCCGTGCGTTGGATTCAGCAATACCACGGACAGTGGGCGCATAACCGGCCTCGTCGTCCGGCAGCATGCCGGTGTCCGAGCTCAACTGCAGGCCCTTGATTCGGCTGCTGTCGAAGATGTCCCCATCGGTATACAGCTGGCCCAGGGCGAAGCGTGATTTCAGGCTGGTAATATCGCGCTCAACGAAGGTCCGGTTACTGGTGAAGGTGCGCGGCATACCGGTGCCCTGCCTGATCGAGGAGTCGTTGCGCAGGCGCCACGGGCCGATGTTCAAGCCATTGCGCAAACCGAGATAGCCGTAATCGCTGCTGGAGTCTGCATCGCTGTTGCGATCGAGGTTCACTTGGTAGTCGCTGAAAAGCGCAGTAATGCCTTCATCCCAAAGGGAGGGGTCCACGTAGCCACGGGAGTTGCGTTTGATGTAGGCCTGCGGGACGCTAATCTGAAGTGCCAGTTGGGCGACGTCCATCTCGACGGCTGCATCTTCAATACGCAGCAAGTGCACTGGCTCGTCGTCAGTAGCATCAGTCGCTACGATGCCTTCCTGCTGCAGCCGCTCCACATCGACTCCCATGCTCCGCAGCAGCCCCAGGGGCAGTACGGGACGCGCTTCACCCATCTCGGCTTCTGGATCGTTCTGAAAGGTTACTTCCGCACGACGATCCAGGCGCTGGTTGAGATACAAGTCCACATCGTAAGTGCCAGGGAGTACTGCGTTGGCATTCTCGAAGTAGCGTAGATCAACACCCTCGCCCTTATCCTTGAGGAAGGACGCGTTGAACTGTGCAGCTATCACCGGGGCGCCATTTAGCAGACTCAGTGCGGCCAGGCAATAAACGCCAGCTCCCGACGCTAGCCGGAATAAAGCGTTTGGCTTACATGAGGTACGTGCGAGCAAGATGACACCTCCCGGGCGAAACGTGGCCTGGGAACTAAATCCCGTGGACTGTTTGAATAGGTTGTTTGGGCGGCTTTTGAAAATTAGAACTGCACGGTGGTGGAGTGCTTGGTAATCGCGCCGTAATCGTTGATGGCTTCCCAGTGCACTTTGATATCGCCCTGGTAGTTGTCTGGAAGTTTTTCGATGGTCATCTTGTTGGTTCCCTTGGGGGGAAGCATTTCCGACTTGACTTCGTATTCCTTCATATTGGCTATGACCCTCACCGAGTTCAGCGATACATGGAACGCGGAAGTATTCGCGGCGAGCAAACGGGTTCTACCGCTTTCGTGCAGGACATGCCATTTAACGGACTTGGCCGCTTCTTCGGCGCTTCCCGGCAGGTTGGCGGGGCGATAGAAGACCTTCAGGCGCTGGCGAAAAGCGATCTGCAGCCCGTTTTCATTGGTCGAGGCCTGGGGGATTTCCTGAATGTTCAGCCACAGGACTGTCTCCTGATTCTCCGGCAGGCCTTTGCCCTGGTAGAAGATGCGCAGCAGTTGCTGCTTCTTGGCTCCCAGGCGGGCGAGAGAGGGCGTGAGGGCGAATGGGACATCGCTGCTGACCTGTCCGGCGGCAGGTTCCAGCCACGACTGGATCATGATATCGGTGGTGTTCTGGTTGCGTACCTGGATAGAAGCTTCGCGGTCCGTGGAGGGGTAGACGATACGTGTGCCGCCTACCTGGATATTGGCTAGGCACACCGAGGAAACAGCCGATAGGGCCAGCACTTGGGCTAAACGCAGAAGATTAATGGCTTTCATAAGTAACCTCGTAGTGATGCGGGGGCGTTGCGCCCCCGCTGGTAGCGCTTACTTGTAGGACAGGGTGAAGGGCAGGGTGCCGTTGGCGGTACCTGGCTCGACGACATCACCGTTTGCAACGTAGCCGGCACGCATGTTCAGCGCGGCGGTGTAGTTGTCGCCGTTTTGAACGAGAGCGGCGACGAAGGGCTGGGTAGCCTGCAAATTGAGCAGCTGATTGTTGGTGTCGTAGATGCCGATACCAACGCCGACTGCGGTGCCTTCGGTACGCAGCAGCTTGCCGTTTCGGGCATCGATGCCCGAGCCGGCGATCGGGTCGAACTTCAGCTCGACGCTATTCAGACCGGCGGCGGTGTTGCCGCAATCGATGAGCAGGTTGATTGCGGTGCCGCCAGCAATGCCGGCACCGGCTGCGCCGCCGAGGGAGTCCATGCTGACCTTGCCCAGATTCACGTCGACGACCTGATTGCCTGCAGCGCCGCTGACGTTGGCACCGGCACCGCCGGAGATCTCGCAGGACGCAGCGATGATTTCACCGGTGAAGTTGATGGTGCCGTCGGCGGCGTGAACTTGGGTGCTCATTGCTGCCAGGATGGCGGAGGTAAGGAACAGGGATTTGAAAGTATTCATTCTGAGGATTAGTCCTTGATAATTAGGTTCTTGGTGAGGGTTAATAGTTTTCCTTTGGAGCCCGTCCATAGTGGCAGTAAAGGATTAACGCTAGACATAGGAGTTCTCTGAGTTGAATCAGAATTATCTTTCTAGAGGTTGTTGACGGAGGTCAGTTTTATCCTGACTTGATAAGAATCTCATGCCCCGGCTGCGAGGTGCGCCGAAATTATCACTATTGGCGAGAGGGGATAGGTTTATGTGATCGGGTGTTTAATTGGTCTGTCTGAATCGCCCCGGCTTTCCTAGACACTTTCCAAGCTCTGGAAATAGCGTTTCTCAAACTCCACTGGCGATAGCTGCATAGCGCTGCTGTGCCGGC
>NZ_JBIVBR010000026.1:0-11072 GCF_044746165.1 Pseudomonas sp. NPDC086581 | reverse complement strand
AGGCTGAAGCTGGCGTCCTTGCAAAGGAAGGTGTCGGCAGGCAGATCGCGGTGGGTACTGGTGAATTCGATGCGGTAGGTGAAGGGCTGGCTGAGGGCTTCATCGCCGCTGAAGGCCAGGATATCGAGCGGCGCATCGACGTCCCTGACCTTGAGGGTATGACGGCTGTGATCGAAGAAGTGGTGGGCGGCGTTGATGAGCATGGCGGACGTCCGTTCCAGGGGAACGGTCATCCCACCAGTTAGGCGGCAGCCTTGTCAGTCGGACCGGTCCGTAAAGGGCGTCTGATCGGTCGCGTGTCATGCCCAAGCCAGAATCCCTCCGTCCGGCCTGTTCACGAGCGATTCAGCGAAGTCTGCGCACAGCTCAGCCGCCCGCCAGAGCCCCGTGGAGGAACAGTTGCTCCAGTACCTGGGCGGAGCTGGAGCTGGCCGCGCGGCCGTAGCGCTCGGCGTCGACCATGCCGTAGAGCATGGAGAGGAACAGTTCGGTAAACACCGCGGCAGTGATGTCGATGCGCAGTACGCCGCTTTGCTGGGCGCGCAGAAAGAAGGCGTCCACTGCTTCGGTGTAGTAGCTCCAGCGCTCGGTGGTGGCGGCCATGTCGAAGTTCTCCGCGCGGTACTGGAACAGCAGGAAGTTCAGCATGTCGCGGTGCTTGAGGTGCTCGGCAATCAGCTGGCGCAGCGCCGCCAGCGGTTCGGCCTGCTGCAGCTCGGAGGCCTCGAGGATCTGCCGGATCACCACATGCCCGTAGTCCTCCAGCATCGTCATCAGCCCATCGCGGGTACCGCAGAAGCGGTGCAGCGTGGCCTTGCTCACCCCTGCCGATTCCGCCAGCTCCTTCAGCGTCGCCCGCGGGCGGTCGACGATGGCAACGGCCAGCGCCTTGAGCAGACGTTCATCGTGGGCAGAGAGAGTCATTCGGGGCCTCTTGTCAGGTGGGCAGATCGTCTCATTGTGCAGAAAGAGACCTCTCTTTTGAAAGGTCATGACACATTTTATACGCCACAGGAGCAAATGAGACATTCTTGACTCATTTCGGATTTGAAAGGATCATACGCACCTTTCCAGATAGATGAGACCCGGGTGAATCATGGGCAGGTTGCGTGCAGTAGGGACGATCAGTGCTTTGGTAGCGGCGCTGGCACTGGCAGGTTGCGGACAGTCCGGCGAGCCGCCGGCAGCCGCTGAGACGGCGCGCCCGGTGGATGTGGTGGCGATCGCGACCGAGCCCCTCACCCTGACGTCGGAGTTGCCGGGGCGCATCGAGCCGATGCGCGTCGCTGAAGTCCGTGCGCGAGTGGCGGGCATCGTGATGCAGAAGCGCTTCGAGGAAGGCGCCGACGTGAAGGCCGGCGACCTGCTGTTCCAGATCGACCCGGCACCGCTCAAGGCCGCCGTATCCCGCGCCGAAGGCGAACTGGCCCGCGCCCAGGCGGCTCAGCAGGAAGCCCAGGCACGGGTGAAGCGCTACGAGCCGCTGGTGAAGATCGAAGCGGTCAGCCAACAGGACTTCGACACCGCCACCGCTGACCTGCGCAGCGCCCAGGCGTCGGTGCGCTCGGCCCAGGCCGACCTGGAAACCGCGCGGCTGAACCTGGGCTATGCCTCGGTCAAGGCGCCGATCTCCGGGCGCATCGGCCGCGCGCTGGTCACCGAAGGCGCACTGGTCGGCCAGGGCGACGCCACGCTGATGGCGCGCATCCAGCAGCTCGACCCTATCTACGCCGACTTCACCCAGCCAGTGGCCGACGCCCTGCGTCTGCGTGAAGCGCTCAAGAGCGGCAACCTCCCCGCCGGCCAGAGCCAGGCCCTCAGCCTGCGCGTCGAAGGCACCCCGTACGAGCGCCAGGGCGAGCTGCTGTTCACCGATGTCTCGGTGGACCGTGGCACCGGCCAGGTCTCGCTGCGCGGCAAATTCGCCAACGCCGACGGCCTGCTGCTGCCGGGCATGTACGTGCGCGTCACCGCCCCGCAGGGCACCGACGCCAAGGCAATTCTGGTGCCGCAACGCGCCGTACAGCGCGCTACCGACGGCACCGCCCACGTACTGGTGATCGGCGAAGGCAACCGCGTCGAGACCCGCCAGGTGCAAACCGGCGCCATGCAGGGCTCGCGCTGGCAGATCAGCCAGGGCCTGGCCAGCGGCGACCAGGTCATCGTCGGCGGCCTCACCGGCCTGCAGCCGGGCGCCAAGGTCGAAGCCCGTCACGCCCAGGAGCAACAGCAGGCATCGCGCCAGTAAGGCGAGGATCGCCGCGAGGAATTCCCCATGTCACTGTTCTTCATCAAGCGCCCCAACTTCGCGTGGGTGGTGGCGCTGTTCATTTCCCTGGCCGGCCTGCTGGCCATCCCGCTGCTGCCGGTGGCCCAGTACCCCAGCGTGGCGCCGCCGCAGATCACCGTCACCGCCACCTACCCCGGCGCCTCGGCGCAGGTCCTGGTGGACTCGGTCACCAGCGTGATCGAGGAGGAGCTCAACGGCGCCAAGGGCCTGCTCTACTTCGAGTCCACCAGCAACTCCAACGGCATGGCCGAAGTGGTGGTCACCTTCCAGCCCGGCACCAACCCGGAGCTGGCCCAGGTGGACGTGCAGAACCGCCTGAAGAAGGCCGAGGCGCGCATGCCACAGGCCGTGCTCACGCAGGGGCTGGAGGTCGAGCAGACCAGCGCCGGCTTCCTGCTGATCTACGCGCTCAACTACAAGGAAGGCTCCGCGCGCACGGACACCACCGCCCTGGGCGACTACGCCGCGCGCAACATCAACAACGAGCTGCGCCGCGTACAAGGCGTCGGCAAACTGCAGTTCTTCTCCTCCGAAGCCGCCATGCGGGTGTGGATCGACCCGCAGAAGCTGGTCGGCTACGGCCTGTCCATCGATGACGTAGGCAACGCCATTCGCGGGCAGAACGTGCAGGTGCCAGCCGGCAGCTTCGGCGCCTCCCCAGGCAGCACCGAGCAGGAGCTGACCGCCACCCTCGCCGTGAAAGGCACCCTGGACGACCCGGCGGAGTTCGGCCGCATCGTCCTGCGCGCCAACCCGGACGGCTCCACCGTCAAGCTCGCCGACGTGGCGCGCCTGGAAGTGGGCAGCGAAAGCTACAACTTCACCGCACGTCTGGACGGCAAGCCCACCGTGGCCGGCGCCATCCAGCTCTCCCCCGGCGCCAACGCGCTGCAGACCGCAGCGCTGGTGAAGGAACGCCTGGCCGAGCTGTCAGTGAACTTCCCTGACGACGTCGAATACTCAGTGCCCTATGACACCTCGCGCTTCGTCGACGTAGCCATCGAGAAGGTGATCCACACCCTGCTCGAAGCCATGGTTCTGGTGTTCCTGGTGATGTTCCTGTTCCTGCAGAACGTGCGCTACACGCTGATCCCGGCCATCGTGGTGCCGGTGTGCCTGCTCGGCACGTTGACGATGATGTACCTGCTGGGCTTCTCGGTGAACATGATGACCATGTTCGGCATGGTGCTGGCCATCGGCATCCTGGTGGACGACGCCATCGTGGTGGTGGAGAACGTCGAGCGGATCATGGCCGAGGAAGGCCTCTCCCCGGCCGCCGCCACGGTCAAGGCGATGGGCCAGGTGTCCGGTGCGATCATCGGCATCACCCTGGTGCTGTCGGCGGTGTTCATGCCGCTGGCGTTCATGGCCGGTTCCGTGGGCGTGATCTACCAGCAGTTCTCCCTGTCGCTGGCGGTGTCGATCCTGTTCTCCGGCTTCCTCGCCCTGACCTTCACCCCGGCGCTGTGCGCGACGCTGCTCAAGCCGATCCCGGAAGGTCACCACGAGAAACGCGGCTTCTTCGGTGCGTTCAACCGTGGTTTCAACCGCCTGACCGAACGCTACACCCTGCTCAATACTGCGCTGGTGAAACGCGCCGGGCGCTACATGCTGATCTACGCCGGCATCGTCGCCCTGCTCGGCTACAGCTACCTGCGGCTGCCGGAATCCTTCGTGCCGGTGGAAGACCAGGGCTACATGATCGTCGACATCCAGCTGCCGCCGGGTGCCACCCGCGCGCGTGCCGATGTTACCGGCCAGGAGCTGGAGCAGTTCCTCAAGTCCCGCGAAGCCGTGGCCTCGTCCTTCCTGGTGATGGGCTTCAGCTTCTCCGGCATGGGCGAGAACGCCGCGCTGGCCTTCCCGACGCTGAAGGACTGGTCCGTGCGCGACAAATCGCAGTCCGCCGAAGCGGAAACCGCAGCGATCAACGAGCGTTTCGCCGGCATCAGCGACGGCGCGATCATGGCCGTGACCCCGCCGCCGATCGATGGTCTGGGCAACTCCGGCGGCTTCTCGCTGCGCCTGCAGGACCGCGCCGGCCTCGGCCGTGAAGCGCTGCTGGCGGCCCGCGACCAGTTGCTCGGCGAAGCCAACGGCAACCCGAAGATCCTCTACGCCATGATGGAAGGCCTCGCCGAAGCCCCCCAGCTGCGCCTGGAGATCGACCGCGAGAAGGCACGCACCCTGGGCGTCAGCTTCGAGTCCATCAGCAGCGCGCTGTCCACCGCCTTCGGCTCCGCGGTGATCAATGACTTCGCCAACGCCGGCCGCCAGCAGCGCGTGGTGGTGCAGGCCGAACAGGGCGACCGGATGACCCCGGAAGCCGTGCTCAAGCTCTACGTGCCCAACAGCGCCGGCGAGCTGGTGCCACTGTCCGCCTTCGTCAGCACCCGCTGGGAAGAAGGCCCGGTGCAGCTGGCGCGCTACAACGGCTATCCGTCGATCCGCATCTCCGGCGACGCCGCCCCGGGCGTCAGCACCGGCGAGGCCATGGCGGAAATGCAGCGTCTGGTCAGTGAGCTGCCGGCCGGCATCGGCTACGAGTGGACCGGCCTCTCCTACCAGGAGAAGGTCGCCAGCGGCCAGGCCACCCAACTGTTCGCCCTGGCGATCCTGGTGGTGTTCCTGCTACTGGTGGCGCTCTACGAGAGCTGGGCGATCCCGCTGTCGGTGATGCTCATCGTGCCCATCGGCGCCCTCGGCGCGGTGCTGGCGGTGACGGTCACCGGGCTGCCCAACGACGTGTACTTCAAGGTCGGCCTGATCACCATCATTGGTCTTGCGGCGAAGAACGCGATCCTCATCGTCGAATTCGCCAAGGAACTCTGGGAACAGGGCCACAGCCTGCGCGACGCCGCGATCCAGGCCGCGCGCCTGCGCTTCCGCCCGATCATCATGACTTCCATGGCCTTCATCCTCGGCGTGGTGCCGCTGGTGGTCGCCAGCGGAGCCGGCGCCGCCAGCCAGCGCGCCATCGGCACCGGGGTGATCGGCGGGATGCTCAGCGCCACGCTGCTGGGGGTGATCTTCGTGCCCATCTGCTTCGTCTGGATGCTGTCGCTACTGCGTCGCCAACCCACACCTGCGCATCAACCCACGGAGGCCGCGCAATGACCACCCTGCGCAAACCCACCTTTGCCGCCAGCGCGTTGCTGCTGGCGATGATTCTGGGCGGTTGCTCCATGGCGCCTACCTACGAGCGCCCCGAAGCACCGGTGGCACAGAGCTGGAGCGGCTCCGCCGCCCAGCCCGGAGCCGCGGCCAGCAACCTCGACTGGCAGACCTTCATCGTCGACAGCGAACTGCGCGAACTGGTGAACGTCGCCCTGGACAACAACCGCTCGCTGCGCCAGACCCTGCTGGACATCGAGCAGGCCCGCGCGCAGTACCGCATCCAGCGCGCCGACCGCGTGCCCGGCCTGAGCGGCGCCGCCAACGGCAACCGCCAGCGGCTGCCGGCGGACCTGTCCAACAGCGGCAGTTCGGCGGTGAGCAGCAGTTACCAGGTCGGTCTGGCGCTGCCCGAATACGAACTGGACCTGTTCGGCCGGGTGAAGAGCCTGACCGACGCCGCGCTGGAGCAGTACCTCTCCACCGAGGAAGCCGCCCGTAGTGCGCGCATCGCGCTGATCGCCGAAGTCAGCCAAGCCTACCTTACCTACGACGGTGCCCAGCGCCGCCACTTGCTCACCGAGCAGACCCTGGCCAGCCGCGAGGATTCGCTGGGCCTGATCAGCCAGCGGCGCACCGCTGGCGCGGCCACGGCGCTGGACTATCAGGAAGCGCTGGGGCTGGTCGAACAGTCCCGCGCGGAACTGGAAAGCAATGCACGGCAGAAACAGCAGGCGCTCAATGCCCTGGTGCTGCTGCTTGGCACTGCCGACGCGGCCAAGCGAATCCCGCAGGTGCCGCAGGACAAGCCGATGCTGATCCAGGACATTGCGCCGGGCACCCCGTCCGAGCTGATCAAGCGGCGCCCGGACATCCTCGCCGCCGAGCACGTGCTCAAGGCGCGCAACGCCGACATCGGCGCGGCCCGCGCGGCGTTCTTCCCGCGCATCAGCCTGACCGGCAGCTTCGGCACCTCCAGCGCGGAAATGTCCGGGCTGTTCGACGGCGGCTCGCGTTCGTGGAGTTTCGTGCCGACCCTGTCGCTGCCGATCTTCGATGCCGGCCGCAACAGCGCCAACCTCGACCTGGCCAAGGTGCGCAAGGACTCGGCGGTGGCCGCCTACGAAGGCACCATCCAGACGGCGTTCCGGGAAGTGGCCGACGCCCTCGCGGCGACCGACACCCTGCGCCGCGAGGAAGCCGCGCGCAGGGCTTTGGCCAACACCACCAACGAAACCCTGAAGCTGGCCAAGGCACGCTACGAAGGCGGCGTCGACAGCCACCTGCGCTACCTCGACGCGCAGCGCAGCAACTTCGTCAACGAGTCGGCCTACATCGAGACCAGCACCCAGCGGCAGATCGCCCTGGTGGACCTGTTCCGCGCCCTCGGCGGCGGCTGGAGCGGAGGCGTCACGGCGCAGCGCTGATCTTCTGCCCTGCAGCGGCGGATAACGCCAAAAGCGTTATTCGCCCTACGAACAACCGGCTCGGGCCGGCGCGGCGTGTAGGGCGTATAACCCGGAACGGGTTATCCGCAGCTGGGCGATCAGCCGCCGAACACCGGCCGGAAGAAACTGCGCTCGTAGCTGAGGATGCAACGGGTTTCCTCCGCATAACGGAACGCGGCCTGGCACTCGGGATCGTCCATGGACCGCTGCCGGTAGCTTTCGTACTCGGCCAGGCTGGGGAAGGTGAACATCGCCAGGGCAATGTTGCTGGCACCCTCCGAAGGCAAAAAGTAACCGTGGTGCTGGCCGCCGAAGCGTTCCACCAGGGGGATCCATAGCCGGCCGTAGTGTTCGAACTCCTTGAGCTTGTACGGGTCCAGCACGTAACGCAGGTAACAGGTGACCATCTTGCCGACTCTCTTCTTCCATTGAATGGGACGGCCACTGTACCGGGCAATGCCGTTGATCGGTACAGGGAATCGACCTTGCGCGAGTGCTCTGTCCTTTATCACCCCGTCCGGCTCGATAGCCCGGTAGACTGGCCCCACCTTCATCCTCACCGGGGGCGCGATGCCCCTTCCCACGGGCGCTGGCGCAAGGCTGGCGCGGAGCACAAAGGCATGTACTTCGATATCTTTCTCGACCTCTTCGCGGCGCTCGCCTTCGGCGCGATGATCGGCATGGAGCGCCAGTGGCGCCAGCGCTTCACCGGCGTCGCCACCCACGGCCTGGTCGCCCTCGGTGCGGCCACCTTCGCCACCCTGCCCTTCCTCATGGGCGCAGAAGACCAGGTGGTGCGAATGTCCGCCCAGGTGGTCACCGGCATCGGCTTCCTTGGCGCCGGCGTGATCATGCGCGACGGCCTCAGCGTGCGCGGCCTGAGCACCGCCGCCACCATCTGGTGCACCGGCGCGGTGGGCGTGCTGGCAGGCAGCGGATTCCTCGCCGCGGCGTTGGTCGCCACGCTGCTCATCGTGCTGTGCAATCTCACCCTGCCCTCGGTGACCCGCTGGATCCAGCGTCACGCCCCCATCGAACCGAGCAGCGAGCGCTACTACACGGTCCAGGCGGTCACCGAGGCCCATCAGGAAGCACTGGTGCGCTCCACCCTGCTGCGCCGCCTCAGCGCCAACGGCCTCGCCCTGCAGAGCCTGGAAAGCCATGCGCGCAAGACCGGTGGCGACGTGGAAGTGGCGGCTCTGGTACTGTCCCCCAACGACAAGGACAGCCTGCTTGAGTCGCTGGTTGGCGAGCTGGCCCTGGCGCCCTACGTATCGGCGGCCAGCTGGTCGGTCAGCGACGGGCCGCAGTGAACATCGCGCAATGAAAAAGGGAGCCCGTGGGCTCCCTTTTTTCGTCTCGTCTCGCGTCAGGCGAAGACGAAATACTTGCGCACCGTCTCGACTACTTCCCAGGTGCCCTTCATGCCCGGCTCGATGACGAACACGTCACCGGCGCGCAGATGGATCGGCTGCTCGCCCTCGGGGGTGATGACGCAGTAGCCGTCGAGGAAGTGGCAGTACTCCCACTTCTCGTAGTTCACCTCAAACTTGCCGGGTGTGCAGATCCAGGTGCCCATGATCTTGCTGCCGTCCGCCGATAGGTAGGCGTTGAGGTTGACGGTGTGAGGGTCGCCGCCGATGCGCTTCCACTTGGTGGCGTCCAGCACGGGCGTCGGGCAGGTATCGCGCAGCACGGTGATGAAATCGGACATGACAGCTCCAGGTCGTTGCAGTGAAGGTCCGCCACCCTAGCCACGAACCGCCGTCGGCAGTTGCCTGGATTCGACATCGATATGTCTGCCAGCGCTGCCCGTCCCGCTCTCATTCCTTGCTGACAGATTTGTCATCCGCCGCTCACCTGCCCGTTATCCGCGCTCCTACACGATGCCCGTGGCCCTCGCCACGCCTGGGCGAAAACAACAACAGCAGGCGGTAACCGACCATCCTGCCCTTAGGAGCACATCATGTACCAAAGCAAATTTCCGCTGGCGGCTTCGCTGCTGGTTCTGGGGGTCGCTTCGCCGAGCGTCTTCGCCGAGGCTGAGACCAAGGAGAAAGCAGAAGGCTTCCTCGAAGGTGCCAGCCTGGAAGTCCTCAACCGTAACCTCTACTTCAACCGTGACGCCCGCCACGGCCAGTCCGTGCCGCCACGCGGCAACGGCTACTCGGAAGTCTGGGCCCAGGGGATCGTCGGCAAGTTCGAATCCGGCTTTACCCAGGGCACGGTCGGCGTGGGCGTCAACGCCTTCGCCATGGTTGGCTTCCAGCTCGACACCGGCGACGGACGCAACGGCGCCGGCAGCTCGGTGGATGTACTGCCCACCGACAACGACGGACGCACCGAGAGCGACTACGCCAAGGCCGGCGGTGCGGCCAAGGTGCGCCTGTGGGACACCGTGCTGAAGGTCGGCGACGTGTTCCCGGAGACTCCCGTGGTGCACTACGGCGACTCGCGTCTGCTGCCCGAATCCTTCCGTGGCTTCACCCTCCAGAACACCACTCTCGAAGGCCTGACGCTGCAAGGCGGCCGTCTACACGCGATGAGCCAGCCACAGTCGCGGCAGATGGACGACGGCTTCGCCACCTTCTATGCCGGCCCGGTGGAATCGGCCTGGCTCGCCTACGGCGGCGGCGACTACGCCATCAACGATAACGCCAGCGTCAGCCTCTACAGCAGCCGCCTGAAGGACGCCTGGAACCAGTACTACTTCGGCACCGCGCTGAACTTCCCGCTCAGCGAGGCCGTGGAACTGTTCGGCGGCCTCAACTACTACAAGTCGCAGGATGAAGGCCGCGAGCTGCTCGGCGAGTTCAACACCAACATCTGGAGCGCCAGCGCCGGCGTGCATTTCGGCGCCCACCGCATCGCCGTCAGCCACCAGCGCAACAACGGCAACAACGACTTCGACTACCTGCGCCAGGCCGACTCGATCTATCTGGACAACTCCATCCAGTACAGCGACTTCAACTCGCCGAAGGAGCGCTCGTGGATGGTCCGCTACGACCTCGACATGGCCACCTACGGCGTACCCGGCCTGAGCTTCATGACCCGCTACGCCCGCGGCACCGACGCCGATTACTCCAACGCCAACGCCGTGTACATGCGCCGCGACCACAACGGCGATCCGCTCACTGGCCAGAAGCGCTGGGAGCGCGATATCGAGGCCAAGTACGTGTTTCAGGAAGGTCAGCTCAAGGACCTGTCCGTTCGCGTGCGCCAGGCGAGCACCCGCGCCACCGCCTTCGAATCTGACCTGGACGAAGTGCGGCTGATCGTCGAATACCCGCTGGCGATTCTCTGATGCCCCTCGCGTGGCGGGCGGATGACGGAATTGTCAGCTGTGCCTCAGCCTCCCGTTAGGCGCGCCTGCGTATAACGGAAGTCATCACCGCCCCCAAGGCTCCTGGTGATGATTTCCCCGCAGCACTGCTCCTCTCCCTGGCGCTCCACGTGCCCTTTGGGGGGAGAGGAACTCTCGGCGCCCGCATGGGCGCCTTTTTTTGCGCCGCGAAAACGTTCCCTGCCATTGCCTTGAAGCGAGACTGTAGGAGCGAGCTTGCTCGCGAACCGCACTCTGCCCCCCTCCCCGGCAAGCGCACTTGCAGGATGGGTCGGGCGGCGTTCCGCGAGCGAAGCGATACCCATGCTGTCGGAGCGCCGGAATCGATGGGTATCGCTGCGCTCCACGCCATCCTACGTTCGTGCTCCGCCGTGATTTCGATGTAGATAGGGAGGCTGATTGCGGCCAAGGGGCACTCCTGCAGCCAGACTGAGTACCGGGCGGTTCGCGAGCAAGCTCGCTCCTACGAAAAGCCCAACCGACCCGGCTCTGGCTCTGGCTCTGGCTCTAGCTCTGGCTCTGGCTCTGGCTCTGGCTCTGGCTCTGGATTTTGAAGGCTTCCAGAGAAGTATCCGCACACTCCGACTGCCCCGTTCAGGAGGCCTCGTTGAAGTGCAGTTTCAGGGATTGAGCGACATGGATGTCGCGAGAGCGGCGATGGACCAGGGACGGCCCTTCGACGCGTGCCCCTGAAACTTCGCTTCAACGAGGGAATTTTTCGCCTAGGCGAAAAACCGGATGTCCGGGGCGAGACCTTTTGGTTCCTTTTGGGAGGGCGGCTATCCGACGTTTGACAAAAGGGACTTGTAAGTTGTTTTCACCTGCTTCAGACCGCCAGTGACTAGATTTCCAGATCGTGGGCGAGCGAGGGTCGGAG
>NZ_JBIVBR010000025.1:0-26829 GCF_044746165.1 Pseudomonas sp. NPDC086581 | reverse complement strand
TGGGTGGGGGAAGTCTCCTACCGTCTGGCTTGCAGAAGCGGGTCTTGTCCCTCCACCCCCGACAGGTTCCTACCCTAACGCCATACAAGCGGGCCATGCCCGCGACCCGCCGGCAGGGCCGGCGCTTTCCTCCGCACTGATGCTGATCCTGTATTGCTGCATTGGCTTGGGTATTTCTGCGTCGCTTTGCGTACGCGTGAACTCCGTGTTTCGCCCCCTCGGGCGAGTTACTTTTCCAAACGCCGAAAAGTAACCAAAAGGCTTGCCCCGGACATCCGGTTTTTCGCCTAGGCGAAAAATTCCCTCGTCGAAACGAAGTTTCAGGGGCACGCCACGACGGGCCATCCCTGGCCCATCGTGGCTCTCGCGACATCCATGTCGCTCAACCCCTGAAACTCCGCTTCAACGAGGCCTCCTGAACGGGGCATTCGGCGCGCGCGGATATTTCACTGGAAACACCACTGCAGGAGCGGGGGGGTGCATCACTCCGCCAACGGCAGCTCGAAGCAGAACATCGCCCCGCACGGCTCGACATTCTCCGCCCAGATATCACCGCGATGCCGCGAGACGATGCTCTGGCACAGCGCAAGACCGATGCCGTTGCCGCTCACCTTCGACGTGAAGAAGCCATCGAACAGCCGTTCCTTGGCGCCGGCATCGATGCCCCGGCCCTGATCGAGGACTGACAATCGCGCGCTGTTCCCTTCGCTAGAAGTACGAATGCGCAGCAGGCGGCGCTCTTCGGGGAGGTTGAGCATCTCCTCGATGGCGTTGAAGGCGAGGTTGAGGATCACTTGGCCGACCAGCACCTTCTCGCAGCTCACCCACAGAGGTTCGGCGCAGCGCTCCAGCTCCACGCGCACGTTGCTCGGCTGGGCCTTGAGGCTGATGAAGTAGAGGGTTTCGCCGAGCAGTTCGTTGAGGTCGATGCGCTGCTCGGCCTGCTCCAGCTTCACCACGTATTCGCGCACGCTCTTGATGATCAGCGAGGCGTGCTCGATCTGCCGCACCGCGCTGTCCAGGCCCCAGGCGGCGGAGGCTTCTGTCTTCTGTTCGCGGTCCAGGCGGATCAGCGCGCCCTCGATGAAGTTGCGCGTGGCCGCCAGCGGCTGGCTGAGCTCGTGGGCAATCGCCAGGGCCATCTCGCCCATGGCGTTGTAGCGCGCCAGGTACTCCAGCTTCTGGTCGCTCTGGCGCTGCGCCTGGGCTGCGCGCACCTGCTCGGTGACGTCGCGGAACAGTAGCAGGTGGCCGACCAGGTCGTCCTCGATCTCGATGTAGCGGCAGGTCGCGTGGTGCCAGCGCCATTCGCCGTCCAGGCGCTGCAACTGGTAACTGACGGAATAGGGCTCGCGGCTCGGCGGCTGCATGGCGAGGTGGTGTTCCAGGCGCGGGCGCGTGGCGGTGTCGCAGCGGCCGAGGAAGTTGTGCGCCAGCCAGTCGTCCTGGCTGCCGCCCAGCAGGGGCAGGGCGGATTCGCTGAGGAAGCGCAGCTTGCCATCGGCATCCAGCACCGCCACGCCCTCGGCGAGGTCCTGCATGAAGGCCTTCAGCCGGCTCTCGAAACGCTGCAGGTCGCGCTCGACCTGCTTCTCCTTCGAGATGTCGCGGAACTGCACCATCAGCACGTCGCGCTCCTGCAGGTGCACGCGGGTGGCGACGGCTTCGGAAAGGATCTCCACGCCCTGCTTAGAGCGGTAGCACCACTCGATGGTGCGCTGGCCGGTGCGCGCAGCGCCTTCCAGCCAGCGCAGGCCGACCGAGCGGCGGTACTGCGGGGCCTTGGCGGTCATGTCCGGCGCTTTCAGCGGTACCAGCTCTTCAAGGGTGAAGCCGAGCACGGCCAGCGCTGCGTTGTTCGCCCAGAGGATTTCCTTGGTCTGCGCGTCATGCAGGATCACGCACAGCGGCATGGCCTGGAGCAGGGTGAGGAAGTCGTCAGGCTTGGGCTGGAACATCGAGGTCGGTCTCGGTAGGCAGTGGCGCCTTTATACCGTGCAGCGTAGCGCGAAGGGACTGCGGAGTAACCCGGCGCCGACTAGGGGATTTCTTTAGGCATGGGGCTGCACGCACCAATAGTTGGGCGGGCAGGGCGGTTCATACACTGGCCGCAACGACGACCAGCCCGCATCGAACGGGCCGGCCCTACAAGAACAACCGGAGATGAAGCCATGCTGCGTGCCGCCCTCGCCGAACCGCTCGATGCGGACGGCCGTGCCCTCGAATTCCAGCGCGTACTGGATGAAGTCCGCCAGCGCCGCGAGGAGTTCGACACCCGCTCCTTTGTCCCGCGCGACATGATCGAACGCTTCCGCGACGTGGGCATCTACCGCGCCGCTACGCCCAAATGCTTCGGGGGGGACGCGCTGCCGCCGGCCCAGTTCCTGCGTCTGGTCGAACGCATCGCCGAAGCCGACGGGTCCGCCGGCTGGGTTGCCAGCTTCGGCAGCGCCAGCACCTACCTCACCGCGCTGCCGCGCCACACCCTTGCCGAACTCTATGCCGACGGCCCGGACCTGGTGTTCGCCGGCGGCCTGTTCCCGATCCAGCCGGCGACCCAGGTGGAAGGCGGCTGGCGCGTCAGCGGCACCTGGAAGTTCGCCAGCGGCTGCAAGGGCGCCGACGTGCTCGGCGTCGGCATCGGTATCGGCGGGCCGGGCGGCAAGCCGCGTACCGCGCTGCTGCGGGCAAAGGATGTGGAGATCGTCGAGAACTGGAACGTGGTCGGCCTCAAGGGCACCGGCAGCCACGACCTGAAGCTGGACAACGCCTTCGTCGCGGACGACTGGACCTTCATCCGTGGCGGCCAATCGAACATCGACGAGCCGCTGTACCGCTACCCGACCATCGCCTACGCCGCCCAGGTGCTCGCCGTGGTCAACCTCGGCCTGGCCCGCGCGGCGTTGGACGAGATCACCCGCATGGCGTCGTCCAGCGGCGTGACCGGCGCGCCCAAGCTGGGTGATCGGGCCTATGTGCGCATCGAGATCGGCAAGGCCGAAGCCGAGCTGCAGGCCGCGCGCGGCTTCTTCTATGACGCCACCGAGGCCGTCTGGGAATCCATCCTCGCCGGCAACGCGGTCAGCCCGGAGCAGGTCAGCCAGCTGCGCCTGTCCGCCGTGCACGTGTCCCGCGCCGGCGCCGACGTGGTGCGCCGCGCCTACACCCTGGCCGGCACCACGGCGATCTACCTGCACCACCCGCTGCAGCGCTACCTGCGCGACGCCATGGTGGTCACCCAGCACGCCTTCTTGAGCGACGGCATGTACGACGGCGCCGGCGCGGTGCTGCTCGATGTGCCGCCGTTCCCCGGATACATCTGATTCGAACCCATAAGAACAAGGACCCAGAAACATGACCCGTCCGACCACCGAACCCTTGCGCGTACTGTTCTGCATCGGCATCGCCCAGCCGTTCTTCGACCTGCCCACCGGTGAAGGCATCACCGTGTGGAAGGGTTTCTCGCAGATGATGGGCGACCTCGGCGCGCTGCCGGGCATGAACGTGCTCGGCGTACTGGATGACGACCGCCTGATGGTCGGCCCGTCCACCACCTCGCCCTGGACCGTCTACATCATGGCCGACGTGGACTGCCACCAGACCGTGATCGACGCCTGCAACCTGTTCCGCACCACCCCGGTGGGCGAGTACAGCCTGTGGAAGTACGCCAAGGTCGAGGCGCGCATCGGCCGCCCGCTGACCATTCCCGAAGCCGCGCGGACCTGAGTCATGAGCAGCCTGAGCATGGCCGAGCTGAACCGCCGCCTGGAGGTTCTCGAAGGGGAAAGCCAGGTGCGCCGGCTGATGGCGCGCTACATGGACCTCTGCGACGTACCGCACGCGCCGGTGACGATGAGCGAGCTGGCTGAGCTGTTCAGCGAGGACGCGGTGTGGGAGGGCATCGGCACTTCCACTGCACAGACCTTCGGCCATCACCAGGGCCGCGAGGCGATTGCCGTGTTCGTCTTCGGCTACCTGCCGCCGTCGCCGCACTTCACGCTGAACCTGCACTTCCTCACCAGCGAGTCGATCCGAGTTGACGGTCGCACCGCTCGTGGGCAATGGATCATGCAGCAGCTTTCGACCTACGCCGAGGGCCACACCGAGCTGTTCGGCACGCGCCTGGACATCGATTTTCGCGAGATCGACGGGCGCTGGCAGATCAGTCACTTCCGCACCCAGCGCCTGTCGCAGCGCCTGCTGGGCAGCGCAGAGGAGACCCGTCAATGAGCATCTTCGTCAGCGAGTTCCTCCTCGGCAACGGCGGCAAGCGCGTTGCGGTCAAGGACAGCATCGACATCGCCGGCTACCCGACCCGTTGCGGCACCCGCGCCTTGGCCGATGCCGCGCCAGCCGAGCGCAACGCCTTCGTCGTCGACGCCGTGCTCAACGCCGGCTGGCAGATCGTCGGCAAGACCAACCTTCACGAACTGGCCTTCGGCGTCACCGGCATCAACGACTGGACCGGTACCCCGATCAACCCGATGGCGCCCGACCGCGTGCCGGGCGGCTCGTCCAGCGGTTCCGCGTCTGCCGTGGCGGCCGGGCTGGCGGATATCGCCCTGGGCACTGATACCGGCGGTTCGGTCCGCGTACCGGCGGCCTGCTGTGGCATCGCCGGGCTGAAGCCGACCTTCGGCCGGGTCAGCCGCGACGGCGTGCATCCGGCACAGAGCAGCCTGGACTGCGTCGGTCCGTTCGCCGCCAACATGGCCGACCTGATCGCCGCCATGCAGGTCATCTGCCCCGGCTTCGGTGCGGTGCGGATGCCGGGCGAGGGTGCCCGCGTGGCCTTCCTCGAAGTGCCATCGGCGCCGCACATCCAGGCTTGCCTGGGTGCCGCCGCCGACCGCGCCGGATGGCGCCGCAGCCACCTGTTCCTCGGCGAGTTCGAGGCGGCCTTCCAGGCCGGGCTGGTGGTGATCAACTACGAGAACTGGGCCGCTTATGCGGCGCTGACCGGCAAGGGACTGATCGGCGCCGACGTCGAGCAGCGCCTGCTGCTGGCCAGTCGCACCACCGACGCCGAGCGCGCCGAGGCGGAGAAAGTGCGCGACGGTTTCACCCGCGCTATCGACGCTGCGCTGGAGGACTTCGAAGTCCTGCTGTTGCCGACCATGCCCGACCTGCCGCCGCTGCTCAGCGATGCGCGCAACGGCAAGTCCGTGGCCGGCATGACGCCCCTGGTACGGCCTTTCAACCTGAGCGGACACCCGGCGCTGACGGTGCCGGTGGACCTGGATTGCGGCGGGCTGAAAGTCGGCCTGCAGATCGTCGGCCGCAAGGGCGACGACGAACGCGTGTGCGCCTTTGGCGCGCAACTCGAACACAGCCTGGCTGCCACGCGGCCTGTGCAAAAACATAAGAAATCGGCATGAGGAGATGGGCATGAGCGCTCACGAGTACCGGCTGATCGCCCGGTCGCGCAGCGTCGAAGAGCTGGTCGGAGACGACCGCGTCGATGTTTCGCTGTACAACGACCCGCAGCTGTTCGAAGCGGAGATGGACAAGATCTTCTACCGCACCTGGGTGTGGGTCGCCCACGAAAGCGAAGTGCGCAACGCCGGCGACTTCAAGACCACCAGCGTTGGTCGCCGCCCGGTGATCGTGGTGCGCGACAAGAAGGGCACTATCAACGTCCTGGAAAACCGCTGCCGCCACCGTGGCGCCACCGTATGCGAGAAGCACAAGGGCAACGCCACCGGCTTCACCTGCCCGTACCACAGCTGGTCCTATGCACTGGATGGCAAGCTGCGTGCGCTGCCATACCCGGACGGCTACGAGGACATCCTTGACAAGTCCGAGCTGCCGCTGACCAGCCTGCGCGTCGAGAGCTACGCCGGCATGGTGTTCGCCACCTACAACGAGGAGATCGAACCGCTGGAGGACTTCCTCGGCGGGGCGAAGCACTGGATGGACCTGTTCATGAAGCAGGGCGCCGGCTACCCGATCAAGACCCAGGGCGAACACAAGTTCACCTTCCGCGGCAATTGGAAGATCCAGCTGGAAAACACCACCGACGGCTACCACTTCCCCATCGTGCACAAGTCGTTCATGTCCTCGGTGGATGAAGAGACCGAGGAAATGCTCTCGTTCATGAGCGACGAGCAGGCGGTCACCCACGCTCTGGGCAACGGCCACAGCGTGATGGTGATGGTTCCCGAGCACGTCGACCTCGACCACGACGACGGCACCGAGCAGCTCCAGGAGCGCTTCGCCCACGTTACCGAGGAACTGTCGAAAACCATGGAGCCTGCACAGGTGCGCCGCATCGTCCGTTCGCTGCACGGCGCCGGCTTCAACCTCAACCTGTTCCCCAACGTGGCCATGTCCATGTCGTTTTTCCGCGTGCTGCGGCCGATCTCCGTCACCGAGACCGAGATTCGTCACGTCGCGCTGGGCATGGACGGCGGCCCGGAAATCGCCAACCGCGAGCGCATGCGCATCCACGAGCACTTCCAGGGCCCGTTCGGCTTCGGCAGCCCGGATGACGCCGAGGCCTGGGACCGCGTGCAGCGTGGCTCCTATGCCGGCGTCGACGCACCGATCCTGGTTAACCGCGGCCTGAACCGCGAAGTGGTCGCGCCGAACGGTGACAAGGTCTCCCACGCCACCGACGAAGGCGGCATGCGCGAGGCGTACCAGATGTGGAAAAGGATGATGAGCCAATGAGCAACGACACCCTGAACGGCTTCTCCGGCCCGCTGGCCAAGGCCATCGAATTCGTCTGGCGCGAAGCCGAGCTGCTCGACCGCAAGGACTACGCGCAATGGTCGCAGCTGTGGAGCGAGGACGGCGTCTACGTGGTGCCGATCGACGGCGAGGACGATGACTTTGCCTCGCGCCTGAACTACGTGTTCGACGACGCGCGCATGCGTGCCCTGCGTATTGAACGCCTCACCGGCGGCCACTCGCCGTCGGCGGTGGACGCGGCCAAGACCGTGCGCACCGTCTCGCGCTTCACCCTGGTGGAAGCGGCGGGCGATCTCGTCGAGGTGAACTCGGCGCAGGTGCTCTACGCCTACAAGCGCGGCGTTGCAACGCCATTCATTGCCGACCTGAACCACCGCATCCGCTTCGTCGACGGGCAAGCCCGCCTGGAGCGCAAGGTGATCCGCCTGATCAACGCCGAAGACGCGCTCAACGCGCTCGGCTTCCTGCTCTGAGGGCCGCGCCATGCAACGAGTAGCCCTGGTAACCGGCGCCGCACGCGGGCTGGGCGAGGTCATCGCGCGCCGCCTTCACGCGGCCGGCCTGCGCGTTGCGCTGGCCGACCTGAACGAAGAAGCGGTGCAGCGTCTGGCTGACGAGCTCGACCCCGAGGGCCGCACCGCCCTCGGCATTCGTCTCGACGCGCGGGAGAAAGCCGATTTCGAGCGCTCCCGTGACCTGCTTTCCGAGCGCTGGGGTGGCACCGACATCCTGGTGAACAACGCCGGGATGTCCAAGGTGGCCGCGCTCATGGACATCAGCCCGGAGGACTTCGATGCCTCCATGGCGGTGAACCTGCGCGGCACCTTCGTCGCCTGCCAGGTTTTCGGTACGCACTTCGCGGCGCGCGGTTTCGGCCGCATCGTCAACATCGCCTCGCTGGCCGGGCAGAACGGCGGCACCGCCACCGGCGGCCACTATGCGGCGGCCAAGGGCGGCGTGGCGACGCTGACCAAGGTGTTCGCCCGCGAACTCTCGGGGCAGGGCGTGACCGTCAACGCCATCTCGCCGGGGCCGCTGGACCTGCCAGTGGTCTACGAGAGCGTGGCGCCCGAGCGCCTGGAACAGATCCTCAAAACCATCCCCGCCGGCCGCCTGGGCGACCCGACCTTCATCGCCGACAGCGTGCTGCTGCTCTGCGCGGAGAACGCCGGATCGGTGACAGGTGCCTGCTGGGATATCAATGGTGGGTTGTTCATGCGTTGAGGCTTTGGGCTGAGTGATCGGCGGATAACGCTGCGCGTTATCCGCCCTGTGCTCGGTCCTGGCTTGGGTGGTGGGCCTCAAGACTCCCTCACCCTAACCCTCTCCCGAAGGGAGAGGGGACCGTCCGGAGCAGGATGAAGCCGCATCGTCAGCCGGCACATTCTGCTCCCTCTCCCTCGGGGAGAGGGCTGGGGTGAGGGCAGTGCCCTTGCTCCGAAACCAATCAATCGGAGAGATGAAATCTCTCCAGAGCAACATCGACAACCCGTCCGCTCGTGAAAAAGAGGCCGGAAAGGGGCCACAGAGCCCGCACTCAACGCCTTGCAGGTAACGCCATGATGAAAGTCAGAATCGAAAGGATCGTCGAGGAAGCACAGGACATCCGTTCCTTGCGCCTCGTACGTTGTGATGGCCAGCCGTTCGACGCCTACGAGCCGGGCGCCCACGTCGACGTCACCGGCCCCACCGGGGTAACGCGCCAGTATTCGCTGTGCAGCCCGCCGGACGACCGCACGGCCTACCTGGTGGCGATCAAGAAGGAAGGCGCCTCCCGTGGCGGCTCCAGCGCGCTGCACGAAGTGCGCGAAGGCATGGAGCTGGACATCGGCGCGCCGCGCAACCTGTTCCGCCTGGCGCCGGAAGCGCGCGAGCACGTGCTGTTCGCCGCCGGCATCGGCGTCACGCCGCTGCTGAGCATGGCCTATCGGCTGAACGCCAAGGGCGAGGCCTATCGCCTGCATTACTTCGCCCGTTCCGCCGAGCACGCGGCCTTCGCCGAGCTGCTGGCCAGCGAGGCTTTCGCCGGCAAGGTGGAGCTGCACTACGGCGTCGAACCCGCCGACCTCGACCATGTACTGGGCGCGTGCCTGGAGCGCGCGGCGCCACAGGCTCACGTCTATACCTGCGGCCCGGCGCCGTTCATGAACAAGGTGGTGGAGATCGCCGCGCGCAGCCGCCCGGAAGACGCCATTCACCTGGAGCACTTCCAGGCTGACCCGGCCGCCAACGCGGCGCCGGCCGGCTCCTTCGAAGTGGAACTGGCCAGCTCCGGTGTGGTGCTTCACGTGCCGGCGGATTCGACACTGGTGGACGTGCTCCAGGCCCATGGCTGCGACATCGACACCGAGTGCCGCGAAGGCATCTGCGGCACCTGCATCGTCGACGTGCTGGAAGGCGAGCCGGAGCACCGCGACAACTGCCTGTCGAACAAGGAAAAGGCCGCCAACAAGCAGATCTGCGCCTGCGTTTCGCGCGCCAGGTCGGCGCGGTTGGTGCTGGATCTTTAAACCGCAGCGTTCTTCGATGATGGGTGGAGCGCAGTCGTCCGCCCATGCGCTCCCAGACATCTCCGTTGCGGGCCCGCTCCAGCAGGGATGGTTCGAGCGCTCCTGCGCAACCCGATATTTCCGTGCCTTCGAAGGCCGGTATTGCTACCAAGGAACTAGGAAATTCGGCACTGCGTTCAATTGTTGGTCCAGCCCACCAAACCAAGAATCTGCGACAGACCGGGAAATTTTCCCGGGTACAACAACAATCGCAGAGGCGCACCGCCATGAGACAGCTTCAACCTTCCGCCCGCACCGTGCTGTTCACCGCTATCAGCCTGGCCTCCCTGGGCGCCCAAGCCGGGGTAACCGACCAGGACATCAGCGATTCCGCCAAGCGCACCGACCAGATCGTGGTCAACGGGATCAACCAGCAGGGCCAGCGTTTCAGCCCGCTCAATACCCTGAACAGCGACAACGTGAAGGAGCTGCGGCCGGTCTGGGCGCTGTCCTTCGGTGGCGAGAAGCAGCGCGGCCAGCAGGCGCAACCGCTGATCAAGGACGGCGTGATGTACGTCACCGCTTCCTACTCGCGGGTGTTCGCCGCCGATGCACGCACCGGTCGCAAGCTGTGGCAGTACGACGCGCGCCTGCCCGATGGCATCATGCCCTGCTGCGACGTGATCAATCGTGGCGTGGCCCTGTACGGTGACCTGGT
Source organism: Pseudomonas sp. NPDC086581 (assembly GCF_044746165.1). NCBI lineage: Bacteria > Pseudomonadati > Pseudomonadota > Gammaproteobacteria > Pseudomonadales > Pseudomonadaceae > Pseudomonas > Pseudomonas sp. NPDC086581. The sequence continues at coordinate 16,929 of NZ_JBIVBR010000025.1, read as the reverse complement.
GATCTTCGGTACCCTCGACGCCAAGCTGGTCGCCCTGAACAAGGACACCGGCAAGGTGGTGTGGAAGAAGACCGTGGCGGACTACAAGGCCGGCTACTCCATCTCCGCCGCACCGCTGATCGCCAAGGGCAAGCTGATCACCGGCGTGGCCGGTGGTGAGTTCGGCGTGGTGGGCAAGATCGAGGCCTACAACCCCACCAACGGCGAGCTGCTGTGGAGCCGCCCGACGGTGGAAGGTCACATGGGTTACGTCTACAAGGACGGCAAGGCGGTGGAGAACGGCATCTCCGGCGGCGAAGCGGGCAAGACCTGGCCGGGCGACCTGTGGAAGACCGGCGGCGCCGCGCCCTGGCTGGGCGGCTACTACGACCCGAGCACCGACTCGCTGTTCATCGGCACCGGCAACCCGTCGCCGTGGAACTCGCACCTGCGTCCGGGCGACAACCTGTTCTCCTCCTCGCGCCTGGCGCTGAACCCGGAAGACGGCTCGATCAAGTGGCACTTCCAGACCACCCCGCACGATGGCTGGGACTTCGACGGCGTGAACGAGCTGGTCTCCTTCGACTACCAGGACGGCGGCAAGACCGTGAAGGCCGCAGCCACCGCCGACCGCAACGGTTTCTTCTACGTGCTTGACCGCACCAACGGCAAGTTCATCCGTGGCTTCCCCTTCGTCGACAAGGTGACCTGGGCCAAGGGCCTGGATGAAAACGGCCGCCCGATCTACGACGATGCCCACCGTCCGGGAGCGCCGGGTGCCGACGCCAAGGGCACTTCGGTGTTTGTCGCGCCATCCTTCCTGGGCGGCAAGAACTGGATGCCCATGGCCTACAGCCAGGACACCGGGCTGTTCTACGTGCCGTCCAACGAATGGGGCATGGACATGTGGAACGAGAACATCGCCTATAAGAAGGGCGCGGCGTACCTCGGCGCCGGCTTCACCATCAAGCCGCTGAACGAGAAGTACATCGGCGTGCTGCGCGCCATCGATCCGAAGACCGGCAAGCAGGTCTGGCGCTACGAGAACTACGCGCCGCTGTGGGGTGGCGTGCTCGCGACCCACGGCAACCTGGTATTCACTGGCAACCCCGAAGGCTACCTGATGGCCTTCGATGCCAAGACCGGCAAGAAGCTCTACCAGTTCAACACCGGCTCGGGCGTGATCGCTTCGCCGATCACCTGGGAGATGGACGGCGAGCAGTATGTGACCGTCCTCTCCGGCTGGGGCGGCGCAGTGCCGCTGTGGGGTGGCGAGGTGGCCAAGCGCATCAAGGACCTGGACCAGGGCGGCATGATCTGGACCTTCAAGCTGCCCAAGGATCTGGTGGCGAAGAAGTGATGGTCGTTTGATCCAGGCAAAGGGCCGGCCATTATGCCGGCCCTTTGTTTTTTAGCGCCTGTCGGGGCTTTGGGTTTCGGTGTTCCTGCGCCGCTTCGGCGTGCGCGTGGGCTCTGTGTTTCGCCCCCTCGGGCGAGTCCCTTTTGGCAAACGCCCCAAAAGGAACCAAAAGGTCTTGCCCCGGACATCCGGTTTTTCGCTTAGGCGAAAAATTCCCTCGTCGAAGCGAAGTTTCAGGGGCCCGCGCTGACGGGCCATCCCTGGCCCGACAGCGCTCTCGCGACATCCATGTCGTTCAACCCCTGAAACTCCGCTTCAACGAGGCCTCCTGAACGGGGCCGTTCGGAGTGTGCGGATATTTCTCTGGAAGTCCTCAAAATCCACAGCCATAGCCATAGCCATAGCCATAGCCAGGGCTGTGTTGTGGGGTTCCCGTAGGAGCGGACCTTGTCCGCGAAATCCATCGCGGCGGACCTTGCGCTGGCAGGCAATACCAGCTGCTCGCCGCCCCTGTAGGAGCGAGCTTGCTCGCGAACCACCCAGCATCGTAGGGCGCATAACGCGACAGCGTTATCCGCCCTACAACCAGCGACGATCGTCCATTTACTACCAAATGAGTAACCCACCACTCCCATGGGTGCATTCCGGGCCGGGAAGGGCGTTGCCTAAGATCGCTCCATGACCTGGCCGATGGAGGCTGGGAACCGACAGGAGAGCATCCCCATGATCTACGCCGCACCCGGAACCCCAGGCGCCGTCGTCACCCTCAAGCCACGCTACGGCAACTACATCGGCGGCGAGTTCGTCGCGCCGGTGCTGGGCCAGTACTTCAGTAATACCTCGCCGGTGAACGGCGAAGTCATCGCCGAGTTCCCGCGCTCCACCGCCGAAGACATCGAGCGCGCCCTCGATGCCGCCCACGCCGTGGCCGCCAGCTGGGGCCGCACCTCGGTGCAGGACCGTGCGCTGATCCTGCTGAAGATCGCCGACCGCATCGAACAGAACCTGGAGCAACTCGCCGTCGCCGAAACCTGGGACAACGGCAAGGCCGTGCGTGAGACCTTGAACGCCGACGTGCCGCTGGCCGCCGACCACTTCCGTTACTACGCCGGCTGTATCCGCGCCCAGGAAGGCGGTGCTGCCGAGATCAACGAGAACACCGTCGCCTACCACATTCACGAACCGCTGGGCGTGGTCGGGCAGATCATCCCGTGGAACTTCCCGCTGCTGATGGCCGCGTGGAAACTCGCCCCGGCCCTGGCCGCCGGTAACTGCGTGGTGCTCAAGCCGGCGGAGCAGACACCGCTGTCGATCATGCTGCTGGCCGAGATCATCGGCGACCTGCTGCCGCCGGGCGTTCTGAACATCGTCCAGGGCTTCGGCAAGGAAGCGGGCCAGGCGCTGGCCACCAGCAAGCGCATCGCCAAGATCGCCTTCACCGGCTCCACTCCGGTCGGCTCGCACATCCTCCACTGCGCGGCGGAGAACATCATCCCGTCCACCGTAGAGCTGGGCGGCAAGAGCCCGAACATCTTCTTCGAAGACATCATGCAGGCCGAGCCGGCCTTCATCGAGAAGGCCGCCGAGGGCCTGGTGCTGGCCTTCTTCAACCAGGGCGAAGTCTGCACCTGCCCGTCGCGGGCGCTGGTGCAGGAGTCGATCTTCGAGCCGTTCATGGTCGAGGTGATGAAGAAGATCAAGGCGATCAAGCGTGGCAATCCGCTGGACACCGATACCATGGTCGGCGCGCAGGCCTCGCAGCAGCAGTACGAGAAGATCCTTTCTTACCTCGACATTGCCCAGGGCGAGGGCGCCGAGTTGCTCACCGGCGGCTCCAGCGAGCGTCTGGAAGGCGACCTGGCGAGCGGTTACTACATCCAGCCGACGCTGCTCAAAGGGCACAACGGCATGCGTGTGTTCCAGGAGGAAATCTTCGGCCCGGTGGTGGGCGTCACCACCTTCAAGGATGAAGCGGAAGCCCTGGCGATTGCCAACGACACCGAGTTCGGCCTGGGCGCTGGCGTCTGGACCCGCGACATCAACCGCGCCTGGCGCATGGGCCGTGGCATCCAGTCCGGCCGCGTGTGGACCAACTGCTACCACCTGTACCCGGCCCATGCCGCGTTCGGCGGCTACAAGAAATCCGGTGTCGGCCGCGAAACCCACAAGATGATGCTCGACCACTACCAGCAGACCAAGAACCTGCTGGTGAGCTACGACATCAACCCGCTGGGCTTCTTCTAAAGCGTTGTTGCAAGCCGGCGGGCCTTCTCCCATCAGGTTCGCCGGCTCCCTTCTCTGGTGCACCGCCTGGCACTCCATCAGGCATCCCTTGTGTCGACGCGCCCGTTTGGGTGGCCGTCCGCTTCCGTGCCCACTTCCATGGGCGATGGCCTTCGTCGAACGCGGCTTCTGCCGCGTTTTCTTTTTCCGATACGCCGTTTTTCGCGAGCAAATGTGAGGTTTCTGCGCTCGGGCCATGCCCGCGAACGCCCGTGGCGCGTTCCTGCAGGAAAACAGTGCGATCCCGGTGGATGCCGGCGTCCTTTCGCGAGCTAGCTCGCTCCTACAGGGTGTGGCAGAGCTGGCAATTGGTCTGGCAGGCAGCGACACTCGCGCGCCGTCGGCGCTTGCTAGCCTGCAGCGACAATCCCTCGTCCGGAGTCCCCCCATGCATGCGCTGATCGCGCGCCTGGCGCTCGGCTGCCTGCTGCCGGTCGCCATCCTGCTCGGCCTCGGCGCCATGCCGGGGCTCGGCTATGCCTGGGATTTCGCCAACGCCGCAGGGCTGCTCGGCGCCTGCCTGCTAGGGCTGCTGTTCGTCATCGGTGGCCGCCCGCAACCGCGCCCGCTGTACGAGGGCAAGTTCTTCCTGCGCCTGCACCGCGACCTGGGTTTTGCTGCCGTCGCATTGCTGCTGGTGCACGTCGTCGTACTGCTGATCGATGAGCCGCTGCTGATCGAGGACCTGTTGCCATCAGCCCCCGGCTACATGCTGGCCGGGCTGGCGTCGGCGATCCTGATGCTGGTGCTGGCAGTTTCCAGCCTGAGCCGCGTCCGCCCCCGCTGGAGCAGCGGCGCCGCTTCGTTCCGCCGCTGGCATTACGGCGGCAGCCTGCTCGCCCTGGTGCTGATGGCCGTTCATGTGCTGGGCGCGGGCTACTACAGCGGCGGAGTCTGGAAGGGCGCCTTGCTGGTGGCGCTGATGCTGGCGGTGGCCATCTGGCCGTGCCTGCCCAAACCCGCCAACGGCATCAGCGGGCGCAAGCGCAACACGGCGCAGCGTGCTACCTGGTTCGCGCTGGCGGCCAGCGGCGCGATCATCGGCTTATCGGCGCTCTACAGCTTGCTGGCGAATCTGGAGCTGCCGCTGTGAGGCGTATCTGGATCGGGGTCTCCGTTGTCGCAATCGCCGTGCTGTCGGCAGGCACGTGGTACGCCCACGAGCACTGGCAACGCAGCCGGCCGCTGATGCCGCTGGCCTTCCCCCATGAACCGCACGCTTCGGTGAACTGCATCACCTGTCATCACGACTACAAGGACCAGTCGCCTTCGGTCTCTGGTAACCGCACCTGTATCCTCTGCCACAAGCAGAGCCCGGCGCTGGCCATGCGCATCGAGGCAGATTTCCACCAGCTCTGCCAGAGCTGCCACCTGCAGCGCTTGCAGGCGATCCACGCCAGTGGGCCGGTGCGTAGCTGCCAGGCCTGCCACCGCGATACAACCGGGAAGTCGTACCCGTAGGGGGCATAACGCCTGAGGCGTGATCCGCCATTGCGGCGGATAACCCGTTCCGGGTTATGCGCTCTACGATTGCTGTTGCGCAAAAGAAAGCCCGGCATTTAGCCGGGCTTTTTTCAGCTGCGATACAGCACCGGCCGCCGCAGGTGCACATAGCTGTACCCCTCACGCGCCAGGGCGATGCGCTGCGGGTCCAGTTCGGCCACCAGCAGTTCCTCGCCTTGCTTGGCCTTGGTCAGCACCTGGCCATCCGGGGCGACGATGCTGCTCAGGCCGCAATACTCGATCTCCCCCTCGCTGCCGACGTAGTTGGCGTAGGCAAGGAACACCTGGTTTTCGTACGCGCGGGTCGGCACCAGGACCTGGGCGACGAATTCGTAGGGGCGCATGTTCGCAGTGGGCACCAACACGACATCCGCGCCGGCCAAAGCGAGCGTGCGCACGGCCTCGGGGAATTCCACGTCGAAGCAGATCAGCAGGCCGACTTTCCAGCCCTCCAGCTCGAAGATCGCCGGCGGCTCGTCGGAAGCGCTGAACTGGCTGCGGTCGAGGTCGCCGTAGAGGTGGGTCTTGCGGTAGTTGGCGCGGCGTTCGCCCTGGCGGTCGATCAACTGCACGCTGTTGAAGACGGCGCCGTCGCCGTCACGTTCGGGATAGCCGTAGAGGATGCCGAGCTTGTGCTCGCGGGCGATCTCGGCGATGCGCTGGGCGGACGGGCCGTCGCAGCTTTCCGCCAGCTCCGCGACGCGCTGGGCGCCGATGTTGTAGCCGGACAGGTACATCTCCGGCAGCACCAGCAGGTCCGCACCGTTCTGCACCGCCTGTTGCGCGGCCTGCTCCAGGCGGCGCAGGTTGCCGGCGACGTCGTCGGGGCCGGGTGGGCACTGGTAGAGTGCGAGGTACATGGGGTTCTCCTTGGAAACGCGCGGGGCCGGGATCAGCCAGTTTGCACCCGATCCCGGCCCCGCGCGAGCCGCTGTTCAGTCAATGGCGCGGATCAGTCCGGCAGTGCCATCGGGCCCAGTTCGGCGAAGCGGTCGCCCGGGCCGGGGTTCTCCGGATGGGTGGCGCCGCCGAAGTGCTTCATGATGCCCCACACGGCGTTCAGCGAGGTCTGCACCGCGCCTTCCACCCAGGCCGGTGTCCAGGACACATCGTCGCCGGCGATGAAGATGCCGCGCTGCTCGGCGGGCATGTCGTCCTGCATGAAGTGCGCATACATGCGCTGGTTGTAACGGTAGTGGCCCGGCAGCGCGCCCTTGAAGGCGCCGAGGAAGTGGGGGTCGGCCTCCCAGGACACGGTGATCGGGTTGCCGATGATGTGCCCGGCGATGTCGACCTTCGGGTAGACCTTCTTCAGCGCGTCCAGCGCCAGCTGCACGCGCTTTTCCACCGGGTGTGGGAGCATCTTCATGGCGTCGCTCATCCAGGAATAGGACAGGCAGATCACCCCCGGCTTGTCGTCGCCGTTGTCGAACAGGTAGGTGCCGCGGGTGAGGCGGTCGGTGAGGGTCATGCTCATCACGTCGCGGCCGGTCTGCGGGTCCTTGTCCTTCCAGAACGGACGGTCGACCATCACGAAGGTCTTCGACGACTGCATGTAGCGGGTGCGGTCCAGGGCCATCCACATCTTCTGCGAGAACAGCGCTTCTTCGCACTCGATCTGGGTGGTCAGCAGCCAGGTCTGGCAGGTTGCCAGGACGGCGGCGTAGTGGCGGGTGTCGCCCCAGTAATCGGTGACGGCGAAGGTGCCGTCGGCGGCGCGGGCGATCTTCTTCACGCCCGGACGCGGCGCGCCGTTGTGCAGCGAGGCCAGCGAGGTGCCAGCCGGCCAGTGCGCGCATTGCTCCGGCACGTGGCTCCAGATGCCGCGCGGCACTTGCTCGACACCGCCTACCACCAGATGCTGGTGATCGTCGCAGTTGGTCATCACCACGCGGAAGATTTCCAGCATGGAGTTGGGGAAGTCCGAGTCCCAGCCGCCGGTGCCGAAACCGACCTGGCCGAAGATTTCGCGGTGGCGGTAGGACAGGCGCGAGAAGGCCTTGGAGGAGGCGACGAAGTCGTAGAAGGTGCGATCGTCCCACTTGGGCACCAGCTCGTCCCACAGGGCCTTGAGCTTGACCGTGTCGCGCTCGCGGATGGCGTCCTGGATCTCGGAGAAGCGCGCACCGTCTTCCAGCGCGTCGGCCCAGGCCTGGGCGACTTCGCGGAAGATTTCCGGCAGATCGGCCATCTTCTCGGCGTAGTGGCTGGTGCCTTCCAGGTCGACCACGGTGCTGCCCGAGGCCGGAGTCAGCGGGTTGGGGAAGGGTTTCGTTTCCAGGCCGAGCTTGTCGACGTAGTGATAGAAGGCGGTGCTCGACACCGGGAAGCGCATGCCGCCCAGTTCGGCGATGATGCCGTCAGCGCCTTCGAAGGTTTCCGAGCGCAGCCGGCCGCCCATTTTCGAGGCCTCGTAGACCACCGGCTTTAAGCCCATCTTCATCAGCTCGTAGGCCGCCACCAGGCCGGAGATGCCGGCGCCAACAATGGCCACTTCCTGGCCGTGCTTGTCGGCGGGGATGCTGCCCAGCCCGGCGGGATGCTCGATCCAGTCGTCGAAGGCGAAGGGGAAGTCCGGGCCGAAGATGGTCACCGGTTTCTTGCCGGGGGTGTGGGGGTGGCGGTTCTTGTGCATGGAAGGCTCCCTTCAATCTTGTTCGACTTATGCGGCTGGCCGGCTTGTATCACCAGCTTGGCAAGGCTTCTTGCGGCCCGCAGAGGCCAGTCGATGGATGGCGCGCGGGCAAAGAAATGGCGAGCTGTGAAGGCTCGCCGTGGCGTCCACTATTACAAAGGCCGTCGTTGAAATGAACCTGACAATCTGCAAGATTGGCGAGAGCTTTCAGGCAGATTGACCAATACGATGAGCAATATGACGAAAAAATCCGATGCGGCCTTGCTGAACCTGCTGCGCGCCAACGCCCGCGAGTCGATCTCCGAGCTGGCGCGCAAGCTCGGGGTGTCGCGCTCCACGGTGCAGAGCCGCATCGAAAGGCTGGAGCAGCAGGGCGTCATCACCGGCTATTCGATCAAGGTGTCGGACAGCTACGCGCAATCACTAGTGCGCGCCCACGTGCTGGTGACGGCGCTGCCCAAGCTGTCACACCAGGTGGTGCAGGCGCTGGAGAAGATTGCCGAGGTGAAGACGCTGCATTCGGTGAGCGGCAACTTCGACATGATCGTGATCGTCGAGGCGCTGTCGATCCGCGACCTGGACGCGGTGCTGGACCGCATCGGCGCGCTGGACGGGGTGGAGCGGACGATGTCGTCGATCATTCTGTCGACGCGTATCGATCGGTGAGGAGGCACTTTCTCAGAAATTGAGCTGTAGCTGAGATTCGCCGGAAAGTCAGCGTTCCCGATTGTTCGCGAGCAAGCTCGCTTCTACGAAGAGCGCTCCGAAGCTGGAGCTGGACCTGTAGGAGCGAGCTTGCTCGCGAACCGCCGGCGGTGCCGGCAGTGCATGACGGCTGGTATCAGCCCAGGTCTTCTTCCAGGGCCAGCAGCTCTTCCACGCGCTGGCGGCGGCGGATCAGCTTCGCCTCGGCGCCTTCGAGCAGCACCTCGGCAATTAACGGGCGGCTGTTGTAGTTCGACGACATGGACGCGCCATACGCACCGGTGTCCTCGATCAGCAGCAGGTCGCCGACCTGGGCACGCGGCAGGGCGCGAGGGATGACCACGCCGCCATCGCCCTGGGTGAACACGTCACCGGACTCGCACAGCGGGCCGGCCACCACGGTGTCGATTACCTCGCGGCTGGCGACGTCGCCGGCCAGCACGCGGATGCCGTGGTAGCTGCCGTACATGGACGGGCGCATCAGCTCGTTGAAGCCGGCGTCCACCAGCACGAAGTGGTTACGGCCGGCGTCCTTGGTGGCGCGTACTTCGCTGAGCAGGCAGCCGGACTGGGCGACCAGGTAACGGCCCGGTTCGATCTCCAGGTGCAGCTTGTGACCGACTACGGCTTCGGCGGCCTTGCGCGCCTTGTCCCAAAGCTGGAAGTAGTGCGCGGTGTCCACTTCCGGATCGCCGGCGCGGTAGGGGATGGACAGGCCGCCGCCGGCGGAGATGACGGACAGGTCATGCCCCGCGTCCTTCACCTGCTGCACCAGGCCGAGCATGGCTTCGCCGACCTGGGCCAGATGGCCATAGTCGACGCCCGAGCCGATGTGCATGTGCAGGCCGACCAGACGCAGGCCGCGCTCGCGGATGACGTCCAGGGCGGCGCGCAGGTCGCTGTGCCAGATGCCGTGCTTGGAGTGTTCGCCGCCAGTGTTGGTCTTGTTGCTGTGGCCGTGACCGAAACCGGGGTTGATGCGCAGCCACACCGGATGGCCTGGGGCGACTTCGCCCAGTTGGCGAAGCATGTCGATGGAGCCGGCATTCACCGGGATGCCGTGCTCGACCACGGTTTCCAGGGTGGCACGGTCCAGCAGGTCGGCGGTGAAGACGATCTCGGATTCATCCTCGCGGCACGAGTAACCGGCGGCCAGGGCGCGCAGCAGTTCACCCTGGGAGACCGCGTCGACCTTCACGCCCTGTTCGCGCATCAGGCGCAGGATGTGCAGGTTGGAGCAGGCCTTCTGGGCGAAGCGGATGATGTCGAAGCTCTTCAGGCGCTCGATCTGGCCGCGGATGGAGGCTGCGTCGTAGATCCACAGCGGGGTGCCGAATTGCAGGGCAAGCTGTTCGGCGCGGGGCAAGGCGAGGAAAGTCATGAATTGGCTCCGAAGGTAGATGGCGCTAGTCTACCGGCCCTTTGGATGGCTGAATAATGCCGCTTGTTATCGAATCAATTCAATTTTGATATAGGGTGCAGCCGACGCCGGCTTCGCGCAGCCGCTGCACCAGCACGCCGGCCTCGGCCTGGAGCGCCGCCACGAAGCGCTCGCGCAGCGGCGTAGCGGGGCGGTACAGCGGTTTCGCCACGCTGACCTGGAACGGCAGCGAGAAGGCCAGTGGGCGTAGCTGAATGCCCTGGCCCTGGAACATCAGCGCGGTAATCGGGTTGACCACGGCCAGGCCCAGCCCGGCGCGGACCATGCTGCACACCGAGACGGCGCTGTGGGTTTCCACCTGCATCTGCCGTTGCACGCCTGCGCCGAGGAACACGGCGTCGATCAGGTGCCGATAGCGGTCGCTGGTGGCCAGGCTGACGAAGGGCTGGCCGGCGAAATCCGCCGCCTCCAGACGCTCGCGAGCCAGCAGCGGATGGCCGTCGGGAAGGATGCACACCTCGTCCACCGCCAGCAGCGGCTGCAGCTCGGTGCCGCGCGGGGCGTCGTCGTTCTCGATCAGGCCGATGTCGTGGTGCTGGGCGCTGAGCGCCTCTTCCAGGTGCGGCGACTCCAGCGCCGCCACCTCCAGACTGATGGCCGGATTCTCCCGGCTGAAGCGCTTGCAGGCTTCGGGCAGCAGCGCCTGGGACAGCGCCGGCAGGCAGCCGATGGAGAACTTGCCCTCGGCGAACTGCCCCAGGCTACCGGCGAAGGCGACGATGCGGTCCAGCCCGGTGAAGGAGCGCTCCACCTCCTCGAACAGCATCAACGCCCGCGCCGTCGGCGCCAGCCGCCCACGCTCACGCAGGAACAGCTCGAAGCCGACCAGCTGCTCCAGCCTCGCCAGCTCGCGGCTGACGGTGGGCTGGCTGGTGTGCAGGAACGCCGCCGCGCGGGTGACGCTGCCGGTGGTCATGACCGCGCGGAAGACTTCGATGTGGCGGAGGGTGATCATGGGGCTGGCCAACGGGGAGATAGCGGGAGGTTAAGGGGCGCGGGCGCCCTGGGCAAATTCCAATGCACTGAGAGACATTGCCTTCAGACCCTGCCTGACAAGATCGCCATTGCGCTATAGCATCGCGCCACTATTTAGTGGGTGGACGCAGGATGCGCAAGGGATCGGTCTGGTCGATAGGGATGACGCTGGTGTTTGCCACGACGCTGACATTGGCAGCCAATACGCCTTGTTCTGGCAGCAAGGGTGGCATTGCCCGCTGCCAGGGCGAGCTCTTCCTGTGCAACGACGGCTCCATTAGCGGCTCGAAGAAGAGCTGCCCGGCCTATCTGGGTGTCAGAAGCTCTTCGACGCCTTCACTTCAACGCTTCTCCGCCGACGATGGTTCCTGTTCATGCAGCAGCGGCACTTTCTGTACGGGGCCGCGGGGCGGCGTGTATTGTCTGACGCCCAGCGGGAACAAGAGTTATCGGCGGAAATAGTTATGTAGGGCGGTTAACGCCTGGGGCGTTATCCGCCGCAATGGCGGATAACCCGTTCCGGGTTATGCGCCCTACGTTGTCCCGTATTTTGCCGGCAAGGTCGACGTCAAATGTTCACGAGCAAGCTCGCTCCTCCTAAGAGCGAGCTTGCTCGCGAACCGCTTGGTGCAAAGAGTGCATCAATGGAAATCCCGGCTCCGCACATCCAGCCCTTCCAGTAATCCGCTCAGGTCCGTCAGCCTCCCGGCGATCACATGGCGCACGCCGTCCTTGGCTTCCAGGGTGCCGTCCACCTGCATCAGGCGGGCGCTGAGGAAGGGGCGGCGCTGCTGTTCGGCGAGGTCGCGCCAGACGATCACGTTGATCATGCCGAACTCGTCTTCCAGCGTGACGAAGGTGACGCCGCTGGCCGTGCCGGGGCGCTGGCGGCCGACGACCAGGCCGGCGACGCGCACCGGGCGGTCGGCTTCCAGGCTGGCCAGTTCCCTGGAACTGCGACAGCGACGGGTCTTGAGGGCACCGCGCAGCAGGGTCATGGGGTGCGGGCCGAGGGTGGTGCCAAGGGTCGCGTAGTCGGTGAGCAGGTCTTCGCCGCGGCTGGGCAACGGCAGGCTGACCGGCGCTTCCTCGGTGGCCTGCCCCGCGAACAGCGGCAACTGCGGCTCGACCCCGGCAATCGCCCAGCGTGCCTTGTGCCGGTGCCCGGCGAGGCCGCGCAGGGCGCCGGCGTCGGCCAGCTGTTCACGAGCGCGGCCGTCGAGGTGGGCGCGTAGACAGAGGTCGGCGACGTCGGCGAAAGGACGTTGCTCGCGCGCCCGGGCCACGGCATTGGCGACTTCCTCGCGCAGCCCGCGCACCATGCGCAGGCCGAGGCGGATCGCCGGCTGGCGGTCAGGGATAGGTTCCAGGGTGCAGTCCCAGTGGCTGTGGCGCACGTCCACCGGGCGAATCTCCAGGCCATGGCGGCGGGCGTCCTGCAGCAGTTGGTCGGGGCTGTAGAAACCCATGGGCCAGCTGTTGATCAGCGCGCAGGTGAAGGCCGCCGGTTCGTGGCATTTCAGCCAGCAGCTGGCGTAGGTGAGCAGGGCGAAGCTGGCGGCGTGGGATTCGGGGAAGCCGTAGCTGCCGAAGCCTTCTATCTGTTTGAAGATGCGCTCGGCAAAATCCTCCGTGTAGCCGTTTTTCAACATGCCTTGGAAAAGACGCTGGCGGTGCGGCTCCAGACCGCCATGACGCTTCCACGCGGCCATGCACCGGCGCAGGTGGTCCGCTTCGCCTTGGGTGTAGTCGGCGGCAATGACGGCCACTTCCATGACCTGCTCCTGAAACAGCGGAACACCCAAGGTACGTCTGAAGACCTTTTCCAAGGCTTTGGACGGATAGGTAACGGGCTCTTCCTTGTTCCGTCGGCGCAGATAGGGATGCACCATGTCGCCCTGGATCGGCCCAGGGCGGACGATGGCCACTTCGATCACCAGGTCATAGAAGGTCCTGGGCTTGAGTCGCGGCAGCATGGCCATTTGTGCGCGGGACTCGATCTGGAACACGCCAACGGTGTCAGCACGGCTGATCATTTCGTAGGTCTTCGGGCACTCCTGCGGCAGGGTCGCGAGTGTCCAACGCTGACCACGATAACGTTCTATCAGGTCGAAACAGCGGCGCAGGGCGCTGAGCATCCCCAAAGCGAGCACGTCGACTTTGAGCAGACGGACTGCGTCAAGATCATCCTTGTCCCATTGGATCAAGGTGCGTTCGGGCATCGCGGCATTTTCCACCGGCACCAGGGTTTCCAATGGCTGCTGGGAAATCACGAAACCACCGGGGTGTTGTGACAGGTGGCGGGGAAAGCCAACCAGTTGTTCCGTCAATGCGAGGACACGACGAAGCACTGGACTGTCCGGATCGAATCCGGACTCAATCAGACGGTCGCGTGGCGGACCTTTGCGGCTCCAATGTCCGCAGCAATCGGCCAGCGCGCCGACCTGGTCCGGCGGCAGGCCCAGTGCCTTGGCCACGTCGCGGACAGCTCCGGCGCCCCTATAGGTACTGACGACTGCCGTAAGTGCAGCGCGCGTGCGGCCGTAGCGCTGGAACACATACTGGATGACTTCCTCACGGCGGTCGTGCTCGAAATCGACGTCGATATCCGGTGGTTCTTTGCGTTCGCGGGAAATGAAACGGCCGAACAGCAGATTGATGTGTCTCGGGTCGAGTTCGGTAATCCCCAGCGTGAAGCACACGGCGGAGTTGGCGGCTGAGCCACGTCCTTGGCAGAGAATGTGTTGCGAGCGGGCAAATCGGACGATGTCATGGACCGTGAGGAAATAGCTTTCGTATCCCAGTTCGATGATCAGCCGCAGTTCCTTGCGGATGCGTTTGATGACCTTTTTTCTCACCCCTCCTGGCCAGCGCTCGTGAATACCTTTGTGCGTCAGGGCGCAAAGCCAACTGGCTGGCGTATGCCCTTCGGGCACCAGTTCGCGCGGGTACTGGTATTTCAAATCCTCACCCAGATCGAACGTACAGCGCCCGGCAATCTTCACCGTCTCTGCCAGCAACTCGGCGGGGTAGATCGATGCCAGCGCCTCCCATGGCCGCAGATGCCGCTCGCCGTTGGGATAGAGGTACTGCCCGGCCTCGTGTACCGGCAGGTGCTGGCGGATGGCGGTCATGCAGTCCTGCAGGGCGCGGCGGCCACGCACGTGCATATGCACGTCACCGCAGGCCACGGCGGGAATCTCCAGGCGCGCCGCCTGCTCCTGCAGACGGCGCAGCTTGCCGCTATCGTCCGGCCCCTTGTGCAGTTCGACGCCCAGCCACAGGCGCTCGGGGAAGAGTCCGCGCAGCCAGAGGCCGCCTTCGTCCCGTTCGTCTTGCGGCAGCCAGATCGCCAGCAGGTGGTCGAGGTTGCCGTCGAAGTCCGCGCGTACGAGGCGGTAGCTGCCTTTCTCGGCGCGGCGGCGGGCGTGGGTGAGCAGGCGGCAGAGGTTCTCGTAGCCGGCCAGGTTCTCCGCCAGCAGCACCAGCTTCGGACCCTGCTCGATGCTCAGTTCGCTGCCGGTGATCAGCGGGATTTCCGTCTCCTTGGAGGCCTGCCAGGCGCGGACGATGCCGGCCAGGCTGCATTCGTCGGTGATCGCCAGCGCCCGGTAGCCGAGCTTCTTCGCACGCTCGAACAGCTCGGCCGCGCTGGAGGCGCCGCGCTGGAAGCTGAAGTTGGACAGGCAGTGCAGCTCGGCGTAGCCAATGCCTTCGGCCGGCGCGCTCATGCGAACCAGCCGTGCAGCAGCAGCGGGCCGTCGTTGCCCACCGGGCGGAACACCCAGGCGCGCTGGCCGCTGCGGGTGCGCACCTGGTAGTAGTCGCGGCGGATGTCCTCGCCGTCCCACCAGCCGGATTCGATGCGCTCGGGGCCGGCCAGCAGCGCCGGGGCGAATTCGCGCAGTGGCTGGGGCTCGGCCAGCAGCCAGCCGGGGCGCGGGATATCGGTGACGACTTTCAGCGGCGTGGAGCTGCCTTGCCAGGCGCGCTCCGGGCGGTGGTCGGCGCGGCCACCGAGACTGTGCACGGCATCGTCGCCCAGTCGTGCGCGCAAGCGTTCGCGCAGCTGTTCCCAGGGCAGCGATTGTTGCGGGCGGTCGTCGAACAGCTCGCGGTGCTGCGGCACGAAGGCCGGCAGGTCGTCGGCCAGCAGCCGCACGCTGTGCACCGGGGCGCGCAGTTGCAGTTGCTCCAGGCGGCCACGGGTCAGCTCGAAGAGCATCGCCGCCTCGCGCTCGGCGCTGAGCAGGCCGACCGGCATCAGCGTGTCGCTGCCTTCGTGGTGCTCCAGATGGAGGACGAAGCGCTGCACGCCGCTGTCGCGTCCGGCGAGGAAGGCGGCGAGATCGGCGGTCAGGCGGCGTAGCGGGAACAGCAGTGCCTGGGTGGATTCCACGTCGAAATTCAGCTCGATACGAGACTCGAAACAGTCCGGCGGCCTGTAGAAGTCCAGGGCCAGCGGGCGTTGGCCGAGCAGGGTGTCGACCTGCCGCAGCACCTGTGGCGGGAAGCGCCGGGCCAGGCTTTCGCGCGGCAGGGCGAGCAGTTGCTGCAGGCTGCGCAGACCCATTCGGCCTAGCGAAGTGGCGGCGTCGCGCTCCAGGCCCAGGCGCTCCAGCGGCATCCGGCCCAGGTACTGGCGCAACTGCTGGTTGTCGTGGATCGCCAGGCCGTCGTGGCCGTTGGCGAGGATGCGCGCGGCGGCCGGATTGGGCGCGGCGGTGATGCGATGGCGGAAGCCAAGCCCGTTCAACTCCTCGCGCAGGCGCGCTTCGAAGCGCGGCCAGGGGCCGAACAGTTGCAGGCTGGACTCTACCTCCAGCAGCAGCGCGCGCGGGTAGTGCTGGCTGACCTGCGAGCTGAAGCCGTAGGCCCAGGCGGCCAGCAGGTTCTGCCAGCGTTGCACGTCGCGCAGGTCGTATTCGGCGGTGGCAAAGTCGCGGCTCAAGGCCTGGGCGGCGGTGAGCGACTGGCCGGGCTTGAGCCCCAGCGCCCGCGCGGCCGGGTTCACCGCCTGCAGCACGCGACGCTGAGTCGGTCCGGCGAGCAGCGCCAGGGCGGCGTCCGGCTCGGGACGGCCGCGCAGCACGCCGTCCATCGCCAGTTGCGGCAGGAGAATGCAGGCCCAGAGCATGGTCAGTGCCAGGGCAGCGGAATGGGCCGCGCCGGCGCCAGGCCGCCACGGCACTTGAGCACGCGCAGTTGCGCCGGGTTGGCGTCCAGCGCCAGGCGCAACGCGGCGGGCGACGGATTGAGCGCTTCGCGCTGCGGGCGGTAGGCGATGGCCAGAGTCTGCCCGGTTTCGGCGGCTACCTGCAGGCGGCGCAGGGCGCGGTCGTCGGCCTGCTGCGGCCAGCACAGCACGGCGCCGCAACTGCCCGAGCGCAAGCACTGCTCGGCGGCCCAGAGCGCATCCCGCCCGGTCGCCTGGATGATGGCGAGCTGCTCCAGCGCGACACCGGCGGCCTGCCAGGCGGCCGGGTAGGGAATATAGGGCGGTGCGACCAGCACGATGCGTTCGCCCGCTGCGCTGAGCCGGGCGAGGGTCGGCCAGACCAGTTGCAGTTCGCCGGTGCCTTCGGCGGCCAGGAGGATTTCGCTGAGCGCCGCTTCCGGCCAGCCGCCGCTGGGCAGGGCGGCATCCAGCACCGCGTGGCCGGTGGGCTGCTGGCTGGGCGGAAGGCCCTGGGGCTGCCCCTTCCAGACCTGGCGCTGGTGGAACAGGGGGTCGAGTGCGACCACGCTGCCCATCACGGCCTCCCGGCCGGCGAGCGGCGACGGTCATGCGCCCGGCGAGAGGGCCGGGGGAGGGAAGGAGTTGAGGGTTGCATGGGGTTGCTCGGAAATAGCTGTATGGATATACAGTTTATCTGGTGGGAAGGCGCCGTCAATGGCGGTTGGTCTGACTGCCATGGGGCTCACTGTAGGAGCGGTTTCGGCGCTGTGGTTTGCGTAGGAGCAACTGTCTTCACACGGCACCTGTCCTCCAACCGGTGCCGTCTCTCACCATCGCGTTGATCCGCACGATCAGTACGCGCATGCATG
>NZ_JBIVBR010000024.1:0-46728 GCF_044746165.1 Pseudomonas sp. NPDC086581 | reverse complement strand
TAAACCCAGCAAAGTGGCCTTGGTCGCTTGCATGCGCAAGCTGCTCACCATCCTCAACGCAATGCTCCGTGACCAGGCACCTTTTCGGCCCAAAATAGCTTGACGCCGAACACGGTTGCTCGCCCGAGGGGGCGAAACAAGAAGTTCACGCGTACGCCGAAGCGGCGCTGAACGCCCGACCACAAGCAAGAGGAAAGGCATCGCGGAGAACCTTCACGAATCGCCGACAGGCGATGGTCGAGGGTCGATGGTCGATGGTCGATGGTCGATGGTCGATGGTCGATGGTCGATGGTCGATGGAATATGCCTGTGACTGCCAATTCCGCCGCAAGGGATTTCGCGGACAAGGTTCCCTCCTACAAGAGCAGCAACTCCGGTGCTGACCTGTAGGAGCGTCCCTTGGCTAGGCGCACCCATCATCCAGAGGGAGCTAGATGTCAGGCCCCCTGCCCCTCCTCATCCCGCCGATGCATCCACCGATACAACGCCGGCAGCACCAGCAGCGTCAGTGTCGTGGAGGACAGGATGCCGCCGATCACTACCGTCGCCAGTGGCCGCTGCACTTCCGCCCCCGTGCCCGTCGCCAAGGCCATGGGCACGAAGCCCAGCGAGGCCACCAGCGCCGTCATCAGCACCGGGCGCAAGCGCGTCAGCGCGCCCTCGCGGATCGCCGCGTCGAGGTTGCGCCCCTCCTCCCGCAGGCTGCGAATAAAGGAGATCATCACCAGGCCGTTGAGCACCGCCACCCCCGACAGCGCGATGAAACCGACGCCGGCGGAGATCGACAAGGGAATATCGCGCAGCCATAGCGCGACCACGCCGCCGGTGAGGGCGAAGGGAATCCCGGTGAACACCAGCAGCCCGTCGCGGACGTTGTTGAACATCATCAGCAGCAGGGTGAACACCAGCAGCAGCGCCACCGGCACCACGATCTGCAGGCGTTGCGCCGCCGACTGCAACTGCTCGAACTGGCCGCCCCATGTGGTCCAGTAACCGGCCTGCAGCTTCACCTGCTGCCCGATGCTAGCGCTGGCCTCGGAGACGAACGAGCCGATATCCCGCCCACGTACGTTGGCGCTGACCACCACCAGACGCTTGCCGTTCTCACGGCTGACCTGGTTCGGCCCCTGCACCAATTCCAGGCGCGCCACTTCGCCCAGGGTGATGAAGCCGATGCGCGAGTCGGTGGCGTTGGCCGGCGCTGGCACCGGGATGAGCATGCGTGACAGCGCGTCGATATCGCTGCGCAGGTTTTCCGGCAGACGCACGATCAGGTCGAAGCGGCGGTCGCCCTCGAACAGCGTGCCCGCCTCACGGCCACCGATGGCCACGGCGACGTTTTCCTGGATGTCACCGACATTCAGCCCATAGCGCGCTGCTCGCTGACGGTCGATGTTGACGGTGAGCACCGGCAGGCCGCTGGTCTGCTCGACCTTCACCTCGGACGAGCCCTGCACCTGACGTAATACACCGGCAATCTGCTCGGCAGTCTTGTTCAGCACGTCCATATCATCGCCGAAGACCTTCACCGCCACGTCGCTGCGCACCCCGGAAATCAGCTCGTTGAAACGCAGCTGGATCGGCTGCGACAACTCGTAGGCGCTGCCCGGCACGCCGTTGGCTGCCTCCTGGATTTCCGCCTCCAGCTGCGCGCGGCTCTTCTTCGGGTCGGGCCACTGCTCCTTGGGCTTGAGCATCACGTAGGCGTCGGAAATGTTAGGCGGCATCGGGTCGGAGGCGATCTCCGCGGTGCCGGTGCGGCTGAACATGCGCTGCACCTCAGGCACCTTGTCGAGCACCTGGCGCTCGAGCCTTTCCTGCATGGCCACCGATTGCGACAGGCTGGTCCCCGGCGTGCGCAGCGATTGCAGGGCGAAGTCGCCCTCGCCCAGGCTGGGCACGAACTCGCTGCCCATACGACTGGCGAGCAGCCCGGAAAGCACCACCAGCACGGCAGCGCTGGCAATTACCAGCGCGCGACGCGCCATCACCCAGTCCAGCACCGGCTCGTAGGCGCGGCGCGCACCGCGCATCAGCAGGTTCTCCTCTTCCTTGACCTTGCCGGTGATGAACAGCGCGATGGCCGCCGGCACAAAGGTCACCGAGAGGATCATCGCGCCCAGCAGCGCCAGCACCACGGTGAAGGCCATGGGGTGGAACATTTTCCCCTCGACGCCGGTCAGCGCGAAGATCGGCAGGTACACCACCATGATGATCAGCTGGCCGTAGATCAGCGCCCGGCGCGCTTCTTTCGACGCGGCGAAGACCTCATGCAGGCGCTCGCTGCGGGTCAGCATGCGGCCGTGGTGCTGCTGCGCGTGGGCCAGGCGGCGGATGGCGTTCTCGACTATCACCACGGCGCCGTCGACGATGATGCCGAAGTCCAGCGCGCCGAGGCTCATCAGGTTGGCGCTGATGCGGTTGCTGAACATGCCGGTGAAGGTGAACAACATGGCCAGCGGGATCACCATGGCGGTAATCAGCGCCGCGCGGATGTTGCCGAGGAACAGGAAGAGCACCGCGATCACCAGGATCGCGCCCTCGGTAAGGTTGCGCTTGACCGTGGCGATGGCCTTGTCCACCAGTTGCGTGCGGTCGTAGACGGTCACCGCCTTGACCCCGGCCGGCAGCGTACGGTTGATCTCTTCGAGCTTGGCGGCGGCAGCCTTGGCGACGGTGCGGCTGTTCTCGCCGATCAGCATGAACACCGTGCCGAGCACCACTTCGCGGCCATCCTCGGTGGCGGCACCGGTACGCAGCTCGCGGCCGAGATCGACCTCGGCAATGTTGCGCAGGCGTATCGGCGTGCCGTCGACATTGGCCACCACGATATTGGCGATGTCCTCCAGGCTGCCCACCTGCCCCGGTGCGCGCACCAGCAACTGCTCGCCGTTGCGCTCGATGTAGCCGGCGCCGACGTTGGCGTTGTTGCGCTCCAGCGCGGCGATCACATCCGCCAGGGTCAACCGGTAGGCCGCCAGCCGGCGGGTATCGGGCGCAACCTGGAACTGCTTGGCGAAGCCGCCGATGGTGTTCACTTCGGCGACGCCGGGCACGTTGCGCAACTGCGGCTTGATCACCCAGTCCTGGATCACCCGCAGGTCGGTCGGCGTGTACTCGCTGCCGTCCTCCTTGCGCGCGCCCGGCTCGGCCTCGATGGTCCACAGGAAGATTTCCCCGAGGCCGGTGGAGATCGGCCCCATGGCCGACTCGACGCCCTCGGGCAGTTGCTCGCGCGCCTGCTGCAAGCGTTCGTTGACCAGTTGGCGGGCGAAGAACAGGTCGGTACCGTCCTTGAAGATCACCGTCACCTGCGACAGCCCCGAGCGCGAGATCGAGCGCGTCTGCTGCAGGCCCGGCAGGCCCGCCATGGCGGTCTCCACCGGGTAGGTGACGCGCTGCTCGGTCTCCAGCGGCGTGAAGCCCGGCGCTGACGTGTTGACCTGCACCTGCACGTTGGTGATGTCGGGCACCGCGTCGATGGGCAGCTGCTGGTAGCTGGCGATACCCAGGCCGGCCATGCCGAGGACAGCGAGCAGCACGAGATAGCGCTGCTCAATGGCGAAACGAATGATGCGTTCGAACATGGTCTCGCCCCGTCAGTGCGCGTGGGACGCCGAGCCCTTGCCCAGCTCCGACTTGAGAATGAAGCTGCCTTCAGTCGCCACCTGGTCACCGGCGACAAGCCCGGCCAGCACCTCGACGAGCCCTGCGCTGCGCGCGCCGAGATCAACTGGCCGCGGGTCGAAGCCTTCTGCGCTGCGCACGAAGACGCTGGGCTTGCCTTCCACCTCCTGGATCGCCTGCTCCGGCACCGCGACCGGCACCTGGCGCGCACTGCTGCTCACCCGCACGTTGACGAACAGGCCGGGGCGCCAGGCGCCGTCGGGATTGGCCAGGGTGATGCGGGCCAACGCGCTGCGGGTCTGCTCACCGAGCAGGTTGCCGACATAGCTGACGCGGCCGTCGACCTGCATCCCGAGGTCCGTCGCCTCCACCCGCGCCGGCTTGCCCACTTGCACTCGCGCCAAGTCCTGCGGCGCCACGCTGAAGCTGGCCCAGACCCGCGACAGGTCGGACAGCGTGAAAGCCGCAGTGGTCTCGCTGACCACCTCGCCGGGTACCAGGTGCTTCTCCACCACCACGCCGTCGAAAGGCGCGCGAAGCTCATAGCGATTGCCGCCAGCGCTGGCTGACACGCCGCTCAGCGCGTTGGTCTTCTGCTGCGCGTTAGTCAGGCCGATGCGCGCTTCTTCCAGGTCCTGGCGCGCCTGCAGGTAGTCCTGCTCGGCAGAAATCTTCTCCCGCCACAGCTCACGCTCACGCTCGAAGGTCCTGCTCGCCAGGCTCACCCGGCGCTGAGCGGCGGCCAGCTCGCTGCGCAACTCGGAGACCTGCTGGCTGGCGATCACTGCCAGCAGCTGACCTTTCTTCACGCTCTGCCCGAGGTCCACCGCCACCGACTCCACCACGCCGGGGGTGCGCGGCACGACGTGGGCGGTGCGGTCCTGGTCGAAGCCGATCTCGCCGGGCAGGCTGAACGCTTCGTTCAGCGCCTGCGGCCCAGCCGTGGCCAACTGGATGCCGGCAGCCTGTATCTGCGCAGGGCTGAGGTGCAGGCCCTCCTCTTCGCCTTCCGTATCCTGAACGGTGTGATGCTCGCCATCGACATGGCTGGTTGCTTCGGCATGACGCGTCGGCGCGGCGTTGCCGTGGTGCTCGCCGTCCGCATGGGTCGCGTCGTCGAGGTGGCTGTCACCGGCCTGTTCGCTGCCCATCCAGGCGTAGGCGCTGACGCCCAGCACGGAGGCCAGCAGAACGGTGGCGGCAAGAGGGGTTTTCTTGATCATGGAAGCTCCGGGAAATTTCCGCCGGCGCCGCGTCGCAGCGCAAGCACGGCAGGGTGATTGAGAGTGCTGAAGAGCTCGTGGACGCACCAGTGCACGGGCACGCCGGTAATGGGTGCGGCAGCCGTTGGCGTCAGGCTCAGGAGCAGCAGGCCGAGCCAGGCCCGGCAACGGTTAGTGGGCCGCGCCGACATCGCCGTAGATCCTTTCGATCCGTCCCCAGGCGTCGCTGACCTGGGCCAGCGCGCGCAGGTACTGGTCGCGGGCAGTGATCAGCGTGCGCTGGGCGTCAAGCACTTCGAGGAAGCCGAACTTGCCCATCTCGAAACCGCGCGTGGCGCTTTCCACGGCGGTCTGGGCGCTAGGCAGGATGGTATGGCGGAAGGTATTCACCTCACCCTGGGCGGTGCTCCACTGCTGCAGCGCCTGCTGGGTTTCCTGGCGCAGGCGCAGCTCGGTGACATTGCGCAGGTCGCGAGCCTGATCGGAGCGACGTGACTCGGCAAGGATGTTGCCCTGGTTGCGATCGAACAGCGGCAACGGCAGGCTGAAAGCGATCACCGCCATGCGGTCGCGGTTGCCCTCCTCGATGGCCTCCTGACTGCCCAGGCTGACATCGAGGTCGGGAATGCGCTGGGTCTTCGCCAGGCGCACGGCGGCTTCGCCCTCGTCGATGCGACCCTGCGCCAGGCGCATTTCTGCGCTGTCGCCGAGGCGGCGCAGCAGCTCATCGGGATTTGGCAGCGCGGGCAAGGCCCCGGCGCTTTCGGCGCGCACGCCGGTAAAGTCCGGCGAGGTCCGACCCATCAGCGCGGCCAGCGCCTGGTTGGCATCCGCGCGTTCGCGACGGGCGCGGTCCTGCTCCAGACGTACCTCGGCCAGTTGCACCTGCGCGCGGTTGGCCTCCAGAGGCGGCGCCTTGCCGGCGCGCACGCGCCCCTCAGCGGCGGTCACGCCGCGCTGTGCCAGCTCTACGGTCTGCTGCGCCAGGCGCTCCCGCTCCTGAGCGCGCAAGGCCGTGAAGAAAACCGCGATCACCTCGCCACGCAATTGGTTGCGCCGCGATTCAAGGCCCAGCGCTGCGACGTCCTGGCCGCGCTCGGCCAGCTCCACCCGCGCGCCGCGCTTGCCGCCCAGCTCCAGCGGCTGGCTGATGCCGAGGGTGGTGGTGCGATTGCGCGACTCGGTGCCCTCCTGCTCCCAGGACAAGGTCGGGTTGCGCAGCAGGCCAGCTTGATCGCGCAGCCCCTGGGCGATGCCGATTTCCCTGCCGCTGGCGGCTAGCTCAGGATTACCGCTGGCAGCGGCCTGCAGGGCCTCCTCGATTCCGATCTCGCGGGCCTGCGCCTTGCTTGGCAACTGCCAGAGCAACAACGCCAGCAGCATTGCCGGCGCGGCCCATCCATTACGTCTTGAAAACACGGCGAACCTCGCACGGTGGAGTCAACTTCGACGGCATGCCGTCATTTCCACCGGCGAATCTAGAAGTGCCTCTCTAGCGGCAAGGTGACTGGATAATTACAAACATGTAATTGGCCATCTGCCGACTTCCCGTTGTATGTATTTAAAAAGGCCACGCGCTTCTTCCAGGTAACTTCAGGAAACAATTCAACGAACTTCAGCGAAACCCGATCACTTCTGAAATTCCTTTAAGACCAGCCACCTACAGAACTTTCAGCATTTCTTCAGCAGCAAGAAATGCGACATCGCCACCGTTGACCCTGAAGTCGCTACAGCTTCTAGACTGCGCGCCTTTCTCGTTGTCGGCCTGAACTTTCCCTACGCCTGCGGCATCACTCTTCACGCAATTACCGGGTAACTATTCATGAAAATCCTGCTTATCGAGGACGACCACAAGACGGCCGATTATCTGCAACAGGGACTGAGCGAAAGTGGCTATGTCGTCGACCGCGCCGACAACGGCGTCGACGGCCTGCACCTGGCCCGCCAGTGCGCCTACGATCTGGTCATCCTCGATGTGAACCTGCCGCAGATGGACGGCTGGGGCGTGCTCGCCAGCCTGCGCCAGCACAGCGACATCCGGGTGATGATGCTGACCGCCCGCGGCCGCCTCACCGAGCGGGTGAAAGGCTTCGACCTGGGCGCCGACGACTATCTGCTCAAGCCCTTCGAGTTCCCCGAACTGCTGGCCCGCGTACGCTCGCTGATGCGCCGCAGCGAACGCATCGACCAGCCGCAGGTCCTGCAGATCGGCGGGCTGGAGCTGGACCCCGGCCGCCATCGCGCCTATCGCGACAGCCAGCGCATCGACCTGACCAGCAAGGAGTTCGCCCTGCTGCACCTGCTGATGAGCCGCAGCGGCGAAGTGCTCTCGCGCACGCAGATCATCTCGCTGGTCTGGGACATGAACTTCGACTGCGACACCAACGTGGTGGAAGTCACCATCCGCCGCCTGCGCGCGAAGGTCGACGATCCCTTCGCCGACAAGCTGATCCACACCCTGCGCGGGGTCGGCTACGTGCTGGAGCCCCGCGTATGAAGCCAGCCAGCCTGTCGCTGCGCATCGGCCTGTGGGTCGGCCTGTTGGGTTCGGTGCTGATGATCCTGCTGCTCACCCTGGCCTATCTAGCCCTCGACCATCAGCTGGACCAACGCGCCCACCGCGAGCTGGAGGACAAGCTCGGGCAACTGCGCCACGCGCTGGAGGCCGACCCCGGCCTCGCCGCCCTCCCCCTGCGCGGCCACGCCCTGCAGGACCAACTGATGGGCCACGACAACCTCAGCGCCGCGCTGCTCGATGAACGGCGCGGGCGAGCGGCGCAATTCAGCAGCGGGCCGCATGCCGATCTGCCGATACTCGATGAGTTCGCCGGCAACGGTCGCGCCTTCGGCTGGACCGCGCCGGACGGCCGCCGGCTGCTCACCGAACGCAGCCTTGTCCGTCTGCGCGACGGCAACAGCCTGCGGGTGTTCCTCACCCTGGATCGGCGCGACGACGACGCGCTGCTCGGCGCTTTCCTGCGTTCGGCCTGGCTAGCGGTGCCACCGCTGCTGCTGCTGATCGCCCTCGGCGCGCGCCTGGTGGCCAAGCGTGGCCTGCAGCCGTTGCGCCAGTTTGGTCAGGTTGCTTCGCTGGTCACCACTCAGGACCTCAGCCACCGCATTCCGCTGCAGGACCTGCCACGTGAGCTGGGCAAGGCGGCGCGGGCACTGAACCTGATGCTGCATCGGCTGGATGGCGGCGTGCAGCAGCTCACGCAGTTCTCCGACGACATCGCCCACGAACTGCGCTCGCCCATCGGCAACCTGCTGGGCAAGGCTCAGGTGACGCTGTCGCGGCCACGGGAAAAGGAAGAGTACGAAGCGGTGCTGGCGGCGAGCACCGAGGAACTGGAGCGGGTCGGTCGGATCGTCAGCGACATGCTGTTTCTCGCCCAGGTCAGCCATCCGCGCACGCTGCTGCCGCAGGAGCCGGTGCGGCTGGAAGAGGAGGCGGCGAAGGTCGCCGAACTGTTCGATTTCAGTGCCGAGGAGAAGTCGCTCTCCATCGTCATCGAAGGTAACGGACTGGTGGTGGGCGACCGCCTGATGATCCAGCGCGCCATTTCCAACCTGCTGTCCAACGCCATCCGCCACACGCCCGAGGGCGAGCGCATCAGCGTGCAAATTCGGGACGATGGCGAAGCCGTGACGCTGCAGGTGCAGAACCCTGGCGCAGGCATTGCCGCCGAGCACCTGGAGCACCTGTTCGAGCGTTTCTACCGGGTGGACAAGGGCCGCTCGCGCGCGCAGGGCGGCACGGGCCTGGGGCTGGCCATCGTGCGCTCGATCATGGACTTGCATCTGGGGTCGACCAGCGCGCAAAGCTCGGAGGAAGGGCCGACGCGCTTCCTCTTGACGTTTCCTTCCTCACCCGACTGAACGCCATCAGTTCAGGATCAGCGGGTGGCGCGGCAGGCGACGCGCTCAGTGCGGTACTCGATGGCCTGCTCGTCGCCGAAGGAATCCTTGTAGCGCAACTGCACCGGAATCACGCCGCAGTCGTTGCTCATGGGCGTTACTGCGACGACCTCGGCGATGTCCAGGTTCATCCCATAGGTGTACTGCTTCGCCTCGGCGATCTGCGTAGGCGACGGTGCGCTCTGGCGGGCCTGCATGGCTTGCTGGCGGGCCTGCTCCATGCGGGCGAAGGTGATGTCGCCGCCACCGTCGGCCAGGGCCAGGGAGGAAGCGCCCAGCAGGGCCGCGGTCAGAAAGATGCGGGAGAGTTTCATGGCAGTCACCTCGTGGTGGTTGAAAGTGACTCCACCTTAAGAGGCCGCCGCTAACGGGAAGCTGAGGCAAGGATGACGATTCGGTTATCCGGCACACGGGCTTCCCTGCCATTACAGGCAATTTCCACCACTCATCCGTGCATTTTCTCAACGGTGAACTCTCGGCGTCCGACAACTGTCTGTGTGCTGTCGGCCCCCCGGGTGGGTTTCCTGGCCATTGGCCACCCGGTCAGTTCTCAATAAGTTTCCCGGCCGACGTTTTCGCTCCCGCAAGGCGGGTTTCGTTCCAAGTCATGTGAAGATTGCCCATGTCCCTATCGCGTCGCTTCCCCGCACGAGTTTCTTCCCTCCAGACCCGCATCCTGGGTGCCTGCCTGTTCGCCGGTCTGCTGGCCGCAGGCGCCCCGGTCAGGGCCGAGGAGCCCGCCAGCAACGCGCGCTGGGTGAACGACAGCCTGAGCACCTACGTGCGCAGCGGCCCCACCGACGGCTACCGCATCGTCGGCACCCTGACCTCCGGCCAAAAGGTCCAGCTGGTCAGCACTTCTGGCGACTACAGCCAGGTACGCAGCGACAGCGGCAGCACCGTGTGGATCGCCAGCAAAGACCTGCAGGAGAAGCCCGGTCAGGCCGAGCGCTTGCCCTCGCTGGAACAGAAGGTCACCGAGTTGACCACCCAGTTGCAGACCATCGACGACTCCTGGAAAAACCGCGTGCAGGGCATGCAGGAAACCCTGGACGCGCGCAAGAAGCTCATCGACGAGTTGCAGGCCGCGCGCAGCGCGCTGGACGCCGAGCTGAACCAGGCACGCTCGCAGCTGCGTGATACCCAGGCGCAACTGGGCGACGAGAACAAGCAGGTGTTAATGCGCTACATGGCCTACGGCGGCAGCATCGCCGGCGCCGGCCTGCTCGCCGGGCTGATCTTGCCGACCATGCTGCGTGTGCGCCGCAAGCGCAGCACCGAGTGGGTCTGACGCTTCAGTCGATGCGCAGCTCGTATTGCCGATAGCCCAGGGCGTCGCTGCCCTGCGGCTCGAACCCGGCGCGCTCGTAGAGGCGCCGCGCCGGGTTATCAGGGCGCACGCTGAGCTTCAGTCGCGTGCAGCCTTCCTGCCGGGCATCGGCGATGTAGCGCTGCAAAAGCGCCGCACCGACGCCCTTTCCCCGCCACGCCACGCTGACGCCCAAGGTGCAAAGCTCTGCACTGCCCTCCTCGGGCAACCAGAAGCTGTAGCCAATACTCTCGCCTTCGTACTCCGCGATGGTCAGGCGCTCGAAGTGCTCCAGCCAGCGCGCGAGGTGCCGGTCGAAGTCTTCGCGCCAGCGCGCCTCATGGGCGGGCTCCCACTGGCGGATATAGGCCTCTTCGCCGCGCTGCACGTAGGGGACATCGGTGATATGGGCGAGGCGGAACGAGAGGTTCATTGCGGGCGTCCATGGCCTTAAACCCCACGAGACTGACGATGCCGGCCAACAGAGGCAAGCGCCTTTGCGACTCACTCCCTCGCCATCCCAAAGCAATGCCGCGCCTGTGGAAACTCGCGCCCACGCACCTCGCTGGCGAAGCGTTCGGCCGCCGCGCCGATCAGCTCGTCCACCCGCACATACTGCTGGGCGAAGCGCGGGATCTGCTCGCCAGATAGTCCCAGCATGTCCTCGGTCACCAGCACCTGCCCGGCGCAAGCGGGTGAGGCGCCGATACCGATCACCGGGATCTCCAGCCGCTCGCAGACCTGCCGCGCCACCGGCTCCAGCACGCCTTCGAGCACCACGCTGAAGGCTCCGGCGGCAGCGACCGCATCAGCGTCGCGCAGCACCCGCGCAACGCCGGCTTCCTCCTTGCCCTGTACCTTGAAGCCGCCGAGGGCGTTGACCTTCTGCGGCATCAGGCCGATATGCGCCATCACCGGAATGCCACGCTCGACCAGGAAGGCGATGGTCTCGGCCATCTCCGCACCGCCTTCCAGCTTCAGCGCCTGCGCTCCACTTTCGGCGAGCACCCGCGCGGCAGCGAGGAACGCCTGTTGCGGCGAGGCCTGGTAGCTGGCGAAGGGCATGTCCACCACCACGCACGCCCGTTGCGAGCCCCGGACCACGGCGGCGCCGTGCGCAATCATGGTGTCGAGGCTGACGGCCAGGGTGTGCGGCATGCCGTAGAGCACCATGCCCAGCGAGTCCCCCACCAGTAGCATGTCGACGTGCGGGTCTAGCAACCGCGCCATGGGCGCCGAGTAGGCAGTCAGCACGACCAGGCTGCCGGGCTCGCGGCGCTGGCGGATGTCCAGGATCGACAGGCGTTGTTGCGGACGATGGCTGCTCATGGTGCTCTCCACGGGTGGCTGATATTGACCGGGGAAGACGCTACCATCGGCCCTCCATGACCCACTTCCGACAGTGAGACAAGCTATGCCGTCAGCGGGACAGGATGCTCTGGCACTTCCCGGCTTCACTTCGCTGCCCCGCCCGGTGTGGCTACGCGCCTTCGACATGCCTGCCGGCCACGAGGTGGAGACCCACTCCCATCCCTGGGGCCAACTGATGTACGCCGCCAGCGGCGTACTCGAGGCGACGACCGAACAGTACGCCTGCGTGATTCCACCGCGCCGGGCGATGTGGCTGCCGGCGGGCGTTCGCCACAGCGCCCGTGCGCGCACGCTGGTGGTGCATCGCAGCTTCTACCTGGCGCCGGAACTGGCGGTCGGCCTGGGGCCGTGCCGCGTGCTGGAAATCTCGCCGCTGCTGGACAACCTCATCCAGCGCGCCAGCGAGTTCTCCCGCGACTACCCCGACGGAGGACCTGAAGCCCGGCTCATGCAGGTGCTGGTGGACGAGTTGCACAGCGCGCCGGACTCCGGCCTGGCCCTGCCGCTGCCGCGTGATGCCCGCCTGCGGCGCGTCACCGATCACCTGCAGGAATATCCCGGCGAACGCCTGGGCATCGAAGACTGGGCGCAGCGCGTCGGTGCCTCGCGGCGCACCCTGGCGCGACTGTTCCGCGACGAGACCGGGCTGTCGTTCCGCGAATGGCGCGAGCGGGTGCGACTGCTGGCAGCACTGCCGAGGCTGGAACGCGGCGAGTCGGTGACACTCATTGCCGGTGAGTTGGGCTACGAATCTACTTCAGCGTTCATCGAACTGTTCCAGCGCCAGCTCCACACCTCGCCTGGAGCTCTGGCGCGGCAGATGCGCGGACGCGACGGATAGGCCGGCGCGAGAAGAAGGAATTCGCGGACAAGGTCCGCTCCTGCGGGTTAACACCAGAATGCACAGACCGTAGGGCGCATAACCCGGAACGGGTTATCCGCCGATTGACCTGCGGTTCGCGAGCTCGCTTCTACGAAGAGCCGTATCGCCGCACCCTGTAGGAGCGAGCTTGCTCGCGAACGCCCAACGCAGGCCCTGCCGTAGGGCGCCGACGTCGGATGGGTGGAGCACAGCGATACCCATCCTACAAAGAGGGACGCGATAGGTTGGCGGCTGCTTGCGCGGACGTTGCCCCCCTCCTGCAGCAAGCCAAAGCAACATGAGAATCTCTTATGTTCATCACAAGAATATTGAGTTTGTCTCATGCAGCATCCACCGGGAAAATCTCGCCATCGTTGATTCAATGGAGAGATTCACATGGCGCTGGCACACAACCTCGGCTTTCCCCGCATCGGCCGCGACCGCGAGCTGAAGAAAGCCCAGGAAGCCTTCTGGAAGGGCGAACTGGACGAAGCCGGTCTGCGCGCTATTGGCCGCGAGCTGCGCGCCGCCCACTGGCAAGTGCAGAAGAACGCCGGCATCGACCTGCTGCCGGTGGGCGACTTTGCCTGGTACGACCAGGTGCTGACCCACTCGCTGACCTTTGGTGTCATCCCGGAACGCTTCCGTGGCCATGGCGAAGCCAAGCCCACCCTGCAGACCCTGTTCGCCATGGCGCGAGGCGTCAGTACGGGGTGCTGCGGCGCGCATGCCCAAGAGATGACCAAGTGGTTCGACACCAACTACCACTACCTCGTCCCCGAATTCAGCGCTGACCAGCAGTTCGAACTGAGCTGGGAGCAACTGTTCGAGGAAGTGGAGGAAGCCCACGCCCTCGGCCATCAGGTAAAACCGGTGGTCATCGGCCCACTGACCTATCTCTGGCTGGGCAAGACCAAAGGGGCCGACTTCGACAAGCTGAATCTGGTCGAGCGCCTGCTGCCGCTCTACGGTCAGATTTTCCGCCGCCTGGCCGCGCAAGGCGTGGAGTGGGTGCAGATCGACGAACCGATCCTCGCCCTCGACCTGCCGCCGGACTGGAAGAACGCCTTCGAGCGCACCTACAACCTGCTGCAGAGCGAGCCGCTGAAGAAGCTGGTGGCCACCTACTTCGGCGGCCTGGACGACAACCTGGGACTGGCCGCCGGCCTGCCGGTAGATGGGCTGCACCTCGACCTGGTGCGCGCACCGGAGCAGTTCCCGACCATCCTCGACCGCCTGCCGGCCTACAAGATTCTTTCCCTCGGCGTGGTCAACGGTCGCAACGTCTGGCGCTGCGACCTGGAGAAGAGCCTGGAAGTGCTGCGCCATGCCCATGACCGCGTAGGTGATCGCCTCTGGGTCGCGCCGTCCTGCTCGCTGCTGCACAGCCCGGTGGACCTGGAGCGCGAAGACCAGTTGGATGCCCAGCTGAAGAGCTGGCTGGCCTTTGCCGTGCAGAAGTGCGCCGAAGTCGCCCTGCTCGCCCGCGCCATCAATCAGCCCGAAGCTCCGCAAGTCCTCGCCGCGCTGGAGCAGAGCCGCACCGTGCAGGCCAGCCGCGCTGCCTCGCCTCGCATCCACAAACCGGAGGTGAAAGCCCGTCTCGCGGCAGTGAAAGCCGCCGATAGCCAGCGCCAGTCGCCCTTTGCCCAGCGCATCGTCAAGCAACGCGCCGGCCTCAACCTGCCGGACTTCCCCACCACCACCATCGGCTCCTTCCCGCAAACCTCGGCCATCCGCCTGGCGCGCCAGGCCTTCAAGCAAGGCAAGCTCAGCGTCGCCGACTACACCGAGGCCATGCACAGCGAAATCCGCCATGCCGTGGAAATCCAGGAAAACCTGGGCCTCGACGTGCTGGTACACGGCGAGGCGGAGCGCAACGACATGGTCGAATACTTCGCCGAGCAGCTCGACGGCTACCTCTTCACCCGCTTTGGCTGGGTGCAGAGCTACGGCTCGCGCTGCGTGAAGCCGGCGGTGATCTTCGGCGACCTGAGCCGGCCGAAGGCGATGACAGTGGAGTGGATCCGATACGCGCAAAGCCTCACCAGCAAGGTAATGAAGGGCATGCTGACCGGCCCGGTGACCATGCTGATGTGGTCCTTCCCGCGCGAGGACGTCTCCCGCGAAACCCAGGCGCGCCAGCTGGCCCTGGCGATCCGCGACGAGGTCGTCGACCTGGAGCGCGCGGGCATCAGGATCGTGCAGATCGACGAAGCCGCCTTCCGCGAGGGCCTGCCACTGCGCCGCAGCGACTGGGGCCGCTACCTCGACTGGTCCACCGAAGCCTTCCGTTTGTGCGCCTCCGGCGTGCGCGACGAAACCCAGATCCACACCCACATGTGCTACAGCGAGTTCAACGACGTGATCGAATCCATCGCCGCCATGGACGCCGACGTGATCACCATCGAAACCTCGCGCTCGGACATGGAGCTGCTGGAAGCCTTCGAGAAGTTCGAATACCCCAACGAAATCGGTCCGGGCGTCTACGACATCCATTCGCCACGTGTGCCGGGCAAGGACGAGATGGTCAAGCTGCTGCGCAAGGCCGCGCAACGGATTCCCGCCGAGCGCCTGTGGGTCAACCCTGACTGCGGCCTGAAAACACGTGCCTGGCCAGAAACGGAAGCGGCGCTGGTTAACATGGTCGCGGCGGCCCGCGAGCTGCGCAAGGACCTGGCACTGCTGGGCTGAGAGGGCGCTGTATGCAGGATGGCGTGGAGCCTAGCGATACCCATCCTACGGGCTGAGGGCGATGACGTCCGCGTAGGGCGCATAACGCCCCAGGCGTTATCCGCCCTACGCTGCTGCTACCGCGGCGATCCGCCAGATGAGCGCAGCGCCGGACAGGCGTACTCTTGGAGCCCTTCGAACCCAGTAATGCGGAACCAGACATGAAGCAGCTGCTCATCATCGGCATCGGCGCCGGCGACCCCGAGTACCTCACCGTGCAGGCGATCAATGCGATGAACCGCGCGGACGTGTTCTTCCTCATGGACAAGGGCGCGGCCAAGGACAAGCTGATCCAGCTGCGCCGCGACATCCTCGGGCGCTACGTCACCCGCGGCGACTACCGCATCGTCGAAGCCGACAGCCCCGAGCGCGTGCGCGAGGGCGACTACGCCGGGCAGGTGCGCGACCTCAACCTCGCCAAGCAGCAGGTGTTCGAGCGCCTGATCGCGGACGAACTGCAGGACGGTCAGTGCGGAGCCTTCCTCGTCTGGGGCGACCCGTCGCTCTACGACAGCACCCTGCGCATCCTCGATGCCGTGCTGCGCGAGGGCCGGGTGAGCTTCGACTACCAGGTGATCCCCGGCATCACCAGCGTGCAGGCGCTCGCCGCGCGCCACCGGGTGCCGCTGAACGCCATTGGCCAGTCGGTGCAGATTACCACCGGCCGCCGCCTGGCCGAGGGCTTTCCGGCCAATGCCGAGAGCGTCGTGGTGATGCTCGACGCCGAGGACACCTACCGCCAGCTGGACGACCCGGAGCTGGAAATCTACTGGGGCGCCTACGTCGGCACGACAGACGAAATCCTCCGTAGCGGGCGGCTCGCCGAAGTCGGCGCAGACATCCAGCGCACCCGCCAGGCGGCCCGCGAGGCCAACGGCTGGATCATGGACACCTACCTGCTACGGCGCGCGCCGAAGGACGCCTGAGCAGCCTGCGCAAAAGCGGCTAGAGTCATTTCGTCGTGCCGCGACGGCTGGTCGCACGCACGGCGACCTGGCCCGGGGTCCAAGCCCGGCGAGGTCTATACTGATCCCGGCGCGCAGAAAGGAAATCCTCTGGCGCGCAGCCTTCGGCGGAGGATGGTCAATGAATGCACCTGGTCCCGTTGTTCGTCCGACGATCCTCATCGTCGACGATGCTCCCGAGAACCTCACACTCCTCTCGGAGCTGCTCAAGCTGCTGTACCGCGTCAAGGCCGCGCGAACCGGCGAAAAGGCACTGCAGATCGCCCAGTCCGACGATCCGCCGGACCTCATCCTGCTGGACGTGATGATGCCCGGCATGAACGGTTTCGAGGTCTGCCGACGTCTGCGTGAAGACATCCGTACGCAGCGAATCCCGGTGATCTTCATCACCACACAGGTCGCCGCCGACGAGGAAATCCGTGGACTGGAACTGGGCGCGGTGGACTACCTCACCAAACCGATCAACCCGCCCACCGTGCTGATGCGCGTGGATAACCAGCTGCGCATCAAGGCCGCCGCCGACTTCCTGCGCGACCAGAACGAATTCCTCGAACAGGAAGTGCAGCGCCGCACCCGCGAGCTGGCGGCGATCCAGGACGTCACCATCATCGCCATGGCATCCCTGGCCGAGACCCGCGACAACGAGACCGGCAACCACATCCGCCGCACCCAGCACTACGTCAGCGCGCTGGCCGAGCACCTGCATCAGCACCCACGCTTCGCCGCCGAGCTGGACGAGGAGACGCGGCAGCTACTGTTGAAGTCCGCACCGCTGCACGATATCGGCAAGGTCGGCATTCCCGACCACATCCTGCTCAAGCCCGGCAAGCTCACCGCCGAGGAATTCGAGCTGATGAAGAAGCACACCACCCTGGGGCTCGATGCCCTGGAGAAGGCCGAGGAGCGCCTGGGCATGGACGTGCCCTTCCTGCGCCTGGCCAAGCAGATTGCCTACGGCCACCACGAGAAGTGGGACGGCTCGGGCTACCCCGAAGGCCTGGCCGGCGACGCGATCCCACTCTCGGCGCGGTTGATGGCAGTGGCCGATGTCTATGACGCATTGATCAGCAAGCGGGTCTACAAGCCCGCGATGTCGCACGCGGTGGCGGTGGAGTACATCCAGTCCCAGCGCGGCATGCACTTCGACCCGGACATCGTGGATGCCTTCCTCGCGCTGGAAGATGAGTTCCGCGGCATTGCCGAGCGCTTCAACGACAGTGATGGCGACCCGGCCGTGGCAACTCCGGGGGCCTGAAAGGCATAACCCGCAACGCTCGCGCCAACCCCGGCCAGGAGGCGGCCCGATGGTGAATCTGCTCGGCTATCTGCAGCGCCTGAAGCTGCGTACCCGGCTGGTGCTAGGGTTCGGCGGCATCCTGCTGCTCGCCCTGTTTCTCGGCCTTTACGGCCTGCATGTGCAGCGTCAACAGATCGAACAGATCAATGTGATCTACGAGAAAGAGATGCTCGGTCTTTCGCACATCGAGGCGGCCCGAGTTGCACTGGCGGGCATGGGACGCAGCATCCGCCAGTTCGTGCTGGCCGCCGACGAGAACGGCCGGGCGCAGGCAGTCAAGCAGTTCAACGAAGTTCGCAGCAACCTGCGCGAGGAAATCGAACTGGCGCGGCCGCTTATCTACCGGACCTCCGCCCAGCAGGGGCTGGTGCGATTCGAGGCCGCCTACGAGGAGTACCAGGATCAGATCAAGCATGTACTGGAGCTCAACGACCAGCCTATCCGCCGCGGACAAGCCACCGATCTGGGGGCCATCGCCCTGCTCTCCTCCACCGCATTGCAACGGCCGGGCGAGGTCGCCAACCAGGCGCTGGCCGAGGTGGCTCAGGTCAAGCGCCAGGGCGCGGACCTGGAGGTGAATCTGGCCACGGAGCGCTTTTACCGCAGTGTCCAGCTGACCATCTGGCTTCTGGTGCTGGGCCTTGGAGGCGGCGTGCTGTTCGGCATCCTGATCAGCCAGTCGATTCGTCGGCCGGCCGACCAGTTGCGGTTCTCGGTGGATGCCCTGAGCAAGGGCGAACTGGATGTGCAGGTACCGTTCCAGGATTACCCCAACGAAGTCGGCGAAATGGCGCGGGCGATCACCGCCCTGCAGTCCGAAGCGCAACAGATGGCCGACCAGCGCTGGGTGAAGACCCAGGTGGCGACGCTCAGCGGGCAGATGCAGTCGGTCGCTGGCTCCAGCGAGCTGGGCGATCGCACCCTGACCGCCCTCGCGCCCTTGCTGGCGCTGCGCCGCGCCTCGCTGCACGTCCACGCGCAGGACAGCGAAGAGCTGGTCCTGCTGGGCAGCTATGCAGCGCCGCCAGACCTGCCCCGGCGGGTGCCCCTCGGCCAGGGTCTGGTCGGCCAGCGCGCCAAGCAGCGCGCGCCGATCCATCTGCACCAGCCCGATCGGCAACACGCGGGCGAGTATGCGCCGCCGCTGTTCCTCGATGTACTCCCGCTGATCCACGGCGAGCGCCTGGTCGGCGTACTGGCACTGGAGGGCCTGAAGGTGCTGGAGCCGATCCAGAGGTCGCTGCTGGACGAGTTCGTGCCGTTGCTGGCGATGAACCTGGAAATCCTCGAGCGCAACTCGCGCACCGAGCAATTGCTCAAGGAGACCCTGAGCCAGGCGGAACTGATGGAGCAACAGGCCGCCGCCCTCCAGGAAAGCGAAAAGCGCCTGCAGTACATCCTCGACTGCAGCCCGGTCAGCGTCGCCATCGCCACCCGCGAGCACCTGCACCTGGTGAATCCCGCGTTCGTCGAGAACTTCGGCCTGAAGGTCGGCGATGCCGCGGTCGGTCTTTATGTCGAGAGGGCCGAACGCGAGGAAATCTGGAACGAGATGCTGGCAGGCGAACAGATGATCGAACGCGAAGTCCGCATGTACGACAGCCACGGTGGCGAGCGCGACATCCTCGCGACCTACCTGCCCGTCCTCCACCATGGCGAGCCCGCCGTGCTCGCCTGGCTGTACGACATTACCGAGCGCAAGCTGGTCGAGCAGCAGACGCATCGCGCCAAGGAGCTGGCCGAGGAAGCGACCCGCGCCAAGAGCGAGTTCCTCGCCAACATGAGCCATGAAATCCGCACGCCGATGAATGTGATCATCGGCATGAGCAGCCTCGCCCTGAAAAGCGGCCTCAACACACGCCAGTACAACTACGTGCAGAAGGTCCACCGCTCTGCCGAGGGCCTGCTCGGCATCATCAACGACATCCTCGACTTCTCGAAGATCGAAGCCGGGATGATGAGCGTGGAGCACGTCGAATTCCGGCTGGAAGACGTGCTTGAGCAGTTCTCGGCGCTGGTCGGCTTCAAGGCCGAGGAGCGCTCCCTGGAACTGCTCTTCCAACTCAGCCAGGACCTGCCGACCTCCCTGGTCGGCGACCCGCTGCGCCTGGGCCAGATCCTGCTCAACCTGGGCAACAACGCAGTGAAGTTCACCGAGCACGGGGAGATCGTCCTTGGCATCGATCCCGTCGCTCTCGGCCCTCAGGACGCGGAACTGCACTTCTGGCTGCGCGACACTGGCATCGGCATGACCGCCGAGCAATGCGGGCGCATGTTCCAGTCGTTCATCCAGGCGGACTCCTCCACGTCGCGCCGCTACGGCGGCACCGGGCTGGGGCTGTCGATCTCCAAGAGCCTGGTGGAGCTCATGGGCGGACGCATCTGGGTGGAGAGCGAGCCGGGCAAGGGATCGGTGTTCCACTTCCACGCACATTTCGGCATCCCCGAGGCGGCCGCGCCTCGGCGCATGCTGCGGGCGGACGAACTGCTCGGGGTGCGCGCCCTGGTGGTCGACGACAACGCCTCGGCGCGGGAAATTCTCTCCGGCATGGCGCTCAGCTACGGCCTCGAAGTGGACGTCGCGCGCAACGGCAACGAGGCGCTGGAATGGATCAGAGAAGCGGAACAGCGGCAGCTGCCCTACCAGCTTGTGCTGGTGGATTGGCAGATGCCGGGCATGGACGGCATCGAGGTGGTCGCGCGGCTGCACGACGGCCACTGCGAGAGCGTCCCGGCGGTGATCATGGTGACAGCCTTCGGCCGCGAGGAAGCGCTCGATGCCGCCCAGCAACGCGGCATCGAGCTGGGCACGGTGCTGACCAAACCCGTGACGCCCTCCACCCTGCTGGAATCGATCAACATCGCCCTGGGCAAGCAGAGCGTCGTCGAGCCGCGCAGCCGCGAACGCCAGAGCGCCGCCGACGAGGCCATGGCCCGGGTCGCCGGCAGCCGGGTATTGCTGGTTGAGGACAACGAGCTGAACCAGGAGCTGGCGATGGAGCTGCTGGGCGATGCCGGCATCGAGATCGTGCTGGCCTGCAATGGCCAGGAAGCGCTGGACCGGCTGGCCGTCGACCGGCATTTCGACTGCGTACTGATGGACTGCCAGATGCCCGTGCTCGACGGTTACGCGGCGACCCAGGCGCTGCGCCAGCGGCCGGAACTGGCGCAGCTGCCGGTCATCGCCATGACCGCCAACAACATGGCCGGAGACCGCGAACTGGCGCTGGCCGCCGGCATGAACGATCACATCGCCAAGCCCGTCGACCCGCCCGCGATGTTCCTCACCCTGTCGCGCTGGATCGAGCCGCGGCAGCGCCGGGACACTGCAAACGCGCCGGCGCCGACGGTATCGCCCGCCAGCCAGTTCGACCTGCCGGACATCGACAGCCGCGCCGGGCTGGCCACCTGCGCCGGCAAGGCGGCACTCTACGAACGACTGCTGCAGCGCTTCCGCACCAGCTACCGAGGCTTCGTCGGCGAGTTTCGTGCCCTCGACTCCACGGCCGACCCGACTGCCCGTCGCCGCGCCGCCCACACCCTGCGCGGCGCAGCCGCCAACATCGGCGCCCTGGCGCTGGCACGGGCCGCCACCGTGCTCGAGGACGCCTGCCAGGGACCTTCCCCGGAAGAGCTGATCTCACGTCTGCTGTTCGATGTGCAGGCGCAGTTGGAAACGGTGCTGACTGGCCTGGCGAATCTCGGCGCAGCGCTCCCCGCAGTGCCTCCTGCAGAAGCACCTGCTGCCGCCCTGCCAGACGAGCAGGTCACAGCCCTCCTCCAGCGGCTGCTCACCTTGCTGGAAGACAGCGACACCAGTGCCGGCGAACTGATCGCCCGGCTGGGCAACGCGTTCTCGGACCCGCCACGGGCCGGGCTGCTGCGGGAGATAACCGAAGCCGTCGAAGGATTTGACTACGAACGTGCCCTGACGCAGCTGCAACGGCTGCTGGACACAATGCCCGAGCCGCTGCGGCCGCAAGCCTGAGCGAGCCGCCTCAGAGCGTCCTGATCGAGGTACTGATCGCCCGTGCGCACTCGATGGCCGCCGGCGCCAGGCGGCGCTCGGCGTCTTCGCGGGTCCAGCGGCTGGTGGGCGCCACCACATGCACCGAAGCCACCGGGCGGCCCTGGCTGTTGCGCACCGGCGCGGCCACCGCCATGTCTCCCAGAAACAGCTCCTCGCTGTTGATCGCATAACCCTTGCGGCGGATCTCGGCGATCTCCGCGAGGATTTCTTCCAGCGACGTCCGGGTGTACTGGGTGTGGCTGGAAAGGTCGCTGCCCTGAAGCAACTCCAGCACCTCGTCATCGCTCAGCGCGCTCAGAAAGGCGCGACCCGAGGCGGTGCAATACATGGGGATGCGGCTGCCGATGGGCAGGTGAATCGGGATGAACTTGGGCCCCACGAAGCGCGCGACATAGAGCATGTCCGTGCGCACCGGCTCGGTGAGGTTGGTGGTCTCGCCGGTAGTCTGCGCCAGCTCCGCGAGGAAGGGGTTGGCCACGTCGACCAGGGTGTCGGCGGCGAGGTAGTTGTAGCCGATCTCCATCACCTGCGGCGTCAGCTGGAAGCGCTTGGTCTGCGGGTGCTTGCTCACGTACCCCAGCGCTTCGAGCGTGTGGATCATCCGCTGCGCCGAACTCTTGGTGATATCCGCAGCCTCGGCTACCTCCGCCAAGTTCATGGTGCGGTTGCGCGCGTTGAAGCCGCGCAGCACGGCCAAGCCCTTTTCCAGTGACTGGTTGAACAGGCTGTTTTCGTTGTCGCTCATGTCTCGTCCTTGGCAGGAAACATGCCTTTATCAGGCCACAAATATCGATATGCGATATTTATAAATCTCTTTACGATTCTTGTAAATCATTTATATTGCGACCAACGCCTCCTGCCGATACTTGAGGCTATCCATAACGCATAAAGACAACAAATCCGCGTCAAATGGGAGTTCACCAATGCATCCTCGCCTCCGCGTGTTTTCCTGCGCCCTCGCGCTCGTCGCCAGCTGCGCTGCATCCTTCGCCGCCCAGGCCGAACCTCTGAAAGTCGGTGCCACCGCCACCGGCGTGCCTTTCACCTTCCTCGACGTCAAGACCAACAGCATCCAGGGCATGATGGTCGACTCCGCTCAGGCCGTGGCCAAGGCCGGCGGCTTTGACGTGGAAATCGCCCAGACCACCTTCGCCGCGCTGATTCCCTCGCTCACCGCTAAGAAGATCGACCTGATTTCCGCCGCCATGCTGCGCACGCCCGAGCGGGAGAAAGTGGTGCAGTATTCCGACCCGGTGTTCGAGTACGGCGAAGGACTGGTGGTGCGCGCCGACGACGACAAGGCCTACGCCAGCATGGATGACTTCAAGGGCGAAGTGGTTGGCGCCCAGGTCGGCACCATCTTCATCGACAAGCTCAACCAGCGCGGCATCTTCAAGGAAGTGCGCGGCTACGACTCCCTCGCCGACCTCACCCGCGACCTGGCGCTCGGGCGCATCAAGGCCGGCTTCGGCGACCACCCGATCCTCGCCTACCAGATGGCCAAGGGCAGCCTGAAGAAGGTACGCCTGGTGGACAGCTACCAACCGCAGATCAAGGGCGAAGTCTGCCTGATCCTGCGCCAGGGCGACCCGCAACTGCTCGCCCAGGTCAACCAGGGCATCGCCAGCATCAAGGCCGACGGCACCCTCGCCGCCATCATCGGCAAGTGGCACCTGGACTGACGTCCGCCGTTCTCCCCGCCGCTCCCACGACTCATCCGTACCTTTCGCCGGAGCCCTGCGCCCGGTGAAGGGTGGCGGCCGCCCTCAGTTTTCCGCTCACGGAGCCCCTATGTTTCTCCAGAATGCTCTGGACTTCCTGCCCATTCTCCTGAGTGGCGCAGTGGTCACCGTGCAGGTCACGATTGCATCGTTCCTGCTCAGCTCGCTCATCGGCCTGGCCTTCGCCCTGATGATGGTGTCGAAAATCCGCGCCGTGGCGCTGTTCGGCATCTCAGTGGTCAACGTGATCCGCGGCCTGCCGATCATCGTGCAACTGTTCTACATCTACTTCGTGCTGCCGGACTTCGGCGTGCAGCTTTCCGCCATGCAGGCCGGCATCATCGGCCTGGGCATCGCCTACTCGGCGTACCAGGCGGAGAACTTCCGCGCCGGCATCCAGGCTATACAGCAAGGACAGATCGAAGCCGCCGAATCCCTCGGCATGCGCGGCCCGATGATCATGCGCCGGGTGGTGCTGCCGCAGGCCTTCCGCATCGCCCTGCCACCCTACGGCAACACCCTGGTGATGATGCTCAAGGACTCCTCGCTGGTGTCCACCATCACGGTGGCCGAGATGACCCGCGCCGGCCAGCTGATCGCTTCCTCGACCTTCGAGAACATGACCGTCTACACCCTGGTCGCCCTGCTCTACCTGGCCCTGAGCCTGCCGCTGTCGTATGCCCTGCGCCGCCTCGAAGCGCGCATCGCCACGAGGAAGAAAGCATGATCCGCATCCAGTCGCTGCACAAAAGCTACGGCAGCACCCGTGTCCTCGAAGGCATCGACCTGTCGGTGGAAAGCGGCCAGGTAGTGTGCCTGATCGGCCCGTCCGGCTCGGGCAAATCCACCCTGCTGCGCTGCATCAACGGCCTGGAAACCTACGAGGGTGGCGACATCCTGGTGGGCCAGGAGCGCGTCGACCGCCACGCCCATTCCATCCACGAAATCCGCACCCAGGTGGCGATGGTGTTCCAGCGCTTCAACCTGTTCCCCCACCGCACCGCGCTGCAGAACGTCATGGAAGGCCCGGTGTACGTGAAGAAGGAGCGCCCGGACGCCGCCCGCGAACACGCCCGTGCCCTGCTGGAAAAGGTCGGCCTGAGCCACCGCTTGGACGCCTACCCGGACGAACTTTCCGGCGGCCAGCAGCAGCGCGTCGCCATCGCCCGCGCCCTGGCCATGCGCCCCAAGGCGATTCTCTTCGACGAGCCGACCTCGGCGCTGGACCCGGAGTTGGTGGGCGAAGTACTGGCGGTGATGCGCAAGCTCGCCGACGAAGGCATGACCATGGTGGTGGTGACTCACGAGATGGGCTTCGCCCGCGAAGTGGCTGACAAGGTCTGCTTCCTCTATGGCGGCCGCATCGTCGAGGAAGGCACCGCCAAGGATGTGCTCGGCGCGCCGAGCCAGCCGCGCACCCAGGAATTCCTCCGGCGCCTGCTCAACACCGACGGGGGCCAGGCATGAACGCCCAGCCCCTGGCGCTGCCGCCGTCGCTCTGGGCGGCCACCGCGAACGCCGGCCCGGCCACACCGGCGCTGGCTGAAGACAAGCAGGTCGACGTCGCCATCGTCGGCGCCGGCTACACCGGGCTGGTGACCGCCCTGCACCTGGCCCGCAACGGCGTGCGCGTCTGCGTGCTGGATGCCGGCGAGCCGGGCTGGGGCGCTTCCGGGCGCAACGGCGGGCAGGTGATCCCCGGCCTCAAGCATGACCCGGACGACCTGCGGCGCATGTTCGGCGGCGACAAGGCCGAACGCCTTATCGAGGTCGCCGGCGGCGCTGCCGATGAAGTCTTCGAGCTGATCCGCCGTTACGACATCGACTGCGAAGCTACCCGCAAGGGCTGGATCCAGCCCGCCGCCTCGCCCGCCGCCCTGCGCGCCATCGAGAAGCGCGCCGGGCAGTGGCGCCAGCGTGGCGTGCCGGTGGAGATGCTCGACAAGCGCAGCGTTGCCCAACGCATCGGCAGCAACGACTACCTCGGCGCCTGGGTCGACCCGCGCGCCGGCAGCGTCCAGCCGCTGAGCTACGTGCGCGGCCTGGCTCGAGCCGCATTGACAGAGGGCGCCGCCATCCACGGCCACAACCGCATAACCGACCTGCGTCGCCACGGCAGCGGCTGGCAGCTCAGCACCGATAACGGGCACAGCGTGACCGCCGAACGGGTGATCCTCGCCACCAACGGCTACACCGACGACCTTTGGCCGAAACTGCGGCAGACGGTGATCGCCGCCAACAGCTTCATCGTCGCCACCAGGCCCTTGCCGGAAAACCTGCGGCGCAGCGTGCTGCCCAATGGCGAAGTCTGCTCGGATGCGCGCCGGCTGCTGCTGTACTTCAAGCAGGACGCTCGCGGCCGGCTGTTGTTGGGAGGTCGCGGCCCGTTCGCCGAGCCACGCTCGCCCGGCGACTGGCTGCACCTGAAGCGCTCCCTGCTGGGCCTGTTCCCGCAGCTGGCCGAGGTGGAGTTCGAGTACCAGTGGAGCGGCCGCGTGGCGCTCACCCCGGACTTCATGCCACGGCTGCATGAGCCGGCGCCGAACCTGAGCATCCTGCTGGGCTACAACGGCCGCGGCATCGCCATGGCCTCGACCCTGGGCCGTCACCTGGCAGAACGTGTGCTGGAACGCGAGAAGGACTTCCCCTTCCCCATCACCCCGGTGCGGCCGATTCCCTTCCACGGCCTGCAGCGCCTTTACCTGGGCGTGGGCATCGCCTGGTACCGGCTGCTCGACGCCATTCTCTGAGAGTGCCCGGCCTGGCGTCTTCGTCAGGCCGGACTGCCTTCCTGCAGCGCCGCCAGATAGGCGCGCGGCGGCTGCCCGGTGTGCTCGCGAAAGCAGCGATAGAACACCGATAGCGAATTGAAGCCCACCGCGAACGCCAGTTCGTCGATGCGCGCCGCCGGCTCCTCGCGCAGGCGCTCCAGCAGATGACCGATGCGCGCCTGGTTCAGGTAGCGGTAGAAGCTCTGCCCGAGCACCTGATTGAGCAGGTAGGAAATCTGGTTGCGCGTGTAGCCGGTGGCCCGCGCCAGGCGCTCCAGGTCCATCTCCGGGTCGAGATAGGGATGGGCGCTGCCGAAGTAGGACTCGATATCCAGCAGCATCTTCCCCACCTGGGCCGAGTTCAGGCCCAGGCGACGCTGGTCCTTGACGCCCTCCTCGCGCTGCTCGCGCACCGGCGTGGCGTACTCGTGGACGCGCCAGATCAGGCCGTCGCGCACGGTGATCGCCTCGCTGGCACGGAACGAGGCCAGCCGGCTGCTGCGCCGCAGGGTCAGGCGCGAGCGGTACTGGATGAACGCCGTGTCGCCATCGGCGCGAATCTGGTCGATGTGTTCGATGTGATGCTGCGGGCTGCGCGGCATGGCTGTGCGGATATAGCCGGGCAGCTCGCTGGCGGGGATTTCCAGGTCGTTGTAGAAGTCGCAGTACTGCACCTGCGGATGAAACATCGCCAGCACGCCTTCGACGTCGCGGTTCATCCAGCACTGGTGGTAGCGCGTGACCACTTCGCGGGTGCGCTCGGTTTCATCGTTCATGGTTTTCCCTCCGCCTGGGCCGCAGCGTAAGGCGTGGGCTGCGCGCTGCACAGCGCCGCGGGTCCGCAGCGGCATCGCCGATTCCGCCCGTGCACGGAAGAACGACGCAAAGCCGCGCCGCGCCTAGTTTTCGACCAGGGCCGAGAACAACAGAACAAGGCCCGTTTCCCACCTGCCGATCGCATTGGCGCCGCGCAAGCCGGCGTCCTCCAGGAGTGAAGATGAACAAGCGTGCTTTGGGTTGTCTGGCCGGCCTGCTGGCCGGTGTCGCGCTGCCGGTGCTGGCGGCGCCGCAAGAGGTGCATTTCGCCAACTGGGCCGACTACATCGGGCCGACCGTGCTGCAGGACTTCCAGAAGGAAACCGGGATCAGGGTGGTGCTCGACGCCTTCGAGTCCGACGAAGTGCTGGAGGCCAAGCTGCTCACCGGGCATTCGGGCTTCGACGTGGTGGTGCCCTCGGCGGACTTCCTCGCCCGCCAGCTCAAGGCCGGCGTCTATCGCCCGCTGGACAACGCGCTGCTGCCCAACCGCAAGAACCTCGACCCCGACCTGCTGGCCCGCGTAGCCCAGTCCGACCCGGGCAACCGCTTCGCCGTGCCCTACCTCTGGGGCACCGTCGGCATCGGCTACAACCCGGCGAAAATCAAGGCCGCGCTGGGCGCCGATGCGCCGCTGGACTCCTGGGACCTGGTGTTCAAGCCGGAGAACCTCGCCAAGCTCAAGGGCTGCGGCGTGGCCTTCCTCGACTCACCGGCGAAGATCCTGCCGCTGGCCCTGCACTACCTGGGCAAGGACCCCAACAGCAACAACCCGGCGGACTACGAGGCCGGCACCAAACTGCTGGAAAGCCTCAAGCCCTCGGTGACCTACTTCAGCTCGACCAAGTACATCGCCGACCTCGCCAATGGCAACGTCTGCGTGGCCATCGGCTTCTCCGGCGACGTGCTGCAGGCGCAGAAAAGCGCGCAGGAAGCCGGCGGCGCGGTGGATGTCGAGTACAGCGTGCCGAAGGAAGGCACGAACATCTGGTTCGACAACCTGGCCATCCCCAAGGACGCCCGCAACCCCGAAGGCGCCCATGCCTTCATCAACTACCTGATGCGCCCGGACGTGATCGCCAGGACCAGCGACTACCTGCACTACGCCAACGCCAACGTGCCGGCCAAGGCGCTGATGGACCCGAAGGTCCGCGAAAACCCGGC
Organism: Pseudomonas sp. NPDC086581; assembly: GCF_044746165.1. Lineage (NCBI taxonomy): Bacteria > Pseudomonadati > Pseudomonadota > Gammaproteobacteria > Pseudomonadales > Pseudomonadaceae > Pseudomonas > Pseudomonas sp. NPDC086581. The sequence continues at coordinate 18,921 of NZ_JBIVBR010000024.1, read as the reverse complement.
GGTCTACCCCAACGCCGAGCTGGTCAAGGGCATGTACGTCAGCCTGCCGCCGAGCCCGTCGATCCTGCGCCTGATCACCCGCGACTGGAGCCGGATCAAGTCCGGGGTCTGATACTCGACGCCTTCATTGCAAAGCAGCAGCCCCGGTCGCCCCTGGCGTCCGGGGCTTTCTGCATTCGAGCGGACGCCTTTTTCACGGCGATTCCCAAGCCTTGCGGAAAGTGGATAGAACGCAATCGGGACTCCCGCCGACACTAGCCTCGCCTGGCAGCAAGACGCTGCATGTGCACCCATTACAAATCCAAAAACACCCGAGGCTTGTATGACCACCCCCGCCGAGCAACTGGAGCAACGGCTGAAGCAACAGAAAATCACCGAAGTCGAATGCGTGGTGAGCGACCTCACCGGCATCGCCCGCGGCAAGATTTCCCCCACCAACAAGTTCCTCGGCGAGGGGGGCATGCGTCTCCCCGAAAGTGTTCTGCTGCAGACGGTCACCGGCGACTTCGTCGATGACGACGTCTACTACGACCTGCTGGACGAAGCGGATATCGACATGGTCTGCCGTCCCGACCCGGATGCCATCTTCCTGGTGCCCTGGGCGCTGGAACCGACCGCGATGGTCATCCACGACACCTTCGACAAGGTCGGCAATCCCATCGAGCTGTCCCCGCGCAACGTGCTCAAGCGCGTGCTCAAGCTCTATGCCGACAAGGGCTGGAGCCCAGTCGTGGCGCCGGAGATGGAGTTCTACCTGACCAAGCGCAGCAGCGACCCGGACTTCCCGCTGGAAGCACCCGTCGGCCGCTCGGGCCGCCCAGAAAGTGGCCGCCAGAGCTTCTCCATCGACGCCGCCAACGAGTTCGACCCGCTGTTCGAAGACGTCTACGACTGGTGCGAACTGCAGGGCCTGGACCTGGATACGCTGATCCACGAGGACGGCCCGGCGCAGATGGAAATCAACTTCCGTCACGGCGACGCGCTGAGCCTGGCCGACCAGATCATCGTGTTCAAGCGCACCATGCGCGAAGCCGCGCTCAAGCATGACGTCAGCGCCACTTTCATGGCCAAGCCGATCACCGACGAGCCCGGCAGCGCCATGCACATTCACCAGAGCGTCCTGGACATCGCCACCGGCCAGAATATCTTCGCCGCTGAAGACGGCTCCATGAGCCAGCTGTTCCTGCATTACATCGGCGGCCTGCAGAAGTACATCCCGAAAGTGCTGCCGATGTTCGCGCCCAACGTGAACTCCTTCCGCCGTTTCCTGCCGGACACCTCCGCGCCTGTGAACGTGGAGTGGGGCGAAGAGAACCGCACCGTGGGCCTGCGCGTCCCCGCCGCGCCGCCGATCGCCATGCGCGTGGAAAACCGCCTGCCGGGCGCCGACGCCAACCCGTACCTGGCGCTGGCCGCCAGCCTGCTCTGTGGCTACCTGGGCATGATCGAGCAGATCAACCCCAGCGCCGCCGTCCAGGGCCGTGCCTACGAGCGCCGCAACCTGCGCCTGCCGATCACCATCGAGGACGCGCTGCAGCAGATGGAAGACTGCGCCGTGCTCAAGGAATTCCTCGGCGAGAAGTTCGTGCAGGGCTACGTGGCGGTCAAGCGCACCGAGCACGAGAACTTCAAGCGCGTGATCAGCTCCTGGGAGCGTGAGTTCCTGCTGCTGAGCGTCTGATTCCGCGTCACCGACTTCACAACAACAATTCGGGAGTCCCCATGAGACTGCTGCGCACCCTTGCGCCCTTCGCCCTGGCAGCCCTTGCCTCGGCCGCACACGCTGCACCGACGGTCAGCATCTACAACTGGACCGACTACATCGCTCCGGACACCCTCGTGGGCTTCCAGAAGACCACCGGGGTCAAACCGGTGTACGACGTCTTCGACTCCAACGAGACCCTGGAAGGCAAGCTGCTGGCAGGCCGTTCCGGCTACGACGTGGTGGTGCCATCCAACCACTTCCTGACCCGCCAGGTGCAGGCCGGCGTGTTCCTCGAACTCGACCGCAGCCAGTTGCCGAACTGGAAGCACCTGGACCCGACGCTGCTCAAGCTGCTGGAACAGAACGACCCGGGCAACAAGCACTCGGTGCCCTACCTGTGGGGCACCAACGGCATCGGCTACAACGTCGCCAAGGTCAAGGAAGTGCTGGGCGTCGACAAGATCGACTCCTGGTCGGTGCTGTTCGAGCCGGAGAACATCAAGAAGCTCCAGGCGTGCGGCGTGGCCTTCATGGACTCGCCCGACGAGATGATCCCCTCGGTACTCAACTACCTGGGCCTGGATCCCAACAGCACCAACCCGGCGGACTATCCCAAGGCCGAGGCGAAGCTGGTGGCGGTGCGCCCGTACGTCACCTACTTCCACTCGTCCAAGTACATCTCGGACCTGGCCAACGGCAACATCTGCGTGGCCTTCGGCTACTCCGGCGACGTCTTCCAGGCCGCCGCCCGCGCCAAGGAAGCCAAGAACGGCATCGAGATCGCCTACAGCATTCCCAAGGAAGGCGCGAACCTGTGGTTCGACCTGATGGCAATTCCTTCCGATGCCGGTCATCCGGAGCAGGCTCTGGCGTTCATCAACTACGTCCTCGATCCGAAGGTGATAGCCGGCATTAGCGAGTATGTCGGCTACCCCAGCGCCAACGCTGACGCCAAGACCCTTCTGCCCGAGGAAATGCAGAACAACCCCGAGGTCTACCCGAGCCAGGCCGTGCTCGACAAGCTGTACATCGCCAAGGCGCCGCCGCCCAAGATCATGCGCCTGATGACCCGCAGCTGGAGCAAGATCAAGTTCAACCAATGAAACGAGAAAGTCCCATGAAGCACACCGAGGAGCACGCCGCGTCCTATTACGCCGCGACCGCCCGTGATCGTCAGCAGTACCCTTCCCTCAACGGGGATGTGCGGGCGGACGTCTGCGTGATCGGCGGCGGCTTCACCGGCGTGAACGCCGCCCTGGAGCTGGCCCGTCGCGGCCACTCCGTGGTGCTGCTGGAAGCCCGGCGCATCGGCTGGGGAGCCAGCGGGCGTAACGGCGGGCAGTTGATCCGCGGCATCGGCCACGACGTCAGCGGCTTCGCCAAGTACGTCGGCGAAGAAGGCGTGCGCTACCTGGAGCAGGCGGGTGTCGATTCGGTGGCCCTGGTCGCCGAGCGCATCGCCGAACTGGGCATCGAGTGCGACCTGCGCTGGGGCTTCTGCGAGCTGGCCAATACCCCGGCGCAGTATGCCGCCATGGTCCGCGAGCAGGAATCGCTTAGCACTTCGGACTACCCGCATGAGACCCGTCTGGTGCCACCAGAGCGCATGCGCGAAGTGGTCGCCAGTGACCTCTACGCGGGTGGACACATCGACATGGGCTCGGGCCATCTGCATCCGCTCGACCTGGTCAAGGGCGAAGCCCGCGCGGCCAAGGCTTTTGGCGCGCAGATTTTCGAGCAAAGCCCGGTGCTGCGCATCGAGCATGGCACCACGGCCGTGGTGCACTGCGCCCAGGGCCGCGTGCTGGCGAACACCCTGGTACTTGGCTGTAACGCTCACCTCGACGAGCTGGAGCCGAAGCTCACCGGCAAGGTACTGCCCGCCGGCAGCTACGTGGTGGCCACCGAGCCGTTGTCCGAGGAATTGGCAGCGCAGCTGATCCCGCAGAACATGGCGCTGTGCGACCAGAAGGTCGGGCTGGACTACTACCGCCTGACGGCCGACCGTCGCCTGCTGTTCGGCGGCGCCTGCCACTACTCGGGGCGCGACCCAGCGGACATCGGCGCCTACATGCGGCCGAAGGTGCTCAAGGTGTTCCCGCAGCTGGAGCAGGTGAAGCTCGACTACCAGTGGGGCGGCATGATCGGCATCACAGCCAATCGTTTCCCGCAGGTCGGCCGGCTGAAGAACCATCCGAACGTGTACTTCGCCCAGGGCTATTCCGGCCACGGACTGAACGTCACACACTGGTCAGCCAAGCTGCTCGCCGAAGCCATCCACCAGGGTGAGAGCAAGGGGCTGGACCTGTTCAGCGCCGTGCCGCACCTGACCTTCCCCGGCGGCAAGCTGCTACGTTCGCCGCTGCTGGCGCTGGGCATGGCGTGGTATCGGGTGCGCGAGTTGCTCGGCTGATCGCTGGCGCTGCTGTAAACGAAAAAGCCCCCGATTCGGGGGCTTCTTTTATCTTCTGCGGCGGACTGCATCCGTGATGGTCCGGCGCGCTGGCTGTCGCAGGCACGGCCAGCTCCTACACGGAAGGTCCGTAGCTCCATAGTAGGAACGGGCCATGCCCGCGATCCGCGGACAATGTCCGCGCCCATGACGGGTCGCCGCTACCAGACCCGACCGCCCTGCTTCGCCGTGGTCTTCGGATACTCGCCGAACAGCGCGAAATACGACTGGGAAAAACGCCCCAGGTGCCAGAACGACCACTTCATCGCCACCTCGGCCACGGTCATGCCGGACTCCGCGGCGGCCAGCAGGTCGCGGCGCGCGGCGTTCAGGCGGCGATTGCGCAACCAGACAATGGGCGGAATGCCGGCGTAATGCAGGAACGACTGCTGCAGCGTGCGCGGCGAAACGCCCACCTTGGCGGCGAGATCGGCCATGCCAAATTGCTCGTCGGGGCAGTCGTTCACCACTTCCTTGACCCGCTGCACCACACGTTTGGCCTGGACGATGGAACGCGCGCGGCGTTCGCCATCCAGGGGCGCTTCGCACAGCAGCGAGAAACAGTGCGAGACGATGCTCTGCGCCATACCCGGCGCATCCATTGGATCGTCACCGGACGAAGCGCCGGTTAGCAGGTTGCTCAGCGAGGTCGCCACCGACTGGCAGTGGCCCGAGCGCAGCGGCGTCAGCACCAGGTCGGCAAACGCGTCGGCCGGCTGGCCCCAATTCGCCGATTCCTTGATCACCACAGCCACCTCGCGGTAGTTCTCGGGAGTGACCCAGGCGTTGCGGGTTTCCCCGTCGAGCAGGTAGAGGGCGTTGTCGGACATGTCGAAGCTGAATACCAGCGCGCCGGGCGGGGCGTGGAACTCCTGCTCCACGCGCAGGTTCATCTGCTCTTCAAAGAGCTCGATCCCCTCGACTTCGGCGTGCAGGATGCGACCGGCGAATCGCCCGGCGGACATCTGCGTGTACTGCTGTTCCCAACCAGGAATGGCTATGCGCTGCTGATCTACTTCCTGTGCTTCGACAACCCGGATCGCCATACCCAGCCCTGCTGGTTTTTTCAGATGGGGAAGGCTAACAACCGGCGTGATACCCGTGCAAGATCTCGAACAGCAAAGGCGCGCGGTAATTACTCGCTCAGACGAGAAATCCGCCGACCGGAGCTGGCAATCAAGTAGGTCGCCCGCGCACGTAGCTGGCCGCAGCCACCATCGACGTCCTGCCCGGCGCTGTTGCGCACCTTGGTCAGCACGCCGCGACTGTGAAGGTAGCGGACGATCTCGACGATGCGTTCAGCGCCCGGGCGCTGGTACTGGTCGCCTTCCAGCGCGTTGAAGGGGATCAGGTTGAGCACGCCGAACTTGCCCTTGAGCAGGCGCAGGATGCCGTCGAGTTCTTCCTGGCTGTCGTTGACGCCCTTGAGCAACGTCCACTGGTATTGGATCGGGTAGTCCGTGGCGCGCGCATAGGCCTCACCCTGCTCCACCAGTTCCTCGGGCGTCAGCTTCGGCGCACGCGGCAGCAGATGCTCACGTAGCTCGGCATTGCTGGTGTGCAGCGACAGTGCCAGGGCCGGCTTGATCCGCTGCTGTGGCAGACGCTCGAAGACGCGCGGGTCGCCGACAGTGGAGAACACCAGGTTCTTGTGGCCGATACCGCCATCGGTGCCGAGGCGGTCGATGGCTTCGAGCACGTTATCGAGGTTGTGCGCCGGCTCGCCCATGCCCATGAACACCACCTTCTTTACCGGCCGCACACGCCGTGCCAGCACCAGCTGGGCGACGATTTCGGTGGTGGAAAGCTGGCGCAGCAGGCCGCTCTTGCCGGTCATGCAGAAGCGGCAGCCCACGGCGCAGCCGACCTGGGTGGACACGCACACGCCGCCGCGCGGCAAGAGCACGCTCTCCACCATCTGCCCGTCGGCCAGGCGCACCAGCAGGCGCTCGGAGTTGTCGCCACCGGGATGACGCGAATGAATGGTCGCCAGGGCGTCCAGCTCGGCGGCGATCTGCGCCACGCCATTGCGCACACTCAGCGGCAGGAAATCCGCGGTCGCCTGCCGCTTGGTGCCGGCATCCAGCGGCCTGCCCTGCAGCCAGGCGCGCAGCATCCGAGCGCGGTGCATGGGCAGCGCGCCGAGGTCGGCGAGGCGTTGGTCGAGGTCGGAGATTCGCATGGGGCGCGAATCCTACCACCCGGCGCCGATGCGGCGTAGCGCTGCCGGTCGAGGGCGCTGAAATGTCCGTCCTAGAGCCATCGCCGTGGCAACCCCGCGCATCCTCCTTTGAGATTCGTCTTATTCAGCAACCGTTCATCGGGCCCTACAGTGCCGCCGCCCCCAATCCAATGCAAAAAGGGGCATTTGCATACAAGGAGTAAGAATAAAGAAGTTCCTGAGCGCCGCCGCACTCGTCTCGGTCGCCGCCCTCGCCACCGGCTGCACCAGCTACAACGTCAGCCAGCCGATCGCCCCGATCGCCGGCGCCGTCAAGACCGACCTGAAGGCAGACGTCGCCGTCGGTGGCCCGATCAGCGGACAGTCCCAGGTCAACATCCTGTTCGGCTTCATCAAGTTCGGCGGCGACAGCCAGTATGCCGATGGCGTGACCTACGGCGCCGAAAGCGGTTCGGGCATGAGCCTGGCCGCCTTCGACCCGGTCTCCTCGGTCAAGGCCGCTGCCGCGTACAAGGCCGTGAAGAGTTCCGGTTCCGATCTGATCGTTGCACCGCGCTACGAAGTGAACGTGCAGGATTACTTCATATTCAAGAAGGTGGACGTCAAGGTCACCGGCAACAAAGGCAGCATCAACAACATTCGTTGATGGACGCCGGGCGGGGCACGGTGCCCCGCCTACCGCTGGAGCGACGGAGCATGTGATGCTAGGTTCAGTCCTCATACACCGTAACAGGACGTCTTCATGCGCCGGACCGCTCCCCTCGCGTTCAGCCTCACCGCACTCGCACTCGCCAACTTCGCCCAAGCCGCTCCTCCAGACTTCGACACGAAGGTGAACAAGCTCGCCCAGCAGGTCATGCGCGAGCAGAACATTGCCGGCCTGGCCATAGGCGTCACCGATCACGGCGAGCAGCGCTTCTACAACTTCGGCGTGGCGTCGAAGGAGAGCAAGCAGCCGGTGAGCAGCGACACGCTGTTCGAGATCGGCTCGGTGAGCAAGACCTTCACCGCCACCCTCGCCGGCTTCGCCCAGGCCGCGGGCAAGCTCAAGCTGGAGGACAGCCCGACGCGCTATCTGAAGGAGCTGCGCGGCAGTGCGCTGGACAAGGTGACGCTGATCCAGCTCGCCACCCACACCGCCGGCGGCTTCCCGCTGCAACTGCCCGAAGAGGTTAAGACGCCCCGGCAGCTCACCGACTACTACAGGAATTGGCAGCCGCAATACCCCGCCGGCAGCCAGCGCAGCTACGCCAACCCCAGCATAGCCCTGCTCGGCATCGTCACCGCGAAAGCGCTCGACGTGCCGTTCAAGACCGCGATGCAGCGCAACGTGTTCGCGCCGCTGGGGCTGAGCAACACTCACATCGACGTGCCGGTAACCCGACAAGCCATCTACGCCCAGGGATACGACAAGGACGATGCGCCGGTACGGGTGAACCCCGGCCAGATCGCCGACGAGGCCTATGGAGTGAAATCCAGCAGCCGCGACCTGCTGCGCTTCGTCCAGGTGCAGCTGGGCGAGGTGAAGCTCGGCGACAAGCTACGGGCGGCGGTGGATGCCACTCGCACCGGCTACTACCAGGTTGGCCCGATGACCCAGGACCTGATCTGGGAGCAGTACGCCTACCCACCCAAGCTCGCCGAACTGCAGCAGTACAACGGCAGCAGCATGCTGGAAACCCAGCCGGTGATCGCCCTGCGCAAACCGCTGCCACCGCAGCAGGACGTCTGGGTGAACAAGACCGGCGCCACCGGCGGTTTCGGCACCTACGTCGCCTTCGTCCCGTCGAAGCAGCGCGGCATCGTCATCCTCGCCAACCGCAACTATCCCAATGAAGTGCGGGTGAAGCTGGCCTGGGACATTCTTTCGAAACTCGATTGAGCCGCCGTGCCAGCGGCGACGGCGAATAACCCGTTCCGGGTTATTCGCCCTACGAGGCCGCGCATGGTCGACCCGCTCTGCGGTGCTTTTCGTAGGAGCGAGCTTGCTCGCGAACAGCCCTGCTGCGGTGCCACGCGGTTAGCGAGCAAGGACTGGGCGTCACCCTCGGTCCTGCAGCCCGACCGTGCTTGGGCGCCGCGCCTGTATCGATGGCGATGATGTTCTGAATCAAAATGCCGGTAATGCTCCCTGGCCGCGGAAGCGTTAGCGTGGTGCTCTGACGAAATCCGCCACCCGAGGTTCAGTGCCTTGCCCCGTCTCCCACTGCAACGCGCGCCCATCGACGACTACAGCCACTCGCCGCATTACATTGCCGGGAGATTCCGCAACCTCAAGGCACGCCCGGCCGATATGCCTGAACCGAGCGCAAAAGTGCTCTGGGATGTGCTGTTCAACAAGCCGAAGAACACTGTACCTCGCGCCCCGGTGCCGGTGCGCGCGCTGAGCCGCGACGAACTGGAGCAGGCGCCCGACCGCAGCCTCTACCGCCTCGGCCATTCCACCCTGCTGATCAAGTTGCGCGGCGGCTGGTGGCTGACCGACCCGGTATTCTCCGAACGCGCCTCGCCCTTCAGCTTCGCCGGACCCAAGCGCTTCCACGCGCCGCCGATTGCCCTGCACGACCTGCCGCCGATCCGCGGTGTGATCCTCTCCCACGACCATTACGATCACCTCGACCGCGCGACCATCGCCGTGCTGGCCGAGCGCGCGGAGGTCTTCATCACCCCGCTGGGCGTCGGCGACCGCCTGCTCGACTGGGGCGTGCCGGCAGAGAAAATCCGCCAGCTGGACTGGTGGCAGAGCACCACGGTGGATGGCCTGTGCCTGACCGCGACACCGGCGCAGCATTTCTCCGGCCGCGGCGTGCGCGACGGCAACCGCACTCTGTGGTGCTCCTGGGTCATCGAGGACGACAGCCTGCGCATCTTCTTCAGCGGTGACACCGGCTATTTCGACGGTTTCACCGAGATCGGCCGGCGCTTCGGTCACTTCGACCTGACGTTGATGGAAACCGGTGCCTACAACGAACACTGGCCCTATGTACACATGCATCCGCAGCAGACCGTACAGGCGCACCAGGACCTCAACGGCCGCTGGCTGCTGCCGATCCACAACGGCACCTTCGACCTGGCCATGCACGCCTGGTACGAACCCTTCGAGCGCGTGCTGGAAATCGCTGGCGAGCGCGGGCTCACCGTCACCACGCCGATGATGGGTGAGTGCATCGACCTCGAGGCGCCCCATCAGGGCGAGCGTTGGTGGCGCGGCGTGGTGGCCGAGGAAGCCCGTGCACCGGCGCCGCGCTGTGGCAGCCGCGCTGCACGAGAAAACTGAGTCCTTGCAGGTTGCGAAATCAGTCGCTGGCCAACTCGAATAGTTGCCAGCGCACTGAGCTGACGCCCTTCTCCAGGCTGATGCGACTGACCATGCGCTCCAACTGGCCGGCGGCACCATGGCCACCGAGCAGCTCGGCACGCACTTCCAGTTTCGCCGGGTTGGCCTGGTCCTCGCTGTGCAGCGATTGAAGGCGCAGTTCGCTGCTGTCCAGGCTGTGCAGCATCAGGCTGCGCACCTGGATCTCGTCTTCGGCGCGACAGATGATGGCGACGCCATAACGCTGCTCCGCCTCGCTGGCCGGCAGGACGTCCTGATGGTTGATGCGCTGCGCGATGTCACGCAGCAGGATGTTGGCGCAAAGCACCACCACGCTGCCCAGCGCCGCTTCCAGCAGCAGCCCCATGCTGCACAGCACACCGATGGCGGCGGTGCACCAGAGCGTTGCGGCGGTGTTCAGGCCACGCACGTTCAGGCCATCGCGCATGATCACGCCACCACCAAGGAAGCCGATCCCCGACACCACGTACGCAGCGATACGCGGCGCATCGGCCGATAGCCCCGGCATGGACTGGGTCATCAGCACGAAAAGACAGGCACCGGTGCTGACCAGCGCGTTGGTGCGCAGGCCGGTGAGGCGCTGGCGCAGCTGGCGTTCGGCGCCGATCAGGGCGCCCAGAATGAGTGCCGCGGCAACCCGCAGCAGGAAGATTTTCCAATCCATGTTCCACCTCGTTCGCGGCGCACGGCCGCTCCATGCGCCGGGCGATGCCGGCGCGCATTCAGGTGGTGGATTGAGAGAGGGCGAAGGGCCGGATCGGCCCCGCAGGGGAATGGTGAGACGTCATCCCGTGGCGGGATGCGTATCGCCACTGTCCGCAACGCAGCGAGACAGTGGCAGGGTTCTGCCGGACGGCTCGCTGTTCAGGCCTGTCGCAATCGACCAGGGCAAGTGTCCAAGGCAGGACTCCTTCGTGAATTAAAAAAAGCGACCGGACCCGGTGTGAGCACTGCCCGGGACAGCTCCGGCCGCGAGTCGTCATCATCGCCGAGCTGCCTTAAGGTTTCCTTAGCAGGCTATCGGCCCTACCATGAGCACCCGCACGAACATCACTGGTTATCTGCATGTCGTCCACCGTCACCACCCGGGAACACTGGATCATCAGCGAGAAGGGCCAGCTGTTTGCCCAGGACTGGACGCCCACCGAAACCGTCGGCGAACCCATCCTGCTGCTGCATGACTCGCTCGGCTGCGTGACCTTGTGGCGCGATTTCCCGGAGCAGCTCGCGCGCAGAACCCGTCGCCAGGTGATCGCCTACGACCGCCTCGGTTTCGGCCGCTCCGAGCGCTATCCCGGCGCCCTGCCGCTGGACTTCATAGACGATGAGGCGCGCACCTTCATCCCCCTGGTGCAAGAGCACTTCGGTTTCGAGCGTTGCGTGGTGTTCGGCCACAGTGTCGGCGGCGCCATGGCGGTGGCCTGTGTGGCACAGCATCCGCAGACCTGCGCGGCGCTGATCACCGAATCGGCCCAGGCCTTCGTCGAGCATCGCACCCGCGATGGTATCCGCGCCGCCGAAGTGGAGTTCGCCCGCGAAGGCCAGTTTGAGCGCCTGCAGAAGTACCACGGCCACAAGGCCTTCTGGGTGCTGCGTGCCTGGGTCGATACCTGGCTTTCCGAGGATTTCAGCGACTGGAACCTGGATGCTGAACTGGCGCAGGTGAAGTGCCCGATCCTTAGCATGCACGGCGAGCAGGACGAGTACGGCTCGGCCGCACACCCGGAGCGTTTAACCTCGGTCCCCGGCGTGCCAACGATGCTCAGGCTGCTGCCCGACTGCGGCCACGTTCCGCACCGCGAGCAACAGCCGGCGGTGCTACAGGTGGTCGACGAATTCCTTCAGCGTTATCTGCCCTAGGCCCCGTCGCGCGTGGGCTACGGCGGCTACCGTCTGGCTGGAAAGTTGAATCTAATTCTGCGCGGCACAGTCACAGCGACAGACTGATTTCGCTTCGCAGGTAGGTTCGCACATGTGCCGCCTTCTTCTTCCGTTGTTGCTGCTCACCCTGTTGGCGCCCTCTTCCTTCGCCGCCTCCATCGGCACCTCCACCGACGAGAAAGCCCAGGCCGCGGTGAACAAGGCCGAAGTGCTGGAGCAGCAGGTCGCCCACCCGGCGTCGGCGGTGACCAGCCCGGTACCCATCAGCAAATCCGAGGTCAAGGCGCTGGACCCAGCCGGCAAGGCGCCGCTGGACGACGCCATCGTCTGCCTGTCGCGGACCATCTACTGGGAAGCCAAGGGCGGCGGCAGGGCGGACATGGAGGCAGTGGCCAACGTGGTGCTCAACCGCATGGGCCACGGCGGCTTCCCCGACACCGTGTGCGGCGTGGTAAAGCAGGGCCAGGCACAGAAGCACTGCCAATTCTCCTGGTGGTGCGACGGTCGCTCCGACCAGGTAGAAGAAAAGAACCGCTATGACATTGCCAAGGAAATCGCCCGCCGGGCGCTGAACCAGCAGCTGCGCGACCGCACGCGCGGCGCCATGTACTTCCACGACCGCCACGCCTCGCCTGGCTGGGCGAAGGAATACATCCGCACGGCAGAGACCCACGAGTTCGTCTTCTACAAGCCGCGCGGCGGTGACGCGCGCTAGGGCGCGGAGCCGTCGCGCTGCGCGTCCATCCAGCGCACCAGGGCCTCGCCGAATTCCGGCGGCGCCTTGCGTCCGACACGGCGAGCCAGGTCCAGCACGGTCTGCTGGGCCAGGGCTTCTTCCATGCGCTTCTGCGCGGTGAGCATGACCGCGTGGATAGAGCAGGTGCCGCACGTCGCCCACTCCGGCGGCGAGCCTTCGAACACGGCGCAGCGGCCACGGATGTCGCGGCACTCGAAGATCAGCTTGTCGCCGTCGATGGCCTTGACGATATCCAGTACGGTGATTTCGTCCGCCGGACGCGCCAGGCGGAAGCCGCCGCGCACGCCTTCGGTGGCCGCGACCAGCCCGGCCTTGGCCAGCTTGGTGAAGACCTTGGCGAGCAGCTCCTGGGGCACCCCCTGAAGTTCCGCCAGCATCCGCACGCTGGATTCACGGCTGTCGCCCTTCTCGTCCGTCAGGAACAGCAGGCAGTGGATGCCGTACTCCACGCCCGCACTGTACAAAGCCATTACAAACTCCGACTACATAAGTCGCATTATTTTCAAGCCCTGCCGGGCCTCCGGCAAGCACTTAAGCATGCATTCTGACGATCTGTCACCCGCAGCACGCGGGCCACGACTATCCAGCGCGCCCCACCTCAGTACAGAAGCAGCGGCGGATGCCCGCCCCAACCGTGACGAATGGTCGGAGTTTGCCGCAGAAATCGGTTGCGCCGCCTAACTACGACAAATATAGTCGCAGTTATCCGAGGCGAGCCAGGAAGCGAACCGCTCCGATATCAGGCACTCGGGAACCCCACCACCTGGATTCATCCTTTTCGTCGGAGAGCACCATGAAACAACGCATCCTGATCGTCGGCACCGGTTTCGCGGGCATGTGGAGCGCGCTGAGCGCCGCGCGTCTGCTCGACCTGCACCAGCGCGGCGACATCGAAGTCGCGGTCCTCGCGCCCCAGGCCGAACTGCGCATCCGCCCGCGCTTCTACGAGCCCAACGTGCACCAGATGGCCGCGCCACTGGGCGACCTGTTCGGCGCGGTGGGCGTGAGCTTCATCCAGGGCAGCGCCGAGCAGATCGATGTCGACGGCCGCCAATTGGACTACCGCGACGCCAGTGGCAAGGTCGCCACCCTGGGCTTCGACCGCCTGATCCTCGCCAGCGGCAGCAAGGTCGCCCGCCCCGCCCTGCCGGGCATCGAGCATGCCTTCGACGTGGACGACATCGACCAGGCCGTGCGCCTCGAAAGGCACATCCGCGCGCTGCACCAACTGCCGGAATCCGAAGCGCGCAACACGGTGATCGTGGCCGGCGGCGGCTTCACCGGCATCGAGACCGCCACTGAAATGCCGGCGCGCCTGCGCGAAGTGCTCGGCGCGGACGCCAAGGTGCGCGTCATCGTGGTCGACCGCGGCGCCGAGATTGGCAGCGCACTGGGCGCCACCTCGCAGTCCGTGGTGGCCGAAGCCTCCGCCGAGCTGGGCGTGGAATGGCGCCTGAAGTCCTCGGTGGAATCCATCGACGAGAACGGCGCGACCCTCTCCAGCGGCGAGCGCATCGAGGCGAAAACAGTGATCTGGACCGCCGGCGTACGCGCCAGCTCGCTGACCGAACAGGTTGCCGGCGAGCGCGACCGCCAGGGCCGCCTGCACGTGGACCGCAACCTCAAGGTGATCGGCCAGGACGCGGTGTTCGCCACCGGCGACACGGCTTACGCCGCGACGGACGAAGTCGGCAACTACGCACTGATGACTTGCCAGCATGCCATCTCTCTGGGCCGCTCGGCCGGTAACAACGCCGCCGCCGACCTGCTGGGCGTGGCGCCCATCCCTTACAGCCAGCCCAAGTACGTGACCTGCCTGGACCTGGGAGCCTGGGGTGCGCTGTTCACCGAAGGCTGGGATCGCCAGGTGCGTTTCCAGCGTGAGGAAGGCAAGAAGATCAAGACCGAGATCAACACAGTATGGATCTACCCGCCGGCCGCCGATCGCGCCACCGCGCTGGCAGCCGCTGACCCGATGATTCCGGTCGTGGCCTGATGCGTTGAGCAGAGCCCCGGTTGGCGCAAGCCTTCCGGGGATTATTCATGCCCGAATCACATGATCTTCCCTGTAGGAGCAACTGTATTCTTCTGAAAGTCCGCGTCTGGGTTTTCCCTCTCCCACGCCCTGAAGGGAGAGGGTTAGGGTTAGGGACGATCCGAGCGCAAAGCTATCCGTTAGGAACGGGCAATACCCGCGATCCGCGAGCAGAGCTCGCGAAATCCTCGCAGCCAATCTCAAGTCACCTGCGATCACCGTGATCTGACCTGAGCGCCTGCCTTGCCGGCGGATCGCGAGCGTGGCTCGCTCCTACAGGCGTTGCTTGTTTCGCGGCGCGCAGAGGGATTCAACCATCCGCGCCAACGTATCGATCACTTCCTCGCGCCCCAGCAGCGGCTGAGCCTCGCTCAGGTAGCGCGCAGTGGTGTACTGGACGGAGTTGATGACCACGAAAAGCACCGCCGGCAGGTTGTCGATCCGGTAATCGTCAAAGTGGCGCATCAGGTACTGCCGGCACACCTCCATCATCTGCCGCTCCAAGGACTGGAACACCGGCGCGGAATTGAGCCGGTGCCAGTGTCGCAGCAACTCGCGCTGCGCCGCATCGCCCTCCACCTGCTCGAAGATGCCCTCCAGCACCGCGCGGGTCACGCTGCCGATGTCTGCACCCAATAACGGCGTGACGCGCTGGTGCACCACCTTCATCAGCGTGCCGGCACGCTGCATCAGCAGGGCCTCGACGATCATCTCCTTGTTGGCGAAGTACTGGTAAAGCGAGCCGACGCTCACCCCGGCGCGGCGCGCCACGTGGTTGGTGGTCAGGCCGTCGAGGCCGCGCTCGCCAATCTCCAGCGCCGCCGCCTCGACCAGCACCGCCACCATCTCGCTGGCGCGCTGCTGCGTGGGTTGCTTCCTCATGCCTGCCTCCTGGTGCGAGCCGGATGCGAGTTGAATGCGAGCAAATACTCGCAATAGCGTAATTCGAGGCATTCGCCCGGCCACCCAACCAAGGTATGAATCGATGAGCGCAACCGCCCTGCCAACCCGCCACGGCGCCGACCTGCAGCGCGCCCGACGCACCGCCGCGCCGGTCAAACGTTTCCTCAAGGGACCAAGCGAGCCGGATGCCGCCACCTGGCAGGCCATCGGCGAATCCCTAACGGTAGGCGATGCGCCCATGGATGCGCTGGTGGATTGGATGTTCGATGTCGGGCTCGGCGCCGGTATGCGCCTGTACGAACAGGCGCTGAGCCAGGGCATCGCCACCATCCCCGAGGCACCCGAAGCGCTGAAGACCTTCTTCGGTCAGGTCAACACGCTGCCCGCCTGGGTCGACCTGCAACGCCTCGAAGAGGGTGCCCGCGCCTGCGGCCTGTCCGGGCTCACCGGCATGCGCGTACTGCGTGACCTGGGCCTGCTGGCCGGCTACCAGGCTTCCGGGATCAACCGCACCCTGGTGCTCACCGGCGCGCTGGAGAAAGGCCCGCAGCGGCGCATCGCGGAAACCACCAAATGGTGGATCGACTGCACCCGTCCCGGCGGCATGGCGCGCGGCGCGGCGGGTTATCGCAGCACGCTGCATGTCCGGCTCGTGCATGCCCTGGTGCGACGGCGGGTTTCACGTCTGGAAGAGTGGGACTTCGCCCAGGACGGCCTGCCAGTCAACCAGGGCGACATGCACGCGACCTACCTGGCCTTCTCGGCGATCTTCCTGATCGGCCAGCGCATGCTGGGTGTGCTCCTGAGTCGGCACGAGCGCGAAGCCATCATCCACCTCTGGCGCTACATCGCCTGGCTGATGGGCGTCGAGGAGCGCTGGCTGTGCGACAGCGAGAATGACGCGATCCGTGCGCTCTACCACAACCTGCTGTCCCAGGCGCCGCCGGACGACAGCAGTCGCATCCTCGGCTCGGCACTGGTGGACGAGCCGCTGCAACGCCACTACACCAACTTCGCCTGGCTGCGCGGACATTTGAACCGGGCCATCCACCTGAGCATCGCCGACACCTTCATCGATGCCGACGGCCGTCGCGCCCTCGGCCTGCCCGGCGGCAGCCTGCCCTGGTACCCGCTGCTGACCGCGCCGCCGCGCTTCCTCTTCCACTGCCTGCTTCGCGCAGTGCCCGGCGGCCGCGGCTGGCTGGTGCGCCACGGCCTGCAAAGCCAGGAGGACTACCTGCTCACCCTGTTTGGCGGTGCCGATCCACGGCTGGTCTCGCCGACTCACCTGGCAGCCGAAGACGCACGTCCCTGAAGGCTGTACGACGAAAAATACGGCACTCGAAGCGCCCTTTCGCGCTCCATTGACGGGAAGGCCTTCGAGGAATTGCCATGAGTACACCACCGGAGCTGCTGGAACTACCGCCTGACCTGCACTACGTCGACGACAGCCTGCCAGGCATCAGCCGGCGACGGCTGCGCGGGCGCTTCGCCTACTTCGACCCCGGCGGCGAGCGCATTCGCGTGGAGGCGGAAATCCAGCGCATCAACCAGCTCGCCATTCCGCCGGCGTACATCGATGTATGGATCTGCATCGACCCGCTCGGCCACCTGCAGGCCACCGGGCGCGACGTGCGCGGGCGCAAGCAGTACCGCTACCACCCGCGCTGGACCGAGGTGCGCGATAGCGCCAAGTACGAACGCCTGCTGCGCTTCGGCGAGAGCCTGCCAGCTCTGCGCCGACGCATCGCGCAGGACCTGGCGCAGCCGGGACTGGGGGCGGAAAAGGTCATGGCGACCGTGGTCGAACTGCTCGACCGCACGCTGATCCGCATCGGCAACCAGCGCTACCGCAAGGAGAATCGCTCTTTCGGCCTCACCACGCTGAGTAATCGCCATGTCGAGGTTCAGGGCGCACGCATCCGCTTTGCGTTTCGCGGCAAGAGCGGCGTGAAGCACAGCGTGGACATCGAACACCCGCGCCTGGCGCGCATCCTCCGGCGCTGCCTGGAACTGCCCGGCCAGCAACTCTTCCAGTACCTGGATGAACAGCGTCAGCGACACATGATCGATTCCCGGGATATCAACGCTTACCTGCGCGAGCACGCCGGCGAGGAATTCACCGCCAAGGACTACCGCACCTGGGCCGGTACCACCCTGGCCCTGGAGTACTGCCGCAAGGCGCGCTGGGAGAACGAGAAAAGCGCCAACCGCCAGCTCAAGGCAATCATCCAGCAGGTCGCCGCCGAGTTGGGCAACACCCCGGCGATCTGCCGCAAGTGCTACGTGCATCCACGGGTGATCGAAGCCTTCCTTGCGGGCGAGCTGGTCGGCCTGCGCAAGGCGCGCAAGCGGCAAAATCTCAGTGCCGAGGAGGCCACCCTGCTCGGGTTCCTGGCCCGGCCGCCGTCGTGAGAAGTCAGGAGGCAACGCGCGCGAGGGCAACGACAGCAAGATTGTTCAAGCCAGGGGCGGCGTTTTTCTGCCACGCTGACGGCACTTAACTGCCTGCAAGAAACGTCCATGCCCCAAGACCAGCTTCCTTCCCGCGCCTTCCTCAGTGGCGCCATCGACATCATGCCGCTGTCGCTCGCGGTCCTGCCCTGGGGCCTGCTCGCCGGTTCCCTGGCCATTGACGCCGGGCTTTCGCCGCTGCACGGCCAGGGCCTGTCGGCCATCGTCTTCGCCGGTGCCGCGCAACTGGTAGCCATCGGAATGCTCAAGGGCGGCGCCGGTTTCTTCTCGATCATGATCACCACGCTGTTGCTGACTTCGCAGCACCTGCTCTACGGGATGACGTTGCGCCCGGTGATAGCCGGCCTGCCGGGGCGCTGGCGCGCGGGGCTGGGCTTTCTGCTCACTGATGAATTGTTCGCCTTGGTCAGCGGCCATGACCGCAACACCTTCAACCGCTGGTACGCGCTGGGCGTCGGCCTGACGTTCTACATCGCCTGGAACCTCTTCACCCTCGCCGGCGTGCTGGTGGGTACCAACATTCCCGGCCTCGAGCACCTCGGGCTGGACTTCTCTATCGCCGCCACCTTCGTCGCGCTGATCGTGCCGGTGGTGAAGAACATCCCGACCGTGGTCTGTGTCGCCGTCTCGCTGTTCTGCTCGGTGCTGCTCAGCTACTGGCAGATCGGCTCGGCACTGGTGCTTTCCGGCCTGGCGGGGATGTTCGCCGGCTTCCTCTGCCAGAAATTCTCGGGGGTGCGCGCATGATGGCCTGGGCAGTGATCTTCGGCATGGGGCTGATTGTGTTCTTCAACCGCTACGTATTCCTCGAACCGCGCCTGCCGATCCGCCTGGGCAGCAACGTGCGGCAGTTCCTCGGCTTTGCCGTGCCGGGGATGCTCACGGCGATCTGCGGACCGATCGTGTTCCTACCCGAGCACCAGCTGAACCTGCGCCAGGACAACCCCTACCTGCTCGGCGCCATCGTCGCCGTGGCGCTGGTGCTGTGGACGCGCAACGTGCTGCTCAGCGTGCTGCTCAGCATGGGCGCGTTCTATCTGCTGCGCTGGTGGCTATAGGGGCTGGCGGCAAAGGCCCGAAAAAAAGCCCCGGCACATGACCGGGGCTTTTTCATTCAGGGCGGGCCGTCAGGGATTGGCGATTTCACCGCGCTGCCACTGCTCCTCGCGGCTGGCCAGGCCCTGGCCGATGTCG
>NZ_JBIVBR010000023.1:0-48378 GCF_044746165.1 Pseudomonas sp. NPDC086581 | reverse complement strand
CATGCATGCGCGTACTGATCGTGCGGATCAACGCGATGGTGAGAGACGGCACCGGTTGGAGGACAGGTGCCGTGTGAAGACAGTTGCTCCTACAAGGGGCCCGGCACGGTCGGGACAATCCCCGCACCTAGAAAACGAAAAGGCTGCCCTTGGGCAGCCTTTTTCGTTCATCCGACCATCAGGGACGGTGCGGGCGGCTCAGGTATTCGTGGGACTGCATTTCCAGCAGGCGGCTCAGGGTGCGCTGGAATTCGAACTCCAGGCGGCCACCGGTGTACAGGTCCTTGAGCTCGACCTCGGCGGAGAGGATCAGCTTGACGTTGCGGTCGTAGAACTCGTCCACCAGGTTGATGAAGCGGCGGGCCATGTCGTCCTTGGCCACACCCATCTGCTCGACGTTGGAAATCAGGATCGCGTGGAAGATCTTCGCCAGCTCGATGTAGTCGTTCTGGCTGCGCGGGCCATCGCACAGCTCGCGGAACTCGAACCAGGCCACGTCATCGCAGGTGATGCGCGCGCGGATTTCGCGGTTCTCGATCATCAGAGCGTCATCGCGGGTCGCCGCGGCACATTCCGGGGTCAGCGCCTTGAAGTCGCGGGTCATGGCCTGCTCGGCCTGCTCGGACAGCGGCCAGTGGTACAGCTCGGCCTGTTCCAGGGCGCGCAGGCGGTAGTCCACGCCGCTGTCGACGTTGACCACTTCGGTGTGCTGCTTGACCAGCGCGATGGCCGGCAGGAAGCGGGCACGCTGCAGGCCGTCCTTGTACAGGCCGTCCGGCACGATGTTGGAGGTGGCCACCAGGCTAACGCCGTTCTTGAACAGCTCTTCCAGCAGGGTCGCGAGGATCATCGCGTCGGTGATGTCGGAGACGAAGAATTCGTCGAAGCAGATGACCCGGGCCTCGTCGGCGAAACGCTTGCCGATGATGGTCAGCGGGTTCTTCTCGCCCTTGAGGGTCTTCATTTCCTCGTGGACGCGCTTCATGAAGCGGTGGAAGTGCGTGCGCATCTTCTGCTTGAAGGGCAGCGCCTCGAAGAAGGTATCCACCAGGTAGGTCTTGCCACGGCCGACGCCGCCCCAGAAGTACAGGCCCTTCACCGGCTCCTGGGACTTCTTGCCCAGCAGCTTGCCGAACAGGCCGGTCTTGCCCTTATCGGCGGCGACCAGGTCGTCGTAGAGGCGTTGCAGGTGCTTCACGGCGTTCGCTTGCGCGGCGTCGTGGAAGAAATCGGGGCGTTTCAGGTCTTCCTGGTAGCGCTGAAGAGGCGTCATGATCGGTAGCAAGGCAACGAAAACGGGGGCGCACACTTTAGCGGCGCCCCCGTTGCTTGGCAATTGGCCGGTAGTCGGACCGGCCTGCCAACCCTCACTCCTGCGGAGCGAGAGCCTCACGCAGGCGCTGCATGGCAGCGTCGCGCTCCGCGTCGGTGGAGAACTCCGGGCTGTACGCCACGGCTTCGCCATCCAGGCGCACGCTGAAGGCATTCAGCTCGGCGTGCAGGTCCAGCTCCTCGGCTTGCAGGCGCTTGGTCACCTGGCCCGCGGCCTTGCCGTCGGCGAAGGCGATGGACAGCAGCAGTTGCTCGCCAGCGGCATCCAGCAGGCGGAAGCGGAAGCCGTCGTCCTCGCGGAAGCTGACGAAACGCGCGGCCTTGGCGACCTTCTTCTTGCCTTCGCTGGCCACCTGCACCTGCTCGCGGAACGAGCGCAGGCCGACGGATTCGCGCAGCTCGCCGAGGAACGGAGTAGCGATGCGACGGGCCTTGGCGGCACCGGCCAGGAGGATGTCCTCCAGGTCGGCCGGGCGGGTGATCAGTGCGTGGTAGCGCTCGCGGGCCTCGCCCAGCTCGTTGTCGAGCAGTTCGAACAGGCGCTGCTTGGCCTCGCCCCAGGCCAGGCCACCGAGCAGCTCGGCGCGGAACGCAGCCTGTTGCTCATGGGTGGAGAACGCCTGGTACAGGGTGAACAGGTGCGAGTTGTCCGGGTCCTTCGGCTCACCCGGCGCGCGGGAGTCGGTGACGATGCGCGCTACGGCGTCCTTGAGCTGCTTGGCGCTGCCGAACAGCGGAATGGTGTTGTCGTAACTCTTGGACATCTTGCGACCGTCCAGGCCCGGCAGGGTCGCCACGTCTTCCTCGATCACCACCTCGGGCAGGGTGAACAGTTCCTTGCCGTTGCCGAACAGGTGGTTGAAGCGCTGGCCGATGTCGCGGGCCATTTCCACGTGCTGGATCTGGTCGCGGCCGACCGGCACCTTGTGGGCGTTGAACATCAGGATGTCCGCAGCCATCAGCACCGGGTAGCTGTACAGGCCCATGGTGACGCCGGCGTCCGGGTCTTCACCGGCCTCGACGTTCTTGTCCACCGAGGCCTTGTAGGCGTGGGCGCGATTGAGCAGGCCCTTGGCGCTGACGCAGGTGAGCAGCCAGGTCAGTTCGGGGATTTCGGGAATATCGGACTGGCGATAGAAGGTCGCCTTGTCAGCATCCAGGCCGCAGGCCAGCCAGGTGGCGGCGATCTCCAGGCGCGAACGCTGGATGCGCGCCGGATCATCGCACTTGATCAGCGCGTGGTAGTCGGCCAGGAAGTAGAAGGAGTCTGCCTGCGGATCGCGGCTGGCAACGATGGCCGGGCGGATGGCGCCGGCGTAGTTGCCCAGGTGCGGAGTACCGGTGGTGGTGATGCCGGTCAGGATACGGGTCGTCATGGGAATCCAGGAATCAACACAAATGAAAGGGCGGGCCGGATGGTAACGCGGCTGGCCAACCTAGGCGAGCCGGGCCTGTATCAGGTCCTTGAGCTCGATCAGCTTGCCGTGGAAGAAATGGCTGCACTCGGGGATGCGGATCAGTTCGTGGGGTTTGCTCAGCTCGGCGCTCCAGGCATACACGCGCTCGGGAGTGACCACTTCGTCGGCCTCCGGCTGGATCACCGTGAGCGGGCAGCGCTCGGGCAGGTCGACGTCGAAACGCTCGACCGGCGGCGCCAGCATGAACAGTTGCGCAAGGTCAGCGCCCTCTTCTTCCAGGCGCTCGGCGGCGTTGCCGGCCACGCAGGAGCCGAAGGAGAAGCCCATCAGCGTCAGCGGCAGCCCCGGATGCTGCTCGGCGAGCCAGCGCGCAGCGGCCAGCGCATCGTCGATCTCGCCGCGGCCTTCGGCATAACTGCCGGCGCTCTGACCCACGCCACGAAAATTGAAACGCAGGGTGGCGTATCCTGCATCCCGTGCGGCGCGCTGCAGGGTGGCGACCACCTTGTTCTGCATGGTGCCGGCGAACAGCGGATGCGGATGACAGATCAGCGCGACGCCCCTGGCGTCGGGCGTGGCGAGGTGCAGGGCTTCCAGCTGGCCGTCGGGGCCGTCGAGGAACAGGGGGATTTCGCGGGTGGTCAAACAACAGCTCCGTGACCCCGTGGCGGGTCGTCTCGTCTAGCTCAATACCTGCGCAGGCGGCGAAGCATTCGCCACGGTATACAAGCACAGGTGCAAGCCGCTAACGTAAAGCAAAGCCGTCTATAGAGGAAGGATTCGCGTGGAACAGTCCCTCACCACCTGGTTGCTGCCGCTACTCGCCCTGATCGTCGGGGTCGGCATCGGCTTTCTGATCGCCCGCCTTCTGCCCAACGCCGCGCCCAACAAGCTGCAGCGTCAGGTAGACGACATGCAGGATCGTTTCGATAGCTACCAGCGCGAAGTGGTGACCCACTTCAGCACCTCCGCCAGCCTGATGAAGAAGCTCACCCAGAGCTATCAGGATGTGCAGGAACACCTGTCCGAAGGCGCCGAGCGCCTGGCCCTGGACGAACAGACCAAGCAACGCCTGCTGGCCGCCCTGCACGCCGACGAGTACCCCGAGCGCCGCGAGCGGCTGACCCCGCCGGCAAACAACGAAGCGCCGCGCGACTATGCGCCCAAGACCGGCGACGGCCCGGGCACCCTGGACGAGACGTACGGGCTGAAGAGCAAGTACTGATACCTCGCGCCAAAGAAAAAGCCCCGCCGATGCGGGGCTTTTTCATTCATGCGGCCAGGATTACCAGCGGAAGGTGACGCTACCCAGCAAGGTGCGCTCCTCGCCCCAGTAGCAGCGCCCGGCGTTGTTGCAGCCAGCGACGTATTCCTTGTCCAGCAGGTTCTTCGCGTTCACCTCGGCGGACCAGTGCTCGTCGAGCTGGTAGCCGACGAGCGCGTCCACCAGGGTCACGTCGCCGGTATCCAGCTTGCCGTACAGCGACGCCGGGGTGTAGGCGAATGTGCTGTCGAAGTGCCGTACGCCGCCGCCCACGCGCAGACCTTTGAGATAGCCATCGAGGAAGCGGTAGGTGCCCCAGGCCGAGGCCTGGTTGCGCGGCACGCCGGTCATCTGGTGGTCTTCCAGCAGCGAGCCGGGGGAATCCTTGGTGATCCGCGAGTCGGTGTAGGTATAGGAAGCGGTCAGGCTGAAGTTCTCGGTGATGTCGCTGTTGACCTCCAGCTCCAGCCCCTTGGAACGGCTTTCACCCACCTGCCGGTAGTCGCCGACCGTGCTGTCGTAGATCACGTCGTCGGTCTTGCGCAGGTCATAGACCGAGGCGGTCATCGAGGTGTTCCAGCCCTTGGGCTCGTACTTCACGCCGACTTCGTACTGCTCGCTGGTGGTCGGGTCGAGGGTGCCGGACTTGCTCGACGTCTGCTGGGTCGGTGCAAAGGCCGTGGAGTAGCTGACATAGGGCGACAGGCCATTGTCGAACTGGTACATCAGGCCAGCCTGCCAGGTGAAGTCATGGTCCCAGTAGTCGAGGTCGGCCAGGCCGTTGGTGGTACCGGCGCGGTTGCGGTATTGGCTGTTGACCTCGTCGAGGCGCCCGCCGAGCAGGACAATCCAGTTGTCATAGCGCGTCTGCAGCTGGCCATAGAGGCCGTACATCTTCTGCTCCAGCAGCGCGTCCTGCACATGGATCGGCGTCGTCGGCTTGGTCGTCCACACCGGATCGAACACGTTGACCGAGCCGCCGGCGCCCGCGTCCCAGTCCTGGTTGAACGAGGTACGGTCGAAGCTCGCCCCCACCAGCACGGTATTGGCCAGTTCGCCGGACTGGAAATGCCCCTCGAACTGGTTGTCCAGCGAGTAGGTCATCGACTTGTTGTAGCGGTCGTAGGCGGTGTTGTTGACGTTGGTGCCGAAGCCGCCGTTGTTCAGGTTGCCCGGCCACATCTCGCGGCGGTCGATGCGCGACTGCATGTAGCGCGAGTTCTGGCGGAACTGCCAGGTGTCGTTGAACTGATGGCTGAACTCATAGCCCAGCGTCCAGGCCTCGCGTTCGAACTTGTCCCAGTCCGGGTTGCCGGACAGGGTGTCCTTGTCGATCTTGCCGTTGGGGTTGTGCAGCAGGGTGCCGGCTGCCGGGTAGCCCAGCTCCATCAGCGTGCGGTCGCGCTGGTAGGTCGAGAGCAGCGTCAGCGAGGTCGCATCGTCGAAGTTGAAGGTCATCGACGGGGCAATGTAGATACGGTCATCGGGCTGGTGATCGACCTGGGTGTCGGAGTCGCGGCCGAGCATCACCACGCGACCGAGGATATTGCCCTCGTCGGTCAGCGGGCCGGAGACGTCGACGCCCAGCTGCTTGCGGTCATGGGAGCCGTAGGTCAGCTGGACCTCGCCGCGCGGATCGACGGTCGGGCGCTTGCTGACCAGGTTGACGATGCCACCGGGTGCATTCTCGCCGTAGAGGATCGAGGTCGGGCCGCGAAACACCTCGACACGCTCCAGGCCATAGGGCTCGCTGGTGGTGTCGTAGCGGTTGCCTTGCACGCGCAGGCCGTCGCGCAGCAGGCCGTAGCCCCAGTCGGTGGCATTGAAGCCGCGAATGAAGAACAGGTCGCCGGCCAGACCATCACCGGCGGCGAACGGCGGGGCAAAAATGCCCGGTACGTAGCCCAGCACATCGGTAAGGGTCTGCGACTGCTGGTCCTCCATGCGCTGGCGGGTCACCACCGAGATCGAGCGCGGCGTCTCCGCCAGAGGAGTGCTGGTCTTGCCCGCGGTGGAGCTGACCTTGGCGTTGTAGCCGTTGTCGTCCGCTGGCTCACCGCTCGTACCGCTGCCGATGATCGAGGTCGAATCCATCTGCAGCACGGTGCCGTTCGGGTCCGGTTGCAGCACGTAGCCACCGGACTCCTGCGGCACCGCCTGCAGGCCCGTGCCATCGAGCAGCAACGCCAAGGCACGCTCGACGCTGTAGCGACCATCAAGGCCCTTGCAGGACTTGCCGGCAGTCAGATCGTTGTGGCCGACCAGGTAGATTCCAGCCTGGCTGCTGAACTGGTTGAGCGAGGTCGCCAGGGCGCCCGGCGCGACGTGGTATTCGCGCAGAGCGGCCTGCTCCGTGCCAGAGGCCGCCTGGGCGGGCGAGCTCAGGGGCAGCGCAGCGACGCTGCAGAACGACAACGAGATGGCCAGCGCCAGCGGCCGCCGGGCGAAGCGGCGCGAGGTGGAAGTGGGCGAGTACATGGAATTCCCTGGTTCGGTGCAGTGGGTAAAAGTGCGTTTCCATGGAGTGACCGAACGGGAAACTGAAAAGGGAACCGCTGCGGAAAGTTTTTTCGCGATACCTCAGGCTGACTCGATGCTGACCCACCAGGGCGTCAGACGCCGGACCTGCACCGGCAACGCCGCCGCCAACAGGCGCAACGCCTGGTCACTGTCGTCCAGCGGAAAGGCGCCCATCACCGGCAACTGCGCGACTGCCGGATCACAGCCCAGATAACCGTGGCGATAACGCCCCAGTTCCTCGACCAGTTGCCCCAGCGACATGTTCTCGGCGGTGAGCACATGGCGTACCCAGGACTCCCCTGCCGTCTGTGCTGGCGACACCTCGCCGATGGCGAGGCGCGTGAAGTCGACGCGCTGGCCGGCCTCCAGCACCTGCCGCTCGCCGCTGTCCGCCGTACGAATCTCCACCGCGCCGCTGTAGACATTGAGGCGCGTGGCGTCGCCCAGTTGCCTGACCGCGAAGCGCGTGCCCAGCGCGCGCAGGCGCCCCTGCTCGGTGTCGACGAGGAAAGGCCGCTGCGCGGCGTCCCTGGCGGTGTCCACCAGGACTTCGCCGAAGCGCAGGCGCAGCAGGCGCTGGTCCGGGCCATAGTCGGCGTCTACCGCGCTGATCGCCGCCAGCCAGAGGTGTGTGCCATCGGCGAGGATCGCCTCGCGGGTCTCGGCGGTAGTGGTGCTGTAGTCCGCGCTCCAGCCCTGCACCAGCCTTGGCAAGGCGGTGCCGCGCCAGGTGCCCCAGCCGAGCAACAGGCCGCCACTGAGCACCAGCAGGCTCTTGAGCCCCTGGCGGCGTGAAAGCTGACGCTCGCCGCTGGTCTTGAGCACCCGCCCTGCCAGTTGCCTCTCGCCCTGCAAAGGAGCGAAGCGTTGGCCTATGCGCTCGACGTAATGCCAGGCGGCCTGGTGCTCGGCGTGCAGGTCGAACCACTGGCGCCATTGTGCGTGGAGTTGCGCGCTGGGATTTTCATCCTGCAGCAGCACGTACCAGTTCGCCGCCTGCTGCAGGCTCGCGTGGCTGAGTTTGTCGTCGTGGCCTTTCACTCCACCAGCACTCCGTCCAGCTCGGCTTCCAGTAACGCACAATGCAGGAAGGCCTGGGCGAGATACTTCTTCACCATGCGCTCGGACACCCCCAGCTCCCCGGCGATTTCGCGGTACGGCCAGCCATCGATCTGCGCCAGCAGAAAGGCCCGGCGCACCCTGGCGGGCAGACGCAGCAGCATCGCGTCCACCTGGTGCAGGGTTTCCAGGATCAGCGCCAGTTGCTCGGGCGACGAATGCACCGCTTCGGGCTGCGCGGCCAGGGATTCCAGCCACGCCAGCTCGAGCTGCTGGCGGCGCCACTGGTCGATCACCAGGCCGCGGGCAATGGTCGCGAGGTAAGTTCGCGGCTGGTCGAGGTACACCGCAACGCCCTTGGCGCGCGTCATGAGCACACGCAGGAAGGTGTCCTGGGCGAGGTCGGCGGCGCGCTGCGAGCAGCCGGTCTTGCGCCGAATCCAGCCCTGCAGCCAGCCATGGTGATCAGCATAGAGGCGGTGGATGTCGTGATCCGCGAGTTGTGTACGACCCAATAGCGACACCGCCACACCTGCTATCTAGCAAATAATAATCAGTCTCATTATTAAGCAGCATGCAGGTCGGCGGCAATAGCCATCTGCCAGTGAACGTTCGCGAGTCGTCTCGGGGCTTTGTGCAGGAGCGAGCTTGCTCGCGAACATTGCCTGGACAGCATGGTTTCAGGAGGTTCGCGAGCAAGCTCGCTCCTACAGAGAACAAAAGAAAAGCCCCGCAGAAGCGGGGCTTTTTCACAACACGGAGGCGATCAGATCGCGCCGCGCTGACGGAGCAGGTCGAGGACTGCCTTGACGCCCTCTTCCACCGACTGGCTCTGAGTGTCGATCACCAGATCGGCATCCAGCGGCACGTCGAACGGGAAGGACTCGCCCGGGATGTTGTCCTGGCCGGCAGCGTACAGGCCCTGCGGATCACGCTCACGGCAGACTTGCGGGGAAGCCTGGACGTAGACGGTGATCAGGCGCTCGGCACCGATCAGCGACTTGGCGCGCTCGCGACCCTCGGAGCTCGGGGCTACGAAGGCACACAGGCTGATCAGTCCGGCTTCGTTGAACTGACGGGCCACATGAGCGGTGCGCAGCCAGTTCTCGGTACGACCGGCGCGATCCTGCGGCAAGCCCTTGTTCAGGTCATGACGCAGGTTCTGGCCGTCCAGCACATAGACCGCGCGGCCCATGTCGAACAGCTTGCGCTCCAGGGCGTAGGCCAGGGTGCTCTTGCCTGCGCCGGAGAGGCCGCTGAACAGCACGGTAGCCGGCTGCTGGCCGAAGCGTGCAGCGCGCTCCTCACGAGCTACGTGGGCGTTCGCACCATGGTGAGCGACGGTGCCGTGGCTCGACTGCGGTGCAGCGATGATCATGCCGGCGCCGACAGTGCCGTTGGTCAGGCGGTCGATGACGATGAAGGCGCCGGTGGTGCGGTTCTGGTCGTAGCCGTCCAGCGCGATCGGTGCATCCAGGCTGACCTTCACACGGGCGATCTCGTTGAGCTTGAGTTCGCTGGCGGCGGTCTCTTCCAGGGTGTTCACATCCACCTTGTGGCTGATGCTCGGAATCGAGCCCGGCACGTAGCTGGTGGCGCGCTTGATGTCGTACTTCTTGCCCGGCAGCATCGGCTCTTCGGCCATCCACACCAGCATGGCGTCGAAGCCGTCGGTTACCTGCGGACGGTTGTCGGCGTGAACCAGCATGTCGCCGCGGGAGACGTCGATCTCGTCTTCCAGGGTCAGGGTGATCGCCTGACCCGGTCCGGCCTGCTCCAGCTCACCTTCAAAGGTGACGATGGACTTGACCTTGCTGCCCTTGCCCGACGGCAGGGCGATGACTTCGTCGCCCTTGCGCACGATGCCGCTCGCCAGGGTGCCGGCGAAGCCGCGGAAGTTCAGGTTCGGACGGTTGACGTACTGCACCGGGAAGCGCATGTCGTCAAGGTTGCGGTCGCCCGCGACTTCCACGGTCTCGAGGATTTCCATCAGCGACTGGCCGGTGTACCACGGCGAGCGCTCGGACTTGTTGACCACGTTGTCGCCCTTCAGCGCCGACATCGGCACGAAGTGCAGGGAGTTGGTCTTGAGGTTGATCTTGTCGGCGAACTGCAGGTAGTCGGCCTTGATCTGCTCGAAGACGCCCTGGTCGAAGCCCTTGAGGTCCATCTTGTTGATGGCGACGACGATGTGCTTGATGCCCAGCAGCGAGGCGATGAAGCTGTGCCGGCGAGTCTGGGTCTGCACGCCGTAGCGGGCGTCGATCAGGATGATGGCCAGGTCGCAGGTGGACGCGCCGGTGGCCATGTTGCGGGTGTACTGCTCATGGCCGGGGGTGTCGGCGATGATGAACTTGCGCTTGGCAGTGCTGAAGTAGCGGTACGCCACGTCGATGGTGATGCCCTGCTCGCGCTCGGCCTGCAGGCCGTCGACCAGCAGCGCCAGGTCGACGTCATCGCCGGTGGTGCCGACTTTCTTCGAGTCGCGGGTGATGGCCTCGAGGTGGTCCTCGTAGATCATCTTGGAGTCGTGCAGCAGGCGCCCGATCAGGGTGCTCTTGCCATCGTCGACGTTGCCGCAGGTGAGGAAGCGCAGGAGTTCCTTGCGCTCGTGCTGGGCCAGGTAGGCGAGGATGTCCTCGCTGATCAGATCGGATTGATGCGACATGGTGCGAGAACCTTAGAAGTAGCCCTGACGTTTCTTTTCTTCCATCGAACCGGCGGCATCGTGGTCAATGACCCGGCCCTGGCGTTCGGAAGTTCGCGTCAGCAGCATTTCCTGGATGATTTCCGGCAGCGAAGTAGCGGTGGACTCCACCGCGCCGGTCAGCGGGTAGCAGCCCAGGGTACGGAAACGCACCATCTTCTTCTGGATGCTGGCCTTCTGCTCGGGCGTGAGGTGCTCGAGGATGCGCTCGTCGTCGATCATGATCAGCGAGCCGTTCATCTCGATGACTTCGCGCTCGGCGGCGAAGTACAGCGGCACGATCGGGATCTGCTCCAGGTAGATGTACTGCCAGATGTCCAGCTCGGTCCAGTTCGACAGCGGGAAGACGCGGATCGACTCGCCCTTCTTCACCTTGCCGTTGTAGACGTTCCACAGCTCCGGGCGCTGGTTCTTCGGGTCCCAGCGGTGCTTGCTGTCACGGAAGGAGTAGACGCGCTCCTTGGCGCGAGACTTCTCCTCGTCGCGGCGGGCACCACCGAAGGCGGCATCGAAGCCGTGCTTGTCGAGGGCCTGCTTGAGGCCTTCGGTCTTCATGATGTCGGTGTGCTTGGCGCTGCCGTGGGTGAACGGGTTGATGTCCTGAGCCACGCCATCGGGGTTGATGTGGGTGATCAGGTCCAGGCCCAGTTCCTCGACCATCTTGGTGCGGAAGCTGTACATCTCCTGGAATTTC
Source organism: Pseudomonas sp. NPDC086581 (assembly GCF_044746165.1). Taxonomy (NCBI): domain Bacteria; kingdom Pseudomonadati; phylum Pseudomonadota; class Gammaproteobacteria; order Pseudomonadales; family Pseudomonadaceae; genus Pseudomonas; species Pseudomonas sp. NPDC086581. Next base: position 37,384 of record NZ_JBIVBR010000023.1, on the reverse strand, counting down.
CAGCGGGTGTCGACATGCATCACCGGGAAAGGCAGCTTGCCGGGGAAGAAGGCCTTGCGCGCGAGGTGAAGCATCACCGCGCTGTCCTTGCCGATCGAGTACAGCATCACCGGGTTGTCGAACTCGGCGGCGACCTCGCGGATGATGTGGATGCTCTCGGCCTCCAGCTGTTTCAGATGCGTCAGTTTGTCGACCATGGCTACTCACGGAATTGCTTATGGACGGCCGGCGGGCCGTAGACGAGCGCGCACTCTATCACAGCGCAAGGCTCTAACCGGCGGGCCGGTTATACCGAAAAAATATACTGATATAGCCATACGCGCTCAGTGCGAACACCGCTTTCAACCGGTGTCTGAAGGTCCGCTCCCGAGGCGCTCGAACGAGGCGCAGCAAAGGCCCAAATGCCATCTCGGAAACAACCTCGGGACTTTTCCTGCAACAGAGTCAGCGACTTCTACGATGCTCTCCCGGCTTGTGCCCGGCCGGCACTGCGCTAGCATAGCGGCACGTTTTCCTGTCCCAGAAGATTTCCCATGCGCCGCATCGCTTTCGCCCTGCCCCTGCTTGTCCTCATCTCCGCGTGCAGCAGCAAACCGACTCCCGCCCCGCAGCCGGCCCAGAAGCCGAAGACGCCGACCCTGATCACGCCCAGCGCCCATCCGGCGTTCGGCTCGGTGCAGCCGATTACCCCGCTGCGCGGCGACTTCGCCGGCAACGCCAGTGCCCAGCGCTTCATCGACCGCATGGTGAGCCAGCACAACTTCAACCGCCAGGACCTTCAGGACCTGTTCGCCCAGACCCGCGAGCTGGACTGGGTGATCCGCCTGATGGACCGCCAGGCGCCGACCTACACTCCGCCCAGCGGCCCGAATGGCGCGTGGCTACGCTACCGGAAGAAGTTCATCACCCCGGACAACGTGCAGAAGGGCGTGCAGTTCTGGGACCAGTACGAAGCCGACCTGCAGCGCGCCTCGCGCACCTATGGCGTGCCGCCGGAAATCATCGTCGGCATCATCGGCGTGGAAACCCGCTGGGGCCGCGTGATGGGCAAGACGCGGATCATCGACGCGCTGGCCACCCTCTCCTTCTCCTACCCGCGCCGCGCCGAGTTCTTCAGCGGCGAGCTGGAGCAGTTCCTCCTGCAGGCACGCAAGGAAGGCGACAATCCGCTGGAGATGCGCGGCTCCTACGCCGGCGCCATGGGCTACGGGCAGTTCATGCCCTCCTCGTTCACAAAATACGCGGTGGACTTCGACGGCGACGGTCACCGCGACCTGTGGAACCCACGGGATGCCATCGGCAGCGTGGCCAACTACTTCAAGCAGCACGGCTGGGTGACTGGGGACGCGGTGGCAATCCCGGCGATCGGCCAGGCGCGCTCGCTGGAAGACGGCTTCAAGACCCAGTATCCCATCAGCGTACTGGCCAACGCCGGGCTGCGTCCGCAGGGCTCGCTGGGTAACCATCAGAGCGCCAGCCTGCTGCGCCTGGACATGGGCAACACCTACCAGTACTGGTACGGCCTGCCGAACTTCTACGTGATCACCCGCTACAACCACAGCACGCACTACGCCATGGCGGTGTGGGAGCTGGGCAAGGCGGTCGACCGCCAGCGCCACGGCTATCGCTGAGGCGCGCACAAAAAAGCCGGCTTGATGAGCCGGCTTTTTTCATGGCGCCGAAGCATCAGGCAGGGTTCGGGCAATCGATGAACAGGTGCTCGATGGCGAAACGCCTGGCCAGGTAATCCCCCAGCGCCTGCACGCCGTAGCGCTCAGTGGCGTGGTGGCCGGCGGCGATGAAGCTGATGCCGTTCTCCCGCGCGCTGTGCACGGTCTGCTCGGAGACTTCGCCGGTCAGGTAGGCATCGACGCCAGCGGCAATCGCCTGATCGATGTAGCCCTGGGCGCCACCGGTACACCAGGCGATGCGGCGGATCGGCTGGCCGCCATCCACCAACAGCGGCTCGCGGCCCAGCACGTCGCGCACATGCAGGGCCAGATCGCTCGGCAGCATGGGTTCGGCGAGCGAGCCGACCAGCACGATGGAGCGCGGATTACCTGGCTCCAGCGGCCCTTCGATCTCGAAGCCGAGCTGGCGACCCAGTTGCACGTTATTGCCCACTTCGCCGTGCAGATCCAGTGGCAGGTGATAGGCCAGCAGGCTGATGTCGTTGTTCAGCAGGGTCTTCAGGCGACGCTGCTTCATGCCCACCACGCGGGCATCCTCGCCCTTCCAGAAATAGCCGTGGTGGACCAGCACCACATCGGCGCCTGCTTCCACGGCAGCATCCAGCAGCGCCTGGCTGGCGGTGACACCGGAAACGATACGGCGCACCTGCGGACGGCCCTCGACCTGCAGGCCGTTGGGGCAGTAATCCTGGATCTTCGCCGCGTCGAGAAAACGGTCCGCTTCCTCGACCAGCGTGCTCAGTGCGATTGCCATCGAAATTCCTCCAACATCGGCTGCGAGCGTCTATTTTCTTGGCTCGCCGCCCGTATAATGGCCGCCACCCTATCGGCCATCCCCCGGCCAAGCAACCCCAAGGATTTTCTTCGATGCTGAAGGCCCTGCGTTTCCTCGGCTGGCCCGTGCTGGTTGGCGTCCTGTTGGCGCTGCTGATCATCCAGCATAACCCGCAATGGGTCGGCCTTCCGCAGCAGGAAGTGCACCTGCAGCAGGCCCCGCTGCTCAGCCGCCTGCAGCAGGGTCCGGTCAGCTACGCCGACGCCGTGACACGCTCCTCGCCGGCCGTGGCCAACCTCTACACCACCAAGATGGTCAGCAAGCCGAACAACTCGATGCTCGACGACCCGCTGTTCCGGCGCTTCTTCGGCGATAACCTGCCGCAGCAGAAGCGCATGGAGTCGAGCCTGGGTTCGGCGGTGATCATGAGCCCCGAAGGCTACCTGCTGACCAACAACCACGTGACCTCCGGCGCCGACCAGATCGTCGTGGCCCTGCGCGACGGCCGCGAGACCATCGCCCGCCTGGTCGGCAGCGACCCCGAGACCGACCTCGCGGTACTGAAGATCGACCTCAAGGACCTGCCCTCGATCATGCTCGGGCGTTCCGACGGCATCCGCACCGGCGACGTCTGCCTGGCCATCGGCAACCCCTTCGGCGTCGGCCAGACCGTCACCATGGGCATCATCAGCGCCACCGGCCGCAACCAGCTGGGCCTGAACACCTACGAAGACTTCATCCAGACCGACGCGGCGATCAACCCGGGCAACTCCGGCGGTGCGCTGGTGGACGCCAATGGCAACCTGATCGGCATCAACACCGCGATCTTCTCAAAGTCCGGCGGCTCCCAGGGCATCGGCTTCGCCATCCCGACCAAGCTGGCCCTGGAAGTCATGCAGTCGATCATCGAGCACGGCCAGGTGATCCGCGGCTGGCTCGGCGTCGAAGTGCAGCCGCTGACCCCGGAACTGGCCGAGTCCTTCGACCTCAAGGACAAGGCCGGCATCGTCGTCGCCGGCGTCTACCGCGACGGCCCCGCCGCCAAGGGCGGACTGCTGCCGGGCGACATCATCCTGAACATCGATGGCGAGGCCGCCAGCGATGGCCGTCGCTCGATGAACCAGGTCGCGCGCACCAAGCCGGGCGAGAAGATCACCATCGAAGTGCTGCGCAACGGCAAACCAGTGACGCTCAACGCAGAAGTCGGCCTGCGCCCGCCGCCCGCACCTAACGCCAACTGATGCGGCTCGCTTTTCGAGAGCCATAAAAAACGGCGCCCGAGGGCGCCGTTTTCATTTGCAGCGACAGCGTCACAGCTTAAGCCGCAGAACATCGATCAGAGCCTGGTTCTGCTCTTCGGTGCCGATGCTGATGCGCAGGAACTGGTTGATCCGCTGCTGCTTGAAGTGACGCACGATCACGCCCTCCTCGCGCAGGGCCGCGGCCAGCTCGGCGCCGTCGCGCTGCGGGTGACGGGCGAAGATGAAGTTCGCCGCTGACGGCAGCACGTCGAAGCCCAGGGTGTTCAGCTCGGCCACCAGCTTCTCGCGGCTGTGGATAACTGCGTTGCAGGTCTGCTCGAAGTAGGCCTGGTCCTCGAAGGACGCCGCCGCGCCAGCCAGCGCCAGGCGGTCCAGCGGGTAGGAGTTGAAGCTGTTCTTCACCCGCTCGAGCGCTTCGATCAGGTCCTCGTGGCCCACCGCGAACCCGACCCGCAGGCCCGCCAGCGAGCGCGACTTGGACAGGGTCTGCGCCACCAGCAGGTTCGGGTAGCGGTTGACCAGGGAAATCGCGGTCTCGCCACCGAAGTCGACGTAGGCCTCGTCCACCAGCACCACGCTGTCCGGGCTCGCTTGCAGCAGGCGTTCGATGGCCTCGAGCGGCAGCAGGCAACCAGTGGGCGCGTTGGGGTTGGGGAAGATGATGCCGCCGTTCGGGCGCGCGTAATCCTCGACGCGGATCTGGAACTGCTCATCCAGCGGCAGCGCTTCGAAGTCAATGCCGTAGAGGCCGCAGTAGACCGGGTAGAAGCTGTAGGTCACGTCGGGGAACAGCAGCGGCTTGCCGTGCTGGAACAGCGCGTGGAAGGCGTGGGCCAGGACTTCGTCCGAACCGTTGCCGACGAAGACCTGGGAGGTCTTCACACCGTGGTACTCGGCGATGGTCTGCTTCAGGCGGTCGGCGTTCGGGTCCGGGTACAGGCGCAGCGTATCGTTCAGCTCGACCTGGATCGCGGCGACCACCTTCGGCGACGGGCCGTAGGGGTTCTCGTTGGTGTTCAGCTTAACCAGCTTGGCCAGCTTCGGCTGCTCGCCCGGAACGTAGGGCACCAGTTCCTTGACGAAGGGACTCCAGAATTTGCTCATCGATTACTCACTCTTGCCGTCAAGGATACGGAACTCAGCGCTGCGCGCATGTGCGGTCAGCGACTCGCCACGGGCCAGGATCGAAGCGGTCTTGCCCAGTTCGGAAGCGCCCGGCGCGGAGCAGAAGATGATCGAGGAACGCTTCTGGAAGTCATACACGCCCAGCGGCGAGGAGAAGCGCGCGGTGCCGGAAGTCGGCAGCACGTGGTTCGGCCCGGCGCAGTAGTCGCCCAGCGCCTCGGCGGTGTAACGGCCCATGAAAATGGCGCCGGCGTGACGAATCTTGGGCAGCCAGCCTTCCGGGTCTTCCACCGACAGCTCCAGGTGCTCCGGGGCGATGCGATTGGCGACCTGGCAGGCCTGCTCCTGGTCCGCGACGAGGATCAGCGCGCCGCGGTTGGTCAGCGAAGTGCGGATGATCTCGGCGCGCTCCATGGTCGGCAGCAGCTTCTCGATGCTGGCGGCAACCTTGTCGAGGAAGGCCTCGTCCGGGCTGACCAGGATCGACTGGGCGTCTTCGTCGTGCTCGGCCTGGGAGAACAGGTCCATGGCGATCCAGTCCGGATCGGTGCCGCCATCGCAGACCACGAGGATTTCGGAGGGGCCAGCGATCATGTCGATGCCAACCTGGCCGAATACATGGCGCTTGGCGGTGGCGACATAGATGTTGCCCGGACCGACGATCTTGTCCACCTGCGGCACGCTCTCGGTGCCGTAGGCCAGCGCGGCCACGGCCTGGGCGCCACCGATGGTGAAGACGCGGTCGACCCCGGCGATGCAAGCGGCGGCCAGGACAATCTCGTTGATCTCGCCACGCGGGGTCGGAACGACCATCACCACTTCGTTAACGCCGGCGACCTTGGCTGGAATGGCGTTCATCAGCACGGAAGACGGATAGGACGCCTTGCCGCCCGGCACGTACAGGCCGGCGCGGTCCAGCGGGGTAACCTGCTGGCCGAGCACGGTGCCGTCGGCTTCGGTGTAGCGCCAGGAGTCTTGTTTCTGCTTCTCGTGGTAGCTGCGCACACGTTCGGCAGCCGTTTCCAGAGCTTCGCGCTGGGCTGGGGTGATGCGGGTCAGGGCCAGTTCCAGACGCTCGCGCGGCAGGATCAGGTCGGCCATGGTCTTGGCATCGACACCGTCGAAGCGCTGGGTGAACTCGACCACGGCGGCATCACCGCGCTTGCGCACGTCGGCAATGATGTCCAGGACGCGCTGGTTCACCGACTCGTCGGACACGCTTTCCCAGGAGAGCAGATGGTCCAGATGACGCGCGAAGTCCGGATCGGCGGCGTTGAGTCGACGGATAGCGAAGGGTGCGGTCATAGCTGGCCTCTTTAATTGGCATGATCTCGGGCGCCGCAAGACTATCAAGCCTTCCGTGCGGGCACCCGAGAAAATTTGGCTATGACACGGATAGGCGGCCGCGACCGAAGCCGCGGTATGAATTACGCCCGGTGTCGAGACTCCACTGCTTCGCGCAGGGTGTCGATCAGGGCCTGGATGCGCGCGTGCTGCATCTTCATCGAGGCCTTGTTCACGACCAGGCGCGAGCTGATGTGCGCGATCAGTTCCTGGGGTTCCAGGCCGTTCGCACGCAGTGTGTTGCCGGTGTCGACCACGTCGATGATCTTGTCGGCGAGGCCGACCAGCGGTGCCAGCTCCATGGAGCCGTAAAGCTTGATCACGTCGACCTGACGGCCCTGTTCGGCGTAGTAGCGCTTGGCGACATTGACGAACTTGGTGGCCACGCGCAGGCGGCCCTTGGGCTCCGGCGCGCCGACCGCACCAGCGGTCATCAGCTTGCAGTTGGCGATCTTCAGGTCCAGCGGCTCGTAGAGGCCCTGGCCACCGTACTCCATGAGCACGTCCTTGCCCGCGACGCCGAGGTCGGCAGCGCCGTGCTCGACATAGGTCGGCACGTCGGTGGCGCGCACGATCAGCAGGCGCACGTCATCGAGGGTGGTGGGGATGATCAGCTTGCGGCTCTTGTCCGGATTCTCGGTCGGCACGATGCCCGCCGCTGCGAGCAGCGGCAGGGTGTCGTCGAGGATACGGCCCTTGGACAGGGCAATCGTCAGCATTGTCTGGCTCAGCCCTAGCCCGGCACGCGGCGAATCTTCGCCCCGAGCAGTTGCAGTTTCTCTTCGATGCACTCGTAACCACGATCGATGTGGTAGATGCGGTCGATCATGGTATCGCCGTCAGCCACCAGGGCTGCGATCACCAGGCTGGCGGAAGCGCGCAGGTCGGTCGCCATGACCGGTGCGCCCTTGAGCTGCGGAACGCCGGTGACGATGGCGGTGTTGCCCTCGACCAGGATCTGCGCGCCCATGCGGTTCATCTCGTAGACGTGCATGAAGCGGTTCTCGAACACGGTCTCGATGACCGCGCCGGTGCCTTCGGCGATGGCGTTCAGGGAGATGAACTGGGCCTGCATGTCAGTCGGGAATGCCGGGTACGGCGCGGTACGAAGGTTCACTGCCTTCGGCCGGTTGCCCTTCATGTCCAGCTCGATCCAGTTGCTGCCGGTGGTGATGTGCGCTCCGGCTTCGACCAGCTTGGCCAGCACGGCCTCGAGGATGGTCGGATCGGTGTCCTTGAGCTTGACGCGGCCACCGGTGGCCGCCGCGGCGACCAGGTAGGTACCGGTCTCGATGCGGTCGGGCATGACGCTGTACTTGGCGCCGCCGCCCAGGCTTTTCACACCGTTGATCACGATGGTGTCGGTACCGGCGCCTTGCACGTCACCGCCCATGGCGTTGATGAAGTTCGCCAGGTCGACGACCTCGGGCTCGCGCGCGGCGTTTTCCAGCACGGAGCGGCCATTGGCCAGGGCCGCGGCCATCATGATGTTCTCTGTACCGGTCACGGACACGGTGTCGAAGAAGAAGTGCGCACCCTTCAGGCCGCCGGCCGGAGCCTTCGCCTTGATGTAGCCGCCTTCGACATCGATCTGCGCGCCCATGGCTTCCAGGCCGCGGATGTGCAGGTCCACCGGACGCGAGCCGATGGCGCAGCCGCCGGGCAGCGCGACTTCGGCTTCACCGAAGCGGGCGACCATCGGGCCGAGTACGAGGATCGACGCACGCATGGTCTTGACCAGTTCGTACGGCGCCACCAGGGTCTTGATGGTGCTGGCATCGACTTCGACGTTGAGCTTCTCGTCGATGATCGGCTGCACGCCCATGCGACCGAACAGCTCGATCATGGTGGTGATGTCGTGCAGGTGCGGCAGGTTGCAGACGGTCACCGGGGTGTCCGCCAGCAGGGTCGCGGCAAGGATCGGCAGCGCCGAGTTCTTCGCGCCGGAGATGCGGATCTCGCCATCGAGACGAGTGCCGCCGGTAATGATCAGTTTATCCATTGCTATTTTCCCCGTGGGCTCAGGAACGCTCGGCCCAGGCGGCGCGGCTGAAGAATTTCATGGTGACGGCATGGATGGCGCCGGAGGCGATCCACTCGTTCAGGTGGGCATAGATCTGTTGCTGGCGCTTGACCGGGCTCAGGCCGGCGAGCTCGTCGCTGATCAGGTTCAGCTGGAAATTGCAGCCTTCGCCTTCCACTTCGATCTGGGTACCTGGGAGTTTCGATTCCAGGAAGTTTTTGACTTCTACGGCCTGCATGCTCAACCTCGTTCGGCGCCCTACGCGCGCGGGTCGGCCATGATACAAAAAAGCCCCCCGCCTGCGAACCCCGGCAGGGGAAGTCGCGGACGGAGGGCCCTTTTAGTGTCTCAATGCTGTAACGGCAGGATCTCCAGGAGCTCGCCAACTTTGGCGATTTCCTGCATGTCCTTGGGCAGGCCGGATATCTGCAGCGTCTTGCCGGCCTTGCGCGCATCACGGGTATAGGACAGCAGCAGCGACAATCCGACGCTGCTGGAGTGCTCCACCGCCGAGCAGTCCAGACGCAGCGCGCCGGCCTTGCTGGAAGCGATCAACCGGGCGCCCTGCTGACGCAGCGCCGGGCCGGTGCTGTAGTCCAGCACGCCAGCAAGGGACAGTTCGCCCTCGCTACGCTCCGTGATACTGCCCTGACTCATTCTGCGCCGCCTTCCGGATGGCCCTTGGCAGCGTCCTTGGCTTTGGCGACCACCTGGCCCCAGCCGGCGATGGTGGCTTCCAGGTCGTTGCGGTTCTTCTGCATGGAATCGGCGAACTGGTCGCGGAACAGCTTGCCGATGTTGATGCCATTGATGATCACGTTACGCAGGCGCCAGGTGCCGCCCTGGTTGACCATGGTGTACTGGACCGGATAGACGGCACCGTTGCCACCGACCACTTCCATGTTCACCGAAGCGCGGTCCTGATCCTGTTTGCCGCTGTTCAGCACGCGGATGTCCTGGTTGTCGTACTCCAGCAGCGCGTTGCCATAGAACTGGAACAGGCTGTTCTTGAAGGTTTCCTCGAAGCGCTTGACCTGCTCCGGAGTCGCCTGACGGGAGTACTTGACGGTCATCACGCCCTTGGCGATGCCCTCGGAATCCACGACCGGGCCGAGAATGCGGTTCAGGGTGTCGTAGAACGCCTGGGGATTGGCCTTGTAGCTGGCCTTGTTGGTCCTCAGGTCCGACAGCAGACTGTCGACGGTCTGCTGCACGACCTGCTGGGCGGTCTGCTCGGCCTGGGCGAACAGCGGCAGGATCGCGAGCAGAACCAGGAAGCCACGGCGCAAGGTTTTCAACATGGAGTGAATCCTCATTTCTTCGAGTCGTCTTTGTTGACCGAATTCAGCAGGAACTTGCCGATCAGGTCTTCCAGCACGAGTGCCGACTGGGTGTCCTTGATGGTATCGCCTTCCTTCAGCAGCTCTTCATCGCCACCGACGCTGATGCCGATGTACTTCTCGCCCAGCAGGCCGGCGGTCAGGATGGAAGCGGTGGAGTCATCCGGCAGGTTGTTGACCTGGCGATTGATCTCCATGGTCACACGACCACGATAGCTGTCATGGTCCAGATCCACCGCAGTGACCTTGCCGATGGTGACGCCTGCCATGGTGACTTTGCCACGCACGGTGACGCCGGCGATGTTGTCGAAATAGGCATACAACTTGTAGGTATCGCCCGAATTGCCGATGGTCAGTCCACTGACACGCAGGGCCAGCAGCAGCAGGGCCAGCAGGCCGGCCAGAATGAACAGGCCTACACCGATTTCCAGGGTGCGGGTTTGCATCAGAAGTCTCCAAACATCAAGGCGGTCAGGATGAAGTCCAGCCCCAGCACGGCCAGGGAGGCATACACAACGGTACGGGTGGTGGCGCGGCTGATCCCTTCGGAGGTCGGTTCGCAGTCATACCCCTGGAACACGGCGATCCAGGTCACGACGAAGGCGAACACCACGCTCTTGATCACGCCATTGAGAATGTCCTTGGTGAACTGCACGCTGTTCTGCATGTTCGACCAGTACGAACCGTCATACACACCCAGCCAGTCCACGGCGACCAAGGCTCCGCCCCAGATGCCGACGACACTGAAGATAGCTGCCAGCAGCGGCATCGAGATGAAGCCCGCCCACAGACGCGGAGCGATAATGTACTTGAGCGGATCGACGCCGATCATTTCCAGGCTAGACAGCTGCTCAGTGGATTTCATATTGCCGATCTCCGCGGTCAGCGCAGAACCCGCGCGCCCGGCGAACAACAGACCGGTCACCACAGGCCCCAGTTCACGCAGCAGCGTCAGCGCGACCATCTGGCCGACCGCCTGCTCGGAGCCATAGCTGGCCAATATGTTGTAGCCCTGCAGGGCCAGCACCATGCCGATGAACAGGCCGGAGACGACAATGATCGCCAGCGACAGCACGCCAACCGAATACAGCTGCTTGATCAGCAGCTGGAAGGCGCCGCTGTGCACGCGACGACCGAAGATGGCGTGCACCAGGAACAGGGTCGAACGCCCCAGCGATTCGAGGACATCGAGGCCCGCGCGCCCGAGCAGGCGAACTCGCTCGAGCGGTGAAGTCTTGCGCATCAACGTTCTCCCAGCAGGTCGGCGCGGTAATCGCGAGCAGGATAGTGGAATGGCACCGGACCATCCGGGATGCCCTTCATGAACTGACGAACCCGCGGATCATCGAGACCCTGCAGGTCGGCCGGCGTTCCGTGACCGAGCACGCGGCCGTCGCCGACGATGTAGATGTAGTCGGCGATACTCGCGGTTTCCGCAAGGTCGTGGGACACCACGATGCTGGTGATTCCCAGGGCATCATTGAGCAGGCGGATCAGGCGCACCAGCACGCCCATGGCGATCGGGTCCTGGCCCACGAACGGTTCGTCGTACATCAGGATCTGAGGGTCCAGCGCGATGGCGCGGGCCAGCGCCACGCGGCGCTTCATGCCGCCGGACAGCTCATCGGGCATCAGATCGACCGCCCCGCGCAAGCCCACGGCCTGCAACTTCATCAGCACGATGTCGCGGATCATGTCCTCGGGCAGCTCGGTGTGCACGCGCAGCGGGAAGGCCACGTTCTCGAAGACATCGAGGTCGGTGAACAGCGCGCCGCTCTGGAACAACACGCCGAACTGCTTGCGCATGTCGAACAGATCACTGCGTCCCAGCGTGGGGAGGTTCTGACCATTGACCCACACTTCACCGCTCGCCGGACGCAGCTGGGCGGCGATCAGTCGCAACAGGGTGGTCTTGCCACAACCCGACGGTCCCATGATCCCGGTGACCTTGCCGCGTGGAATGCGGATGTCCACGTTATCGAAAATCTTACGCGTGCCACGCTTGAAGCTCAGGCCCTTCAGCTCGACCGCGTATTGGTCATTGGTGCTCATAGAACTCCTTTCATCACGGCGCTGTCCGTTGCCCCGTCTGTCACACGACAGAAACACGGCGCGGCAGGCCGAACGGCCGCGAACTATAACACCCCGCGAAGCCACGCCCCAAGGGCTGCTAAGCCACTGTTAAGGCACAGTTCAGCAAAATGCGTTCAACATTGAGATACCAGTGATGAAGCCTTTGCCGCTTTCCCGTTATAATCTCGCACTTCATTTTGCCCCGCGCCTTTCGAACATGAGCCAGAAACACGATTTCATCCAGTCGGCACAACGCACAATTCGCCTAGAGCGTGACTCGGTGGACGCTCTGCTGCCGCGCATCGGCGCCGATTTTTCCCAGGCCTGCGAACTGCTGCTGGCCTGCAAGGGCCGCGTGGTCGTGGTCGGCATGGGCAAATCCGGGCACATCGCCCGCAAGATTGCCGCCACCCTGGCCAGCACCGGCACCCCGTCCTTCTTCGTGCACCCGGCCGAGGCCAGCCACGGCGACATGGGCATGATCACCAAGGACGACGTCGTCCTGGCCCTGTCCAACTCCGGCTCCACCGCCGAAATCATCACCCTGCTGCCGCTGATCAAGCGCCTGGGCATCACCCTGATCAGCATGACCGGCAACCCCGAATCGCCGCTGGCCAAGGCCGCCGAGGTCAACCTGGACGCCAGCGTCGAGCATGAAGCCTGCTCGCTGAACCTGGCGCCGACCTCCTCCACCACGGTTTCCCTGGTGATCGGCGACGCGCTTGCCATCGCCCTGCTGGAGGCACGCGGCTTCACCGCCGAAGACTTCGCGTTCTCGCATCCGGGTGGCGCACTGGGCCGTCGATTGTTGCTGAAAGTGGAAAACATCATGCACGTGGGTGAAGCATTGCCGCAGGTTTCCCCCGGCACTTCGCTCAGCGGCGCCCTGCTGGAAATGACCCGCAAGGGCCTGGGCATGACCATCGTGCTCGGCGAAGACGGCCGCTTGGCCGGGGTCTTCACCGACGGCGACCTGCGCCGCACCCTGGACAAGGGGCTGGACTTCCGCCAGGCGACCATCGACCAGGTGATGACCGTGCACGGCAAGACCGCCCGCCCGGACATGCTCGCTGCCGAAGCCCTGAAAATCATGGACGACCACAAGATCAACGTACTGGTGGTGGTCGACGACAAGGACCACCCGGTCGGCGTCCTGCACGTCCACGACCTGACCCGCGCAGGAGTCATCTGAATGACCGCAGACCTGCTGCAACGCGCGAAAGCCGTCCGCCTGGCGGTGTTCGACGTCGACGGCGTGCTCACCGACGGCAAGCTTTACTTCCTGCCCGATGGCGGCGAGTTCAAGACCTTCAACACCCTGGACGGCCAGGGCATCAAGATGCTGATGAACTCCGGCGTGCGTACCGCCATCATCACCGGCCGCTCGAGCCCGGTGGTCGAGCGGCGGGCGAAGAACCTGGGCATCAACCACCTGTTCCAGGGTCGCGAGGACAAGCTGGTCGCCCTCGACGAGTTGCTCGCCGAACTGGGTCTAGGCTATGAAGACGTGGCCTATCTGGGCGACGATCTGCCCGATCTGCCAGCCATTCGCCGTGCAGGCCTCGGCATGGCAGTCGCCAGCGGCGACGCCTTCGTCCGCCAGCATGCCGATGGCGTGACCCAGGCCCGAGGCGGCGAAGGCGCCGCCCGCGAGTTCTGCGAACTGATCCTGCGCGCCCAGGGCAACCTCGAAGCTGCCCAGAACGCGTATCTCTAGAGCCGAACATGCCCAAGACATTCCAACAGAAGCTGTTGTTCGCCTTGATCGCCATCGGGTTGATCGCCCTCGGCTATTACTGGAACGTGCGCCTGGACTTCAATGAGCGGCAACTCAAGTCGCAGACCAGCGATGCCATCGATTTCTACGTGGTGAATGCCAAGAGCATTCAGTACCGCGTCGACGGCTCCCTCGCCTACGAGATGACCGCCGACAAACTCGAACACCTGAAAGCAAGCGACGTAACCCTGGTTACCACGCCCGACCTCTACTTCCACCGGGAGAATGAGCCTCAGCCGTGGCACGTCCAGAGCGTTCGCGCCGAAGTAGCCCCCGAAGGCAAGCAGGTCGAGCTGATCGACGACGTGCGCGTTGCGCGCACCGACGCGCAGCAGCGCACGCTCCTGCTCAACACCTCGCGCATGACGGTGTTCCCAGACAAGGACTATGCGCAGACTGACCAGCCCGTGAAGATCACCGAACCCAACGGTGTGACTACGGCAGTTGGCATGAAAGCGTATCTGAAAGACAGCCGGATGCTCCTGCTGTCCAACGTAAGAGGTCAGCATGAGGCTCGTTAACACCCTCCCCCTTCTTTTCAGCCTCGCCGCCGCTATCGGCAGCTCTGCCGCCTGGGCTCTTCCTACCGACCGGGAACAGCCGATCCGCGTCCAGGCCGACAGCGCCGAACTGGATGACAAGCAGGGCGTGGCCGTGTATCGCGGCGACGTGGTGGTAACCCAGGGCAGCATGAAGCTGACTGGCAACACCGTTACGCTCAAACAGAACAAGGACGGCGAGATCGAGGTCGTCACCTCGGTCGGCAAGCCCGCCTACTTCGAACAGAAGCCGGCGCCGGACAAGCAGATCACCCAGGCCTACGGCCTGACCATCCAGTACTTCGTCTCGCAGAACCGCGTCGTGCTGATCGACCAGGCCAAGGTGATCCAGGAAGGCAACACCTTCGAAGGCGAGAAGATCGTCTATGACACCCAGCGCCAGATCGTCAACGCAGGCCGCGCCACCGGCTCCCAGGTGACCACGCCGCGCCCGCGTATCGACATGGTCATCCAGCCCAAGAAAAAGCAGGATCAAGCGCAGTAATGGCTACGCTAACCGCCCAGCACCTCGCCAAGAGCTACAAGAGCCGGCAAGTCGTCCGCGACGTCAGCATGAGCATCGAGAGCGGGCAGATCGTCGGCCTGCTCGGCCCCAACGGAGCGGGCAAGACCACCTGCTTCTACATGATCGTCGGCCTGGTTCGCGCCGATCAGGGCGTCGTGCGCATCGACGAGCAGGATGTCACCCACCTGCCCATGCACGGCCGCGCCCGCGCCGGCATCGGCTACCTGCCGCAGGAAGCCTCGATCTTCCGCAAGCTGTCGGTGGCGGACAACATCGGTGCGATCCTCGAGACCCGCACGGACCTCGATCGCGCCGGCCGCCAAGAGGCCCTGGAAGGCCTGCTCGAGGAGTTCCACATCCACCACATCCGCGACAACCTCGGCATGAGCCTGTCCGGTGGTGAGCGTCGCCGCGTGGAAATCGCCCGCGCGCTGGCCAGTTCGCCAAAGTTCATCCTGCTCGACGAGCCCTTCGCCGGCGTCGACCCCATCTCCGTGGGCGACATCAAGCAGATCATCCACCACCTCAAGGCCAAGGGCATCGGCGTACTGATCACCGACCACAACGTCCGCGAGACCCTGGATATCTGCGAAACGGCGTACATCGTCAACGACGGTCAGCTGATCGCCGAAGGCAGTGCCGAGAGCATCCTCGCCAACGACCTGGTGAAGGAAGTCTACCTGGGCCACGAGTTCCGTCTCTGACCCCTGCGCCGCGCCCTGCCTGGGCGCGGCAGATCCATCTCCCCTCCAAGCGTGGCGCGGCTCGTCGGCCGCTCCGCGACGCACCCGGCTGCCTGGTCTACCCTGGCGCAACCGGGTTGTAACGAAAGGTCGACAGCCCCTAGGCAAAGCGTCCAAACTCAGGCATATAATTTGCTTCCTCGCGGCACCCCGGTGTCCGTAGTCGTGGATATGGCGCGCTTCGCGCCAGCGAACAAGGTGCCTAGTTCCAGCCATGAAACCATCGCTAGTCCTCAAGATGGGCCAGCAGCTGACGATGACTCCGCAGCTGCAACAGGCCATCCGACTGCTCCAGCTTTCCACGCTGGACCTCCAACAGGAAATCCAGGAAGCCCTGGAGTCCAACCCGATGCTGGAGCGCCAGGAAGAAGGCGAGGATTTCGATAACAGCGATCCCATGGCGGACGGTGCCGAATCCGGCGCCAACGGCACCAGCAGCAGCTCCCAGGACAACTTCCAGGAAAGCACCACACCCAGCGTCGACAGCCTCGACGAGGACCAGTGGGCCGAGCGCATCCCCAACGAGCTGCCGGTCGATACCGCCTGGGAAGACATCTACCAGACCAGCGCCAGCAGCCTGCCCAGCAACGATGACGACGAGTGGGACTTCACCTCCCGCACTTCCGCCGGCGAAAGCCTGCAGAGCCATCTGCTGTGGCAGCTCAACCTCCTGCCGATGTCCGATACCGACCGCCTGATCGCCCTGAGCATCATCGACGGCATCACGGATGACGGTTACCTCGACGAGTCCCTCGACGACATCCTCGCCTCCATCGACCCGGAACTGGGCGTGGAGATGGATGAAGTGGAAGTCGTCCTGCGCCGGGTGCAGCAGCTCGAACCCGCCGGCGTCGGCGCGCGCAACCTGCGCGAATGCCTGCTCCTGCAGCTGCGCCAGATGCCGACCAAGACCTACCTGCTGGCCGAAGCCATCCGCCTGGTCAGCGACCACCTGGATCTGCTCGGCAGCCGTGACTACAGCCAGCTGATGCGGCGTATGAAGCTCAAGGAAGACGAGCTGCGCGAGACCATCGAACTGATCCAGTCGCTCCACCCGCGCCCAGGTTCCCAGATCGAATCCGGCGAAGCCGAATACGTCGTCCCGGATGTCATCGTTCGGAAGAACAACGACCGCTGGCTGGTGGAGCTGAACCAGGAAGCGGTGCCGCGCCTGCGCGTGAACTCGCAGTATGCGGGCCTCGTGCGCCGTGCCGACTCCAGCGCCGACAACACCTTCATGCGTAACCAACTGCAGGAAGCGCGCTGGTTCATCAAGAGCCTGCAGAGCCGCAACGAGACGCTGATGAAGGTGGCGACCCAGATCGTCGAGCACCAGCGCGGCTTCCTCGAATACGGCGAGGAAGCGATGAAGCCACTGGTCCTGCACGATATCGCCGAGGCGGTGGGAATGCACGAATCGACCATCTCCCGTGTCACCACGCAGAAATTCATGCACACGCCCCGTGGCATCTTCGAGCTGAAGTACTTCTTCTCCAGCCACGTCAGCACCTCCGAAGGCGGCGAGTGCTCGTCCACCGCGATTCGCGCCATCATCAAGAAACTGGTCGCGGCGGAAAGTCCGAAAAAGCCATTGAGTGACAGCAAGATCGCTGGTTTACTGGAGGCACAGGGCATTCAAGTGGCACGTCGTACCGTCGCCAAGTACCGGGAGTCCCTAGGAATCTCTCCCTCGAGCGAACGCAAGCGACTGGTGTGACGTTGATCCACGCCAAAGTGTTCCGGCGGCAGGCACCCTAACCTGCCTCTTACACACGGCAACAAGGAGAAAGCGGTATGCAAGTCAACATCAGTGGACATCAACTGGATGTGACCGACGCCCTGCGCGACTATGTCGGCGAGAAACTTGGCCGACTGGAGCGCCACTTCGACAAGATCACCAATGTTCAGGTCATCATGGAGGTCGAGAAGCTGAAGCAGAAAATTGAAGCCACCCTCCACATCGCCGGTGGCGAAGTGGTGGCCTGCGCCGAACATGAAGACATGTACGCGGCCATCGACCTGCTCACCGACAAGCTCGACCGCCAACTGATCAAGCACAAGGAAAAATACCTCGAACGCCAGCAAGGTGTTGGTGTCCGTTAACCCCTCCCTATGATCCGACTTGAGCAAATCCTGACCCCCGGCCGTTCCCTCGTGAACGTGCCGGGCGGCAGCAAGAAACGTGTCCTCGAACAAATCGCCAACCTGGTGGCTCGCGAGCTGCCGGGTTTTGATTCCCAAGACATCTTCGACAGCCTGGTGGCCCGGGAACGCCTGGGCTCCACCGGCTTCGGCAATGGCATCGCCATTCCGCATTGCCGCCTCCCCGGCTGCCAGTCGCCCATCAGCGCCATCCTGCACCTGGATCACCCGGTAGACTTCGACGCCCTCGACGGCGCGCCGGTCGACCTGGTGTTCGTGCTGCTGGTGCCGGAAGCAGCCACCGAGGAGCACCTGGAACTGCTGCGGCAGATCGCCTCCATGCTCGACCGCTCCGACGTCCGCGACCGCCTGCGTCACGCCGCCAACGGCGAGGACCTGTACCGGATCGTCGTGGACTTTCAGAACAACGGGCACTGATCATGCGCCTGATCATCATCAGTGGGAGATCCGGCTCGGGCAAGAGCACCGCGCTCAACGTGCTCGAGGACAACGGTTTCTACTGCATCGACAACCTGCCGGCCAGTCTCCTCCCGGACCTGGCCCAGCGCGCACTGCTGCACACCGAGCTGCTGCACCCGCAGGTCGCCGTGTCTATCGACGCGCGCAACCTGCCCAGCCAACTGCAGCGCTTCCCCGAGCTGCTGCAGGAAGCCCGCGACAAGCACATCCAGTGCGACGTGCTGTACCTCGATGCCGATGATGAGACGCTGCTCAAGCGCTTCTCCGAGACTCGCCGACGCCACCCGCTGACCACCGACACCCGCTCCCTGGCCGAGGCCATCAGCGACGAGTCGAACCTGCTGGCGCCGATCGCCGACCTGGCCGATCTCAAGCTCAACACCACCAACCTGAACCTCTACCAGCTGCGCGATGTGCTCAAGCTGCGCCTGCTGAACAAGCCCGAACTGGGTACCGCCTTCCTGGTCGAATCCTTCGGCTTCAAGCGTGGCATGCCGGTGGACGCCGACTTGGTATTCGACGTGCGCTGCCTGCCCAATCCGTACTGGAAGCCCGAACTGCGCGAGCACACCGGGCTGGAAACGGAAGTCCAGGAGTACCTGGCGGCGCAACCGGACGTCGAAGAGATGTACCAAGACATCCTCGCCTACCTGAACAAATGGCTGCCGCGCTTCGCCGCGAGCAACCGGGCCTACGTGACCATCGCCATCGGCTGCACCGGTGGCCAGCACCGCTCGACTTACATTGCCGAGCGTATTGGTCAGGCCCTCAAGGAAACCCTCACCAACGTACAGATTCGCCACCGCGACCTGAGCTAAGCAGCGACAGACAACAAAAGGACAGCCCCTCGCGATGCCCGCCCTCGAAGTCACCATCATCAACAAGCTTGGCCTGCACGCCCGCGCGGCGGCCAAATTCGTCGGCGTCGCAGGGCGATTCCCTTGCCAGGTTCGCGTGGGTCGCAATCCGGAGAGTACAGTGGACGGCAAAAGCATCATGGCCGTGATGATGCTGGCCGCCGGCAAGGGCACCAATCTGCACCTTGCCGCCGAGGGTGAGCAGGAAGACGAAGCGATCAAAGCGTTGGTCGACCTGATCAACAACTACTTCGATGAAGGCGAGTGACGCGCCGGGCTATCAGCCCCGCTACACATCGAGCCCTCCCCTCTTATCCAGCAGCTCCGCGGTTCAGCCCTGCACGGCCTGAGCCGCGTGCTCGCGCCGCCACTTCTCGGAAGACTCCCGTCCATATAGCCCTTGGCGATAGCTCTGGCCAGCGCGCCAGCTCGAAGACGTGAAGCGAGAAAATCTGGAAGCCGCGGCCAGACTAGCCGCGGCGTGCAGGCTCAGTTGCCGGCGACCATCATCTTTTCGATGAGCACGGAGCCGGTGTGCAGGTTGCCGCGGTACTCCACATCGTTGCCAATGGCGACGATGCTGCGGAACAGGTCGCGCAGGTTTGCGGCGATGGTGACTTCCTGCACCGGGAACTGGATTTCGCCGTTCTCTACCCAGTACCCGCCAGCACCACGGGAATAGTCGCCGGTCACCAGGTTGACACCCTGCCCCATCAGCTCGGTAACCAGAAGGCCACGCCCCATACGGCGGATCAGGGCGGCCTGGTCCTCGTCGCCATGGCTGACGAACAGATTGTGCACGCCCCCCGAGTTGGCCGTGCTGGGCATGCCCAGCTTGCGCCCAGAGTAGGTGCCGAGCACGTATGACACCAGTTCGCCACCCTCGACGAAGGGCTTGGCGTAAGTCGCCAGACCATCGTTGTCGAACGAGGCACTGCCCAGCGCGCCGTGCAGCAGCGGGCGTTCGTCCAGGGTCAGCCATTCCGGGAACAGCCGCTGGCCCAGTGCGCCCTCGAGGAACGACGACTTGCGGTACAGGCTGCCGCCGGAGATGGCACCGAGGAAATGGCCGAACAGGCCGACCGCGACTTCCGGGGAGAACAGCACCGGCACTTCGGCGGTCGGCACCGGGCGCGCGCCGAGACGGCTGGCGGCGCGTTCGGCGGCGCGACGGCCGATGGATTCGGGAGTGGCCAGCAACTCACCGCGGCGGTTCACGTCGTACCAGTAGTCGCGCTGCATCTGCCCTTCCAGCTCGGCGATCATCACGCAGCTCAGGCTGTGGCGGGTGCTGGCGTAGCCGCCGACGAAGCCGTGGCTGTTGCCGTAGACGCGGCAGCCCTGGTGGGTATTCAGCGTGGTGCCGTCGGCCTTGGTGACGCGCTTGTCGGTAGCGAACGCAGCGGCCTCGCAGGCCAGCGCGCGCTCGATGGCCTGGTCGGGGGTGATCGACCAGCCGTGGTACAGGTCCAGGTCCGGCAGGTCGCGCGCCATCAGCGCCGGGTCCGCCAGGCCGGCACAATCGTCTTCGGAAGCGTGCTTGGCAATCGCCAGCGCCGCCGCCACGGTCTCGCGAATAGCATCCGCGCCGGTGGCCGATGTGCTCGCGGAGCCCTTGCGCTGGCCGACGTAGAGGGTGATGCCAAAGCCCTGGTCGCGGTTGAACTCGACGGTCTCGACTTCGCCCTGGCGCACCGAGGTCGACAGCCCCTGCTCCACCGACACCGCCACCTCGCAGGCGCTGGCGCCCTGCCGGGTGGCCTCGGCGATGATCCGCTCGACCTGCTCACGCAGTTCGGGAAGGACCTCCGGGCTCACTGCCGGGTTGTGTTCGCTCATTGAATGCCTCTCCTGTTCATGATCCGGCCCTCGCCATCAAGCGGCGGCGACCGGCGCGGGCCGGACAAGCGGCCCCTGACTCGTTATCATGGCGGCGTTTTCAACGAGACCCCCGCCATGGCTGAAATTCACGATGACGACTCGTCCTTCGATGAGAAGAGCAAGTCGCAAGTAAAACGCGAAATGCACGCGCTGCAGGAACTCGGCGAGCGCCTGACCACGCTCAAGGCCGACATGCTCGACCGCATGCCGCTCACCGATCCGCTGCGCCGCGCACTGGAAGAAGCTCCCAAGCACAAGGCCAACGCCGCCAAGAAACGCCACCGGCAGTTCATCGGCAAGCTGATGCGCGACCAGGACGTCGAGGCCATCCTCGCCCTGCTGGAGCAGGTAGATACCTCGACCCGTCAGTACAACGAGCGCTTCCACGCTCTGGAGCGCTGGCGCGACCACCTGATCACCGGCGGTGACGCGGCGCTGTCGGCCTTCTTCGGCGAATACCCGGAAAGCGACCGTCAGCATCTGCTCCAGCTGATCCGCCATGCCCAGCACGAGGCCGCTCACAACAAGCCTCCTGCCGCAGCACGGAAGATCTTCAAGTACATCCGCGAGCTGGACGAAATGAAACGCGGCCTGCGCTGAGCAGCCGCGCCCTTCCCTTCCAGCCCCACCGGCAACGGCCTCAGGCGCCCGTGCCGCCAACGGTGATCGCGTCGATCTTCAGGGTCGGCTGGCCGACACCGACCGGCACGGACTGGCCGTCCTTGCCGCACGTGCCCACGCCGCTGTCCAGCGCCAGGTCGTTGCCGACCATGGACACCCGGCTCATCACTTCCGGACCGTTGCCGATCAGGGTCGCGCCCTTCACCGGGCGGGTGATCTTGCCGTTCTCGATCAGGTAGGCCTCACTGGTTGCGAAGACGAACTTGCCGCTGGTGATATCTACCTGGCCGCCGCCCAGGTTCGCGCAGTAGATACCGCGTTCGACGCTGGCGATGATTTCCTGCGGATCGCTCTGCCCGGCCAGCATGTAGGTGTTGGTCATGCGCGGCATCGGCAGGTGCGCGTAGGACTCGCGGCGACCGTTGCCGGTGCGCGCCACTCCCATCAGGCGGGCGTTGAGCTTGTCCTGCATATAGCCCTTGAGGATGCCGTTCTCGATCAGCACGTTGCAGTTCGTCGGCGTGCCTTCGTCGTCCACCGACAGCGAACCACGACGACCGGCAATGGTGCCATCATCGACGATGGTGCACAGGCTGGAAGCGACCTTCTCGCCGATGCGCCCGCTGTAGTTCGAGCTGCCCTTGCGGTTGAAGTCGCCTTCCAGGCCGTGGCCCACGGCTTCGTGCAGCAGCACGCCGGACCAGCCTGCGCCCATCACCACCGGCAGGCTGCCGGCCGGCGCGGGCACCGCTTCGAGGTTGACCAGGGCCTGGCGCAGTGCCTCGCGGGCGTAGCTCATGGCGCGGTCTTCCTGCAGGAAGTACTTGTAATCGGTACGCCCGCCGCCGCCATGGCCGCCACGCTCGCGGCGGCCGTTCTGCTCGACGATGACGCTGACATTGAAGCGCACCAGCGGGCGGATATCCGCGGCCAGCGAGCCGTCCGCCGCGGCGATCAGTACCTGGTCCCAGACGCCGGCGAGGCTGACGGTAACCTGCTGGATACGCGGATCGAGGGCACGGGTGGCGGCGTCGATCTTCTGCAGCAGCTCGACCTTCTCGGCACGGCTCATCACATCCAGCGGATTCTCGCCGGCGTACAGGCGGGTCGGTAGCACGGCCTGGAACGCCTGCACCTTGCCGTTCTGCCCGGCACGGGAGATCGAGCGGGCAGCGCGGGCGGCCTGGATCAGCGCTTCATGGTTGATCGCGTTGCTGTAGGCGAAGCCGGTCTTCTCGCCGGACTGCGCACGCACACCGACGCCCTGGTCCATGTGGAAGCTGCCTTCCTTGACGATCCCGTCTTCGAGCATCCAGGACTCGGAAACCTGGCTCTGGAAGTACAGATCGGCGGCGTCGATGCCGGGACCGCTCAGCTCGTGCAGGATCGGCGAGAGCTGGTCGATATCCAGACCACCGGGGGCCAGCAGGTGCTGACTGACGGATGACAACAGTTCGCTCATATTCACTCCGTACGCGCCGGTCGTGGTTCGACCGGCGGGAAAAATCTTCTGTGCCGGGCAATCGGCATGCGGTGCCGGACCGCCGACTGTTCCTCGCTGTCGCGCTCGGCCAGCAGCACGGCCTCACCCTTGGCCTGTTCGGCGAGGATACGCCCCCAGGGGTCGACGATGGCCGACTGGCCCCAGGTTTCCCTTCCCTTGGGGTGGGTGCCGCCCTGCCCGGCCGCCAGCAGGTAGCACTGGGTCTCGATGGCGCGGGCGCGGACGAGGATTTCCCAGTGCGCGGCGCCGGTCACTGCTGTGAAGGCCGCGGGGGCGCTGATCAGCTCCGCGCCCGCCTCGCGCAGCGCGGTGTAGAGCTCAGGGAAACGCAGGTCGTAGCAGACCGTCATGCCCAGGCGCCCGACCGGAGTATCCTCCACTACCACACGTCGGCCGAAGGCGTAGTCGTCCGACTCGCGATAGCGGCCACGGGCGTCGGCGACATCCACGTCGAACAGGTGCAACTTGTCGTAGCGCGCCGCCACTTCACCGCGCTCGTCCACCAGTAGCGAACAGGCATTGGCCTTGGCGTCCGGCTGGCCTTCGGGTGGCAGCGGCAGGGTGCCGGCGACTATCCACAACCTGAGGTCGCGGGCAGTACTTTTCAACCAGGGCAGGATCGGGCCTTGCCCCAGAGCTTCGGCGCGACCGATCTCCGCGAGGTCGCGGCAGCCCATGGCAGCGAAGTTCTCCGGCAATACGGCGAGGCGTGCGCCACCCTCGGCGGCCTGCTCGAGCAGGCGACGGGCGGCGGCGAGATTGGCCAGGATATCGTCCTGGCTGACCATCTGGATGACGGCAAGGGACATGCTGAGCTCCGTCGGTGTCTGGGTTTCATGCTAACTGAAGCCCGGCCTTTCTGCTCGATTGAGGGGCTCAATGAGGCTTTTCGAAAGGTTTCTCGAAAGCGATGGTGGGGCTCTGCCATGGGCCCTTCACGCTGTACTGCACGCTGGCGAAGCGCGCGACTTTGTCGCCCAGCAGCTTGTCCACCACGAACAGCGCACCACCAATGGCCGGCGCACCAACGATCAGCGCCGCCAGCGGCAGGTTGTTGGTCACCGGCAGGGTCACCAGCAGCTTGGCGTCGATCTCGTCATGGGCGAGGTCCAAGGTACCGTTGAGTTCCAGGTTGCTCGACGGCCCGTCCAGGCGCAGCGGTTCGCGGGTGAAGTAGACGCCGTCGGTGGCGGTGAGCACGCCCTTCACGCGGTCGTAGCTCAGGCCCTTGCCGAGCAGGTCGGAGAAGTCCAGGCGCAGGCGGCGGTTGATGGCGTTGAAGTTGAGCAGGCCGAATACGCGCAGGGCATTGGCGCCGCCCTCCACTTCGACGAACTGGCCTTTGCGCAGACTTGCGTCGAGGGTGCCGCCGAAACGCCGCAGGTTCAGCGCCGCCGGGGAGCCTGGCCAGTTGCCGTTGATGTCCACGCGGAAACGCTCGCTGGTAACGCTGGGGGCGAAGTCCCAGGCTTTGAGCACGTCGCCCAGGTTCTTGCCTTCGAGCTGGCCCTGGAAGGTACTGCGCGCGCTGGCCTCCATGCCGTCCCAGCGCAGGTTGCCCTTCACCGAGAGGCCGCGCAGGTCCAGATTTACGTCGTTGAAGCCAACGCCGGTAGGTGTCGGGCGCACGTTGAAGCTCCAGGCACCAACCGGTTTGCCCGCCTTCAGCACCTGACGAATGCTCACGTCCATCGGCGGCAGGGTCCGCGGGTCGATCTTCGCCAGCGGGTCCGGCGCTACCACCGCCTTCTCGGAGTCGATCGCCTCGCCCTTGGGCAGGTCGATGCGGTCCAGGGCAATCTGGATCGGCTTCACCTTGCTGTCGGGCAATGTGACCTTGCCCGAAACCAGCGAGCTGACCAGCCCGACCTGCCAGCTGCTGTCGCTGCGCGCCACATCCAGTGTGAGGTTCTCCAGGGTCTGGCCGAAGCCCTTGAAACGGCCGATCTGCAGGTCTGCACCGCGCAACAGGCCAGCCGCACCTTCAACCCCAGTATTGGAGTATTTCTTGGCGACGGCCATCCAGGCATCGGCGTCGACTTCGTCGATCTTGCCGCGCACCTGCACACCGCTCCAGTTCGGCAGCACGGCGGGGTCGCCGCCCAGGCGCAGCACGCCACGGCCGGCCAGCGGCTGCTCCGCCGGCGCGGCATAAGCCAGGCTGGCGCGGTCACCGTAGGTGGCCCAGTAGCGCCGCTCGGCGCCATCCAGGGTCATGCGCCACTCGCTCTCGCGAGTTTCCTGCGCAGACTTGCCCAGCGGCGCTGGAAGGTCAATGGTGACGCCCTGCAGATTCGAAGCGACCTGCAACTGGCTGTCCTTGCCGTCGAGCAGGAGGTTGAGCTGGAAGGGAATCCTCCCGTCAACCGGCAACTGCTTCTGCACCTTGCCCCAGTCGAGCAGGGACTTGACCGGCACCTGGCCGCCCACCAGTACCCGCGTGCGCGGTACGCCGTTGCGGCCTTCGGCGCGAATACTGCCGGTGACGCGGGCGCCCAGCACCTGCGCCGCGATGTTCTGCCCGCTCAGGCCGCTGTCGGTGTCGTAGCGGAACTTCCCCTTGACCTGTTCGAGGTTCAGCTCAGGCTTGGCGATCTTCAACTTCGCCTTGTCGGTGTCGAAGTCGACTATCACCCGCGCCTTGCTCGCCTCGCCCTTGGCCAGGGGAATGTCGAGGTTGAGGTGGCCGTTCAGGTCACCGGAGCCTTCCCAGCCGGCGAAGGTATGGGTCGCACCGATCGGCGAATCCTGGAGAATCTTCAGGCCATCGACGAGGTTGCTGTCGATGTCGCCATTCACATGCAGGTGGGCGACTTCGCCCGGGTCCGAATGGGGAATCTCCACCGACACATCGCGCACCTGGCTGTTGAGTATCTGCCCGCTGCTGGCGTTGATGCTGACGCCGGTGTCCTCGACCCGCACCTCGCCCTCGGCCTTGCTCAGGCCGGGCCAGCCGGGTTGATAGTCGAGCACGCCGTCGTGGACCTTGAAATACAGGGTCATGGCATGGGCTTCGGGCGCCGAGCCCTTCTGCAGCGAGCCCTGCCAGAGGAAATAGCCCTGCTCGATGCGACCGCTCTTGATCGAACCCTTCAGCCAGGCGGCAAGGTCCTTGCTCATCTGCGGAATGACGGTCGGCAGGTACTTGCCGGTGTAGCGCGCATCGCCATTGCTCATGCCGACACGTAGGTCCATGTAGTCCTCCAGCGCCGGGTCGCGCATCAGGCGGATCAGCATGTCACCGGCGATCGTGCCCTCCTCGCCTTCCACCTGCATCAGGTGGCTGCCGAGGGTGAAAGCTTCGTCGTTGAGCTTGAAGAACATGCGCGTGTGCGCAGTGCGATAATGCCAAGGCTCCGGGAAGAGAGTAGCCAGGTGAAGCATGAAGTCCTGGGCGTTGGCATCCAGCGTGCCTCCCTCCAGGTTGCCGCGCAGGGTGCCATCAACATTGGCCACCGCAGGCACATCATGGAAGGCTCGGACGCCGACCTTCTCCAGGTTAGTGGCATAGGCAACGCGCTCAGCACCCTCACGCTGCGGCCAGTAATCGAAGTTGACGTTGTGCAGTACGCCCTGCGGCTTTAGGCCGTCTAGCCACTCGATGGCTTTGTCCGGCAGCGGTGCCAGGGCGGTAATGGCTGGCCCCAGCGGGGCCAGGTCGAGACGGTCGGCGCGCAGTTGCCAGTGTTCCTCATCCTTCATCCGGCGAGTCAGATCCAGCTCGACTTCGCCCCAGCGGGTATCGCCGAGGTTCGCCGCCAGATCGGCGACGCGCAGGTTCAGATCGTCGCCATTGCGCTCAAAGAACAGGCTGACGCCCAAGTCACTCAGGCTCACTGGCTTGCGATCGCCCAGCGCCGCGTCGATCTTCGGCGCGTTCAGGCGCGCCGCCGCGGATACCGGCACGCCTTTGTCGATGGTCGCCCATAGCTCGCCGCCGGCCTTGGCCTGGGACAGCTTCCAGGCGCCGGTGAGGCGTTCGGGCAGCCACTTCGCCCAGTCGGCCTGGGGCAGGCTGAGGTAAAGCTCGGCTGAACTCTTCGCCCAGTCATCACGGTTCAGGCGGGTTTCCAGACGCGCCGCCACCGGCTCGCCGCCGGGCAGGCTGAGGCGTGCTTCGAGACGCTGGCGGCTGCCGCTGCGCAAGGTCATGCCGACGTAGGTCAGCGACAACGGGTTGGCCTGTTGCGGCAGCACGGTCAGTTGGCTGTCCATCAGCGACAGACGACGCGGGGTCAGCAGCAGGTCGATGAGTTTGCGCGGATCGGTATCACCGCCGCGGCTGGGCAGACCGTCGGCATGCCACTTGCCATACTCGTCTTCGCGCAGGGTCAAGTGCAGGCCTTCCAGCTCCAGGCTGTCGATTCGCGGCTGGCGCGCCATCACGCTGCCGAGGATGTCCGGGATCAGGCGCACGCGCTCCAGGCGCAGGGAGTCGTTACCCTCGCCCAGCTGGATATCGCGCACCACGATGATCGGGCTGAAGGCATGCCAGTGCCCCTCCAGCGCGCCGACGGCGACCGGCAGGCCCAGCTGTTCGCTGGCCTTCTGCGCCAGGTCGTCGCGGTACTCCGCCACCAGCGGCACCAGTTGCCGGCCGAGGCTGACGTACAGCGCGAGCAGCACCAGCCCCAGCGCCAGGAGGCCGAGGATGATGCGCAGGGAACTGGCGAACAGGCGACCGGCGCGTTCCATGTCAGTCGGCTGCCTGTGAAGTGGAGCGTAGGGTCATCGAGCGGCCTCCCAGCCAGGCAATGTCGAACCAGGTCTGACAGTGTGCGTCAGGCAAAGCTCCAAAAACTCCCATTGCACGATGGCCTCCTGCCGGAACCCCACGTTGTGCGATCCGCCGCTCAAAGCAGGACCACGTCGTACTGCTCCTGGGAATACATGGCCTCGACCTGGAACTTGATAGGGCGACCGATGAACAGCTCCAGATCCGCGACATTACCCGACTCCTCATCGAGCAGACGGTCCACGACCTTCTGGTTCGCCAGCACCAGGTAGGAATCGGCCTGGTAGGCGCGCGCCTCACGGAGGATTTCGCGGAAAATCTCGTAGCAGATGGTCTCGGGCGTTTTCAGCATGCCGCGCCCCTGGCAGCTCGGACAGGGCTCGCAGAGAACCTGCACCAGGCTTTCGCGGGTGCGCTTGCGGGTCATCTGCACCAGACCCAGTTCGGTGATGCCGATGATGTTGGTCTTGGCATGGTCGCGTTCGAGCTGCTTCTCCAGGGTCCGCAGGACCTGGCGACGGTGCTCCTCGTCTTCCATGTCGATGAAGTCGATGATGATGATCCCGCCCAGGTTGCGCAGGCGCAGCTGGCGGGCGATGGCGGTGGCCGCCTCGAGGTTGGTCTTGAAGATGGTCTCTTCGAGGTTGCGATGGCCGACGAAGGCGCCGGTGTTCACGTCGATGGTGGTCATCGCCTCGGTCGGGTCGATGATCAGGTAGCCGCCGGACTTGAGCAGCACCTTGCGCTCCAGCGCCTTCTGCACCTCGTCCTCGACGCCGTAGAGATCGAAGATCGGCCGCTCGCCTGGGTAGTGCTCCAGGCGGTCGGCGATTTCCGGCATCAGTTCTTCGACGAACTGCGTGATCTTCTGGAAGTTCTCCCGGGAGTCGACACGGATTTTCTCGATGCGCGGATTCACCAGGTCGCGCAGGGTGCGCAAGGCCAGGGAAAGGTCTTCGTAGATCATCGTCGGCGCGCCGACGGTCTGGATCTGCGCGTCGATCTGGTCCCACAGGCGACGCAGGTAGCGGATATCGGCGAGGATCTCGTCCTCGCCAGCGCCCTCGGCGGCTGTACGCAGGATGAACCCGCCGCGCTCGACGATGCCTTCGGCCTCGACGCACTTGGCGACCACCTGTTTGAGTCGCTCGCGCTCGTGTTCGTCCTCGATCTTCAGGGAAATGCCGACATGACTGGTGCGCGGCATGTAGACCAGATAGCGCGAGGGGATCGACAGGTGCGTGGTGAGGCGCGCGCCCTTGGTACCGATGGGGTCCTTGGTGACCTGCACCACCAGGCTCTGCCCTTCGTGGACCAGCGCGCCGATGCTCTCCACGGCGCTGCCCTCGCGGGTGGATATCTCCGCGGCGTGGATGAAGGCCGCGCGCTCCAGGCCAACGTCGACGAAGGCCGCCTGCATGCCGGGAAGCACACGCACGACCTTGCCCTTGTAGATGTTGCCGACGATCCCGCGGCGCAGCGTGCGCTCGACATGGACCTCCTGCAGGACGCCGTTCTCCACCACCGCCACGCGCGATTCCATCGGCGTGATATTGATCAGGATCTCTTCGCTCATGCGCCCTTCCTTATCGCGCCCGGAGTCGTGCCAGCGCTACTTTCCGATCAAGACTGCCAGCTGGAGATGGAGAAGTCAGCCAGCAATGCCGAGGTTTCGCAAAGAGGCAGGCCAACCACGGCGCTGTAGCTGCCCTCGACGCGGCTGACGAAGACCGCCGCAAGCCCCTGGATAGCATAGCCACCGGCTTTATCCTGCGGCTCGCCGGTTTCCCAATAGCGCTCGGCTTCCTCGGCGGAGACCTCGCGGAAAACCACACGGCTGCTGACCACGCGCGCCTCGCAGCGATCCCGATCAGCTACCGCCACAGCGGTCAGCACCTCGTGCTCGCGGCCGGACAAGGCCTGCAGCATGGCCAGGGCGTCGTCGCGATCCACCGGTTTGCCGAGGATACGGCCGTCCAGCACCACGGCGGTATCGGCGCCGAGCACGCAGACGTCGGCGCGCTGGGCGAGGAAGTTCAGCCCGGCCAGCGCCTTGCCGCGCGCCAAGCGCTCGACATAGGCACGCGCCGGCTCGCCGGATTCGGGCGTTTCATCGATGGACGCGGGCACTATGTGGAACGGCAGGCCAATCTGGGTGAGCAGCTCGCGGCGACGCGGCGAACTGGAGGCGAGGTACAGCTGGGCCATCAGGGACTCCGAAGCGGGCCCGCGCAACGCGGGCCCGGCGATTCCCCCGCAAGGGGGGCGATCAGTTGATGTTCAGGCGCAGCCGCAGGGCCCGCAGCAGTGTGTAGACCCAGGGCCAGAGCAAAGCGCTGACCAGTGCCGGCAGGAGGAACACCAGGGTCGGTGGGCGGTTGCCGGTCAGGGCGCTGATCCACAGCTGGACCAATTGTGCGAGACCGAAGACCACCAGCAACACCAGGCACTGCTGCCAGATGGGGAACATACGCAGGCGCTGATGCAGCGACAGCACCAGGCAAATGATCAGGCTGAGGATCAGCGCGTTCTGCCCCAGCAGGCTACCGTAGAGCACATCTTCGGCGACGCCCAGCACCCAGGCGGTCAGCATGCCGACCTTGTGCGGCAGGTACAGCACCCAGTAGGTGAGGAACATCGCCAGCCAAAGCGGGCGGCCGATCTCCATGAAGCTGGGCATCGGCGCCACCGACAGCAGCAGCGCCGCCAGCAGGGTGAGCCAGATGGCCCAGCCGTTGTTCGAACCCTGGGCCGCCATCAGTGACGGGTCCTTGCATCCGGGTGCGAGGCCGGTGCAGCCGGGGCTGCGCCATTGGCGCCGGCCGGATGGGCAGGCTGCGTGGCGGGAGCGGCAGGCTGCACGCCGTCATGCGACGGAGCTGCCGGGGCGCCCGGTGCAGCCTGTGCCGGCGAGCCGGACTCGGCGGCCTTGCGGTCGGCCTCGGCCTGGGCTTCGGCTGCATCGGTAGCGCGCTGCTCGGGGGTACGACTGTCGCTGAACACCAGCAGCACGTAGCGGCTGCGGTTCATCTTGGCGGTCGGCACGGCACGGATAGTGGCGAAAGGCCCGCCCGTGTCGTGCAGCACTTCCTTCACCACCGCCACCGGATAGCCGGCCGGAAAACGCTGGCCAAGGCCGGAGCTGACCAGCAGGTCGCCTTCCTTGATGTCGGCGGTATCGGCGACGTAGCGCAGTTCCAGGCGTTCCGGGTTGCCGGTGCCCACGGCGATGGCGCGCAGACCATTGCGGTTCACCTGCACCGGAATGCTGTGCGTGGTATCGGTCAGCAGCAGCACGCGCGCGGTATAGGGCATGACCTCGACCACCTGGCCCATCAGCCCGCTGGCGTCGAGCACCGGCTGGCCCTGGAACACACCGTCCTTCTCGCCCTTGTCGATCAGGATGCGCTGGGTGAAGGGGTTCGGGTCGACGCCGATCAGCTCACCCACCAGCACCTTGTCGTCGACCAGGGCGGAGGAATTGAGCAGCTCGCGCAGGCGTACGTTCTGTTCGGTGAGGGTGGCCAGCTTCTGCAGGCGGCGCTGCATCAGCAACTGCTCGGCCTTAAGGCGCTCGTTCTCGGCCAGCAGCTCGCTGCGGCTGGTGAACTGGTCGCGCACGCCTTCCCAAGCACGAACGGGAAAATCGGCGATGCCATAGAAAGGACTCAGCACGAGGCCCATCTGGCTGCGTACCGGTTTCAGATAATCGAAGCGGGCATCGACCACCATCAAGGCGACCGACAGGACAGCGAGCACCAGAAGGCGCGCGCCCAGCGAGGGCCCTTTGGAGAATATCGGTTTGATGACCGGCTCCTAGCTGTGCAAGGTCGGTTGAAGTTTCACCAGCGTGGGCGAAACGTCAACCAACCTCCACGTCCAACTTACTCGGTGGACAGCAGGTCCATCGAATGACGGTCCATCATTTCCAGCGCCTTGCCGCCGCCACGGGCGACGCAGGTCAGCGGGTCTTCGGCGACGATCACCGGCAGGCCGGTTTCCTGGGCCAGCAGCTTGTCCAGGTCGCGCAGCAGCGCGCCGCCACCGGTCAGCACCAGGCCACGCTCGGCGATGTCCGAAGCCAGTTCCGGCGGGGACTGCTCCAGGGCGCTCTTGACCGCCTGGACGATGGTCGCCAGGGATTCCTGCAGCGCTTCGAGCACTTCGTTGGAATTCAGGGTGAAGCTGCGCGGTACGCCTTCGGCCAGGTTGCGGCCACGGACGTCGACTTCGCGGACTTCGCCACCCGGGAAGGCGGTACCGATTTCCTGCTTGATGCGCTCCGCGGTGGATTCGCCGATCAGGCTGCCGTAGTTGCGGCGCACGTAGGTGACGATGGCTTCGTCGAAGCGGTCGCCGCCGACGCGGACGGATTCGGCGTAGACCACACCGTTGAGGGAGATCAGCGCGATCTCGGTGGTGCCGCCGCCGATATCGACGACCATGGAACCACGGGCCTCTTCCACCGGCAGGCCGGCGCCGATGGCTGCGGCCATCGGTTCCTCGATGAGGTAGACCTCACGGGCACCGGCGCCCAGAGCCGATTCACGGATGGCGCGGCGCTCCACCTGGGTGGACTTGCACGGCACGCAGATCAGCACGCGCGGGCTGGGCTGCAGGAAGCTGTTCTCGTGAACCTTGTTGATGAAGTACTGCAGCATCTTCTCGCAGACGCTGAAGTCGGCGATCACGCCGTCCTTCATCGGACGAATGGCGGCAATGTTGCCCGGGGTGCGGCCGAGCATGCGCTTGGCTTCGGTACCGACCGCTACCACGCTCTTCTGGCTGCCGTGGCTACGAATGGCGACCACGGACGGTTCGTTCAGGACGATGCCGCGCTCGCGCACATAAATAAGGGTATTGGCAGTGCCCAGGTCGATCGACAGATCACTGGAGAACATGCCACGCAGTTTTTTGAACATTGGAAAGAAACCCGTAGGTGGAGCGTGGGTGAAAAATGCGCGGGTAAAAAAGTGCGGCAAACTCTAACAATGACGGGGGTTTTGGGCAAGGCGGCAATTTATGCTAGATTCCTCGTTTTTCGGGCTCGCGGGCCCGTCCCAGCGGCCTTCGACCGTCTGCCGCGGGTTCTGTTCCCTGCCCCCCAATTCCTTCCGGCCAGGTCCAGTTCGAACCGGGCCGCTCTAGCTGGAGACCTCGATGGCGCTTGAACGCTCCGACGTGGAAAAGATCGCCCACCTCGCCCGCCTGGGCCTGGAGGAAGCCGACATTTCGCGCACCACGGACACCCTGAACAACATCCTCGGCCTGATCGACGCCATGCAGGCGGTCGACACCGACGGCGTGGCGCCCCTGGCCCACCCGCTGGAAGCCACGCAGCGCCTGCGCGCCGACGCAGTTACCGAGGAGAACCGCCGTGAAGCCTACCAGGCCATCGCGCCGGCCGTGGAAGACGGTCTTTACCTCGTCCCGAAAGTCATCGAGTAAGCGCTAAGGACACGGACATATGCTGCATCAATTGACCCTCGCCGAAGTCGCCCGCGGACTCGCCGATAAGCAATTCTCCGCCCAGGAACTGGCCACTGCCCTGCTCGCGCGCATCCAGAAGCTCGACCCGCAGCTGAACAGCTTCATCACCGTCACCGAAGAGATCGCCCTGGCCCAAGCCAAGGCGGCCGACGAGCGGCGCGCCAAAGGCGAGACCGGTGCCCTGCTGGGCGCGCCGATCGCCCACAAGGACCTGTTCTGCACCCAGGGCGTGCGCACCAGCTGCGGCTCGAAGATTCTCGACGCCTTCGTCTCGCCCTACGACGCCACCGTCGTCGAGCGCCTGGCGGACGCCGGCACAGTGAGCCTGGGCAAGCTGAACATGGACGAATTCGCCATGGGCTCAGCCAACGAATCCAGCCACTACGGCCCGGTGAAGAACCCCTGGGACACCTCCCGCGTACCGGGCGGTTCCTCCGGTGGCTCCGCCGCCGCCGTGGCCGCGCGCCTGATCCCGGCCGCCACCGGCACCGACACCGGCGGCTCGATCCGCCAGCCGGCGGCACTGACCAACCTCACCGGCATCAAGCCAACCTACGGCCGCGTATCGCGCTGGGGCATGATCGCCTATGCCTCCAGCCTCGATCAGGGTGGCCCGCTGGCCCGCACCGCCGAGGACTGCGCGCTGATGCTCGGCGCCATGGCCGGCTTCGATCCGAAGGACTCCACCTGCGTCGACCAGCCGGTGGACAACTACCTGGCCGCCCTGGCCAAGCCGCTGACCGGCCTGCGCATCGGCCTGCCGAAGGAATACTTCGGCGCCGGCCTGGACAGCCGCATCGCCGACGCGGTGATGAAGGTGGTCGAGCAGCTCAAGCAGCTCGGCACGGTGGTCAAGGAGATCTCCCTGCCGAACATGCAGCACGCGATCCCTGCCTATTATGTGATCGCGCCCGCAGAAGCGAGCTCCAACCTCTCGCGCTTCGACGGCGTTCGCTACGGCTACCGCTGCGAGAACCCGAAAGACCTCCAGGACCTGTACAAGCGCTCCCGTGCCGAAGGTTTCGGCGCTGAAGTGAAGAACCGCATCATGGTCGGCACCTACGCGCTTTCCGCCGGTTACTACGACGCGTATTACCTGAAGGCTCAGAAAATTCGCCGTCTGATCAAGAACGATTTCACCAGCGCCTTCGCCGAAGTCGACGTAATCCTCGGCCCGACCACGCCGAACCCGGCCTGGAAACTCGGCGAGAAGAACAACGACCCGGTCGCCCAGTACCTGGAAGACATCTACACCATCACCGCCAACCTCGCCGGCATTCCGGGCCTGTCCATGCCGGCGGGCTTCGTCGACGGCCTGCCGGTGGGTGTCCAGCTGCTCGCGCCGTACTTCCAGGAAGGCCGCCTGCTCAACGTCGCGCACCAGTACCAACTGGTCACTGACTGGCACAAACAAGCACCGGCTGGATTCTGAGGACGACACACATGCAATGGGAAACCGTGATCGGGCTGGAAATCCACGCACAGCTCTCCACCCAATCGAAGATCTTCTCCGGTAGCGCCACCACCTTCGGCGCCGCCCCGAACACCCAGGCCAGCCTGGTCGACCTGGCCATGCCCGGCACCCTGCCGGTGCTGAACCAGGAAGCCGTGCGCATGGCCTGTCAGTTCGGCCTGGCGATCAACGCCGAAATCGCAGAGCGCAACGTCTTCGCCCGGAAGAACTACTTCTACCCGGACCTGCCCAAGGGCTACCAGACCAGCCAGATGGATCACCCCATCGTTGGCAAGGGCCATCTGGACATCACCCTGGAAGACGGCACCGTCAAACGTGTCGGGATCACCCGCGCGCACCTGGAAGAGGACGCCGGCAAGAGCCTGCACGAAGACTTCCACGGCATGAGCGGCATCGACCTGAACCGCGCCGGCACTCCGCTGCTGGAGATCGTCTCCGAGCCGGATATCCGCAGCGCCAAGGAAGCCGTCGCCTACGTCAAGGCGATCCATGCGCTGGTGCGCTACCTGGGCATCTGCGACGGCAACATGGCCGAAGGCTCTCTGCGTTGCGACTGCAACGTCTCGGTACGCCCCAAGGGCCAGGCCGAGTTCGGCACCCGTGCCGAGATCAAGAACGTGAACTCCTTCCGCTTCATCGAGAAGGCGATCAACCACGAAGTGCAGCGCCAGATCGAGCTGATCGAGGATGGCGGTAAGGTCGTGCAGGAAACCCGCCTGTATGACCCGAACAAGGACGAAACGCGCTCCATGCGCAGCAAGGAAGAAGCCAACGACTACCGTTACTTCCCCTGCCCGGACCTGCTGCCGGTGGTGATCGAACGCGCCTTCCTGGAAGAACTGCGCGGCCAGCTGCCGGAGCTGCCGGACCAGAAGCGCGAGCGCTTCGAGAGCCAGTACGGCCTGTCCGCCTACGACGCCAGCGTGCTGTCCGCCAGCCGTGAGATGGCCGACTACTTCGAACAGGTCCAGGTCATCTGCGCCGACGCCAAGCTGGCGGCCAACTGGGTGATGGGCGAGCTGTCCAGCCTGCTCAACAAGGACGGCCTGGACATCGAGCAGTCGCCGGTTTCCGCCGAGCACCTGGGCGGCATGATCCTGCGCCTGAAGGACGGCACCATCAACGGCAAGGCGGCCAAGACCGTGTTCGCCGCCATGGCCGAAGGTGAAGGCTCGCCCGACGAGATCATCAAGGCCAAGGACCTGGTGCAGAACACCGACTCGGGCGCCGTCGAGAAGCTACTGGACGACGTGCTGGCAGCCAACGCCGAGCAGGTCGAACAGTACCGCGCCAGCGACGAAGCCAAGCGCGGCAAGATGTTCGGCTTCTTCGTCGGCCAGGCCATGAAGGCCGCCAAAGGCAAGGCCAACCCGGCACAAGTGAACGAACTGCTGAAGAAGAAGCTCGAAGGCTGAGCCCACACTTCAACGACGCCGGGCTTGCCCGGCGTTTTTTCGTCCGGAGGTTCGATGCTGCGACCCATGGCCCTCATCGGTTGCCTGGCCCTGCTGGCCGGCTGTAGTACCACGTCATATGACAGCGACTCGGAAGTCTCAGGACGCGGCTACCGCGCCGAAGGCACCGCGTCCTATTACGGCAAGGCGCACCACGGCAAGCGCACCGCCAGCGGCGAGCGCTTCAACCAGAACGCCCTGACCGCCGCGCATCGCACCCTGCCCTTCGGCACGCGGGTGCGAGTGACCAACCTCGATAACGGGCGCAGCGTCGTGGTGCGCATCAACGACCGCGGACCATTTGGCCGTGGGCGGATCATCGATGTCTCCAAGGCCGCTGCCGAACAACTCAACATGCTGCGCTCCGGCACCGCGCCGGTGCGCCTGGAAGGTCTCTGAAGGAGCCAGAATGAGCAACGACAACCGCAAGGCCGGCGAGCAGGTCCGCCGCGAAGTGATGGGCGACGCCTTCGTCGACCGCGCCCTGGGCAACGCCACCGAGTTCACCCAGCCACTGCAGGACTTCGTCAACGAGCACGCCTGGGGCGGCGTGTGGAACCGCGACGGCCTGCCGCTCAAGACCCGCAGCCTCATCACCCTGGCCGCGCTGACCGCGCTCAAGTGCCCGCAGGAGCTGAAAGGCCATGTGCGCGGCGCGCTGAACAACGGCTGCACGTTGGAAGAGATTCGCGAGGCGCTGCTGCATTGCGCGGTCTATGCCGGTGTTCCGGCGGCTATCGATGCCTTCCGTGCGGCGCAGGAAGTGATCGACGCGTGGCAGGCGGATCAGAAGGCCTGATCCTTCTGGCACGAAACTTATTGTTGCTTGAAGGATGGAGTGTCTGCGCCGCTTCGGAGTGTGCGCGGACATTGTGTTTCGCCCCCTCGGGCGACCTACTTTGGCAAACGCCCCAAAGTAGGCAAAGGTCTCGCCCCTGACATCCGGCTTTTCGCTCCGCGAAAAGTACCCTTGGTTCTTCGGAGTTTCAGGGGCCCGCCACGAAGGGCCATCCCTGGCCCATCGTGGCTCTCGCGACATCCATGTCGCTCAACCCCTGAAACTCCGATCACCTTCGGCCTCCTGAAAGGGGCACTCCGGAGCGTGCGGATGTTTCTCTGGAACCCCTCAAGAGCCAGAGCGGGCGCTTGTGCGTAGGGCGCATAACCCGGAACGGGTTATCCGCCGATTCCATGGCGGCGGATAACGCTGGCGCGTTATGCGCCCTACAAACCGAGCGTGGCGTGATCCTGTAGGAGCGGACCTTGTCCGCGAAAGGTTCGCCTCGCGCCGGAGGCCATCGCGGACAGGGTCCGCTTGTGTCTGCAAAGCTCGATAAGCTCGAAGGTGAGAGCGACGGGAGGCAAGGCTGCAGGTCCGCGGTGTTGGTCGCACGAGTAGGAGCCCAAGCTGCCTCCCGCCGTCCTCTGACCTGGCCCGAACAGTTGAACGAGTGAACCTCGAACCACAAGCGTGGGCAGTCAGAGTGCTCTCGTCGAACAGTTTACGAGGATTGGCTCATGACCACAG
>NZ_JBIVBR010000022.1:0-56703 GCF_044746165.1 Pseudomonas sp. NPDC086581 | reverse complement strand
CAGTAGTGAAACGACGCATCGCCGATGGTAGTGTGGAGTTTCTCCATGTGAGAGTAGGTCATCGTCAAGCTCCTATCCCAAGACCCCTGGTCAGCATCGCTGGCCGGGGGTTTTGCTTATTAGTGCAAGCAACCCGAATTCGGATGAGCGCCAAGGCGAGCATCCAACCGAATTGCTTGACGACCATAGAGCATTGGAACCACCTGATCCCATCCCGAACTCAGTAGTGAAACGATGCATCGCCGATGGTAGTGTGGAGTTTCTCCATGTGAGAGTAGGTCATCGTCAAGCTTCTAATTCCAAAGCCCCTGATCAGCGAGAGCTGGTCGGGGGTTTTGTTTTATGGGGCGGGAAAAGCTGCTCGCTGTGCAACGGGATACCGCTGTGCGGTGCGCTCTCTGCCCAACCCTCGCTGCGCGCCCCGCTCCGAAGGGAGAGGGGGGCGTTCGGCATAGAGAGTGGTTCTGGCGTTAGTCCGGGACTCTGAAGAGTGCGGTTCGCGAGCAAGCTCGCTCCTACAAGGGGGTGAGGGACTTGGTCATGATGAGGGTGCGTTCTTCGCCGTGGAGCTGTTCGCGCAGCAGGCGATAGCCGAGGCGGGCGTAGAAGCTTTCGGCGGTGAGAGAAGAGGGCACCAGCAGGGCCTCTACGCCGCGCTCCAAGGCAGCATTCTCGATTCTGGCCATCAGGGCCTGGCCGATGCCTTTACGCTGCTGCCGTGGCGCTATGAACAGGCTGCGCACGGCATGGCTGTCCAGCGCGCCTGTGCCGACGATTTCGCCATCCAGTAAAGCGACGAATACCAGCCGGTGTTCCAGCAACTCGGTCACCCGCGCAGGTGTAAAATTCAAAACCACCGACTCAATGACGCTCGCCGGGTAGTCCTGGCTGTTGCTCTCCCTGACGGTTGCGACGATGACCTGGCTGATGGCCTTGGCGTCATCGTTGTGGGCCTTTCTGATCAGAACATCCATCTGCACGCTCCCTGTTTATTTGCCTGCTCATCCTGACGGGATCGGCGGCGCCAGGGTAGGGCCGGAATCGCAGGCAACAAAAAAGGCGCCCTGGGGCGCCTTTCCTGTTTGGATCATCGATCAGCCGTTGTGGCGTTTCAGGACCAGGGTGGCGTTGGTGCCGCCGAAGCCGAAGCTGTTGCTCATGACGGTGTCGATCTTCGCGTTTTCGCGGGTCTCGCGCAGGATCGGCAGGTCAGCGACTTCCGGGTCCAGCTCGTCGATGTTTGCCGAACCGGCGATGAAGTTGCCTTCCATCATCAGCAGGCAGTAGATCGCTTCGTGAACGCCTGCGGCGCCCAGGGAGTGGCCGGACAGGCTCTTGGTGGAGCTGATGGCCGGGGCCTTGTCGCCGAACACTGCGCGCACGCCACGGATTTCAGCGACGTCGCCGACCGGGGTGGAGGTGCCGTGGGTGTTCAGGTAGTCGATCGGCGTGTCCACGGTCGACAAGGCCTGCTGCATGCAGCGGATGGCGCCTTCGCCGCTCGGGGCAACCATGTCGTAGCCATCGGAAGTCGCACCGTAGCCAACGATTTCGGCGTAGATCTTGGCGCCACGCTTGAGGGCGTGTTCCAGCTCTTCGACCACGACCATGCCGCCGCCGCCGGCGATGACGAAACCGTCACGCTTGGCGTCGTAGGCGCGGGAGGCCTTTTCCGGGGTGTCGTTGTACTGGGTGGAGAGGGCGCCCATAGCGTCGAACAGGCAGCTCTGGCTCCAGTGTTCTTCCTCGCCGCCGCCGGCGAAGACGACGTCCTGCTTGCCCAGCTGGATCTGCTCCATGGCCTGGCCGATGCAATGCGCGCTGGTAGCGCAGGCCGAGGAGATGGAGTAGTTCACGCCCTTGATCTGGAAGGGAGTGGCCAGGCACGCGGAAACGGTGCTGCCCATGGTGCGGGTGACGCGGTATGGGCCGATGCGCTTGACGCCCTTCTCGCGCAGGGTGTCAATGGCTTCCATCTGGTTCAGGGTGGAAGCACCGCCGGAGCCAGCGATCAGGCCGGTGCGCGGGTTGGAAATCTGCTCGGGGCTGAGGCCGGAGTCCTTGATCGCCTGTTCCATTGCCAGGTAGGCATAAGCGGCGGCGTCGCCCATGAAGCGGAAGACCTTGCGGTCGATCAGCTCTTCCAGGTTCAGGTTGACCGAACCGGAAACGTGGCTGCGCAGGCCCATCTCGGCGTAGCTGGGGTTGTGGCGGATGCCAGCACGGCCTGCACGCAGGTTGGCGGAGACGGTGTCTTTGTCATTGCCCAGGCAGGAAACGATGCCCAGACCGGTGATCACGACGCGACGCATGCGGATACCCTTAGAAGCTGTCAGTGGAAGTGAACAGGCCGACGCGGAGGCCTTCGGCGCTGTAGATTTCGCGGCCATCGACGCTGACGGTGCCGTCGGCGATGGCCAGGATCAGCGAACGATTGATCGTACGCTTGATGTGAATGTTGTAGGTGACTTTCTTGGCGGTCGGCAGGACCTGGCCGAAGAACTTCACTTCGCCCGAGCCCAGGGCGCGGCCGCGGCCGGGGTTGCCCTGCCAGCCGAGGTGGAAGCCTACCAGCTGCCACATGGCGTCGAGGCCCAGGCAGCCCGGCATGACGGGGTCGCCTTCGAAGTGGCAGGCGAAGAACCACAGGTCCGGGTTGATATCCAGCTCGGCGACCAGTTCGCCCTTGCCATACTTGCCGCCGACTTCACTGATGTGAGTGATGCGGTCGATCATCAGCATGTTCGGGGCGGGCAGTTGCGCATTACCCGGGCCGAAGAGCTCGCCGCGGCTGCAGCGCAGCAGGTCTTCTCGGGTGAAGGCGTTTTGTTTGGTCATGCGAGCTCCTCAAAAATCCTGGATAGCAGGCGTTGTTTGGCTTGTGCCTGCGGCGCCGCGTTCCGTTGTTCTTGTCACGGTGTCATGCGGCAGCCTAGTCATAGACTATTGCCTTTAAGTGAAAGTCACAGCAATCGGCGAACGCTTGTTCACTTTTCGCCGACGCCAGGTTTCCTCGTCGGGACGCAGGCCCCGGGCCGGTCCGCAGTTTGCGGGCAAGTGCTCCATCGATCAACGACCTGGAGCAACCCAGCGCTGCAGAATCCGCTGCAGCTCCGCGCGTTTGAACGGCTTGGCGAGGTAGTCGTTCATTCCCGCCTCCAGGCACGCCTCGCGGTCGCCCTGCAGCGCGTTGGCGGTCAGGGCGATGATCGGTACCTGTTCGCCGCCCGGTTTTGCACGGATCTGCCGGGTGGCTTCGTAGCCGTTGAGCACCGGCAGGCGGCAATCCATCAGGATTGCCGCGAACTCGCCGCGCTCGGAGGTGCGCACTGCCTGGGCGCCGTCACCCACCAGCGTGACGCGATAGCCCAGGCTGCGCAACATAGCTTCTATGACCGTTTGATTCACCGGGTTGTCCTCCACCAGCAGCACGGACTGACCAGTGGCAAGCGCGTCGCTGCCATTCGGCCGGTCGTCTGCGGCACTCTGACGCTCCCGGAAGGGCAGGGGAATCTCCAAGGTGAAGGTTGAACCACAGCCTTCTTCGCTGACCGCGCCCAGCGTGCCGCCCATCCGCTCGGCCAGGGTGCGCGCGATGGATAGCCCCAGCCCGGTGCCGCCGTAGCGCCGCGAGGTGGACGAGTCGGCCTGCTGGAAGGCTTCGAACATGTGTTCCAGGCGTTCGCGGGAGATGCCGATGCCGCTGTCCTGCACCGAACAGCTGAGCCACAGGACTTCGTCATCCAGCGCCTGCCAGGTCGCTTCCAGGCGCACGCCGCCTTCTTCGGTGAACTTCAGGGCGTTGCCCAGCAGATTGACCAGGATCTGCCGGATGCGCGTCGGGTCGCCCTGCACTTCGAGGTTGTCGAGGCCGTCCTGCACATTCATTTCCAGTTCGAGCCCCCGCTGCTGGGCGCTGTGCTGAAAAACCTGAATCGAGCTCTGGATCAGCTCCAGCAGGTTGAACGGGATGCGCTCCAGTTCCAGCGCGCCGCGCTCGACGCGGGAGAAGTCGAGGATATCGTTGATGACCTTGAGCAGGTGCTCGGTGGATTCGGTGGCCAGTGCGCTGTACTCGGCCTGCTCCTGGTTCAGCTCGGTGGTTTCCAGCAACTGCAGCATGCCCAGCACGCCGTTCATCGGGGTACGCAGCTCGTGGCTCATCATCGCCAGGAAGTCGGATTTGGCGCGGTTGGCCTCTTCGGCTTCCTCCCGCGCCGCCACCAGCTGCGCGATGCTGCGCTCCTGCTCCAGGCTGGCCTGCTGCAGGCCGCGGGCAAGGTTGTTGATGTGCCGGGCGAGGTCGCCGACTTCGCCGTCATCCGGCACCGGCAGGGTGGTGTGGTAATCGCCGGTCTGGATCGCCTGCACAGCGCGGCCCATGGTGCGGATCGGCGCGGCCAGGCGGCGGGCGAGGCGGCGCGCCAGCAGGTAGGTGAGAATCAGTGCGAACAGCGCGAGCAGGCTGGCCTTGAGAAGGATTTCCTGCTGCCGTTCACTGAAGGCGTCGCTGGCCATCCCGACCACCACGCGGCCGAGATAATCCCCGCTGGGCGGTGCGGCTGTCGGCAGCATGTTGTTGGAGCTCGCCAGGTCGCTGCCATCAAGGGCGATGTTTTCGCGCTGGATCGAGGCATGGAAGATTTCCACCTTGGTGCTCGCCTGTGCCGGATCGGCGGCGTGCTCGACGTAGACGAGGATGTTGTCGCCGCGATCGCGCACTTCGATGAAGCGCACATGGGCGGTGCTCAGGGTCGCCCGCAGCAGGCTCTGCAGGACCGGCAGGTTACCGGAGATCACCCCGTATTCAGCTGCTGGGGCGAGCTGGTTGGCGATCAACTGGCCGGTGTGGTTGGACTCCAGGCGCAGGTCCTGCAGACGCGAATACGTGAAGTAGGCGGTCAGCAGCACGGTGAGCAGCAGCGCCGGGCCGAGGCTGATGGCCAGCATGCGCGTCTGGATGTTCCAGCTCTTGCGGGAACTCATGGTTTTTCTCCTTCGGCCAGGCGCTGCGCGAGTTCCGCGTCGCCTTGCAGGTCGATGCCGAGCGAGCGCGCCACCTGGCGGTTGCTCTGCACCTTGAAGCGTTCGGGGTAGAGGTTGCGGGGCCATTGCTCCGCCGGCTCGTCTAGCAGGGTGTCGAGGGTCTCCAGCCAGTCGCTCTGGTCGCTGTAGGTGCTGGCCAGGCTGCCTGCCTTGACGAAGGCGGCGGTGGGGCCGATCAGCGCCCGGTTCTCGGCGTAAGCGCTGAGGAGGATGCCCTTGATGGTCTGCGCGTTATAAAGCTGTTTGTCGTCCAGCCCGAGCAGCAGGTCACTGCGACCGAGCAGTTCTCGTAGCGGGCGGCTGTCTTCGGCGCGGGTTTGCAGCTCGCTGACCAGTTCGACGCCGAGCTGATCCGCGCTGCGCTGAAGCTCTTCCAGGAGAAATTCGCTGCTGGGGCCGATCAGCACGCCAATGCGTTGCGGACGTGGGCTGAGTTGCAGCGCCAGTTGCAGTTGGCGTGCCGGTGGCGGGTCGCTCCACAGCAGGCTGAGGTGCGGCGGCTCGCGCTCGCCCAGCACTTGCCTGGCTTCGACGCGGCTGACCAGCAGAGTCAATGCCGGCGGTGCGTCGTGGCTGGCCAGGCGCCAGTTCAGCGCACCGCTGCCAAGCAGCAGCAGGTGCGTCTCGCGATCCAGCTTGTCGGCGGGCGGCAGGTTCTCTGGCGATTCCAGCCGCACCTGGTCATGCGGGCGACGTTGCGCCAGGGCTTCGGCGAAGTCCTGCAGCGCAGGGCTCTGTTCGGTGCTGACCAGCAGGATGTCGCGTGCCTGGACCGGCAGCGCAAACACGCAGGCCAGCCAGAGAAGCAGGGCGCTGAGGAGGGGGCCGGGGCTCGTCCGTGAGCGGCGGGCAGACATGCTAGAAGTCCACCTCGGCGCTGAAATAGAGCAGGTGGCGGTTGTCGTAGCGGTTTTCCGGCCAGGTCAGCGGCTCGTCGTCCAGCCGCTGCTGCAGAACGCCGGCCAGCTCCAGCGCCGCGCGACCCAGGGGAATGCGCTTGGCCACGCGCAGGTCGATGCGCTCGAAGCGGTGCTCGTTCAGTGCATCGTCGCCGTAGTAGAAGACCGAACTCGACCAGCCGCGCCCCCAGTCGCGCATCCAGCCAGCCGAGCCGCTGTTGCGCGCGGTTAGGCGCTGGTCGTAGCGGCTGCTGGCGTCGTAGTCGACATAGGCGTAGGTCAGGCGCACGCGGTCCTGTCGCGTCAGGCGCCAATCGAGCTGGGTTTCGGTGCCAGTGAAGCGGATTTCGTTGTCGTTGGTCGGTTCGAAGTCGGAGACCTTCAAGGGATCGCTGATCAGCCCGTGGATTTCGTCGTAGTAGGCTTTGATGTCGACCGCGAGCCCGAGTTCGTCGAATTGGCCGTTGTAGCCGATTTCCCGCGAGCGCATGCGCTCCTGGTCGAGGTCGCCGGGACCGTGGGCGCGGGCAAAGTAATAGGCGTTGGACTGACCGTAGACCGGCGCCGAGAGATTGCGCACCCGGTAGCTCCAGTTCACGTCGTTCTCATACATGTCCGGCGAGCGCACGGCCTCGGAATACACCGCGCGCAGGCTGTGGCGCGGGGTGATCAGGTAGTTGAGGGCGAGGCGCGGGCTGACCGAGCTGCCCGACAGCTGGTCGTCCTCTACCATCGCGCCGCCCTGCAGCAGCCAGTGCGGCGTCAGGTGCCACTCCAACTGGCCGAACAGGCGCCAGATATCGTTGTTCACCGTGCCGTCGAAGTAGGTTTCAGAGGTGGCCTGGTCGTGGCGGTAGCTCATGCCGCTGACCAGGCGCACGCCGTCGGCGAGGCTCAGGGTGTCCTGGACTTCGAGGTCGTAGCGGGTCTCGCGGATGTTCTGGTTCACCTGCCCACACACCGGCAGATAGGCGCCGGACGCCAGTTGCTGGACGACCTCCCGGGCCAGCGCCTGTTTCTGCGGCGCGCCGCGGGGAATGCGCGGCAGTGTGTCGGCGAAGTTCTGCACGTACTTCGGGTCCAGTTCCCATAGCTGGGCGAGCTGCGGACTGAAGGCAATCTGTGCCTCGCACGCGCCGAAATCCTGCAGGCGCTCCCAGTGCTCGGCGTAACCCTGCACATAGAGGCTGTGCTCAGGGCTGGCGTCAAAGGTCCAGCGCATGGCGCCTGCGTAATCACGGGCGGTCAGGTCGGAATTGTCGTCGCCAGCGGCGATGTTGCCGAAGATCGGCTCGTACCCGTAGGGCCTCTGGTTGCTGCCCTCCTTGGCTGCGAGCTGCCAGTCCAGGTTGTTGCGCAGGTCCAGGCTGTGGCTGGCTGCCAGGTTGAAGCGGCTCAGGCGGCGGCCGTCGCGGTAGTCGCGGCCGAACTGGTCGTGGTCGAAGCCATCGTCTTCCTGGCCGGAAAGAGACAGCCGATAGTCGCCGGAACGGTCGTGCAGACCCTGGCTGGCGTACCAGTCACGCACGCCGTTCTGGCCGACGGTGTATTTCAGCCGCGTGCCCTGGCTGTCCGCCGGATGCCGGGTAAGGATGTTGATCACGCCCATCAGCGCGTTGGCGCCGTAGCTCACCGCGTTCGGGCCGCGG
This sequence comes from Pseudomonas sp. NPDC086581, assembly GCF_044746165.1. Classification (NCBI taxonomy): domain Bacteria; kingdom Pseudomonadati; phylum Pseudomonadota; class Gammaproteobacteria; order Pseudomonadales; family Pseudomonadaceae; genus Pseudomonas; species Pseudomonas sp. NPDC086581. Next base: position 49,109 of record NZ_JBIVBR010000022.1, on the reverse strand, counting down.
AAGACCTCGATGCGGTCGATGTCCTCGATGGCCACCGGGATGTCGCTCCAGTCCACCGTGGCCAGGCCCGGGCGGTACACCGAACGACCATCAACCAGCACCTGCAGGCGCCGCGCCTCGGTGACGTTGGTGCCGTGGTAGTTCACCGTTGCCTGGTTGCCCGACAGGTAGCCGACCATCATGCCCGGCACCAGGCGCATCAGCTCGGGAATGTCGCGGGCGCCGGAGGCCTTGATCAGGTCGCGGTCGAGCACCGTCATGCTGCCGGGGACTTCGGCGGGGGACTGTTTGAGTCGCGTCGCGGTCAGAACTTCGGGGACGTCGAGGCTGTCCACGAACAGGTCGCCCGCCACGGCCTTGCCCGCCAGCAATGCGGCAAGCAGGGAAAGCGGCAAAGGGACGCGGACGGGACGATGCACGGAACGGCCTTGTTCTCGGTTCTTATCGGGTGGGTCGACGTCTGGAAAGAGACGTTTCCTGTCAGACGGATGTTAAACGAGGCGGCGCTGATTGCCAGTCCCACGATCCGCACTGGCCGCTCGCCGATGCGGCCTTATAATGCCCCAATCGCTGCCCCTGGGCGGCCACCAATGGAACAGACATGACACAGCAGCAACCGATCGCCGTCCTCGGTGGTGGCAGTTTCGGCACCGCCTTCGCCAACCTGCTGGCAGAAAACGGACAGCGCGTTCGCCAGTGGATGCGCGACGAGGAGCAGGCCGAGGCGATCCGCACCCGCCGCGAGAACCCCAACTACCTCAAGGGCGTGCGCATCCACGACGGCGTGGAGCCGACCACGGACCTCGCCGCCACGCTCGCCGAATGCGAGATGATCTTCGTCGCGGTGCCTTCCAGCGCCCTGCGCAAGGTGCTCGACGGCCGCAGCGAGGAGCTGGCGGGCAAGATGCTGGTCAGCCTGACCAAGGGGATCGAGGCGCAGAGCTTCAAGCTGATGAGCCAGGTGCTCGAGGAGATCGCGCCGAAATCCCGCATCGCGGTGATCTCCGGCCCGAACCTGGCGCGCGAGATCGCCGAGCATGAGCTGACCGCCACCGTGGTCGCCAGCGAGGACGAAGACCTCTGCGCCCAGGTGCAGGATGCACTGCACGGGCGCACCTTCCGCGTCTACGCCAGTGGCGACCGCTTCGGCGTCGAACTGGGCGGCGCATTGAAGAACGTCTACGCCATCATTGCCGGCATGGCTGCTGCGCTGGGCATGGGCGAGAACACCAAGGGCATGCTGATCACCCGCGCCCTGGCGGAGATGACTCGCTTCGCCGTCCAGCTTGGCGCCAACCCCATGACTTTCCTCGGCCTGGCCGGCGTGGGCGATCTGATCGTCACCTGTTCGTCACCCAAGAGCCGTAACTATCAGGTGGGCTTTGCCCTGGGCGAAGGCCTGACACTGGAAGACGCCGTGGCGCGCATGGGCGAGACCGCCGAGGGCGTGAACACTCTCAAGGTGCTCAAGGCCAAGGCCGACGAGCTGCAGGTCTACATGCCGCTGGTGGCCGGCCTCAACGCCATCCTGTTCGGCGGTCGCACCCTGGAGCAGGTCATCGGCGCGCTGATGAGCGGCGAGCCGAAGACCGACGTCGACTTCATTCCCACCACCGGTTTCTGAGGAGGTATCGCTCATGTCCGCTGAACATCCGTCCGCTCAACGTCAGGAAAAGGAATCCCTGGTCCTGCGCGTCGTCTGGATGCTGGTCTTCGCGCTGGTTTGGTTCGTCGCCGAGATGATCCTTGGCGCCGTGGTCGTCATCCAGCTTGTCTACCGCATCATCTACGGCGCGCCCAGCGGCAGCTTGATAGGCTTCGGCGACAGCCTGAGCCAGTACTTCGCGCAGATCGGCCGCTTCGGCACCTTCCAGACTGAAGAGAAACCCTGGCCGTTTTCCGACTGGCCGACCTCCCATGCTCCCGAAGGCGAGGCCCCGCACGACGTGCCGCCCGCACCGCACCCGGTGCGCGACGAGGAGCCCAAGCTTTGAAGCTCTGGTTGCTTCGTCACGGTGAAGCCGAACCCCAGGCTCGCCGCGATTCCGAGCGCCGGCTGACGGCACACGGCGTCAAGGAAGTGCTGAAAAGTGCTGCCCAGCTCGCCGGCCAGCCGCTGGATGGCATCCTCGCAAGCCCCTACGTGCGTGCGCAGGCGACTGCCGAACTGGTCCGCGAGGCGTTGGGTTTCGAAGGGGCCGTCGGCACTGCGCCCTGGCTGACCCCCGACGATGATCCGAAGGACGTGCTGCGCTTCCTCGACGGCCGCAATGAGCAGAACCTGCTGCTGGTCACCCACCAGCCGCTGGTGGGCGCGCTGGCCGGCCTGCTGGTGCATGGCAGCCGCAGCGACGCCGTGCCGTTCAGCACCGCCACCCTGGCGGAACTGGAAGGCGAGGTGCCGGTGGCGGGGCTGATGGAGCTGGTGTCGCTGCACCATCCGCGGCATTCCTGAGGTGGACAAGTCTCCGCGAAAAGGCCCCGCAAGGGGCCTTTTGCATTTCCGACGCCGGCAAATCGTGCCCGGATGTTTCTACACAAGGCCCGGTCCAGAGCGTCCGGAGCCCATCCTTCGGCTAAATCCTACAAAAGTTCACACGACCAGCCTTGTCTGCCGCTGCGCTGCGTGGAATATTCAACCAAGCAAGTGCTTGGTTGATCCATCGCTATATCCCTGAGCTACACCTCTGACAACAAGAAAAAAGGAGGGGCACGTGGTTAAAGCAGTCCGATTACCACTCGACCTGTTCTATCAGCGCGAGAAGAGCCACCCGAACAAACGCTACCTGGTGCAGCCGCTGGCCGGCGGCGAAGTGCAGACCCTGACCTGGGGCGAAGTGGGCGACCAGGCCCGCCGCGCCGCGGCCTGGCTGCGCAGCCTGAACCTGCCCGAAGGCAGCCGGGTGGCGATCATTTCCAAGAACTGCGCGCACTGGATAGTCGCCGACATCGCCATCTGGATGGCCGGCCACGTCTCGGTGCCGCTGTATCCCAACCTCACCGCCGACTCGGCGCGCCAGGTGCTGACCCACTCTGAAGCGGCAGTGGCGTTCATCGGCAAGCTGGATGACTGGCCGTCGATGGCTGCCGGCATGCCCGAAGGCGTGCCCACGGTGGCCTTGCCCCTGCACCCGCCAGGACAGTTCGACCACCAGTGGAGCGACCTGCAGCAACTGGCGCCGATGACCGACGACCCGCGCCCGGATGCCGCCACCCTGGCCACGCTGGTCTACACCTCCGGCACCACCGGCACGCCCAAGGGGGTGATGCACACCTTCGGCAACTTTGCCTTTGCCGCCAGCCACGCCATCGACCTGTTCGGCGTCGGCGGCGAAGACCGCCTGCTGTCCTACCTGCCGCTGTGTCACGTCGCCGAGCGCATGTTCGTCGAGATGGCCTCGCTGTATGCCGGGCAGACGGTGTTCTTCGCCGAGAGCCTGGACACCTTCGTCGCCGACATGCGCCGCGCCCGGCCCACGGTGTTCTTCGGCGTGCCGCGTATCTGGACCAAGTTCCAGATGGGCGTCTATGCGCAGATGCCGGCACAGAAACTCAACCGTCTGCTGCGCCTGCCCATCGTTGGCCGCCTGATCGGGCGCAAGGTGCTTGCCGGCCTTGGCCTGGACGCCGTGCGCTTCGCCCTTTGCGGTGCTGCGCCGGTGCCCGAAGCGCTGCTCAACTGGTACCAGCGCCTGGGGCTGAACGTGCTCGAGGTCTATGGCATGACCGAAAACTGCGGTTACTCCCACGTCTGCCGGCCGGGTGAGCAGCGGGCCGGCTGGATCGGTCGCAACAGCCCCGGTGTGGAAGTGCGCATCAGCGACGAAGGCGAGGTGCAGGTGCGCAGCGGCGCGACCATGGTCGGCTACTTCAAGGACCCGGAGCGTACCGCCGAGACCATCACCGAGGACGGCTACCTGCGCACCGGCGACAAGGGCGAGCAGGACGCTGAAGGCAACCTGCGCCTGACCGGGCGCATCAAGGAAATCTTCAAGACCGCCAAGGGCAAGTATGTCGCCCCGGCGCCCATCGAGAACCGCCTGGCCGTGCATTCGCGGATCGAGCAGATCTGCGTGGTCGGCGACGGTCTGATTGCCCCGCTGGGCCTTTGCGTGCTTTCCGAAGTGGGCCGCCAGGAAGCCGCCAACGGCTCGCGCAGCCAGCTGGAGCAAAGCCTGCAGGAGCTGCTGACTGAAGTGAATGATGCGCTGGACAAGCACGAGCGGCTGGCTGGTCTGGTGCTGGTCAAGGACGTCTGGACCGTGGACAACGGCTTCCTCACGCCGACCTTGAAGATCAAGCGCAACGTGGTGGAAGGGACCTACGGCAAGCGCTTCAATGAATGGGCGGAGCGCCGCGAGGCGGTGCAATGGCATGAATGACAGAAGGAATGCGGAATGACCTGGCGCACCACGCCCGACCTGGAAAAGCTCAACGCGAACCTGAAGAACACCATCGGTGAAGTGCTCGACATCCGTTTCGAGGCGTTCGACGACGACTCGCTGACCGCCAGCATGGTGGTGGATTCGCGCACCCACCAGCCCTACGGCCTGCTGCACGGCGGCGCGTCGGTGGTGCTGGCAGAAACCGTCGGCTCCACCGCCAGCTACCTGTGCCTGGACAACAGCAAGTACTACTGCGTGGGCCTGGAGGTGAACGCCAACCACCTGCGCGGGTTGCGCAGCGGGCGGGTGACTGCGGTGGCCAAGGCGGTACATATAGGTCGCTCGACCCACGTCTGGGAGATCCGCCTGCATGGGGATGACGGCAAGCCGAGCTGCATCTCGCGGCTGACCATGGCGGTGGTGCCGCTGGAGCGCTGAACCAGTTCCAATCTGCGGCCTGTCCCAGGATGGGACCGTAGGATGGCGTGGAGCGAAGCGATACCCATCTATCCCTGCACCAGCAGCATGGGTATCGCCTAGGCTCCGCCCATCCTGCAAAGGCGCTCCCTGCGGTTACATGCGTCAGTGGGAGCAGCGCCGCCCGGCACCCTCGCAATTTTGTCCAAGACCCGCCGTTCCCGCGCCGGTAAAGTAGGCCTATGGAACGCATCGAACACCACAGCAGCGGCTTGCCCGGCGTCCGTTTCATCGACGCCGAGTACCGCCGTTTCGCCTTTCCCCGGCATTTTCATCTCGACTATCACGTCGGGCTGATGCTGGACGGCTGCCAGCGCTACACCCATCGCGGTGAGCGCTCGCTGGCCGGGAATGGCGACATCCTGCTGATGAGCCCCGAGAGCATTCACGACGGTTCCAGTGAGGGCGAGGACGGCTACCGCATCCGCGTGCTGTCCATTGATCCGCAGTGGCTGGACGACGCCTGCCGCGCCTTCAGCGATGGCCGCCAGGGCGCGCCGCGCCTGACTGCCGCGCAGCTGCGCGACCCGCTGCTGCAGGTCGAGCTGCAACGCGCCCACGCCCTGATGCTGGGCGGCGAGCGGCTGGCGCAGGAAGGCCAGCTCTGGCAGGCGTTGGCCGCGCTGCTGGAGCGCGCTTCCAGCCTGCGCATCCGCGAACCGGGGCAGGGCTTCGATGTGCCGACCTGGGCGCGTATACGCGAGTGGCTGGAATCGCGCCTGGAGACCCCGCCAACCCTGGAAGAGATCGCCGAGTTCTGCGACCTCAGTCCCTGGCAGGTGCTGCGCCGCTTTCGCCACCAGTGTGGATTGCCGCCGCACCAGTGGCTCACCCAACTGCGCCTGGAACGCGCGCTGCCACGGGTGATCAAGGGCCAGCCGCTGTCGGAGATCGCCCTGAGCCTGGGCTTCTATGACCAGGCGCACTTCAGCCGCCTGTTCCGCCGTACCTACGGATTACCGCCCGCGCGACTACGCCAGCGCTGATCCCCCCAAAAATCCCGTTTCATTCCCACTGGAGAATCCCGCCATGCAGGAGGTTCACGCCTTGCTCATGCTCACCGCCGTGTTCGCGGTCGCCCTGGTCAGTCCCGGCCCGGACGTCGCGCTGGTGGTGCGCACCTCGCTGCACCAGGGCCGTCGCGCCGGGGTGCTAAGCGCCCTGGGGCTGGCCAGCGGCATCCTGGTCCACGGCACCCTGGTGCTGACCGGCGTGTCGTTGCTGCTCAGCCGCTCGCCGCTGCTGTTCAACGCACTGCAACTGGTAGGTGCGGCTTACCTCGGCTGGCTCGGCATCGGCGCACTGCGCGCGCTGCGCAAGCCGGGCGGGGCGGGGCGTATCGACGGCGAGTTGTCCGCATCGAAGCTTGGCCCGTGGCTGCGCGGGCTGGCGACCAACCTGTTCAACCCCAAGGCGCTGGTGTTCTTCCTCGCACTGCTGACGAGCCTGATCCCGGTGGACATGTCCGTGCCTGGTAAGGTTTCGGTGGCAGCGATGCTGTTCGTAATCGGCTTCGCCTGGTTCAGCCTGCTCAGCATCCTCCTCACCCGGCCGTTGTGGCAGCGGCGGTTACTGCGAGCCGTTCCGGCCATCGATGGCGCGTGCGGGGTGGTGTTCCTGCTGGTGGCGGGCGGCATCCTGTTCAGCGTGGTGAACCACGCGACGCATTGGGTGTGAAGGGGGATGGCGGATAACTTGTTCCAAGTTATGCGCCCTACGGTGGCGCCCTCGTAGGGCGCATAACGCGGCACGCGTTATCCGCCGCAAGGCACGCGAACCAAGGTAAACGCGCCGGAGCGCCATGGAGTTTGGCCGTAGTGCCGTCATTCGCGGGAGTGCGGGTCATTGCCGCGCCCCCGGTGCTGTCGGAAAATTCAGGCTGTCATTCCCCTGAGTTCACGCAGCATGTCGCAAGCGGTCTTCTTCGCCCACGCCAATGGCTTCCCCTCGGGGACCTACGGCAAGTTGTTCGATGCCCTGGAGCCGGATTACCGGGTCCATCGGCTGGACATGCACGGCCATGACCCGCGCTTCCCGGTGAACGCCAACTGGGAAAACCTGGTGGAAGAGTTGCTGCATCACCTCGAAGCGCTGGACGAGCCCGTGTGGGGCGTCGGCCATTCCCTCGGTGGCGTGCTGCATTACCACGCGGCGCTGCGCAAACCCGAGCTGTACCGCGGCGTGGTGATGCTCGACTCGCCGTTGCTGACGCTGGCCGACCAACTGGTGATCCGCGTCGCCAAGCGCTTCGGCTTCATCGACCGGCTGACGCCAGCCGGCCGCACGCTCGGCCGCCGCGAGGACTTCGGCGACTTCGCCGAGGCGCTGGAATACTTCGCCGGCAAGCCGCTGTTCAAGCGCTTCGACCGCGACTGCCTGGAGGCCTACGTGCGCCACGGGCTGGCGCCGGTCGACGCGCGGGGCCTGCGGCTGAAGTTCGACCCGGCCACCGAAATCTCCATCTACCGCAACGTGCCGCATACCGCTCCGGGTCGCGCCACGCAATTGGCCGTGCCGCTGACTATGGTGCGCGGTCGCCACAGCCGCGTGGTATTGCCACATCATGCCCGCCTGATCGGCCGCGTCCCCATGGGCGAGAGCCTGTCGCTGCCGGGTGGCCACATGTTCCCGCTGGAGCGCCCGCAGGACACCGCCGCGCTGCTCAAGACCGTCTTTGCCCGCTGGCAACAGCGCGCCAACGCCTAAGGAAACGCCATGACCGCCAAAGTCCAGGAAATCCGCCTGAACCTGCCGCACATCGAGCTGGCCGCGCACCTCTTCGGCCCGGAAGACGGGCGTCCGGTGATCGCCCTGCACGGCTGGCTGGACAACGCCATGAGCTTCGCCCGCCTGGCGCCCAAGCTCGAAGGCGTGCGCATCCTCGCCCTGGACTTCGCCGGTCACGGCCATTCCGGCCACCGTGCTCCGGGGGCCAGCTACCTGCTGTGGGACTATGCGCTGGACGTACTGATGGTGGCCGACCAGATGGGCTGGGAGCGTTTCTCCCTGCTCGGGCATTCCATGGGGGCCATTGTCTCGGTGCTGCTGGCCGCTGCCATGCCTGAGCGTATCGAGCGCCTGGCACTGATCGACGGCCTGGTGCCCTACACCGGCGAGCCGGACACCTCGCCAAAGAAACTCGGCGAAGCGCTGCGTGCCCAGCTGGCGCTGCCGAACAAGCGCAAGCCGGTCTACGAAGCCATCGACCGCGCGGTGGAAGCGCGCATGAAGGGCGTTGGTGCGGTGAGCCGCGAGGCGGCGGAGCTGCTGGCCTCCCGGGGCCTGGTGCCGGTGCCCGGCGGCTACACCTGGCGCACAGACCCACGGTTGACGCTGCCCTCGCCGCTGCGCCTGACCCGCGCCCATGCGCGACAATTCGTCCAGTCCGTGCAGTGTCCTGCCAGCCTGGTGCTGGCGCAGCAGGGCCTGCTGATGGTCGAGCCGGCTTTGCGCGAAATGTTGAAGAGCCCGCCCTTCGCGGTCCACGAGCTGCCCGGCCAGCACCACCTGCACCTGGACGACGAGGTGGGCGCCGAGGCTGTTGCGGCGATATTTCGACCCTTCCTGCAGGCTTGAGGGAAACACCCCGTAGCGCCCTGCGGCTTGACTAAAGCGGGGCCGACCGCGACGCTGCACGGATCGCTTCAGGGAGATTGTGCATGCTCGACATCCAGACCGCCGCGCGCCAGGGGCCGGAACACCCTCACCTCGTCAGGACCGACGCGCACCGGATGTCACGGCTGCTCCGTACCTTGATCGCTGGCGGACTGCTTGGTTTCGCCAGCCTCGCCGGCGCCGCCGACCTGCCCGATAGCCACGACCTGGAGATCCTGCCGCGCTTCCCGCGTTCGGAGATCGTCGACTTCAACCAGGCTGCCAGCCAGGAACGCATCTACCCGCAGGGCTCGATCAGCCGCATCAGCGGGCGCCTGCGCATGGAAGGAGAGGTGCGCGCCATCGGTGACCTGACGGCCGTGACCTATCGCCTGCCCGACGAGGATTCCAGCCAGAGCGCCTTCGCCACCGCGCGCAAGGACCTGCTCAAGGCAGACGCCACGCCGCTGTTCTGGTGCGAGAGCCGCGATTGCGGCTCCAGCAACCTGCTGGCCAACTCCGTATTCGGCAACTCCAAGCTGTTCGGCCCCGACGAACAGCAGGCCTACCTGCTGGTGCGCCTCGCCGCGCCCCACGAGAACAGCCTGTTGGCCATTTACACCATCACTCGTGGCAACCGCCGCGCCTATCTGCACGCCGAACAACTGGACAGCACCGCCCTCGGCGAACTGCTGCCCAGCCCGGCAACCTTGATGCGTCTGCTCAAGGCCAACGGCGAGCTGACCCTCAGCCACGTGCCGCAGGAGCCGGGCGGCGCCTGGCTCGACCTGCTGGTGCGCACCTTGCGCCTGGACACTGGCGTGCGCGTCGAACTGGCCGGCCAGCATGCCGGTGACTGGCGCGCTGCGCTCACCGCTCAGGGCGTGCGCGATGCGCGTCTGGAGCAGGGCAAGGATGAGGGCGACGGTTTGCATCTGACCTGGTTGCGCTGATTTCCCTGAACTGATTCTCCAAGTTGAATATCCTACGTTGAGAACGGAAACGCCCTACACTGGGGCTTTCGAGCCAATCGGGGTGTCCAATGTTCGACAACGATCGCCTGTTGCTGCGCCTGCTGCTGCTCGGCCTGCTGGGCGCCAGTATCTGGGTGCTGCTGCCATTCTGGTCGGCGCTGTTCTGGGCCGCCGTGCTGGCCTTCGCCAGCTGGCCGCTGATGCGTCTGCTGACGCAGGCGTTGGGCGGTCGCCAGGCCGCAGCGGCGGGCCTGCTGACCCTCGGCTGGATCGTGCTGGTCGCACTGCCCCTGGTGTGGCTGGGTTTCGGCCTGGTGGATAGGGTGCGCGAAGGGGTCGAGTTGGTGAAGAACCTGCAGGTCGCCGGCCTGCCGCCGCCGCCGGAGTGGATGGCGCGAGTGCCGCTGATCGGCGACCGACTGATCGGCTGGTGGTATCAGGCCGACCAGCAGGGCGTAGCGATGTTCTCCGCGCTCAAACCGTACATGGGCGAGGTTGGTAACTGGGCCCTGGCGCGCAGCGCCAAGCTGGGCGCGGGTATCTTCGAACTGGTGCTGAGCCTGGTGCTGATCTTCTTCTTCTACCGCGATGGCCAGCGCCTGCAAGCGTTCGCCCACGGCGTGCTGGAACGCCTGATCGGCACCGCCGCGCAGCAGTACATGGACATCATCGCCGGCACCGTGCAGCGCGTGGTCAACGGCGTGATCGGCACAGCCGCCGCTCAGGCCGTGCTGGCTACCATCGGCTTTCTCATCGCCGGAGTGCCGGGTGCGCTGGTGCTCGGTCTGCTGACCTTCGTCTGCAGCCTGCTGATGGTGCCGCCGCTGGTGTGGGGCCCGGCCGTCATATGGCTGTTCTATCAGGAGAGCTACGGTTACGCGGTGTTCATGGCGATCTGGGGCTTCTTCGTGATCAGCGGCGTGGACAACATCCTCAAGCCCTACCTGATCAGCCGCGGCGGCAACCTGCCGCTGGTGGTGGTGCTGCTGGGCGTGCTCGGCGGGTTGCTCAGCTTCGGTTTCATTGGCCTGTTCCTCGGGCCGGTGCTGCTGGCAGTGGTGTACAACCTGGTCAGCGCGTGGGTGGCCAGTTCGCAGCGGCCTCCGCCGCCGCCTGTAGTTTGATGGGCCGAAGCGGGTGATGAAGCTTGCTCCGGCGTTCCCATGGAGCGCTGTTCGCGAGCAAGCTCGCTCCTACAGTGAAGTTCCTGCGTAGGGCGAATTACCCGGAACGGGTTATCCGCCGCCATGGCGATGACGCCTGGGGCGTCATGCGTCCTACGATCCGGCGACCTCAGATGTGCTGGCTCGTCACCTGCACCAGCTTGTCCCGCCCGGCGCCCAGGCCGAAGACGATCCCCGCTACCGTCACCACCACGAAGATCACCCCGGTCGCTGCCCAGCCGCCGGTGGCGTCGTGCACCACGCCGACCAGGAATGGCCCGCAGGCCGCCAGGGTGTAGCCCACGCCCTGGGCCATGCCGGAGAGGTTGGAAGCGACATGGGAGTCCGGTGAGCGCAGCACGATCAGCGCCAGAGCGATGCTGAAGGTACCTCCCTGGCCGAGACCGAGCACCACCGCCCAGCCCCAGATGCCAGAGAGCGGGGCGAACAGCAGGCCGAGCAGGCCGGCCAGGGTCAGGCCCATGACGATCACCACGGCGATGCGCTGGTCCTTGCCGCGGGTGGCCAGCCACGGCGCGGCGAGGGCGCTGAACAGCTGCACCATCACCGAGCCGGAGAGCACCAGGCCGGCTTCCACCGCGCTCAGGCCACGGTCGATGAGGATCGACGGCACCCAGCCGAAGACGATGTAGGCCAGCGACGATTGCAGGCCCATGTACAACGTCACCTGCCAGGCTAGCGGGTCGCGCCAAAGGCCCTTCACCTTGTACACCGCGCGATGGGCGTGGTGGTTCTGGCGGGTCTGCGGCAGCCAGATCGCTGCGGCAACCACGGCCGGGATCGCCCAGAACGCCAGCGCCACCTGCCAGTTGTTGTCCATCAGCTTGGCCAGCGGCACGGTGGCGCCGGCGGCGGTGGCAGCGCCCAGGCACAGGGCCATGGTGTAGACGCCGGTCATGGTCCCGGCGATGTGCGGGAAGTCGCGCTTGACGATGCCCGGCAGCAGCACGCCGATGATGCCGATGCTGGCGCCGGCCACCAGGCTGCCGAGGAACAGCCCGGCCACCGGGAACAGGCTGCGCAGGACGATGCCGCCGGCCAGAGTGAAGAGGATCAGCAGTACGGTGCACTCGGCGCCCAGACGCCGCGCGAGCATCGGCGCCAACGGCGCGAACAGGCCCAGGCAGAGCACCGGCAGGGTGGTCAGCAGGCCCGCAGCGGCAGCGGACAGACCGGTGCCGTCACGCACGGTGTTGAGCAGCGGCGACAGGCTGGAAAGCGCCGGGCGCAGGTTGATCGCCACCAGCACCAGGCCCATCAGCAACAGCCACGTGCGTTGCGGGTGCGGCGCAGCTTTCGCGTCATCGTCCTCGGCGTCGATCAGCAGTTCTTCGGGCGGACAGGACACCTTGTGCTCGGCGTCTTTCGGGTCATTGGGCAAGGACATGGTGGGCATTCCAGGGCAGCAGGCAGAAGAAAGAATTCAGAGTCAGATCAGCAGCGCGCGGTTCGCTTTTGCGGCTGCGTCGGCGTCGCCATGGGCAATGGCGTCCAGCAGCTCTCGGTGTAGTTCGAAGCTCGGTTGAGGCCGGTTCGGGTCGCTGATCGTGCGTTCCAGGCCGGCGCGGATGACCTGGGAGAAATAGCGGTACAGCTCGCTGAGCACCGGGTTGTGGGCGCTGTCCACCACACGCTGGTGGAAGGCCAGGTCGTGGGCGATGTATTCGTCCAGCGGGCCACCGTGATGCACGGCGGAGGACTCCAGCGCTTCGCGCAGGGCAGCGAGGTCGGCTTCGGTGCGGCGCTCGGCGGCCAGCCGGCTGGCCTCCACCTCGATGACGCCGCGCGCCTCGAGGGCCTGCTCCACCGAGCTGCGCGCCAGCACCAGCATGGTGTCCAGAGGGTTGGCGCAGGCGCGCACGTAGGTGCCGTCGCCCTGGCGAACTTCGAGCACGCCGGAGAAGGTCAGCACGCGCACCGCTTCGCGCACGGTATTGCGGCTGATACCCAGGGACTCAGCCAGTTCGGGTTCCGGTGGCAGGCGTTGGCCGAGCGGCCAGGTGCCGTCGTCGATACGCAGGCGGATCTGCTCGAGGGCGATGTCCACCAGCGAGCGCTTCTGAATAGGGCTTGGCATGGAAACATCCAATCATCGGATGAATTTGAAGGGGCCAAGATTAGGGCAGAGGTGGAGCGCTGGCAATGCGGGAAGACGAGGAGGCCGCCGGAGCGGGGGGCGCTCCGGCGGGGGCATCGACGCGAATCAGGCGGCGATGTTCACCAGGCTGCCACTGGTCACCTGGAGGGCGGTGACTTCGCCGCTCTGGTACTGCTTGAGCAGGTTGGCCACCAGCTTCTGGTAGGCGGCGCCGGTGTTGGCGCTGGTCGAGGAGGCGCTGGAGGCGGTGGTCGTCGCGCTGTCCGAGGCAGTGCTGCAGGAGTCGTCGGACGAGCCGCTGGAGGCCGAAGCCGGCGGGGGCGGCGGCGGGCCGTCGGGGCGTTGGGCCTGCAGCGCGCTGGAAAGCTCCTCGCTGCTGATGGAGCCGCTGCCGTCGGCATCGAGCTGGCTGAACAATTCGCTCAGGCGCTCGCTGTCGTCGTCGCTGCTACCCAGGGCGGAAAGCTCGTCACTGCTGATGCTGCCATCTCCGTCGCTGTCCAGGGCGCTGATCAGGTCTTCTGCGGAGTCGCCCATGCCCATGCCGCCTATGCCGCTGGGCGGTGGGGGAGGCGGGGGCATGGCCGCTGCCAGTTCGTCCTGGGCGATGCCGCCGCTGCTGTCGCTGTCCAGCTCGCTGAGCAGGGCGTCGATGTCGATGTCGCTGCTGTCCGAGTCATCGCTGGAGGATAGCGCGCTGGTCAGTTCGTCCTTGCTGATGCTGCCGTCGCCATCGCTGTCGATGGACTTGAACAGGTCTTCCTGGAATTTCGCCGCGCCCTGGGAACCGCCAGTGCTGCCGCTCTGCGTGGCAGTGGTGCTGCTGGCGGTCTGGGTCCGGGCGAGCGAGCTGGTGTAGTAGCTCGCATAGCTGCTGCTCACGCCGCTGATCATGGGAGAGTCTCCGTGGTGGCCAAAGCGGAGGGTTCTCCGCTGATGAGAGCCTCGTGCCCGCCTGTGTCGCGGGTTTGTGCGCTTTGTCAGCTGGCGGCTACAACGGCGTTACGCTGTTGTGCTTCTGGGCAGGCGCAGCACGGCGGTGGCGCCGCCGCCCGGGGTTTCCTCGAAGAACAGGTCGCCGCCCTGGCGCCGCGCGGCATCGCGGGCGATGGAAAGGCCCAGGCCGACGCCGCCGGAGTTGCGGTTGCGTGAGCCTTCCAGGCGGAAGAACGGTTCGAACACCTGCTCGCGCAGCTCGGCAGGAATGCCGGGGCCGTGGTCGCGGACGCGGATTTCCACTTCGCGGGTGCCGTCGCGCAGTTCGATGCTGACATCGCCGGCGTAGCGCAGGGCGTTGTCCAGCAGGTTGTTCAGGCACGAACGTAGCGCCATCGGCTGGACCTTGAGCGGCGCGCAGTAGCCTTCCACGCCGACGTCGGCGCCGCGTTCGCAGGCGTCTTCGGCGAGGGAGTCGGCCAGCGCCTTCACGTCGAACCACTGCAGCGGCTCGGTGGCACGTTCCTGCTGCAGGTAATGCAGGGTGGAGTCGAGCATGCCGATCATCTCGGCCAGGTCCTGGCCGATGCGCGTGCGCAGTTGCGGGTTGTCGATTTCCTCGACGCGCAGGCGCAGCCGCGACAGCGGGGTGCGCAGGTCATGGGAGACTGCCACCAGCATGCGGCTGCGTTGCTGCACCTGTTCGCGGATGCGTTCGCGCATGCGGTTGAAGGCGTGGGCGGCCTGGCGCGCTTCGCGCGGGCCGGTTTCCGGCAGCGGCGGGCTGTCCAGGTCCTCGGAGAGGCGCAGCGCGGCGTCGCCCATGCGCTGCACCGGGCGGGCGAGCAGGCGGGCGCCGATGCCGGCGGCGAGGATCAGGGCCAGCAGCTGGAAGGCGAACGGCGCGCTCCAGAACGGCAGGCGCGGCGGCGGGGGAGGCGGCGGGCGAAAACCCTCGGGGCCCGGCGCGAAACCTTGCGGCGGCGGACCCCGCTCGAAGCCCTGCCCTGGCGGCGGGGGCGGCGGCATGTCGGGCCGGTGTGGGCCGTAATGGTGGAACCAGGCGAAGGCCAGCAGGTGCGCGACCACGATGGCCAGCAGGAACACCCCGAACAGCCGGGCGAACAGGCTGTCGGCGCGCTCCAGGGGTTTTTCCTTCGCGCGCTCGGGCGCGGACTCAGGCGATATCGCGGACATCGAACAGGTACCCTTCGCCACGCACGGTCTTGATCAGCCGGGGCGAGCGCGGATCGTCGCCGAGCTTCTGCCGCAGGCGCGAGACCAGCAGGTCGATGCTGCGGTCGAAGGCCTCGATGGTGCGGCCCCGGGCCGCGTCCAGCAGCAGTTCGCGGTTGAGCACCCGCCGTGGGCGTTCGAGGAACACCCAGAGCAGGCGGAATTCAGCGTTGGACAGCGGCACCACCAGACCATCGGGCGCATGCAGTTGGCGCAGCACACTGTCCAGGCGCCACTGGTCGAAGCGCACCTGGGCGCGCGGTTCGCCGCGGGTGCCTTCCTCACTGGTGAGGCTGGTGCCGCGCACGCGCCGCAGGATGGTCTGGATGCGCGCTACCAGTTCCCGCGGCTCGAAGGGCTTGGCCATGTAGTCGTCGGCGCCCAGTTCCAGGCCGATGATGCGGTCCGCCGGCTCGCAGCGGGCGGTGAGCATGAGGATCGGGATGTCCGACTCGGCCCGCAGGTAGCGGCACAGGGACAGGCCGTCTTCGCCGGGCAGCATCAGGTCCAGTACCACCACGTCGAAGCTTTCGTTCTCCAGCGCGCGGCGCATTTCGACGCCGTCGGCGACGCCGTGGGTTTCGATGTTGAAGCGCGCGAGGTAGCCGCAGAGCAGTTCGCGGATCGGCTCGTCGTCGTCCACCAGCAGGGCACGGGTAGTCCAGCGGCGTGGGTCGTCGGTAGGGGTCGGGTACATGAAGAAACCTGTCGCGGGAAAACGTGGGGCAGGATGGCCAGGGGCCGCCAGGGCATGCGACGCGCGCATGCTAACCCGTCATCGCGTGCGCGGGCCATGGTCGGCGAGGCTGCGGTGTGCGGGTGTCGCCAGCGTGTCCGCTCTGTATCGGGCTCGATACAAAGTCTTCCGATCACCGCGCCAGAGCGGTTTTTTACGCTTTCTTTATGCCGCCCGCCGGGGCCGGGAATCGCTCCTTTACGCGCAGCTTGCGGAAAATTTCCGTCAGGCGGCAACGGCCGCCCAAGCGATGGAGTTGCCCGCGTGAGGAGAAAGAAACCATGAGCGTGCTCGACGGTGTGTCACTGGTCCTGGCCACGGGACTGTTCATCTACCTGCTGGTGGCGCTGCTGCGCGCCGACCGTTCCTAGGAGTGGCCATGAACAGCCATGACGTATTGCTGATCGTCGCCTTCCTGGCGCTGGTGCTGGTGCCGGCGCCGTTCCTCGGGCGCTTCTATTACAAGGTGATGGAGGGGCAGCGCACCTTCCTCAGTCCGCTGTTCCTGCCGGTGGAGCGGGCAATCTACCGCGCGTGCGGCATCCACCCCGAAGATGAGCAGGACTGGAAGAGCTACACCCTGGCCCTGCTGGCGTTCAACCTGGTGGGGCTGGCGCTGTTGTTCGCCATCCTCATGCTGCAGGGGCTGCTGCCGCTCAACCCGCAGCACCTGCCGGGCCTGGAGTGGACGCTGGCGTTCAACACCGCGGTGAGCTTCGTCACCAACACCAACTGGCAGGCATACAGCGGCGAGGCTTCGCTGAGCTACCTGAGCCAGATGCTCGGCCTGACCGTGCAGAACTTCGTCAGCGCTGCCGTCGGCCTGGCCGTGCTGGTGGCGCTGGCACGTGGCATTTCGCGCAAGTCGACGAACAACCTGGGCAACTTCTGGGTCGACCTGACCCGTGCCACCCTCTACGGGCTGATCCCGCTGTGCCTGCTGCTGGCGCTGCTGCTGGTCTGGCAAGGCGTGCCACAGACCTTCCTCGACTATGCCCACGCGCTGACCGTGCAGGGCGCCGACCAGTCCATCCCGCTGGGCCCGGCGGCCAGTCAGATCGCTATCAAGCAACTGGGCACCAACGGCGGCGGCTTCTTCGGCGTGAACTCGGCGCATCCGTTCGAGAACCCGACCATCTGGAGCAACCTGTTCGAGGTCGTCTCGATCATCCTGATCCCGGCCGCGCTGGTGTTCACCTTTGGCCACTACGTGAAGGACCTGCGCCAGAGCCGCGCCATCCTCGGCTGCATGCTGGTGCTGTTCGCCCTCGGCCTGGGTGTATCGCTGTGGGCCGAGTACCAGCCGAACCCTGCGCTCAGCGCGCTGCCGGTGGAACAGGTCGCTCCGCTGGAAGGCAAGGAGAGCCGCTTCGGCACCACCGCCAGCGTGCTCTGGTCGGTGACCACCACGGCGGCCTCCAACGGCTCGGTGAACGCCATGCATGACAGCCTCAACCCGCTGTCGGGCATGGTCGCGATGCTCAACATGATGGTCGGCGAAGTGATCTTCGGCGGCGTCGGTGCGGGCCTCTACGGCATGCTGCTGTTCGTCCTGGTGGCAGTGTTCCTCGCCGGCCTGATGGTCGGCCGCACCCCGGAATACCTCGGCAAGAAGCTCGAAGCCCGCGAAGTGCGCCTGCTGGTGGCGACCCTGCTGGTGATGCCGGTCGGCGTGCTGGTGCTCGGCGCCATCGCCGCCAGCCTGCCGGGCCCGGCCTCGGCGGTGAGCAACCCCGGTGCCCACGGCTTCAGCCAACTGCTCTACGCCTACACCTCGGGCACCGCGAACAACGGTTCGGCCTTCGGCGGCTTCGGCGCCAACACCCCGTTCCACAACCTGATGATCGCCCTGGCCATGCTGATCGGCCGCTTCGGCTACATCCTCCCGGTGCTGGCGATCGCCGGCAGCCTGGCGGCGAAGAAGGCCACGCCGGTCGGCCCCAACAGCTTCCCGACCCACGGCCTGCTGTTCGTCAGCCTGCTGACCGCCACCATCCTGCTGGTGGGCGGCCTGAACTTCCTGCCAACGCTGGTGCTGGGCCCGGTGGCCGATCACCTGACGCTTGGCTTCTGAGGAGCTGCCTCCATGAATGCGAAAACCCAGGAACTGGCCCTGAACAAGGCCGTCGAAAAACGCCCGACCACCGCGCTGTCGGCCCTGTGGAAGCCGGCGCTGGTGCAGGCCTTCGTCAAGCTCGACCCGCGCCAGCTGCAACGCTCGCCGGTGATGCTGGTGGTGGCGATGACCGCCGTGCTGACCACCGTGCTCTGTGTGGTGGGCGGTGAGTCGGTGCCCACCTTCGTCGCCGTGCAGATCGCCGTGTGGCTGTGGTTCACCGTGCTTTTCGCCAACTTTGCCGAGGCTCTCGCCGAGGGCCGCGGCAAGGCCCGCGCCGACAGCCTCAAGGCCGGCACCCAGGGTCTGCAGGCCATGCGCCGGACTGCCAGCGGCAACTTCGAGAAAGTCGCCGCCAGCAGCCTGCGCAAGGGTGACGTGGTGCGTGTCGAAGCCGGTGAACTGATCCCCGGCGACGGCGAGGTGATCGAAGGCGTGGCGGCGGTCAACGAGGCCGCCATCACCGGCGAATCCGCGCCGGTGATCCGCGAATCCGGCGGCGACCGCTCAGCCGTGACCGGCAACACCCGGCTGGTTTCCGACGCTCTGCTGGTGAAGATCACCGCCAACCCCGGCGAATCCACCCTTGACCGCATGATCGCCTTGGTGGAGGGCGCCAAGCGCCAGAAAACCCCCAACGAGGTAGCGCTGGACATCCTGCTGATCGGCCTGACGCTGATCTTCCTGCTGGTGGTCGTCACCCTGAAGCCCTTCGCCCTGTTCGTCGGCGGCAACCTGCCGCTGGTGTTCCTGGTGGCGCTGCTGGTGACACTGATTCCCACCACCATCGGCGGGCTTCTTTCGGCTATCGGCATCGCCGGCATGGACCGCCTGGTGCGCCTGAACGTCATCGCCAAGTCCGGCCGCGCCGTGGAGGCAGCGGGCGACGTGCACGTGCTGATGCTCGACAAGACCGGCACCATCACCTTCGGCAATCGCCGCTGCAGCGCGCTGCACACCGCTCCTGGCGTGCAGCCGCTGGAGCTGGCCGAGGGCGCGTTCCTCGCCTCGCTGGCTGACGACACGCCGGAGGGCAAATCCATAGTGGAGTTCTTGAGGGCGCAGATCATCCTGCCGGAGCCGGACCGCAACCGCGTGACTCCGGTGGCCTTCAGTGCCGAGACGCGCCTGTCGGGCATCAACATCGACGGCCACGTGTACCGCAAGGGCGCGGTGGACGCTGCGCTGGCCTTTATCGGTATGGATCGTGCGCAGATGCCCGAAACCCTCGCCAAGGAGATCGAGCGCATCGCCCAGAGTGGCGGCACGCCGCTGCTGGTGGTGGCCGACGGCAAGCTGCTGGGCGCTATCCACCTGAAGGACGTGGTCAAGCCGGGCATCCGCGAGCGTTTCGCCGAGCTGCGCCGCATGGGCATCCGCACCGTGATGGTGACCGGCGACAACCCGCTGACCGCTGCCGCCATCGCCGCCGAAGCGGGCGTGGACGACGTGATCGCCGAAGCCACGCCGGAGAAGAAGCTGGCGCGCATTCGCCAGGAGCAGGGCGAGGGCCGTATGGTCGCCATGTGCGGCGACGGCGCCAACGATGCCCCCGCGCTGGCGCAGGCCGATGTCGGCATGGCCATGAACGACGGCACCCAGGCCGCCCGTGAGGCCGCCAACCTGGTGGACCTGGACAGCGACCCGACCAAGCTGCTGGACGTGGTGCAGGTGGGCAAGGAACTGCTGGTGACCCGTGGCGCGCTGACCACCTTCTCGGTGGCCAACGACGTGGCCAAGTACTTCGCCATCCTTCCTGCGCTGTTCGCCGGCATCTACCCGCAACTGGGCGTACTCAACGTGATGAAACTGGCCAGCCCGCAGAGCGCCATCCTCTCGGCCATCGTGTTCAACGCGCTGATCATCGTCGCGCTGATCCCCCTGGCCCTGCGCGGCGTGCGCGTGCAGGCCAGCGACGCTTCGCAGCTGCTGCGGCGCAACCTGCTGATCTACGGCGTGGGTGGGCTGGTGGCACCGTTCGTGGGGATCAAGGTGATTGACATGATTCTGGTGGGCGTAGGCCTGGCCTAAGGCACGCGGCTTCCCCCTCACCCTAACCCTCTCCCGGAGGGAGAGGGGACCGTTCGGAGTGATCGGGAAGCACCGATCTCGCCGGATACGCCGAACTACTCCCTCTCCCTCTGGGAGAGGGCTGGGGTGAGGGCAATCCCTCGCTCCGAACCTGACAAGAGGAACACGAACATGCTCAACCAACTCCGCCCCGCCATCGCCTCGCTGGTACTGCTCAGCGCCGTCACCGGCGTCGCCTATCCGCTGGCCGTCACCGGCATCGCCCAGGTCGCCTTCCACGACCAGGCCAACGGCAGCCTGGTCCGCGATGACCAGGGCAACGTGCGCGGCTCGGCACTGATCGCGCAGAAATTCGACGGCGCCCAGTGGTTCCATTCGCGCCCCTCGGCCGGCGACTTCGCCACCGTCTCCAGCAGCGCCAGCAACCTCGCACCCGGCAACCCGGCGCTGGTCGAACGCATCGCCAAGGATGCCGCCGCCCAGCAGATCGGTGCGCAACCGGTGCCGCTTGCGCTGGTTACCACCTCCGGCAGCGGGCTCGACCCGCAACTGCCGCGCGCCGCCGCGCTGTACCAGGTGCCGCGTATCGCCCTGGAGCGTGGCGTACCGGCGGCGAGCCTGGAGAAACTGGTGGAAGCCAACACCGAACGCCCGCTGATCGGCCCCGCCGTGGTCAACGTGCTGGCGCTGAACATGGCTCTGGCCAGCCTGCCTCGCTAGACTCCAGCGCCAGTACCGACGTCTGCCGCGGCACGAGGAAAAACGCCGGGCCGTCCATTGGCAGAGGACGGCTCCTTCTCCCTCTGGGAGAGGGTTGGGGTGAGGGTTTCCTGCAGTCTCATTCCACCCATGAAACGAGCGCCCGGAGCGCTCCGAGGATAGCCCCATGACCGACCCCAACCGTGCCGACGCCCTCCTGGCCGACCTGCCCCCCATGGGCCGTGGCCGCCTCAAGGTATTCCTTGGCGCCGCGCCGGGGGTTGGCAAGACCTACGCCATGCTGCTGGCCGCGCAGAGCCAGTTGCGCCAGGGCGTGAAGTTGCGCGTCGGCGTCGTCGAAACCCACGGCCGCGCCGAGACCGAAGCCTTGCTCGCTGGCCTGCCGCAGCAGGCGCTCAAGCGCTCGGTCTACCGGGGTATCACCCTGGAGGAAATGGACCTCGACGGCCTGCTCGGCGACCCGCCGGCCCTGGCGCTGGTGGACGAACTGGCCCACAGCAACGCCCCCGGCAGCCGTCACGCCAAGCGCTGGCAGGACATCCAGGAGCTGCTCTCCGCCGGCATCGACGTCTACACCACGGTCAACGTCCAGCACCTGGAAAGCCTCAACGACCAGGTGCGCGATATCACCGGCGTGCAGGTGCGCGAAACCGTGCCCGACTGGGTATTGCAGGAAGCCTTCGAACTGCTGCTGGTGGACCTGCCGCCGCGCGAGCTGCTGGAGCGCCTGCGCGAGGGCAAGGTCTACGTGCCCGAACAGGCGCGCGCCGCCATCGATGCCTTCTTCAGCCAGACCAACCTCACCGCGCTGCGCGAACTGGCCATGCAGACCGCCGCCGCGCGGGTCGATGCCGACCTTGCCCATCGCTATCGCCAGCAGGGTGGCGAGGCGCCGGCCGTGCGCGGGCGCCTGCTGGTGGGGGTGGACGGTGAGCACAACGCCGAGCGGCTGGTGCGCCACGCCTGCCGCGTGGCCGAGCGCCGGCACCTGCCCTGGTCGCTGGTGCATTTGGATACCGGCGATGCGCGCAGCGAAGAGTCGCGCATGCAACTGCAGAACGCCCAGCAACTGGCCGAGCGCCTGGGCGGCGACGTGGTGGAACTACGCGGTGGCGAAGTCGCGCGCACCCTCGTCGAGCACGCCAAGGAGCGCCGAGCTACCTTGCTGCTGGTCGGCCGTTCGCGCCAGCGTTGGTATCGCCAGCTGTTCGGCGGCGGTCTTGCGGCGCGCCTGCTGCGCCTGGGCGACGGGCTGGAGATCAGCGTGCTCGACAGCGAGGCTGACCTCGCACCGCCCAAGACCCGCCCGCAAACGTCCTGGCCCTGGGGCAACTACCTGCTCGCCACGCTGGCAGCCGGCTGCGCCAGCGCTCTGGCTTGGGCAGTGGCCAGCGTGCTGGAGCTGCCGAACATCTCCCTGGTGTTCCTTGCCGCCGTTCTGCTGGTGGCGGTGCGCAGCAGCCTCGGCCCGGCGCTGGCCTGCGCGGTGCTGTCGTTCCTGGCCTACGATTTCCTGTTCATTCCGCCGCATTTCTCCTTTTCCATCCAGCGCGAAGAAGACGTGCTGACCCTGCTGTTCTTCCTGCTCATGGCCGGCCTCACCGGCAACCTCGCGGCTCGCCAGCGCCGGCAACTACAGGCGCTGCGCGAGACCCAGGAAGAGACCAGCCAGATGCTCGATCTGTCGCGCAAGCTCACCGCCGCCACCGACCGTCAGGCGGTGATGGCCGCCGCCGCGCAGCAACTGGGCGGCTGGGACGGGCTGGATATCTGCCTGCTCGGCCGGGTCAACGGCGAGTGGAAACTGGAGGGCGGCCTCAACCGCGCGCTGGAGGACCAGGAGCGCGCCGCCGCCGATTGGGCCTGGCAGCACGTCCAGCCCGCCGGCCTGGGTACCGGCACGCTGCCGGGCGGGCGCTGGTGGTGGTGGCCGCTGTCCGGCGAGGACGGCCCGCTGGCGCTGCTCGGGGTCAGCCCGCGTGATTCGCAGCCTTTGTCCGGGTCGCGCCGTCGACTGCTGGCTGCTCTCGGCCAACCGCTGGCGCAGGCATTGGCCCGTGCGCGTCTCGCCGAAGACCTCGAAGCCGCGCGCCTGCATGGCGAAACCGAACAACTGCGCAGCGCGCTGCTGGCCTCGGTCAGCCATGACCTGCGCACGCCGCTGACTTCCATGCGCGGCGCCATCGACAGCCTTCTGGCCCTGGGCGATGCCATCCCGCCGCCGGATCGCCGCGAACTGCTGGAAAGCACCCGTGATGAGGCCGAGCGCCTGGACCGTTACATCCAGAACCTGCTGGACATGACCCGCCTCGGCCACGGCGGCCTGAAGCTGTCGCGCGACTGGGTGTCGCCCGGCGACATCGTCGGCAGCGCGCTCAATCGCCTGCGCGCGGTGGTCGCTCCGTACCGCGTGGAAACACGCGTAGCGCCGGAGCTGCCGCTGCTCTACGTGCATGCCGCGCTGATCGAACAGGCGCTGGTCAACGTGCTGGAAAACGCTGCGCGCTTCTCGCCACCGCAAGGCCGCCTGCGGGTGGCGGTGGAGCAGGGTGACGAGGAATTGCGCTTCCTGGTCAGCGACGAAGGGCCGGGCATTCCGCCGGCGGAGCGCGAGAAGATCTTCGACATGTTCTACACCGCCGCGCGTGGTGATCGCGGCGGCCAGGGCACCGGGCTGGGCCTGGCGATCTGCCAGGGCATGGTTGGCGCCCACGGCGGGCGGATCACCGTCGAGGACGGCATCGACGGGCGCGGTACCACCCTCGTGCTGCACCTGCCGCTGCAGCAGCAGCCGGACCTGGAGCAGCTTGATGCTGCTGTCTGAAAGGCTCAAGCTGGACGCCCCCAGCCAGCCCGGACTGCCGATGAACGCCAGCGCCGCCACGATTCTGGTCGTCGACGACGAACCGCAGATCCGCAAGTTCCTCCGCATCAGCCTCAGCGCCGGTGGCTACAAGGTGCTCGAAGCCGGCACCGGCGAAGAAGGTTTGGCCCAGGCGGCACTGGGCCGCCCGGACTTGGTGGTGATCGACCTCGGCCTGCCGGACAAGGACGGCCAGGAGGTGCTGCGCGAACTGCGCGAGTGGTCGCAGGTGCCGGTGCTGGTGCTCTCGGTGCGCGCCAGCGAAAGCGAGAAGGTGCTGGCGCTGGACAGCGGCGCCAACGACTATGTGACCAAGCCCTTCGGCATCCAGGAATTCCTCGCGCGTATCCGCGTGCTGCTGCGCCAGGGCGCCAGTGGCGAGACGCAGGAGGCGGTGGTCGCGGTGGGGCCGCTGAGTGTGGATTTCTCCTATCGGCGCGTATTGCTCGATGGTGAGGAAGTGTCCCTGACCCGCAAGGAATACGCAGTGCTCTCGACCCTTGCGCGACACGTTGGCCGGGTGGTGACCCAGCAGCAATTGCTCAAGGACATCTGGGGGCCGACGCATACCGAGGACACGCACTATCTGCGGGTGGTGGTCGGCCACCTGCGGCAGAAGCTCGCCGATGATCCGGCGACACCGCGGTTTATCGTGACCGAGGCGGGGGTTGGTTATCGGTTGCGCGAGGGCTGATACGCGACGTACGTTCCCGCGTAGGAGCGGATTCCGTCCGCGATGTGTGTGCCGCGCGCTTTTGTTTCCCGCGTCGCGCCGCCGTGCGCGCTGGCATCCTGTTTCGCCCCCTCGGGCGACCTACTTTGCCAAACGACGCAAAGTAGGCAAAGGTCTTGCCCCAATCATCCGGTTTTTCGCTTGGGGCGAAAAATTCCCTCGTTGAATCGAAGTTTCAGGGGCACGCTTCGAAGGGCCATCCCTGGCCCATCGCAGCTCTCGCGACATCCATGTCGCTCAACCCCTGAAACTCCGCTTCAACGAGGCCTCCTGAACGGGGCAGTCGGAGTGCGCGGATATTTCTCTGGAAGTCTTCAAGAGCCAAAGCCAAAGCCAAAGCCAAAGCCAAAGCCAAAGCCGAAGCCGGATCAATGCGCACGCTCTTCGTAGGAGCGAGCTTGCTCGCGAACCGCCCAAAGTCGAAACCTGCCCGCGATTCATCGCTCTTGTCGGAAGAGCACCAGCCCGATCAGTAAGGATTCTCCGCCTCATACCGATCCAGCGTATCGCTGGCGATCTGCCGGCCGAGGGCGATGAGTTCGGGGGCCTTGTAGAACTCGAAGAAGCGGCAAACGCGCTTGGGCACGTTGATCAGGATGTCCGGCGGGTAGCCGGCGATCTTGTATTGCGCCAGCGAGGTCTGCATCACCTCGAAGCTCTGGTTCACCAGTTCCAGCAGCGAGGCCGGGCTGCTGCTGTCGATCACGTGGCTGCCGGTGGCCGAGCGGGGCGAGCCCTTGGCCTGCGGTGCGGCGGCCGGTTGCTGCATTTCCGGTTCGGCGGGTTCTTCCGACGTAGCCGGCACCGGGTGGAGCAGGGCGTCGGCGATCAGTTCCGGCGGCGGTTCGACTTCGCCGCGGCGGAAGAAGCTCAGCTTGTTCGACAACCCCGAGATCACCGAATCGAAGCGGCCCTTGAGCGCCGCCGGGCGCTCGATCACCGGCAGCGAATACTGGCGCTGGTTGGTGGCATTGAGGTTGACCGCGACGATCAGGTCGGCGTGGGTCGAGACCACCGGGACGATCGGCAGCGGGTTGAGCAGGCCGCCGTCCACCAGCATGCGGGTACCCTGCATGACTGGAGTGAACAGGCTGGGGATCGCCGCCGAGGCGCGCATGGCCTGGTGCAGGCAACCTTCCTGGAACCAGATTTCCTGCTGGTTGGTGAGGTCGGTGGCCACCGCCGTGTAGGGGATCGGCAGCTGTTCGATGTCGATCTCGCCGAGAATTTCGTGGATCTTGCCGAATACCCGCTCACCTCGAATGGCGCCGAGACGGAAGCTGACGTCGAGCAGGCGCAGCACGTCGAGGTAGTCCAGGCTTTCCACCCAGTCGCGGTACTCGCCCAGCTTGCCGGCAGCGTAGATGCCGCCGATCACTGCGCCCATGGAGCAGCCGGCGATACACACCACCTCATAGCCGCGCCGTTCGATCTCCTCGATCACTCCGATATGCGCATAACCGCGCGCGCCGCCGGAACCGAGTACCAGCGCGATCTGTTTTGACATGGGGCAACTCCGCGTGACGAACCCTGCGACGATACGCCGTGGGCAGCGGCCGCGCCAAGCCGGGCTTTGCTAGAATCGCCGTTTGATTTCCCTGCCCGGAGCCTCCCGATGAGCGAACCGATCCGCCTGACCCAGTACAGCCACGGTGCCGGCTGTGGCTGCAAGATTTCCCCCAAGGTCCTGGAGGTCATCCTCGCGGGCAGCGGCGCGCAGAACCTCGGCCCCAAGCTGTGGGTCGGCAACGCCTCGCGCGATGACGCCGCCGTCTACGAAATCGATGCCGAGCGCGGCGTGGTGTCGACCACCGACTTCTTCATGCCGATCGTCGACGATCCCTTCGACTTCGGCCGTATCGCCGCCACCAACGCCATCAGCGACATCTACGCCATGGGCGGTGACCCGCTGATGGCCATCGCCATCCTCGGCTGGCCGGTGAATGTGCTGGCGCCGGAGATCGCCCGCGAAGTGATCGCTGGCGGCCGCAAGGTCTGCGACGAAGCCGGCATCCCGCTGGCTGGTGGGCACTCCATCGATGCCCCCGAGCCGATCTTCGGGCTGGCCGTCACCGGGCTGGTGGAGAAGCGCTTCATGAAGCGCAACGACACCGCCACCGCCGGCTGCAAGCTGTACCTGACCAAGCCGCTGGGCATCGGCATCCTCACCACCGCCGAGAAGAAGGCCAAGCTGCGCGCCGAGGACGTGGGCGTTGCCCGCGACTGGATGTGCACCCTGAACAAGCCCGGCGCGCGCTTCGGCAAGCTCGATGGGGTGAAGGCGATGACCGACGTCACCGGTTTCGGCCTGCTCGGCCACCTGGTGGAAATGGCCGACGGCAGCGGCCTGACCGCGCGTGTTCGCTACGGTGCCGTGCCGCGTCTGGCCAGCGTCGAGTATTACCTTGAAGCCGGTTGCGTGCCCGGCGGGACCCTGCGCAACTTCGACAGCTACGGCGAACGTATTGCGCCGTTGCCCGAACTGCACAAGCTGCTGCTGTGCGACCCGCAGACCAGCGGTGGTTTGCTGGTGGCGGTGGAGCCGGACGGCGAGGCGCAATTCCTAGCCACGGCGAAGGAGCTGGGCATGGACCTGGCGCCCATCGGCGAACTGGTCGGCCGACAGAGTCACGCGGTCGAGGTGATGTGATGCGCGACAACACCCGCCACTACCGCGAACTGTTCCTCGGCGATGTGAAGATGATGGACGTGCGTGCCCCGGTCGAATTCGACAAGGGCGCGTTCCCCAATGTGATCAACCTGCCGCTGATGAACGACATCGAGCGGCAGAAGGTCGGCACCTGCTACAAGCAGAATGGCCAGCAGGCGGCCATCGCGCTGGGTCACGAGCTGGTCATGGGCAAGCTCAAGGCAGAGCGCATCGAGGCCTGGGCGAACTTCGCCAGGGCCAACCCCGAGGGTTACCTGTACTGCTTCCGCGGCGGGCTGCGTTCGCAGATCACCCAGCAGTGGCTGAAGACCGAAGCCGGCATTGACTACCCGCGCGTGGTCGGCGGCTACAAGGCGATGCGTGGTTTCCTCTTCGACACCACCCGTGCTGCCGTCGAGGAATGCCAGTTCGTGCTGGTGGGCGGCCTGACCGGCACCGGCAAGACCGAAGTCATCGCCCAGCTGGCCAACAGCCTGGACCTGGAAGGCCATGCCAACCACCGTGGCTCTGCCTTCGGCCGGCGCGCCACGCCGCAGCCGGCGCAGATCGACTTCGAGAACCGCCTAGCCATCGACATCCTGAAGAAGCGCCATGCCGGCACGGAGCAGTTCGTGCTGGAGGACGAAGGGCGCATCGTCGGCAGCTGCTCGGTGCCGCTGGAGCTTTATCAAGGCATGCAGCACTACCCGCTGGTGTGGCTGGAAGACAGCTTCGAGCAGCGCGTCGAGCGCATCCTCAAGGACTACGTGGTGAACCTGTGCGCCGACCATGTGCAGGTAGTGGGCGAGGAGGGCGGCTTCGACTCCTTCGCCGTGTACCTGCGCAAGAGCCTGTCCGGTATCGTCAAGCGCCTGGGCGGCGAGCGTTATCAGCGTCTGGCGGCGATCATGGATGAAGCCCTGGAGGAGCAGAAACGCAGCGGCGCAGTGGACCTGCACCGGGGCTGGATCGAAGGGCTGCTGGGTGAATACTACGACCCGATGTATGCCTTCCAGCGCGAGAGCAAGGGCGAGCGCGTGGAGTTCCGCGGCACCCAGGACGAGGTGGTGGAGTACCTGCGCTTCCGCGCCGAGCGCTGATCCCCGTACCCAGTAGGGCCGCAATTGGCACCGGTATCACGGCGGAGCACCGACGTAGGATGGGTGGAGCTTGCGATACCCATGCTGCTGCCGGTGCACGAGAACGATGGGTATCGCTGCGCTCCACGCCATCCTACGACTAGCTTTCAGTTTCGTAGGGCGCATATCGCGCCAGCGTTATCCGCCGTTATGCCATCGGCGGATAACCCGTTCCGGGTTATGCGCCCTACGAGCTGCAGCGTCACGCGCTCTTGCCGTCGTACTCCTTCACCGTCAGCTCGGCCAGGTCCACTCCCGGCAGGCAGCGCACGTTGATCGCCGCCATCGGCGTGCCGTCCGGCATGGCGCCGTAGGCCAGCGGCGCGCAGCCGCAGGTGGGGCAGAAACGGTGCTCGATGCGATGGGTGTTGAACGTATAGGTGCTCATCGCACTTTCAGGAGTCGTCAGCTTCAGCTTGCCACGCGGCACGAACCACAGGAGCGAGCCCTTGCGTCGGCAGATCGAGCAGTTGCATGACACGACTTCACCGACATCCCCTTCAACTTCGAACGCGATCTGCCCGCAATGGCAGCTGCCCTGATGCACCATGATCCTTCTCCTTGTCGGGATACCCCGTGGGCAAACAGTGTAGTAGTCGCTTGAACGTCATCCGTCCGGTGGCATACTGCGGCGCGGTCCGGCAGGCCTCTGCGCTGCGTTCTAAGCTGGATTCACCCCCGAATACTTCCAGGAGTTTCGTCATGCCGCGTATTCCCCTGATCATCGCCCTGCTGCTCGCCGTCGCCGGCTGCTCGGGCAAGACCGTCAACCGCGACAGTTGCGCCAACGAACTGAACGCCGCCTGGCACGAACTGGACCTGGCCAAGGCCGAAGGTTTCGCCGGCACTGTCAGCTACTCCAAGGCCGTCGGCCTGCTGACTGCCGCCAAGACCCAGCAGCAGGTCGAGGCCTACGACGGCTGCTCCGACAAGGCCAGCCGCGCGCGCTTCTACATCAAGGAATCCCGCGCCGGCCGCTGAGCCGTGTATCGCCGGGCCGCCTGAAGCGGCCCGCGCCTTTCCCACCGCATCGCCCGCCGTTCTGCCAGGATCAGCCCATGCAACTCGACTTTACCCAACTGTCCAAGGCCGAGGCCTACCGCTGGCTGGCCTCCACGGTCACCCCGCGGCCCATCGCCTGGGTCAGCACGCTGTCCAAGGATGGCCAGAGCAACCTCGCGCCGTTCAGCTTCTTCCAGGTCATCAGCGATTCGCCGCCGACCTTGCTGGTCAACACCAGCGTGCGTGAGGACGGCAGCGTCAAGGACACCCTGTGCAACGTGCGCGAGACCGGCGAGCTGGTGATCCACCTGGTCAGCGCCGACCAGGCCGAGAACATGAACGCCACCGCCGCCTGGCTGCCCCACGGCGTCAGCGAGATCGAGCAGGCCGGCATCGCCACCGTGCCCAGCGAGCGCGTGGCGCCGCCCCGTGTGGTCGGCGCGCCGGTGGCCTTCGAATGCCAGCTGGCGGAAATCATGCCGTACCCGGCGGACAACCCTTCCAGCATGCTGATCTTCGCCCGCGTGCTGCTGGCGCACATCGATGAATCGGTGATGCAGGACGAGCGCCATGTCGATCCGGCGAAGCTGGACCTGGTAGGGCGCCTGGGCGGCACCCAGTACAGCTACACCCGCGACACCTTCAGCATGATTCGCCCGAAGTAGGGCTTTGCGACTGGCGCTGCCTCGTCAGGCGAGTTCCAGCTCCAGGCCGAGCTGCCAGTGGACGCCGACCATGTGCGCCACGTCCAGCCGTTGGCCGAGCGCGAAGAGTTCCGAGAGCAGTGGGTCGCGGCGGTCGAATTCCAGCGTGCGGTCGTGAATCAGGCTGACGATGCCGCGCACCAGGCGCCAGCCGGTCCGGGTATCGAACCAGCCGTCCAGCCAATCGCCCTTGACCTCATCGCAGGCCAGCGGGCAGACGAAGCTGCGAATCGGTAATTGCCCGCGAGCCAGCAGCAGTGGGTCGAGGCGGCGCTGCTCGCGGTAAAGCTCCGGTAGTTGCAGTTCGCAGGCGAAATCCGCCAGCGGGAGCTGCAGGACCAGTTGGTAGTAGGCATTCATCCGAGCACCTGGAAAGAAAAGTCCGGTGTCGGAATCTGAACGATCAGGCTGTCAGCTCGCTGTCGGCGATTTCCGTATCTGGGCCAGGAAAGCCTTGTTCAGTGTTCTGGATACGACCTCCACGTATCTCTGTGCAGCATCACCGTGCCATCACCGTCGTGCCCTCTATCCAGTCGGTGCGCGGCGCTCCTAATGTTCCGCGCAAAAGCAGCGATAACGATCAGGAGACCTTCGGGGATTTCCTGCAACGCCATTGCGGATGGGGGGAGAAGCCATGGTTGCCTTCGTGCAGCGTCGTCTGGCCGATATGGGAACGGCGAAGAAACTGGCCATCGGGTTCGGCCTGGTGTTGTTGCTGACCGCCCTGGTGGCGGTGATCGGCGTGACCTCGCTACGGTCGATTTCCCAGCGTTTCGACCTGCTCGGCGACATGTCGACCATCAACCGCGAGTTGCTAGAGATGCGCCAGAGCGAGAAGGACTTCGTGATCGACGCCAGCGATGCCTCGGCCAAACGCCTACGCGAACACGCCGGCAACCTCGGCGAAGCGGTGGCGCGGCTCAAGGCCCAGCCGGAGGAGGCAGCGGCCATGGCCCGCGTAGAGCAGGGCGTCGCCGATTACCTCGCGGCCTTTGCCAGCTTCGAGAAGTCCAGCAAGAGCCGGCGACTGTCGCTGGACGCCGCCACCTGGTCGGTCAACGGCGCGTCCAACAGCCTGGACATCCTGCAATCCAGCCTGGCCGATGACGGCGCCTACGAACTCAAGGATTCCCAGGGCCAGAAGGGCGAGGAACTGCTGCGGCAGGCGGCCCAGGTCAGCCAGCTCTATCGCCTGGTGCTGCAGGGCCTGAACGAGGCGCGCTCGCGCATGGAAGCTGGCGGCGAGGAGAAGGCCGAGGGCGGCCGCATCAAATCCGCCGCCGAGGCGCTGGAGCTGTCCGCCAAATTGCAGGAGGCGATCACCGATCCAACCTACGTCTCGGTGCTCAAGGACGTCATCACCAACATCAACGCCTTCGTCGAGAAGCTCGATGAGTACACCGCCAGCCTCGAGCAGGAAAAGCAGGTCCACGCGCAGATGAACGATCGCGCGGCGCTGGTCATGCAGCAGGTCGACGACGCCTACGCCGCCCAACGCGCGGCCATGCAGAGCCAATTACGCACCAACACGCTGCTGATCGTCGCTTCGGCTGCGCTGGCGCTGCTGGTTGGTGCGCTGGCGTCGATGTTGATCACCTGGATGATCGTGCGGCCGCTGCGCCAGGTGATCGGCATGGCTCGACGCATCGCCGAGGGTGACCTGAGCCTGAGCATCGACGTGCGGCGCAAGGATGAGGTCGGCCAATTGATGGGCGCAGTCGGCAGCATGGCAGACAGCCTGCGCGGCATCGTCAGCCGGTTGAGCGATGGCGTGGGGCAGATCACCGCCTCGGCACAGGCGCTGTCCAGCATTACCGAGCGCACGCAGCACGGGGTGAACAGCCAGAAGGCCGAGACCGACCAGGTCGCCACGGCGATGAACCAGATGGCGGCCACCGTCCATGACGTGGCGCGCAATGCCGAAGAAGCCGCCAGCTCCGCCGAACAGGCCGACGGCAAGGTGGCCAGCGGGCAGGACGTGGTGCGCCAGACGCTGGGCCGCATCGAGCAACTGGCCGATGCGGTGCGCGCGGCCACGCAGAGCATCGAGCAGCTTGGCCGCGAGAGCCAGAGCATCGGCAGCGTGCTGGACGTGATCAAGAATGTCGCCGAGCAGACCAACCTACTGGCGCTCAACGCCGCCATCGAGGCCGCGCGAGCGGGCGAGCAGGGCAGGGGCTTTGCCGTGGTTGCGGACGAGGTGCGGGCGCTGGCGCGGCGCACCCAGCAGTCCACCGCGGAGATCGAGACGCTGATTGCCGCCCTGCAGAACGGCGCGACTACATCGGTGCAACGTATGCAACGCAGTCACGCGCTGGTGGAAATGACCGTCGGCGACGCGGTACAGACCGAGGCCGCGCTGGGCACCATCGCCTCGGCGGTGGCGGTGATCCACCAGATGAACCAGCAGATCGCCGCCGCTTCCGAGCAACAGAGCGCGGTGGCCGAGGAGATCAGCCGCAGCGTCAGCAGCATCCGTGGCATCGCCGACGAATCGGCGCAGGCCATGGAGTCCACCGCGTCGTCCAGCGTCGAGCTGGCGCAGCTCAGCCGCGAGCTACTGGGGCTGGTCGGGCAGTTCCGCCTGTGAAGCCTGGGCGCTGGTCGCCTGCTCGCGCTTGCGCTGCTGGTGCCAGCGCCGGTACGCGTTGACCCCCGCGCGCACCGAGCTGAACACCAGCGGCGGCTTCACCTCGCCCAAAGCACCGGAGCGCTTGAGCATCACCAGGGTTTCGCCGGTCACCCGTGCCAGGGACAGGTGCACGCCCTGGGCGTCGAGGGTCTGCTGCACTTCGCGCAGCGAGGTCAGGCCGCTGATATCCAGGTTGAGGATGCCTTCGGCATTGAGCAGCACCGCCCGCGCGTTTGGCGCCTCGGCCACCACTTCCAGCAGGCGCTGTTTGAAGTAGTCGGCATTGAAGAACAGGATCGGCGCGTCGAAGCGGTAGATCACCAGCCCCGGCAGGGTGTGCGCGTTGGGGTACTGCTCCAGCTCCACCTGGCCGTCGATGCCGTGCACCCAGCCCATCACCGCGTCGTGCGGGCGATAGGTGAGGTAGAGCAGGCGCAGCAGGGCGAGCATGATGGCGACGAAGATGCCCGGCAGTACGCCGACGCTGAGCACGCCGACAGTGGTCAGCACGCACAGGCCGAACTCGAATCGGCTCAGCGCCCAGAAGCCGCGCAGCGCGCGGAAGTCGATCAGCCCCCAACCGGCCATCAGCAGCACCGCGCCCAGCGCCGGCATCGGCACCCAGCCCAGTGGTTTGCTGAACAGCAGCAGGACCAGGCTGATCACCAGCGCGGCCACTACGCCGACCATCTGGCTCTTGCCGCCGACCATGTCGTTCACCGCGGTGCGCGAGTCGGCGCCGCTGATGACGAAGCCCTGGGAAATCCCCGCGCCGATATTGGCCATGCCCAGCGCCATGAACTCGTGGTTGGCGTCGATGGCGTAGCCGTGGCGGGCGGCGAAGCTGCGCGCGGTGAGCATGGCGCTGCAGAAGCTGACGATGGTGATGCCCATGGCGTCGCGGAACAGGCTGCCCAGCTCCTCGTAGTTGGTCTTCGGCCAGCTCAGCTGTGGCAGTCCTTGCGGTACTTCGCCGAGCAGCTTGATGCCGTACTGGTCGAGGCCGAACACAGCGGCGATGATCGAGGCGAACAGCACGCCCACCAGCGCGCCGGGAATCTTCGGGTAGCGGCGCGGCAGCAGGATCATCAGCGCCAGGGTGCCCCCCCCCAGTGCCAGGGTCGGGAAATGCGTATCGGCGAGGTTGCGCACCAGGGCGATCAGGCCGCGGACGAAGCCGCTGGTCTCGCTGTGGTAGCCGAGAATCTTGCCGAGTTGCCCGGCGATCAGGCTCAGGCCAATGCCGTTCAGGTAACCCACCAGCGTGGGCCGCGAGAGGAAGCTGGCGACGAAGCCGGCGCGGGCGAACCCGGCAGCGATGGACATGGCGCCCACCAGCACCGCGACGATCATCGACAGTTGCAGCAGGCGCTCCGGGTTGCCGGCCGCCAGCGGTGTGATGGCCGCCGCGACCATGGCCGCGGTGGCGGCATCCGGGCCGACCATCAGCTGCCGCGAGCTGCCGACGATGGCGTAGATCAGCATCGGCAGGATGCAGGCGTAGAGACCGACCTGGGGCGGGAAGCCGATGATCTGCGAATAGGCGATGGCGGTGGGAATCTGCACCGCGGCCACCGACAGGCCAGCCTGCACATCGCGCGGTAGCCAGTCGAAACGATAGTGCAGCAGGCTGTCCAGGCCGGGCAGCCAACGGGCGAGGGACATTCGGGGGGATCTTCCTTGGAATCGACCAGGGGAAATCCTAGCTGGAAAGGCTCAACAGAGCTTGTCGGAAATCATCGAGATAGAGCGAGGAATGCAGAACTCCGGGAGCGGGTCATGTCCGCGAACATCCTCCCCATGTGATTCTGGCGCAGTGCCTTTTCCCTCACCCCAGCCCTCTCCCAGGGGGAGAGGGAGCCGATTGTGCCGGCTGAAGCTGTAGTTTCATCCTGCGCCGAACGGTCCCCTCTCCCTCTGGGAGAGGGGTAGGGTGAGGGCCGATCCGAGCACAGGAATCCTGGTGGGAGCGGCCGTCAGACCTTCAGCACCAGCTTGCCGAAGTTCTCGCCGCTGAACAGCTTGGCCAGGGTCTCGGGGAAGGTTTCCAGGCCTTCGACGATGTCTTCCTTCGACTTCAGCTTGCCTTCGGCGATCCAGGTCGCCATGTCCTTGAAGCCTTCCTGGAAGCGGTGGGCGTAGTCCATCACCACCATGCCTTCCATGCGCGCACGGTTGACCAGCAGCGAGAGATAATTGGCCGGGCCGCGCACGGCTTCCTTGTTGTTGTACTGGCTGATCGCGCCGCAGATCACCACCCGTGCCTTGGGCGCCAGGCGGCCCAGCACGGCGTCGAGGATGTCGCCGCCGACGTTGTCGAAGAACACGTTCACGCCCTTGGGACATTCGCGCTTGAGGCCGGCATTGACGTCCTCGGCCTTGTAGTCGATGGCGCCGTCGAAGCCCAGTTCATCCACCAGGTAGCGGCACTTGTCGGCGCCACCGGCGATGCCGACCACGCGGCAGCCTTTGATTTTTGCAATCTGCCCGACCACGCTGCCCACCGCGCCGGCGGCGCCGGAGACGACCACGGTGTCACCGGCCTGGGGCAGGCCGACGTCGAGGAAGCCGAAATAAGCCGTCATGCCGGTCATGCCCAGCGCAGAGAGGTACAGCGGCAGCGGCGCGCGCTGGCTGTCGACCTTGTAGAAGCCCTTGGGCTCGCCGAGGAAGTAGTCCTGCACGCCGAGGGCGCCGTTCACTTCGTCGCCGACCTTGAAGTCCGGGTGTTGCGAGGCGATCACCTTGCCTACGCCAAGGGCGCGCATGACGTCGCCGATGGCAACGGGGGCGATATAGGACTTGGCATCGTTCATCCAGCCGCGCATGGCCGGGTCCAGCGACAGGTACTGGTTCTTCACCAGGATCTGGCCCGGGCCGGGCTCGCCGACCGGGGTTTCCACATAGGCGAAGGTGTCGCGGGTGGCGGCGCCGACCGGGCGCTGGGCGAGCTGGAACTGACGGTTGATCTGGGCGGACATGGCAGTGGACTCAGTCAGGGGGAAAGCCTAGGTGATAGTCCGCGCGCAGCGTTGGGGCAAGTTCCGTCCGCCGGGGGAATGTCCGCCCATCGGCGCCAGTGATCCAGATTTGGCGTAATCATCATCGGTATGGATGCAGCGACGTCGCCCCGCCTGATAGTGCTTCGCGCCCGCAACGCTCTGGCTAGACTGCGACGGTTACCCCATTCGCTTCGCAACGCTTTCGAGGAACGCTCATGAGTCAGCTGCTTTCCGGCCGGGTCGCCCTGGTCACCGGCGCCGCCAACGGCATCGGCCGCGCCACCGCCCAGGCCTTCGCCCAGCAGGGCGTGAAGGTCGTGGTTTCCGACGTCGACGCAAAGGGCGGCGAAGGCACCGTCGAGCTGATCCGCGCGGCGGGTGGCGAGGCGACCTTCATCCGTTGCGACGTGACCCGCGACGCCGAGGTCAAGGCGCTGGTGGAAGGCACCGTGGCTGCCTACGGCCGCCTGGACTATGCCTTCAACAACGCCGGCATCGAGATCGAGAAGGGCAAGCTGGCGGACGGCGAGGAGAGCGAGTTCGACGCCATCATGGGCGTCAACGTCAAGGGCGTCTGGCTCTGCATGAAGCACCAGATTCCGGTGATGCTGGAGCAGGGCGGCGGCGCCATCGTCAATACCGCCTCGGTGGCCGGCCTGGGCGCTGCGCCGAAGATGAGCATCTACGCCGCCTCCAAGCACGCGGTGATCGGCCTGACCAAGTCCGCCGCCATCGAGTACGCGAAGAAGAAAATCCGCGTCAACGCGGTGTGCCCGGCGGTGATCGATACCGACATGTTCCGCCGCGCCTACGAAGCCGACCCGAAGAAGGCCGAGTTCGCCGCCGCCATGCACCCGGTGGGTCGCGTCGGCCGCGTGGAGGAAATCGCCTCCGCCGTGCTCTATCTGTGCAGCGACCACGCCGGCTTCACCACCGGTATCGCGCTGCCGGTGGATGGCGGGGCGACGGCGATCTGATCGTCCCGGGCTAGCCGCGCGCGGCTAGCCTCAGCACCCACGCTGCCCCGTCACACCTGTAGGAGCGAGCTTGCTCGCGAACGAATTTTCCGGACGCTTCGGCGCTGGGCGGTTCGCGAGCAAGCTCGCTCCTACAAAAGCCCGCTAGCCTGACGATCCCGCCCCGTTCGCTACAAACTTTCGCATTCTGTTACAGGAAGAAGTGGTATTGGCCTGCAAGGCCAGTTACAAGCGCCCGAGAGGCCGAAACAATCGGCCCATTCCAGTTGGAGAATAATGACAAT
The DNA here is from genome assembly GCF_044746165.1 of Pseudomonas sp. NPDC086581. Lineage (NCBI taxonomy): Bacteria > Pseudomonadati > Pseudomonadota > Gammaproteobacteria > Pseudomonadales > Pseudomonadaceae > Pseudomonas > Pseudomonas sp. NPDC086581. Next base: position 12,636 of record NZ_JBIVBR010000022.1, on the reverse strand, counting down.
GACCAACGATCCCTTGCTGACGCTTTTCATGCCCATCGCCCTGGGCATCATCATGCTGGGCCTCGGCCTGTCCCTGACCATCGCCGACTTCGCCCGCGTGGTGCGCTATCCCAAGCCCGTGCTGATCGGCCTGGTGTGCCAGATCATCCTGCTGCCCCTGGCGTGCTTCCTTATCACCCTGGGCTTCGCCCTCGAAGCGGCGCTGGCCGTGGGCATGATGCTGCTCGCCGCATCGCCCGGCGGCACCACCGCCAACCTCTACAGCCACCTGGCCCACGGCGACGTCGCGCTGAACATCACGCTGACCGCGGTGAACTCGGTGATCGCCATCCTCACCATGCCGTTGATCGTGAACATGTCGCTGCTGTACTTCATGAACGACGGCCAGACCATCCCGCTGCAGTTCGCCAAGGTGGTGCAGGTATTCATCATCGTCCTCGGCCCCGTGGCCATCGGCATGCTCGTGCGGCGCCTGTTGCCGGGCGTGGCGGCGGCGCTGCAGAAGCCGGTGAAGATTCTCTCCGCGCTGCTGCTGGCGGTGATCATCGGCGTGGCCGTGACCAAGGACTGGCAGACGTTCCTCGCCTATGCGCCCATCGTTGGCGCCGCAGCGCTGTGCTTCAACCTGCTGAGCCTGGCCCTGGGCTACTGGATTCCGCGCCTGCTCAAGCTCTCCAAGCCGCAATCCATCGCCATCGGCATGGAGATCGGCATCCACAACGGCACCCTCGCCATCGCCCTGGCGCTCAGCCCCATGCTGTTGAACAATAAAACCATGGCGATCCCGGCGGCCATCTACGGCGTGCTGATGTTCTTCACCGCCGGCCTGTTCGGCTGGTGGGTCAGCCGAGGCGTGGCCAAGACCGTACCGGAGCAGGCGCCGGCCTGATGCGCTGAGTTCCCTTCAGGTTTTGTAAAGCATTGCGGGTCTGCCCCCCGCAGGATGGTAGGGAACCGGCCGGCGTTAGCCCGGCCAATGCCACGCCGGGGCATCGAACATGCCCTGGTCGCGGATGCTTGTCTGGCCCAGTTCCTTGTCCAGGTGCAAGCAGTTGCACTCGGGGTGCTCCTCCAGCGTGGCGATCAGCCGGCTGGCGTGGGACACGACCCAGACCTGGGTGTGCTTCGAGGCGGCGATGATGAGGCGCCCCAGCGCCGGCAGCAGGTCCGGGTGCAGGCTGGTTTCCGGTTCGTTGAGCACCATCAGCGACGGCGGGCGCGGGGTGAGCAGGGCGGCGACCAGCAGCAGGTAGCGCAGGGTGCCGTCGGAGAGTTCCGCCGCGCTCAGCGGGCGCAGCAGGCCGTATTGCTTTAGCGCCACGGCGAAGCGTCCGCCGGGCTGGCAGTCGATCTGCAGTTCGGCGCCGGGGAAGGCGTCGGTGATGGCGGTTTCCAGCGCAGTCGCGTCGCCGATTTCACGAATGGTCTGTAGCGCAGCGGCAAGGTCGCGGCCGTCGTGGTGCAAAACCTGCGTGCGGGTGCCGAGCTGCGGCTGGCGCGCGGGGGCGTCGGCGTCGGTGCGGAAGTGGTCGTAGAAGCGCCAGCCGCGAATCTGCTCGCGCAGCAGCAGGGCTTCGGGGCAGTCGGAGCCGCTGCCAATCTGGGTGAACAGGCTGTCGAAGGTCGGAATGTGCTGCTCCAGCACCTGCCAGCTGCGGCCTTCGCGGGCGCGCAGCATCGGCCCGTTGCGTTCCACCAGTTGCGAGGCGGGGCGGTACCAGGGGCCGGCCCAGATGCTTTCGTGCTTGATCTCCGGGTCCAGCCCGAAGGCGCTGACCACCGGAGGTGGCGGCAAGCCGAGGGCGATGGCGTAGCCGAAATCCTCGCCGGCAAAGCCCAGGCGCAGGCGCTTCACTTCGTTGCGCGGGCCGCCCTGGACTTCCACTTCGCCCGAGCGCATGCGCCGAGAATGGGTTTCCGGCCCGGCCCAGAAGGTGGATTCCAGCCCGCCCTCGCGCGCCAGCGCATTCACCACGCCACCCTGGGCGGTCTCGGCGAGCAGGCGCAGGGCGCGGTAGAGATTGGACTTGCCGCTGCCGTTGGCGCCGGTGATCAGATTCAGCCGGCCCAGCGGCAGCACCAGCGAGTTGATCGAGCGGTAGTTGGCGACGGCCAGGGTGTGCAGCATGCGGGGCGATCCGGTTCGGGCAATCGCCCGCATGCTAGCAGAAGGGGGGCGCTCTTACGGCGCGCGGCGCCAGTTCAGCACCAGTTGGGTCAGCAAGCCGGCCACCAGTCCCCAGAATGCCGAGCCGACGGAGAACAGGGTGAAGCCCGAGGCGGTGACCAGGAAGGTGACCATCGCCGCTTCGCGCTGGCGCGCGTCAGCCATGGCGTTGGTCAGGCCGTTGGTGATCGAGCCGAGCAGGGCCAGGGCGGCGATGGACAGCACCAGCGCCTTGGGCAACGCGGCGAACAGTGCGGCCAGGGTGGCGCCGAAGATGCCGGCGATGCCGTAGAACAGCCCGCACCAGAGCGCGGCGGTGTAGCGCTTGTGCGGGTTCTCATGGGCTTCCGGGCCGGTGCAGATGGCTGCGCTGATGGCGGCCAGATTGATGCCGTGGGAGCCGAACGGCGCCAGCAGCAGCGAGGCGATGCCAGTGGTGGAGATCAGCGGCGAGGCGGGCACCTGGTAGCCGTCGGCGCGCAGCACGGCGAGGCCTGGCATGTTCTGCGAGGCCATGGCGACGATGAACAGCGGGATGCCGATGCTGATGGTGGCAGCCAGCGAGAAGCTCGGGGTGGTCCACACCGGGCGGGCGATTTCCAGCTGGAAGTGGCTGAAGTTGAGCAGGCCGAGGAAGCCGGCCAGGGCGACGCCCACCAGCAGCGCGGCGAACACCGCATAGCGCGGCGACAGGCGCTTGGCGATCAGGTAGCTGACGAACATCGCCACCACCAGCGCTGTCTGCTGCTGCGCGGCGTTGCAGATTTCGATGCAGATGCGGAACAGCACGCCGGCCAGCAGCGCCGAGGCCAGGGAGCCGGGCACCTGGCGCATCAGGCGCTCGAAGCTGCCGGTGACGCCGCAAAGGGTGATCAGCGCGGCGCACACGATAAATGCGCCGATGGCCTCGCCGTAGGGCACGCCGGGCAGGCTGCTGATCAGCAGTGCGGCGCCGGGGGTGGACCAGGCGATGACGATGGGTGTGCGGTAGCGCAAGGTGAGGCCGATGGTGGTCAGGGCCATGCCGATGGACAGCGCCCAGATCCACGAGGAAATCTGCGCGGTGGTCAGCCCTGCCGCCTGGCCGGCCTGGAACATCAGCACCAGCGAGCTGGTGTAGCCGGTGAGCATGGCGACGAAGCCGGCGACGATGGCGGCGGGGGAGGAGTCTGCCAGCGGGCGCATGGGTGCGCTGGCGGGAGTGCTGTCAGTCATGCACGAACTTCCATCAGGTGCGGGTGAACAGAGGGTAGAGCGAAGCGACCAGCAGCGCCGCCATGCCGAGATTGAACAGGCGAAGCCGCAGTGGGTCTTCCAGCCAGCGCCGCAGCAGACTGCCGAGCACCGTCCAGACGCCGACGCTGGGCAGGTTGACCACGGCGAACAGAGTGGCGATCAGCACCACGTTGCCGATCCAGCTATTGGCCGGCAGGTAGGTGGCGATGGCGCCTACGGCCATCACCCAGGCCTTGGGGTTGACCCACTGGAAGGCGGCAGCCTGGAGGAAGGTCATCGGCTTGGCGTGGTGTTCGCCCTTTGCTTCGGGCGCGCCGGAGCGGGCGATCTTCCACGCCAGATACAGGAGATACGCGCCGCCGGCGTAGCGCAGCGCGGTATAGGTGGCCGGGAAACGCTCGAACAGCTGGTGCAGGCCCAGGCCCACGGCGACCACCAGCAGCAGGAAGCCGATGCTGATGCCGAGCATGTGCGGGATGGTCCGGCGCACGCCGAAGTTCACGCCCGAGGCCAGCAACATCATGTTGTTGGGACCGGGAGTGATGGAGGTGACGAAGGCGAAGAGCACGAAGGCGCCGAGGAGTTCGAGGGGCATGGCGGTATACCGGTCTAGTTGTACGGCCAGCCTAATCCCGCGGGCTCCGGGCTGTCCCATAACAGCCAGCGGCCGAGTGGCCCGTACAGTGCGAACGGCAGTGGCGTGCGCAGGAGTGCGCCGGTATGGTGCGGGGAAGCCGTACGACTGATGGAAGATTGCCACCATGGAACAGAATCCCTACGCCGCCCCCAAGGTCGAGCTGGTGGATCAGAGCGCTCCGGGGGCCTTCCTCGCTGGGCGCTGGAACCCCGGCCACCTGCGTCTGCTCGGTTTCTTGAGTCTCGCGCTGCTGCTGTGCAATGTGGTGTTGTTCGCCTTGTCCTTCGCGGCAGCGCTGCATGAGTCGAGTACCTGGCAGCGCTACGAACTCTGGGTCGGCGTGCTCAGCACGGTGCTCGGCTGCTTCCTGCTGTGGCGCACCCGCCGCTTTCTCGAGGATCGCTTCAACGCCCGTGGGCTGGCCTGGCCGGTCGGGCTGTCGATTGCCATCGCGCTGGTGATGCAGCTCTACAGCCTGATCTTCGACGAGCAGCTCAGCGGCGAATTCAACGGCGCGCTGATGGGCTTCATGGGGCTGTTCGTGCCTACCGGTATTGTCACCCTGTGGTACGGCATCCGTCTGCTGAAGATCGAATTGCCGTACCCGTCGGTGAAGATCATGGGCTGGCTGGAGGTCACCTCCGGCCTGTGCCTGCTCAGCGTCCTGCTGTTCCTGCCCGGCACTGCCCTGGCGATGGCCAGCCTGCTGCCGCTGGCGCTGATGTTCCTGCGCGCTGCCCGCGAGCTGGAAGCCGCTGCGCGCTAATCCTCGTCCTGCGACCAGGCGATGGCCTGGTTGACCGCCAGCCAGCCACGCACCGCGTCTTCTCCGGCTTCATCGAAGGCGCGTTGCAGCAGGCGCCCCTGTTCCTGGCGCAGGGCCTTCTCCAGCTTGCCGCCTTCGGCCGTCAGCTCCAGCAGGCGCCGGCGCTTGTCGTTGTCGCAGGCTTCGCTACGGAGCAGGTCGCGTTCCAGCAACTGGCGCAGCGGCACGTTCAGCGCCTGCTTGGTCACGCCCAGGGCGGACAGCAACTCGCTGACGGAGAGCCCCGGATTGCGCGCGATGAAGAACAGGATGCGGTGGTGCACACGGCTCAGGCCGCGACGCTCCAGCATTTCGTCCGGTTTCGCGGTGAAGGCCCGGTAGCTGAAGAAGAAGGCTTCCATGGCCTGGAGTTGCAGGGCATTTTTTATTAGGTCAGGCATATTGACGTATCCGTCTCGGGCGTCGTAGCTTCGGTCAAGCAGTTTGACTCATTCTCCCGTGCTCCCGCTACCGGTGACCCCATGGCCTTCTCCGAACGCATCGCCCGACTGAAAAGCTCTCTGATCCGTGAAATCCTCGCTGCGGCGCAGCGCCCGGAGGTGATGTCCTTCGCCGGCGGCCTGCCCGCCGAGCCGATGCTGCCGAAGGTGAATTGGGACGCCATGCCGGCGAGTATGGGGCAGTACGGAATGAGCGAAGGGGAGCCGGCGCTGCGCGAGGCGATTGCCGCCGAGGCACGCGCACTGGGCGTGCCCTGCGAAGCGAGCCAGGTGCTGATCGTCAGCGGCTCGCAGCAGACGCTCGACCTGGCCAGCAAGCTGTTCATCGATCCAGGCACCCAAGTGCTGCTCGAGGCGCCGACTTATCTCGCTGCGCTGCAGGCCTTCCAGCTGTTCGGCGCGAACTGCCTGACCGTGCCGCTGGGCGCCGAAGGCCCGGACGTCGCCGCATTGCGCCAGCGCCTGCAGACCAGCAAGCCGGCCTTCGCCTACCTCATCCCGACGTTCCAGAACCCGTCCGGCGTGCGCTACAGCGAACAGCGCCGTGATGAAGTAGCCGCCGTGCTCGACGAGTTCGGCGTCACCCTGATCGAGGACGAGCCCTATCGCGAACTGGTGTTCGATGAGGGCGCCGCGACCCCGCTGGTCAGCCGCCTGAAGAAGTCCAGCTGGATCTACACCGGCACGGTGTCGAAGACGCTGCTGCCGGGCCTGCGCGTGGGCTTCCTGATCGCGACGCCGGACCTGTTCCCGCACCTGCTGCGCCTGAAACAGTCCGCCGACCTGCACACCAACCGCGTCGGCCAGTGGCAGGCGTTGCAGTGGTTCGGCACCGAGGCCTACCGTGGCCATCTGGCTGAGCTGCGCGATTTCTACCGCATCCGCCGCGACGCCATGCAGACGCAGCTGGAGCAGCATTTCGGCGATCTGGCCGAGTGGAACGTGCCCCAGGGCGGCCTGTTCTTCTGGCTCAGGCTCAAGCAGCCGCTGGACACCCGCACACTGCTGGACGCGGCGCTGGCGCAGAACGTGGCGTTCATGCCCGGTGAGCCTTTCTTCACCGAACCGGATGCCAACCCTGGCTATTTGCGGCTTAACTTCAGCCACGTGGCGCCCGAACGCGCCGGCGAGGGGTTGCGCCGCCTGGCGGCGGTGATCCGTGAAGCCCAGGCCCAGTGAGGAGATGAGCATGTACACCGTTTACGGCGATCAACTGTCCGGCAACTGCTACAAGGTCAAGCTGGCCCTGCACCTGCTCGGCCTGCCTTACCAGTGGCACGAGGTCAACATCCTCAAGGGCGAGACGCAGACCGCCGAGTTCCTGGCGATGAACCCCAATGGCAAGGTTCCCGTGCTGAAGCTCGAGGACGGCACCTGCCTGTGGGAGTCCAACGCCATCCTCAACTTCCTCGCCGACGGCAGCGAACTGCTGCCCAGCGAACCGCGCCTGCGTACCCAGGTGCTGCAGTGGCAGTTCTTCGAGCAGTACAGCCATGAGCCCTACGTGGCGGTGGCGCGCTTCATCGAGTTCTACCTCGGCTTACCCGAGGAGCGCCGCGAGGAATACGCGCGGTGCCACAAGGGCGGCTACAAGGCACTGAAGGTGATGGAGAAGCAGTTGGAGCAGACGCCTTATCTGGTGGGCGACACCTACTCCATCGCCGATATCACCCTGTATGCCTATACGCATGTGGCGCACCAGGGCGGCTTCGACCTGTCGAACTTCCCGGCCATCAACGCCTGGCTGGCGCGGGTGGCGGATCACCCGCGGCATGTGGCCATGCAGGACTGATCTGCGTCTGCTTCTTGAAAACGCCGTTTCCCTGGAAGCGGCGTTTTTCTTTGTGCGCCCGGTGCTCTTGGTAGGAGCGAGCTTGCTCGCGAACAGGTTTCCGGCAGCACCTGACCTTGGGCGATTCGCGAGCAAGCTCGCTCCTACAGGCTGATCCGGGCGTCGGTGAAGAAAACCGGCAAAGTGCCATCAGACGAATCCGAAAAAACCGCTCTAAACCGCGGATTCCGGCGCTTTGGGGTTGACCGGCATCATGGCGGCGTTTTGTCGCCCTCCCTAATCTGGACGCGCTGCCATGCGGGATGTACCGATGTGGCCGGGCGCGAGCGGCAGGCAGTGTCGTTGTCCGGCATGGGGAGGGGAAAGATGGCCTATCTGGTTTGGCAGGCGGATCTCGATACCGGGATCGGAGTGATCGACGCACAGCACAAGCGCATCGTCGAAATGATCAACCAGTTGCACGAGGCCCAGGCCCATCACGACCGAGCGATGCTCGGCGGCGTGATCGAGGAACTGGTCGACTACACCATCTCGCACTTCGCCTTCGAGGAGACGCTGCTGGAAGACTCTGGCTACCAGTTCACCCGCGCGCACAAGAAGGTCCATGAACTCTTCATCAAGCGCGTTTCCGACTACCGCACGCGCTTCGATGCCGGCGAGGATGTCGCCGAGGAGCTCAAGGGCCTGCTGGGCCGGTGGCTGTTCAACCATATCCGTAACGACGACGCCAACTACGTGGACGCTGTGAAGGCGACCATGCACGAGCTGACCCGCGACCAGAGCCACGGCGGCTGGCTTTCGCGCTCGATGAAGCGATTCTTCGGCTGAATCGCCCCCTGTTTCGGCAGTGAATGCCGACGCGAATCGCCCCTGGCTGGCTATGCTCTGAGCACAACTACAAGCTATGTCACGGGGGTATTCGCGCATGAAGACGCTGTTGAAGTCACTGTTGCTGCTTTCTTTCCTGTCGTCCTTCCCATTGTTCGCCGCCCAGCCGACCGCCACCTCGGGTTCGGACGACCAGCGCGCCAAGGCGCTGCTATCCAAGGCGGTGGCCGCCTACAAGCAGGAGGGCGACAAGGCCTTCGCCGCATTCAGCCGTCAGGGAGAATTCGTCGATGGTGAGCTCTATGTGTTCGTAGTGGACAGCAAGGGCACCATGCTCGCCAGCGGCGGGCCGTCGGTGGTGCTGATCGACCGGGACGTTTCCTCCACTCTCGATCCGTCGCTCCAGGCACAGTTCGCCAAGGCGCTGAAGTCCCCTGAAACCGGCAAGGTGCAACAGGCCGACTATCGCTGGAAGAACTGGGCGGATGGCAAGGTGGAGCGCAAGCACGTCTATTACCAGCGCGTCGGCGAGCGTTTCCTCGCGGTGGGTTACTACATTCCGCGGGCGTCGGCGCAGCAGGCGGCGGCCATGCTGGACAAGGCGGTGAAAGCCGTCGAAGCCGACCCGGACGGGACCTTCAAGAAGATCACCGCACGGGACAAGACATTTATCGAGGATGACCTCTACGTCTTCGTGGTCGACCTGGACACCTCGAAGTTCGTCGCCCACGGCTTCAACACGCGGATGGTCGGCACCGACTTCGAATCGCTCAAGGACCCCGGCGGCAACCCCATCGGCCACGCCATGCTGGAACTGGCCAAGTCCAAGGGCGAAGCCGAGTTCGAGTACCAGTGGCGCAACCCGGTAACCAGCAAGGTGGAGAACAAGCACGCCTTCCTGCGCAAGGCCGGGCACTACCTGGTGGCGGTGGGTTACTACACCCGCTGATCTCTGTTCCGCAGGCACAAAAAACCGGCCCGAGGGCCGGTTTTTTCATGGCGGCGGTTCGCGATCAGCGGATCAGGCTGAGGAACTCGCTGCGGGTGGCGGCGTTCTCGCGGAACTCGCCGAGCATCACCGAGGTGACCATCGAGGAGTTCTGCTTCTCGACACCGCGCATCATCATGCACATGTGCTTGGCTTCGATCACCACGGCCACGCCCAGCGCGCCAGTGACCTGCTGCACAGCCTCGGCGATCTGCCGCGACATGTTTTCCTGGATCTGCAGGCGCCGGGCATACATGTCGACGATGCGCGCGACCTTGGACAGGCCCAGCACCTTGCCATTGGGGATGTAGGCGACGTGGGCCTTGCCGATGAAGGGCAGCAGGTGGTGCTCGCACAGCGAGTAGAGCTCGATGTCCTTGACCAGCACCATCTCGCTGTTGTCGGAGCTGAACAGGGCGCCGTTGACGATCTCCTCCAGCGTCTGCTGGTAGCCGCGGCAAAGGTACTGCATGGCCTTGGCGGCACGTTTGGGCGTGTCGAGCAGGCCTTCGCGGGTGACGTCCTCACCAAGCTGGCTGAGGATCGCGGAGTAGTTTTGTTCCAGGGACATGATCTACCTGTGGCAATGACAAAAATATAAACCGTGGCGCAGGGTAGGGCGCGCGGCCCCCTCTGGCAAGCGCCTGCTGCCGGTTGGCGCGTTATGGCTGATGGTTTGGTGCCATGCGCTGCACCTGGATTACCGTGCCGGATTTATTCGTCACGACCTTCGAGCATGGTGCGTCGCAGCATCACGTAGATCGCTCCGGTACCGCCGTGGCGTGGCAAGCAGGAGGCAAAGCCGAGCACCTGCGGATGCTGGCGCAGCCAGGTGTTCACGTGACTCTTCACCATCGGGCTGCGGCCATCGACGCGTGCGGCCTTGCCATGGGTGACGCGGACGCAGCGGATCTCGAAGCGAGTGGCTTCGGCGATGAAGTCCCAGAGGGTTTCGCGGGCCGTCTCGATCTTCATGCCATGCAGGTCGAGGCTGCCCTCGAAGGCGATCTGGCCGGCCTTGAGCTTACGGATCTGGCCTTCCTGGACACCATCGCGAGCCCAGTAGAGTTCGTCTTCGGGGCCGACGTCGATGACGAACTGGTCGGACAGACCGTCCACCCGGATGTTCTCGGTGCGCACAGTCGCGTTCTGCCGCAGCTCCTTGAGCTGCTTGCGGTCGGCCTTGGGTTTGCCGGTGTCGGCCTGGTCCACGGTGATGCGCTTGACGCCGCGCATTTCGCGGGCGAACTGGGAAAAATCGTCGTCTTGCATGCGCACCTCCTCGAAGAGCCGCGCAGTCTAACGGATCGTGCCGGTCCTACGGAAATTCGCCCAGGAAATCAGTTGCGGCGCTTCATCAGTCGCGGCGACAGGCTCAGGCCGTCGCGGCCACGGGCACGGCGGCGGGCGGCGCGCCAGAAGGTGACGCCCAGCCAGAGACATAACAGGCCGATGACCAGCAGCACGGCGCCAGCGCCCGGTTCGATGTGCAGCACGCCCACCGCGGGCTGGCGGCGGAGCAGGGCGGCGACGCCGGCCATGCTGGACAGGATGCCGAAGGTGGCGATCACCGCGGCAATCGCGGCGGCGAAGCGCCAGCGCCAGCGGCCCGGACGTTTCGGGCGCAGGCTGGGTGGATCGAACTTCTCGGTCATCTTCATCCCGACTTCCTCATCTGTTGAACGAGGCTATGACCGGTGGGGAGGGGTGGGGTTCCAACCCCAGGGTCGGGAAGCGCGGCGAACCCGCTGGGTGAGTGGGTTCGCGGGCTTTCGCGCCTAAGCTGAGCCTAACCCCTGGCGCTTGTCGCTGCCGCCCGTCGGGACGAGTGGCTTCAGACCAGCGCCTGGGCCTGTGCGACCACGGCGGCGAAGTTGTCGCCCAGGGCGGCGATTTCCGCACGGTGCAGGTCGCGGGCGGCGAGCACGCCACCTTCGGGAGTGGGAATGTCGCGGGTGGCGCAGGCTGCGTCCACCAGGGTGCAGCGATAACCGTAGTCCTTGGCGGCGCGGACGGTGGTGCTGATGCTGGAGTGGGTCATGAACCCGCAGACGATCAGGTCCAGGCGACCGCTGGCCTGCAGGCGGTCATGCAGGTCGGTGCCGGCGAAGGCGTTGGGCAGGCGCTTGTCCACCACCACCTCGCCCGGCAGCGGGGCCAGCTCCGGCAGGAATCGGCCGCGCGGGCCCTGCGGGTCGAGCAGGCCACCGACCACGCCCAGGTGATGCACATGGACGATGGGAGTGCCCATGTTCCGGGCCGTCTCCAGCAGCAGGCGAATCTGCGCCACCGCCGCGTCCAGGTCAGGCAGGGCGAGCACGCCGCTGCGGTATTCCTCCTGGGCGTCGATGATCAACAGAGTGCTCTGGCGCAGGGTGGCCGGCGGATATCCGCGCCCACTGATCTGCAGCATGCTGAGCGGATGGGACATGTCTGGACTCCTGTAAATGCATGTTCACTCATTGTGGGCCGTAACGCGTCCGCTGTGAATCTTTGCGAACTCGCGCCAAAGTGGTATTGGCATTCTTCTCAGGAACTGCCCGGAGGCGCCCCAGAGCCCCCGCGTTCCGCTAGAATGCGCCCCTTTTTGCGAGCTGCGAGGACTGCTGCCGTGACCGAATCCCGTTTGCTGACCCTGCGCGACCACATCCGCTGGGCCGTCAGCCGCTTCCACGCCGAGGAACTGTTCTTTGGCCACGGTACAGACAACGCCTGGGACGAAGCCCGCCAGCTGGTGCTGGGCGCGCTGCACCTGCCCTGGGAAATGGCCGATGCGTACCTGGACTGCCGCCTCGAGGACGAGGAGCGCGACTACCTGATGCACCTGCTGCGCCGACGCATCGAGGAGCGCGTGCCTACCGCCTATCTGCTGGGCGAAGCCTGGTTCTGTGGTATGCCCTTCGTGGTGGACGAGCGCGTGCTGGTGCCGCGTTCGCCCATCGCCGAGCTGATCGAACGCCGTTTCGAGCCCTGGCTGGCGGCCGACCCCGCGCGAATCCTCGACCTGTGCACCGGCTCGGGCTGCATCGGCATCGCCTGTGCCAGCGCTTTCCCGGACTCCGAGGTGGTGCTGGGCGACCTGTCGTTCGACGCCCTGGAAGTGGCCAACATCAACATCGAGCGCCACGAGCTCGGCGAGCGCGTCTACACCGTTCAGGGAGATGGTTTCGAAGGCCTGCCGGGGCAGCGTTTCGACCTGATCGTGTCGAACCCGCCCTATGTCGATGCCGAAGACTTCGCCGACATGCCGGCCGAGTACCACCACGAGCCCGAGCTGGGCCTGGCCTGCGGCAACGACGGCCTGGACCTGGTGCGGCGCATGCTGGCCGAGGCCGGGGACCACCTGACCGAGCGCGGCACGCTGGTGGTGGAAGTGGGCAACAGCCAGGTGCACGTGGCGGCGCTTTATCCGGAAGTGGACTTCACCTGGCTGGACTTCGAGTACGGCGGCCATGGCGTGTTCCTGCTCTCGGGGCAGCAGTGTCGTGAACACCAGGAACTGTTCCGCTCCCGCATCAAAGCCTGAATCCGAGCAGGCTTCGGCCAATCGCGGACGAAGTCCGCTCGTTCGCGAGGGTGAGCTCTGGGTAGGAGCAACTGTCTTCACACGGCACCTGTCCTCCAACTGGTGCCGTCTCTCACCATCGCGTTGATCCGCACGATCAGTACGCGCATGCATGCCACTAATGCGACCTTCGGGCACCGCCCCTTGTCCCGTAGTT
>NZ_JBIVBR010000021.1:0-77047 GCF_044746165.1 Pseudomonas sp. NPDC086581 | reverse complement strand
AGGCTGAAGCTGGCGTCCTTGCAAAGGAAGGTGTCGGCAGGCAGATCGCGGTGGGTACTGGTGAATTCGATGCGGTAGGTGAAGGGCTGGCTGAGCCCTTCTTCACCAGTGAAGGCCAGGACATCGAGCGGTGCGTCCACGTCCCTGACGCTGAGGGTATGACGGCTGTGATCGAAGAAGCGATGGGCGGCATCGATGAGCATGGCGGGCGTCCGTTCCAGAGGGACGCCCATCCCATCAGCTTGGCCGCAACAGGGCCATTCGGATGGGTCTCAAAGCGTTGTGCGATTGGTCGTCGGAAGCGCCTGCGAAGCTGTCAGTCCAACCGCTCCGCATAAGTCGTCACCAGGTACGCCACCGCCTCGCTGTCCGCCGGGTTGCGGTAGCTGTGCGGCTGGTCCGCATAGAACAGGATGGAGTCGCCGGTGCCGAGGAGGAAGCGTTCTTCGTTGACGCTGATTTCCAGCACGCCCTGGGCGACCACCAGATTTTCCTGGGTGCCGGGCGCGTGGCCGGTGGAGTGTTCGGTGGCCAGGCCCTTCAGGCGCAGTTCGTAGAATTCCACCTGACGCGAGACGTCGAAGGGGAACAGCGCGCGGCTGACGAAGGCGCCGTCGCCGCTGACCAGGCGTTTGCTGTCGCGCGCGGGTAGCACCGCCACGCCGTCGAAGGCGCGGTCGTCGAGGAAGGCGGCGACCGAAACCTTCAGGCCCTGGGCGATCTTGCTCAGCACCTTGATCGACGGCACGCTGCGGCCGGATTCGATCTGCGCCAGCATGGTGCGGCTCACGCCGCAGAGGCGGGCGAGGCCGTCGAGGGAAAGGTTGCGCTTGGCGCGTAGGCGCAGCAGGTTGCTGGCGACCCGTTCGCCGATAGGATCTTCACAAGTGCCGGGAGCTGCGTCGAACTCCACGGCCGGCAGCTCCGTGGAAAGCGACAGGCCCATGACTCAGGCCTCGCGGCGGCCGCTGTCGCGGCTCTGCTGGACGATCTGGAAGGCATCGTAGCCGGCGCGCTGGGCATACAGCATCCACATCAGCTCGGCTTGGCGGCGGGCCTGACGGCGCGTGCGGTGGCGGGCGAGGTCGATGATGTTGTCGGTGCGGTCCATGGCGGCTCCAGAAGGCTTGCAGACAAGCCGGTTGCGGTGAGTTGGGGTTACCTTATCCGTGATTCTGTTAGAACAAGAAATACTGAATTAGCATTTGGTAATTACTTATTAAGCTATAACGGACGCGAAGGAACATCCGCCTGAACCGCGACGGAAACCGCGTCCGGCGGCCAGAATTCCTGGTCGAACTTCTCCAGCAAGCCTGCCTCGGTGTCGTTCGGCCGCTCCAGCACCAGGTTGTTGGCGCGGCGGACCAGTTGCAGCAACTCGGGCTGGTCGTTCTGCACCTTGCCGAAGCGTTCTCGGACGGACGACGCATCTGCTGCGGGTTATGACCTCATGCGATTAAGGTATTTAGCTCGGCACGAAGCGCTGGATAGAGTGGCGGCCTCTTTTCCCAGCCTCGACTTCCCCATGACCGATACGCGCCAGCAACTTACCCGGCAGATCATTGATGCCGGCCGCTTCCTTTACAGTCGTGGCTGGTCGCCGGCCACCAGCAGCAATTATTCCGCACGTCTGGCGACAGACCGCGCGTTGCTCACCGTTTCCGGCAAGCACAAGGGCCAGCTTGGCGAGGACGATGTCCTGGAGACCGATCTCGCCGGCAACAGCCTGGAGCCAGGCAAGAAGCCCTCGGCGGAGACCCTGCTGCATACCCAGCTCTATGCGTGGCGCCCGGAGATCGGCGCGGTGCTGCATACCCATTCGGTGAACGCCACGGTGCTGTCGCGCCTGACCGTCGGCGACCGCCTGGAGCTGGAGGACTACGAGCTGCAGAAGGCCTTTGCCGGCGTCACCAGCCACGAAGGCCGCGTCACCGTGCCGATCTTCGACAACGATCAGGACATCGCTCGCCTGGCTACCCAGGTGCAGCCGTGGCTCGACGCCCATCCGGATTGCCCCGGCTATCTGATTCGCGGCCATGGCTTGTACACCTGGGGTGCGCACATGAGCGATGCGTTGCGCCAGGTGGAGGCTTTCGAATTTCTCTTCGAGTGCGAACTGAAGGTGCTGAGCGTGCGCGGCTAGGAGGCTTCGACTGCGGCGGAACGGAAGCTGACCACCCGGTTGCGTCCGCCATCCTTCGCCTGGTACAGCGCGCTGTCGGCGGATTGCAACAGTTCTGCCCAGTTGGCGGGGCTGAATTGCGAGGTGCTGGCCACGCCGATGCTCAGGGTGAGCACGCCCAGCGGGCCGTACTCGTGCGGCACGGCGAGGGCCTGCAGGCTGGCGCGGATCTGCTCGGCCAACTCCAGAGCGTTGGCTTCCCCACTGTCGCCCAGCAGCACGACGAACTCCTCCCCACCAAAACGCGCCGCGCAGTCGGCCGGGCGCCGCGTCCACTCGGCGATCACCCTTGCCACGGTCTTCAGCGCCGCGTCACCTGCAGGATGGCCGTAGTGGTCGTTGTAGGCCTTGAACTTGTCGATATCCATCAGCATTACGGCCAGCGCGGCGCCGCTTCGCTGGTAGCGCGACCACTCGTGGTTGGCACGCAGGTCGAAGGCGCGACGGTTGTTCAGGCCGGTCAGCGGGTCGGTGCTGGCAGCCTGCCGCAGTTCGGCTTCCTGGCGGTCGCGTTCGCGCATCTGGCGCAGGGCGAGCAGCGCGAGGCCAATGACCGCGCCGATCAGGGAAACGCCCAGCAGGCCGATCAGGCTGGCGCGCCAGTACCAGTCCTCGTAGATCTCGCGCGATGGCAGGGCGACGCTGAACACCAGCGGGTAGCCTTCCACCGGGCGAAAGTCGTGCCAACGCTCCTGCCCATCGCTGTTGGTATCGAAGAAGTTCTCCGCGCCGTTGCTGAGGTAGCGCTCGAAGGATTCGCCCAGTGTCGCGGCGGGCTCTGTGTCCGGCCAATGCGCCAGCAGGGTGCCGTCGCGCATGTGCAGGCTGACCGTACCGCCGTCGCCGAGGTTGAGGTCGCTGAACAGTTCGGTGAAGTAGGCCAGCTCCAGGTTGGCGCCGACTACCCCGGCGAAGCTGCCGTCCTCGCGTTCAAGGCGACGGCTCAGGGCGATGCTGTTGCGCGCGTTGCTGGAGTAGGGGATGTACGGGTGGCTGAGGTAGGCCGCGTCGCCCCGCGCTACGCGTAGCGCCTGGAAGTACTCGCGCCCGGAGAGGTCGATGCGCGCGGGAACTTCCTTGCCGAAGCTGTAGGTGGCGATACCGTCGGCGTTGGTCAGGAACACCGAGCCCATGCCACGGGTGGGCGCGGTGTAGGCCCGAAGCAGCAGGTTGCGCGTGTCCATGGACAGCCCACGAATCTCCGGCTGGGCGTGGGTGCGCACCACGGCTTGCAGCGTCATGTCGTAGAGGTCGAGGTTGCGCTGGATGTCGCGCTGCACCAGCAGGGCGATGTTGTGGCCATTGGCGCTGGCGACTTCCAGGGCGTCGTGGCGCATTTCCAGGATGGCCCAGGTCGACAGGGCGCCGATGGCGCCGGTCAGGCCAAGGCTTGCGAGAAGGACGGTGCTCGAACGGCGGATCGGCATGCCGGTATCCATACAAGGGCACAAGTGGGGCAACTGCACATCGGTGCGTGCCTCAAGGCATATAGCAGCAATCGGCCGGGTTGTCCGGTATTCCCCGGTAGGAAGGCGTGGGCTTCTCCTGCAGGTGTTCTCCGATAGGCGGGCAAAAAAAATGCTGCCTGGAACAGGCAGCATTCATGGGTCACGCACCTTTGGTGACTGGCTTCAGTCTGCCGGCGCGAGATTAAGATTTGATGAAGGCTCGGTTCCCAGTCTGTGGCAAGCACGGTCTGCAGGATGTTGGGCGGTCGATATGGAAGTTGCCGGATTCTTTCAGGTGCGCCGGCGGTGATCAGTGCTTCAGCGCGCGACGATGCTCGATGGGCGCCATGCCGAACCAACGGTGGTGTGCGCGGCAGAACGAGGTGGTGCGGCGGTAGCCCAGCTCCTGGGCGATCCGCGCGATGGGCAGGTCGGACTGGCCGAGCAGCTGTTCTGCGCGCCGGCGGCGGATCTGGTCGACGTGTTCTTCGAAGTCGATGCCGTCGTTGGCCAGCCGTCGCTGCAGGGTACGCGGGTGCAGGTCGAGCAGTTGCGCGACTTGCTCCAGGTTGCAGCGCTGCCGGGGCAACAGGGCATGGATGTGGCGTTCGACCTCGAAGCCGAGTTTCTCGTCCGCGCCCGAATGTGCTTCCAGATAGAACTTCACGATGGCGTGCAGCGTGGCGTCGTGGCGTACGCAGGGGCGCTGCAGGTCGCGCTGGGAGATCGCCAGGGCGTTGTATTCCTGGCCGAACAGCACCGGGCAGCCGAAGTAACGCCGGTACACCGCCAGTTCGGCTTGCGGTTGGTGGCGCAGCAGCACGGTGGTGGGCCGGAACGGCGTGCCGAGCAATTCGGTCATCATCAGTTGGCCGTGCAGCAGGGACTTCTCGACGATCTGCGGGATATCTTCGATGCAAGGCAACGCGTTGTCGAAGCGGAGCAGAGTGCAATCGTTTCGGCGTTCGAGGTGGAAGAGGATCGAGGGACTGTAGACGCGCATGTAGCGCACCACCGCTGCCAGCCCTTCACCGGCAGTGGGTGCGGTCTGCGCCAAGTGCTGCAGGGGGCCGAGCAGGGTGGACTTCTGCCGGCTCGCCAGTTCCAGGCCGAGCTCCGGCATGGCCAGTGAGCGGGCGCTGCCTTCGAAGATTTGCACCAGGCTCCGGTAGGAGAACTTCTTCTCGTAGTCGCCGACTATGTTCAGGTCGATGCGATGCGGCGTGAGGTGAGCGCGCAGCGAGGCGTTGCGCTCGGCGAGCAGTTCGCCGAACTGGAGGAAAGCGGTGCCGCGAACGGTGTCCATGGGGGCTTCCAGACCTGCGGGGAAACGACGGGCCAACGCTGAGTCGCGCCGGCCCGCTGTGGGTGTTACTTGCGTTTCAGCTGTTCGTAGGACTTGAGCATGTCCTGTGCCCAGCCATCGAGCACGGCCTTGGCGTCGTTGGCACTCATGATCTGGGAGGAGTTCTCCAGCTCGGTGCCGGCACCCTTGCGCACGACCTGGGCGACCACCTTGCCGTCGCTGCCGTCGAGGAAGGCCGCTTCGGTGGCGATGCTGGTGTCCTGGTCGCGGATGCCGGTGGCGGTGCTGACGCCGGCGGCGATCAGGGCGATCGGGATCACCTCGTAGGGTTGCAGGCCCTTGGTCTCGGCGCTGACGGCGGTGATCGCCGGGCGCACGATCAGCACGCCCGGGCCGGGGCCGGTGGCCAGCGGCAGGGCCTTGGAGAATTGCGTCTGCAGCGCCTGGTCGTAGTACTTGGTGATGCCGTCCAGGGTGCTCTGCGGGATCTTCTCGCTGGGCTGCGGCCGCGGGTAGAGCTGGCTCGGCTCGACGTAGACGCTGGTGAACTGGCTGACGTCGATGCCGGGTTTGATCCAGCGCATCACCGGTGCGCCGGAGGGCGATTTCTCTTCCTTGAGTACGCTGTAGTCCTTGAGGAAGCCTGAGTAGTTCTCCGGCTCCACGTACTTGCTGGCGCAGCCGGAGAGGGTGAGGGTGGCCACGCACAGCGGCAGGGCCAGGAATTTCAGGTTCATTGCAGTGCTCCTTATGGATATTTCTTGTCGAAGGTGTCGTATCGCAGTGTCAGGGCCGCGCTCTTGTCGTCGCGTAGGCCGTCAGAAACGCCAGGTCGCACCGCCGCCGATGATGTGCAGGGCGGCGTTGTTGTAAGTGCCGGAAAGGGTTTCGCCGGAGCGTGACTTGGTTTGCTCGACGTCCATGTCGCCGAGCCAGACGAGGGTGTAGGCCAGGTGCAGGTCGAGGCCTTCTTCGACCTGGTAGTTGATCCCGGTCGCCAGGCGCCAGGTCTCGGCCATGGGGTTGTCCACGGTGCGGTCCTTGTCGTCCACGGCCGAGCTGTCGTAGCCCAGGCCAACGCTCCAGCGCAGCTGCCGGGTGGCCTGGTACTGGGTGCCGATGGAGGCGTGCCAGGTGTCCTTGTATTGGCGGTCGACGGTGCGGTCGACGCCGCCGGCGTTGGCGTCGACGTCCACGCCTATCTCGCCGAACTCGCTCCAGTCCTGCCAACCCAGGCTGCCCAGCAGCTTCCATTGCGGATCGAGCTGGTGGGCGATGCTCAGGGTCGCCGTCTGCGGGATGTTCACGTCCAGTTCCAGCGAACTGACGTCCAGGCGGTTGAGCGCGGCATTGATGATCGGGTTGCTGATCTTGCTCACGTCGGGGCTGTCTTCGAATTCCAGCTTGACCTTGCTGGTGTAGGCGAAACCGATCTGGGTGCGCTCGCTCAGGTCGTAGAGCAGGCCCAGGTTGACCCCGACACCGACATCGGTGTCCTTGTATTCCAGCTGGCCGTCGGGGTTGTCGCGCAGGCCCAGCAGGTTGTTGTTGATGGCCATCTCGGTGCGGTAGTAGCCGTAGACGATGCGCGGGCCGATGCCGACGGTGAGGTCGTCGGTGAACTTGTGCGCGATGGTCGGCTGGAAGGACACGCCGATGATCGCCGTTTCCTGGCTGAAGTAGCGGCCGGCCCAGTCGTCGTCGTAGTTCAGCGCCAGGCCAAAGTTGCCGTACATGCCGAAGCCGATGGCCGAGCGGTCGTCGACCTGGTGGCTGACGAAGAAACTGGCGCTGGGCAGCCACTCCAGGGCGTTGCCGCCTTCGTTGCCGTCGAACTGATTGTTGTCGTCACGGGAGAAACGCAGGTCGCCGAGGATGACCTGGGCGTTGGCGCTGATCTGCGTACCTTTGAGCTTCGCGATACCCGCGGGGTTGCTCATCAGTACGCTGGGGTCGCTGGCCAGGGCGGCGGAACCGGCATTGGCCAGGCCCATGCCTTCCTGCCCGGCCTCGTAGATCATGATGCCGCCCGCGGAGACGGGGCCGGAGAACAGGATACAAAGCGATGTGGTAATGGAGGCGCTGATAGCCTTTGCGGCGCCTGTGCAGTCTCTGGTCATCGAGCGTCCCCTGCTGGTCCCTGACTGGCTCTCGCGTCGCGCTGGCGGCGTGAAAGGCATTCGCTCCGAATGCGCTCTGGAGACGTTGAGCCTACTCCCTGTAGGGAAGCCGGTTGTGAGAAAGAGCCTAGATAGCGATCCGGGATATGCAACTCAGGTTTTGCTTCAAGGCGCGATAGATGTGCAGGAGACGACACAAACGACGGCATAAAGAGTATCCAATTGTCCGGCGTGCCAATTTGCCCGCCACCTGCTGACTGCGCTCCTGCGAAGTGGTGCTAGCCTCGCGCGGGTGGCGGCTGTCGCGAAATGAGTGATGCCCCTGCAGCAACGCCCTGGCTTGCGCTGGGCGCGGTGCCTCGTTCAGCATGCCGGCCGCCATTCTTCGAAAAGAACTGCCGCCCATGCGCCGCCTGCCTTCGCTCACCGCCTTGCGCACCTTCGAATCCGCCGCCCGCCACGCGCACTTCGGCCGCGCCGCCGCCGAGCTGTGCGTCACCGACAGCGCGGTCAGCCACCAGATTCGCCAGCTTGAAGAGCAGTTGGGGGCGACGCTGTTCGAGCGTCAGGGTCGCCAGGTGCAGCCCACTCCCCAGGCGCGGCGCCTTTTGCGCAGCCTGCAGCAGGCCTTCGAGCTGATCGGTACGGCGTGCGATGAGTTGCGCGATCCAGGTTCCCAGGCGCAGCTGCATATCGCGGTGACGGTGGAGCTGGCGCAGAAGTGGCTGGTGGGCCGGCTGGCGGATTTCGCCGAGCGCTGTCCGGAAATCGTCCTTCATCTGCATGAACAGCCGCTGGAAGCGTCGGGGCCTGCCGCCGAGATCGACCTGGCGATCACCTACGGCACCGGCCCGGCGGATGCCAGCACCTACTTCGTGCGGCCGTTGCCGACCCTGCAGTTCTTCCCGGTCTGCAGCCCCGGCCTGTTCAACCAGTCGCCGCTCAAGCACCCGCGCGACCTGGCGCGCCACTGCCTGCTGCATGACGACCAGGACGGCAAGTCCTGGACCGCCTGGCTGACCACCCACGCCAGCGACATCCGCCCGAGCCGCCATGTCTACCTTGGCCACGCCGGGCTGACCATGGAAGCGGCGGTGCGCGGGCAGGGCGTGGCCATCGGCGACAACCTCACCAGCGCTGAGGACCTGGCGAGCGGCCGGCTGGTGCGCCCGTTCGCCGCGCAGATCACCTCCCTGGGGCAGTACGCGCTGGTATGCGAGCGTCTGCGCATGGAGAAGCCGGCAGTGGCGGATTTCATCGAATGGATGACCGACCAGCTCAGCGACATGTGATGTCGGGTTAACTCTTGCGGGGTGCAAGTGAATCCGGAGTTCCCCTGTGGGAGCTCTCCATGGGCGCGATCGCGGGCATGGCCGGTTCCTGGCGCTCATCATTCATCTGCCTAAATGATGAATTCAATTCAGCTATTTCGCTAAATTCATCAATGGTTCTCTCCGCGGCGAGCCGGCAACCTTGAGGCATCCCAGCCCCTGATTCCGGAGCACCGCCGATGTCCCGCACCCACTCGACAATGCCCAAGGCCGACGGCTTCCGCCTGCCCGGCGAATTCGAACCCAAGGCCCGCTGCTGGCTCGGCTGGCCCGAGCGCACGGACGTCTGGCGCAACGGTGGCAAGCCGGCGCAGAAGATCTGGGTCGAGGTGGTCAGCGCCATCGCCAGCAGCGAGCCGGTAACCGTCTGTGCCTCCGCCGCGCAGTACGCCAACGCCCGGCGCATGCTCCCGGGGAATGTGCGCGTGGTGGAAATGACCTGCAACGACACCTGGTTCCGCGACAGCGGCCCGGCTTTCCTGGTCAATGACGCCACCGGCGAGATGCGCGGGGTGGACTTCCAGTTCAACGCCTACGGCGGACTCGATGGCGGCCTTTATTATCCCTGGGACAAGGACGACCAGATCGCGCAGAAGATCCTCGAGATTGAAGGCTTCGACCGTTATCGCGCGTCGATCATCGCCGAGATGGGCAGCATCCGAAGTGACGGCCAGGGCACCCTGCTGACCACCGAACAATGCTTGCTCAACCGCAACCGCAATGCCCACCTGGGCAAGGAAGAGGTCACCCGCCGGCTCTGCGACTATCTGGGCGCCGAACAGGTGATCTGGCTGCCGCGTGGCTGCAAGTTCGACGAAACCGACGGCCACGTCGATGATCTGGCCTGCTTCGTGCGGCCGGGCGTGGTGGTGATGCAGTGGACGGACGACCGCAGCGACCCGCAGTGGGAAATCTACCAGGAGGCCTACGACGTGCTGCGCAGCGCCCGCGATGCCCGTGGCAATGCGCTGCAGGTGCACAAGCTGCCGCAGCCGCAGGTGCTGGAGTGGACGTCTGCCGAGGCCGAGGGCCTGGACCAGGTCGACGGTAGCTTCGACCGCCAGGAGGGGACGAAGATCTGCGCCTCCTACATCAACTTCTACACCGGCAACTCGGCCATCGTGATGCCGTTCTTCAACGACCCCCACGACCGCATCGCTCAGGGCGTGCTGGCCGAACTGTTCCCGGACAAGCGCGTGATCGGCATCGACAACTCGCGGGAAATCCTTCTGGGCGGCGGTAACATCGGCTGCATCACCATGCCCCAGTACGCTGCGCCCGCGCGCCACACCTGATGTCCTCACACGGCCCGCCTTGCGCGGGCCGCGTTGCTCGTGTCAGCTCGAATCAGCCCAAGCGCAACGGGTCGCCCCCGGCCACCGTGCGGTCCATCAGGCGGATGCTGTCGCGGCCGCCACGCTTGGATTCGTAGAGCGTAGCGTCGCCTTGCTCGATCAGCGCGGCGAGGCTGGTCGGTGGTTGGTCGAACAGGTTGGCGCCGATGCTCAGAGTCACTGGCTGCGTTGTGGCGAAGTTATGCGTGGCGGTCTTGTGGAACTGCTCGCGCAGCTTGTCGGCGAGCTCCATCACCTGTTCGCCGTTGACGTTGCTCAGCAGGATGACGAACTCGTCACCGCCCAGGCGAGCCGCCACAGCCCGCTCGGGCAATGCGGCGCGGATCATCTCGCTGAGCGCCACCAGCAGGCGGTCACCGGCGGTATGCCCGTGCAGGTCGTTGACCTGCTTGAAATTGTCGATGTCGATCAGCAGCAGCGCGCCGGGGCGTTCCGCAGAAATCTCCTCGAACACGCGGGGCGCACGGACTTCCAGGGCGCGGCGGTTGTACAGCGCAGTCAGCGGGTCACGCGCGGCCAGCCGTGCGATGCGCTTCTCGCGGCGATAGCGCTCGGTGCCGGTCATCGACAGGGCGATCAGCATGATCGCCATGGCTCCCTCGACCAGAGAAATCTGGATGATCTCGCCCCGGAAGGCGGCCAGGTCGATCAGCGTACCGGGGATGATCACCGTCGCACCCTTGGCCAGGTAGAAGGCGCCGTGCACGAGCATTACGTAGCGCAACTGCACCGCGCCCACGCTCAGGGACTTGCCGTGGGGCCGCAGCAGGTAGCTGGCACGCAGGGAGAGCACGGCGACCAGCCAGGAGTTGGCCAGCAGCATGAGCTTGGACCACAGTGGGCCGCCGTCGGGCACCACGAGCAGCGCTATCCAGGTGAGCGGCACGAGCAGCCAGCCCCGCGACAAGCGCGCCTCGGTGAACTTCGCCACCCCGCTGAGGAAGAACCAGTGGGCCAGTAGCAGCAGGCCATTGGCGAACCAGATGCCCACCAGCAGGTAGCCGCTCATGCGTAGCAGGGCAAGTGTGGAGCCGATGGTGATGGTGGCGAAGCCGGCGCTCCAGTAAAGCAGCGAGCGTTCGCGCACGCTCCGCCACTCGATGGCCAGGTACAGCGCTGCGGCCGCCGCGAGGGCGACCGAGATAGTCAACATGGTGGGTGGATCGAGCGCCATTTTCGAGAACCGTGCTGCCCTTGCGGCAAACTGTGATTGTAAGCGCCCTTGCTGGATTTCCGGTATGCCAGCCGGGCGCTCCCGGTCGGGTTTACAGCGGTCCCGGTGAGTCTGGGAAGCGCTTCTTCTGCTTTTGTCCGATTGCCGAAGCGGCCAGTGGCCATCAGACTGCATGGTTCATGAGTATTCGCAGTGGGGCTGGGAGGCCCGAATCTATGGAAAAGCCATCGCGCCGGCGCTGGAGTCCGTTCTGGGTGCTGATCGTCGCCGCCAGCTATCTGATTGCCATCCTGTTCACCGTGGCCCTGGCGGGTCTGGGCTGGATTCTCTTTTCCGGTGGCCTGGACCTGACCGTGGTAAAGGAACGACGCTACCTGCTGCTGGGAAGTGGCGGCCTGATACTGGCGATATCGGCCTACATCCTGCTGATGTCGATCCCCACGAGCTTGCTCTCCACCGTGCGTCGCCAGCGCCCCTGATTGCCTGGCTCAAGGCGGACCCAGCACGGCGCCACGCCGCTCGTGCGTCGGCAACCGGTGTGCGAGCTTGAAGATTTTTCCTGCGCGGCAGATCTTTCTTGATCCTGCGCAGGAGGCGCGTAGCTTGAGCGGAGTATCGTGCGGCGGCGACTCGCAGCGACAGACTGCAGCGCTTCAGGAGTCCGTGTCATGCCCGAATCGATGAGTTTCAACCGCGCGCTGGTGGAAAAATATGACCGTCCCGGCCCGCGCTACACCTCCTATCCCACTGCACCGCAGTTCCATGGCGCGTTCGCCGCCGACGACTACCGCGCGGCCGCTCGGCGCAGCAACCATCCCGGCGACGGGAGCGCGGCCAAGCCGCTCTCGGTGTACATCCATATCCCGTTCTGCAAGAGCCTCTGCTACTACTGCGCCTGCAACAAAATCATCACCCAGAAGACCCACCGCGCCGTGGAGTACCTGGACTACCTCAAGCGCGAGATCGCCATGCAGGCCGACCTGTTCGACGGCACCCGCAAGCTCACCCAGCTGCACCTGGGCGGCGGTACGCCGACCTACCTCACCAGCGAGCAGCTCGGCGAGGTGATGGACAGCCTGCGCGAGCATTTCAACCTCGACGAAAGCGATGCCCACGAGTTCTCCATCGAAGTCGACCCGCGCACCATCAGCCGCGAGCGCATCGCCGAGCTGCGCGCCCAGGGTTTCAACCGCCTGAGCTTCGGCGTGCAGGATTTCGACGAGCAGGTGCAGGAAGCGGTCAACCGCGTCCAGAGCGAGCAGCAGGTTTTCGACCTGGTCGCGGCGGCGCGCGAGGCGAAGTTCAAGTCGGTCTCCGTGGACCTGATCTATGGCCTGCCGCTGCAGACCGTAGCGAGCTTCGACACCACCCTCAGCAAGATCATCGACCTGCGCCCCGATCGCATCGCCGCCTACAGCTACGCCCACCTGCCCGAGCGGGTGCGCGCGCAGCGACTGATCCGTCGCGAAGACATGCCGCCGCCGGAGCGCAAGCTGGAGTTGCTGGAGCTGACCATCCAGCGGTTGACCGAGGCGGGCTACGTCTATATCGGCATGGACCACTTCTCCCTGCCTGATGACGAACTCACCGTGGCCCGCAGCAACGGCACCCTGCAGCGCAATTTCCAGGGTTATTCGACCCACGCCGACTGCGACCTGATCGCCCTGGGCGTGTCGTCCATCAGCAAGGTCGGCGACACCTACGGGCAGAATGTGAAGGAACTGTCGCAGTACTACGCGCGGCTCGACGAAGGCCTGCTGCCGGTGCACAAGGGCTATCGCCTGACCGACGACGACTGCCTGCGTCGCGAAGTGATCAGCGCGCTGATGTGCCATGGCCGCGTGGACTACACGCCGCTGGAAGAGCGCCACGGCGTTCGCTTCGGCGAGTACTTTGAGGGAGCGCTGCGACAGTTGCAGGAGCAGGCCGGCGACGGTCTGATCGAGCTGCATGACGACGCACTGGTGCTGCTGCCCCAGGGCCAGCTGATGATGCGCAGTGTGGCGATGGCTTTCGACGCCTACCTGAGCGGCGGGCAGCAGGAGCGCTTCTCCCGCACCATCTGACGCTGGCGACCGATGCGCAAAGGCCCACCTCGAGGTGGGCCTTTGCATTTTCAGCGCTTAGCGACGGTCGACCCACACGGTCTGTGCGTTGCAGAACTCACGCACGCCGAAGTGCGACAGCTCGCGACCGAAACCGCTCTTCTTCACGCCGCCGAAACCAACGCGGGCATCGCTGGCACTGTAGCCGTTGATGAACACGCCACCGACGTCCAGTTCGGCGCTCATCTGCCGGGCGCGGGCGAGGTCGGCGGTAAACACCGTGGCGGTCAGGCCGAAGTCGCTGTCGTTGGCCAGCTCCAGCGCGTGGCGCGCGTCCCTGGCGCGGATGATCGAGGCCACCGGGCCGAACAGCTCTTCGCGGAATGAGGTCATCTCCGGCGTTACGTCCGCCAGCACGGTGGGCTGGTAGAAGTTGCCCACGCCGTCGACCTTGCCGCCGCCCAGCAGCAGGGTCGCGCCTTCGGCCAGGGTGCGCTGGACCTGGTCGTCCAGCTCATCGCGCAGGTCGTAGCGGGCCATGGGGCCGATGTAGGTCTGCGCCTGGGTCGGGTCGCCCATCAGCAGTTCGCGGGTGGCGGCGACGAAGCGCTCAGTGAAGACGTCGGCGATGCTGTCTTCGATGATGAAGCGCTTGGCGGCGGCGCAGACCTGCCCGGAGTTCTGGAAGCGTCCGGCGACGGCGGCCTGCACGGCGACGTCGAGGTCGGCATCGGCCAGCACGATGAAGGCGTCCGAGCCGCCCAGTTCCAGCACGCACTTCTTCAGCGCAGCGCCTGCCTGGGAACCGATGGCGGAGCCGGCGCGCACGCTGCCGGTCACGGTGACGGCGGCGATGCGATCGTCGCGGATGGCCTGGGACACCAGGTCGTTACCGATGTTGATCACTTCGAAAACGCCGGCCGGGAAGTCCGCCTGCTGGAACGCCTGCAACATCCCGTAGGCGCTGCCCATGACGTTCGGCGCGTGCTTGAGCACATAGGTATTGCCCGCCAGCAGCGCCGGCACCGCGCCGCGCAGCACCTGCCAGATCGGGAAGTTCCACGGCATAACCGCGAGGATTGGGCCCAGCGGGCGGTATTCGATCCAGGCGCGCTCGTGCTCCACGCTGGTCGGCTCCGGGGCGAGCATCTGCGGGCCGTTGGCGGCATACCAGTCGCACAGGCCGGCGCACTTTTCCACTTCGCCACGGGCTTGGGTGATGGGCTTGCCCATCTCGGCGGTGATGGTGGCGGCAAGTGCATCGGCGTTGGCGCGCAGCGCCTGGCCGAGGCGTACCAGGGCGGCGGCGCGCTGCTCCAGCGGGGTGCGCTTCCAGGTCGTATAGCCTTGGGCCGCGCGGGCCAGGGACTGCTCCAGCGCCTGCGCGGATTCGAAGGCGTAGCTGTCGATCACCTCGCCGGTGGCCGGGTTGCGGGAGATCGCGTGGGTCTGCGGGGAGATGCTCATGGCTCGCTCCTGGAGGTTGGGTTACAGGATGTGGAGCCAGTGTCGCGTTGAATCATGCTTATGAAAACTGAATAATAATGACGATTACGCTCTCGTTTGGAGAATGAAATGGACCTCGTCCAGCTGGAAATCTTCTGCGCCGTGGCGGCCCACAAGAGTATCGCTGCCGCCGCCCAGGCCATGCACCGCGTGCCGTCCAACCTCACCACGCGGATCAAGCAGCTGGAGGCGGACCTGGGCGCCGACCTGTTCATCCGCGAGAACAACCGCCTGCGCCTGTCCCTCGCCGGGCATGACTTCCTCGTCTATGCCACGCGCATCCTCGGCCTGGTGGAAGAGGCGCGGGTGGTGGTGTCGGGCAAGGAGCCCACCGGGCGCTTCCCCATTGGCTCGCTGGAGAGCACGGCGGCGGTGCGCATCCCGCGCCTGCTGGCGCGCTACCACCAGCAGTACCCGAAGGTGGAACTGGACCTGTCAACCGGCCCGTCGGGCGACATGATCGATGGGGTGATCGCCGGCGAGCTGATCGCCGCCTTCGTCGACGGGCCGATCAGGCACCCCGCGCTGGAGGGCGTGCCGGTGTTCGACGAGGACATGCTGGTGGTCGCGCCCTCGCACCACGCTCCGATCCAGCGCGGCCAGGATGCCGACGGCGAGATGATCTACGTGTTCCGCGACAACTGCTCCTACCGCCACCATTTCGAGCGCTGGTTCGCAGCCGACGGCGCGGCCCCCGGCGCCATCCGCGAGTTGGAGTCCTACCACAGCATGCTTGCCTGCGTGAGCGCCGGCGGCGGCCTGGCGGTGATGCCGCGCAGCATGCTGAGCAACATGCCCGGCAGTGCCTCGGTCAGCGCCTGGCCCATGGCGGGGGAGTTTGCCCGGTTGAACACCTGGCTGATCTGGCGCAGCGACTCGCGCTCGCGTTCGCTGGAGCTGTTCCGCCAACTAGTGGACGAGCAGGCTGCGGCGCTGGACATGGCAGGGAGCTGATCTGCTCGATAACCGCGCTGCACAGATGGTCGGTGGTGCCTATGCTGTTGCGGACTGAAACCGGCTCGGGGCAGGGTAGCTATGGCCAGGGTTTTGCTCGCGGATGCGACACCGATTGTGCGCGATGCCTTGCGCACGTTGCTGGAGGAAATGGGTCACGAGGTGGCGGGGGAGTCGGTCGATGTGCCCACGGCATTGAGCCTGGCACGGGAAAACCGGCCGGACCTGGTGATCCTTGAACTGAGCCTGCCGGGGGCCGGCGGGCTCGATCTGCTGCGCCGCCTGCGCGCGCGGGATGCGCGACAGAAGGTGCTGGTCTACAGCCGGCAGAACCCGGCGCACTTCGCCCCGCTGTGCTTCCAGGCCGGCGCCAGCGGCTTCGTCAGCAAGAGCGAGGATACTGCGCTGCTGCGCAAGGCCATCGCCGATGTGCTGGCTGGACGCGGCCACTTCGCCCGCGAGCACATGCAGTCCGGTCCCGGGGATGTGCTGGGCAGTCTTACCCCGCGCGAGCTGTCGGTGCTGCAGCTTATCGCCGAAGGGCAGTCGAACGTGCGCATTGCCGAGCAGCTGCGCATCAGCTTCAAGACGGTCAGCACCTACAAGGCGCACCTGCTGGAAAAGCTGCGTGTTCGCTCCAGCGTCGAACTGGCGGAGATCGCCCGGCGCAACGGCCTGGTGGCCGGCTTCCCATCCGGCGCGGCGGTGGCCGAGCCGCTGCCGGCCGAGATCGGCATGCTGCGCGAGCTGGTGGATGCTGCGCCCAATCCGATGTACGTGCGCGGCGTCGACGGTCGCCTG
The DNA here is from genome assembly GCF_044746165.1 of Pseudomonas sp. NPDC086581. Classification (NCBI taxonomy): domain Bacteria; kingdom Pseudomonadati; phylum Pseudomonadota; class Gammaproteobacteria; order Pseudomonadales; family Pseudomonadaceae; genus Pseudomonas; species Pseudomonas sp. NPDC086581. Next base: position 60,825 of record NZ_JBIVBR010000021.1, on the reverse strand, counting down.
CTGTTCTGCAACCAGCGATTCCTTGACTACCACCAGGTCAGCGCGGATGAGGCCCTGGGGACGCGTCTGGAAGACAGCCCTTGGTTGCCGCGGCAATACCGCGACTCCCTGCCCGGGAAATTTTCCAACCTCGTCGAGAAAGGTGAGCCGGTTTCGTCCACCCTGCGAATCGACTTTTCCGGCAGGAACCGCGTGGTCCACGCCTGGATGGTGCCTTGCCGTGATAGCAGCGGGCAGCCCAGGGGTGTCCTCGGCGGCTTGCAGGACGTTACCGACAGCGAGAGCGAGTTGCTCGAATGGCGGGATCGCGCCCTGGCCGCCGAAGCGCAACTGCATCGCCTCCGCGAGATCAGCACGGTGGCGCTGGAGGAGTTGACCGCGCGCCTGGCGGGCCTCGAACTGCACCCGGCGACACCGGGTCTGGCTGGCGTCTTCGAAGCGCTGCGCAGGCTTCGCAGCACCAGCAATCCGCGCGAGGATCATCCTGCGCCGGCGCTGCGCCCGTGCGATCCGGCGTCAGTCATCGAGTCCTGCCTGGCGGCGTATCCCGGCTGCCGCTTCGATAACAGCAATCTGCAGCCGATGCATGGCTGGCTGGATGCCGAGCTGTTCGCCCAGTGGCTGAGCGGCGTGCTGGAGCTGTTGGGCGAGCCTCAGGAGATCACGCTCGCGGCTCGGGCGGTGCAGCAAGGACAGCTGCTGGTGCGATTGGAGCTGCGGGGTATGGGGGGAGCGCACAGCCTCATTCTCCAGCAGTACGTGCGGCGCCTGGCGCAGCGACTGAATGCGCGCATGGGCATCGAGCGCAGCGCTGAGTGCATGGCCGTCGACCTGGAGCTGGAACTGGCGCTGGCGGCGCTCTCCTGACTGCGGAAAAACTGTGATGGTGGAGCGGGGAGGACTCTGAGTTCGCTTTGCCTCCGCCCTTCCTAGCATGGCGGTAACTCGAACCTTTACAGGAGTTGCCGCCATGAACCATCCCTCTAAAACCGCCGGCTGCAGTCGCTCCGGCAAGCTTTCCGCCCTCGCCCTGGCCTTGCTGGTCGCCACTGGCTCGGCCCTGGCCGGCCCGGTCCAACCTGCGCCGCAGGCTCCCGCTCAACAAGGCGCACAGCCCGTCGCGCAACAGGTCACTCACCCCCTGGTGCTGCTGGCTCACCAGCAACTGCTCGAAGGCGACCTTGCCTCGGCCCAGGCGCTGCTGCGCGAAGCCGGCGCGCAAGGGCAGGGCGGCAGCCGTGCCCTGGCCGAGCAGGCCTTCATTGAGGATGCCGGCGGCCGCCACATGCGTGCCCGGCAGTTCTACGACGCTCTCAAGGGCAGCGACCAGGCGGCGGTGATCGCCTTGCCGTCAGCAGTGAACCTCGCCGCACTGGGCCGCTTCGACCAGGCCGGCAAGGCCTTCGCCGAACTGCAGAAAACCTCTCCCAATCCGCAGGTCCAGGCCTACGCCGGCCTCTGGAACCTTTGGGTAACCGCCCGCCAGGCCAGCGACGTCGGCGTCAAACCGGCTGTTACCAAGGCGCGTGTGGAGAAACTCGCCCGCGCCATCAAGCCGGTCGACGAGCACCAGCGCGCCATGCTCGCGCTGTTCCAGGGCAAGTCCGACAGCTCTGCGGTGTTCGCCCAGATCGATGGCCTGCAGGCCCCCGACGCGGTCAAGCGTGACCTGCGCACCGAGGCCGGGCTGTTCGCCGGCGGTTATCTCGACTACGTCCGCCAGGACCACGCCGGCGCGCTGCGCCTGTACGAGCGCGCGCTGCAGCAGTCGCGCCCGACCGCCATGGAGCGCCCGCAACTGATCCAGTCCAGCCGCGCCCTGCAGCTGTCCTCCCGCTGATATCCCTTCGCAGAATCCGGGGGCAGCGCCCCTGGAAGGAGCTTCTCATGAACAGGATTTATCGTCTGGTCTGGAGTACCACGCGTAATGCGTGGGTCGCCGCTTCGGAGTTCGCCACGGCGCACCGCAAAACGGGGCGCGGTGTGATGGTCGGGACGCTGGCCGTCTCGATACTTTGCAGCCCGCTGACCTCGACCTTCGCGGCGACGCCGTATAAGAACGGGTCGACCTTCGAGAAGGGTGTTTCCGGCAATCCCGGCCTCTACGTCAATGATGCCAGCAACGATTCGGGTTGCATCTTCGTCCACGACACCGGGGATACCGGCAGCACCGGCTGGAAGTACGACAGCAACAACACCAACTGCCTGACCAGCGACAAGGCCAGTCAGACCGCCCGTGTCCTCTTCTATGGCTCTGGCGCCCGCACCGACGGCACTGACTCCCTGACCCTGGGCAACGAGCTGTACGTCAACGGCGGCCGCATCGGCCTGAACAACAAGTTCGGCACCAACCCGACCAACTCCATGGCCATTGGCAATATTGGCACCGATGCCAGCGGCAACCCCACCGGCACTCGCGCCACCGCACAGGACTCGGTCGCCATCGGCAACGATGCTGTAGCCAGCCAGCAGAACGCCATGGCCCTGGGCACCGGTGCGCAGGCCAACGTCACCGGCGGCGTGGCCCTGGGTTCGGGCTCCGTGGCCGGCACCGTTGCCGGCCAGCAGGGCTACCTGCCCAGTAACGTGGCCCCGGACCGCGCCGCCGCCATCATCGCAACCACCGGCACCCTTGGCGCCATTGCCGTGGGCGACGCTACCACCGGCAACTACCGGCAGATCACCGGCCTGGCCGCCGGCACCCTGGACAGCGATGCGGTCAACGTCGCCCAGCTCAAAGGTGTAACTGGCCAACTGGCCCAGGACGCACTGCTCTGGGATCCGACTGCCGACAATGGCCAAGGCGCGTTCAGTGCCAATCATGGCGGACGCGGCCCGAACAAGATCAGCAATGTCGCTGCGGGCGACGTCAACAGCACTTCCACCGATGCGGTCAACGGTTCGCAGCTGTACCAGACCAACCAGAACGTCACCAATGTCGACAACCGCGTGAGTAATGTCTTCGGCGACGACAGCGACAGCAATGTCACCCTGAACGGTCGCGGCATCCGCTATGTGCGCACCAACGACAGCGGCCTGCCGGTGGAAGACGCCTACGCCAGGGGCCAGGGTTCCACAGCGGTTGGCTACCAGGCTCAGGCGACGGGAGACAGCGCGCTTGCCCTGGGCCGCAACGCCACTGCCAGCACTTCTAACAGCGTGGCGCTGGGCGCAAACAGCAGCACGGGGACGGATCTGAACAGACCGGCCTACATGGCGGGCGGCCATCCGCCCCGAGGGCTGGCGACCGGCGAAGTCTCGGTCGGCGCAATCAACGCAGAACGTCGTATCACCAACCTCGCCGCCGGCGCCGACGACACCGATGCGGTGAACGTCTCGCAACTGCGGGGCGTTGCCGACCGCGCCGAGCAACTGAGCCAGGACGCGCTGCTCTGGGACTGGGGCACCAACAGCTTCAGCGCCAACCACTATGGCATTGGGCCGAACAAGATCACCAACGTCGCCGCCGGTGATATCAACGACACCTCCACTGACGCAGTGAATGGTTCGCAGCTCTCCGCAACCAACACCCAGGTCACGAACCTGGACGGTCGCGTCACCAACGTCGAAGGCGATGTCTCCGATCTGGGCGACCACGTCGACAACATCTACAAAACCGGTACCAAGTACTTCCACGCCAACTCCACCGGCACCGATTCGGCAGCCCTCGGTCAGGATTCCGTGGCCATCGGCATGGGTGCTGTATCCAGCCATGACGGCAGCGTGGCGCTGGGCGCCGGCTCCATCGCCGATGGCAGCACCCTGGGGCATCAGGCGTACCTGGTGGGCGGGACCGCAACGGGTGAAGTCAACGTCGGCAATCGGCGTGTCACGGGTGTTGCAGCAGGCGCGGAAGAAACCGACGCGGTGAACGTCTCGCAACTCAAGGGCGTTGCCGACCGCACCGACCAGCTGGGCCAGGATGCGCTGCTCTGGGACCCGACTGCCAACGGCGGCAACGGTGCCTACAACGCCAACCACGGCGGGCGTGGGCCGAGCAAGATCACCAACGTCGCCTCCGGCGATATCAACTCCACTTCCACCGACGCGGTGAACGGCTCGCAGCTCTACGAAGTGACCACCCAGATCAACAGCATCACCCTGGGCGGCATCAAGTACTTCCACGCCAGTTCGCAGAAACCCGACTCGGTCGCCAGCGGCACCGATTCCATCGCCGTCGGCCCGGCCGCCCAGGCATCCGGGACTTCTTCCCTGGCAATGGGTGACGGCGCCAATGCCAGCGCCAGCAACGCCAGTGCGGTTGGCAGCAGCGCAACCGCCAGCGGGGATAGCGCCACTGCGGTGGGCACCGGCGCCAGCGCCACCGGCAGTTCCTCGGTGGCCATGGGTGACGGTGCTGCCGCCACCGGTGAGCGCAGCTCGGCCATCGGCGCCGGGGCCAGTGCCGAGGCAGCCAACAGCGTGGCCCTGGGCGCCGACTCGGTGGCCGATCGCGACAACAGCGTCTCGGTGGGCAGTGCCGGCAACGAACGGCAGATCACTAACGTCAAGGCCGGCGAGGCCGACACCGATGCGGTCAACGTCTCCCAGCTGCGCGATCACGGCGACACGATCAACAGCACCATCAACAACGTCGACAATCGCGTCACCCAGGCGAAGACCGACATCACCCAGCTGCAGAACGGCACTGATGGCATGTTCCAGGTGAACAACAGCAGCAACCTGCCCAAGCCGCGCCCCACGGGCACCGATGCGGTGGCTGGTGGTGCGGGAGCAGAGGCTTCCGGCAACAACAGTGCGGCCATCGGCACCCGTGCGCGGGCAAGCGGCGCCAATGCCACTGCCCTGGGCAACGGCTCCAGCGCCCAGGCGCAGAATTCGGTGGCAGTGGGCGCCAACTCGGTGGCCGACCGCGCCAACAGCGTCTCGGTGGGCAGCGCCGGCAACGAGCGGCAGATCACCAACGTCGCCGCCGGCACTGCGCCGACCGACGCGGTGAACGTCAGCCAGTTGCAGCAAAGCATGGGTGACATCTCCAACCAGTTCTACGACTACACCGACTCGCGCTACAACGCGCTGCGCCACGACCTGAAGAAACAGGACGACATCCTCAGCGCCGGTATCGCCGGGGCCATGGCCATGGCAACCCTGCCGCAGCCGCACTCGGCCGGGGCCAGCATGGCCACCGTCGGGCTGGGCAACTACCGCGGCCAGGGCGCCCTGGCGATTGGCGTTTCGCGCATCTCCGACAACGGCAAGTGGGTCACCAAGCTGCAGGGCAGCACCAGCAGCCAGGGTGACGCCGGCGTCGCCGTCGGTCTCGGTTACCAGTGGTAAGTCATTGCGTCGCGGCCCGGCCCCGGTCGGGTCGCGCAGAGGAGGTCAAGATGAATACTTTCAATATCCGCAACCTGTGCACCCTGGCTCTGGCCTGCAGCGGTCTGCTGCTGGCGGCCTGTGGCAGCCACAGCGTGGTCGATGCCCAGGGCCATAGTGCCGATCCTAAATTCCCCGCCATCAGTGATTCCTATCGCCCTCAGGGCAGCTACGTGAACCTGGAGAACCTGGGCAAGGTGCAGCCGGGCATGGGCAAGGCCCAGCTCTACGAACTGCTCGGTACCCCGCACTTCCAGGAGGGCATGTTCGGCGTGCACGAGTGGGACTATGTCCTGCGCTTCCGCCGCGCCGGCCGCGAGGATCTGGTCTGCCAGTACAAGGTGCTGTTCGACAAGGACATGCAGGCGCAGACCTTCCTGTTCTCGCCGGTTGACTGCCTGGATCAGGCCAGGCCTGCCCAGCAGTCCCCCGTGACGGCGCCGGTGCCTGCGGCCCCGCGGCGCGTCACCCTCGGCGGTGATGCCACTTTCGCCTTCAACAGCGCCGAACTCAGCCCTGCCGGCCGCGCAAGCCTGGCATCCCTGGCCGAACAATTGAAAGCGCAGCAGCCGTCGCGCATCAGCATCACCGGCCACACCGACCGTCTCGGTTCGCCCGCCTATAACCTCGACCTGTCGCGCCGTCGCGCCGAGGCGGTGCGCAACTACCTGGCCGCCGCTGGCGTGCCGTCGGCTGCGATGCGCGTACGTGGTGCCGGGGCGGCCGAGCCGGTCGCCGATTGCCCGGATATGCCGCGCGCCCAACTGATCAACTGCCTGGCGGCCGATCGCCGGGTCGTCATCGAATCCAGCGCCGTTGCGGCGCAAGCTCAAGAGTGAGGAACACGCCATGAACATTCAAAGCAAATGGCTGACCGCGATGTTGATTCCCGTTTGCCTGCTGGCCGGCTGCAAAGGCTCCGATCAGGCTCCCGCTAGCCATGCCTCCACGACCACCCAACAGAAACTGGGCACGCTGGACTATCCGGCACTGCCGATCATCCGCAACGCTGTGTTCAGCATGAGCCCGCTGGTGGACGGCAAGCGCAACCCCGCCGTGATGCAGCAGATCTGCGGGCTGGCTCGCGCTGAAACCAGCCAGGCGGAGGTGGACCGCTTCGTCGCTGCCAGTGGCGAGACCACGCAGCATCTGAAAGAGAAGGGCGGCGTAACCGCGCTGCTGGTCAACGGCAACCGCGCCGGGCAGCAGATCGCCTGCGCCGCCTACCTGGCGACCGCGCCGATGATCCAGGTGGACGGCAACGAATTCATCGCCCCGCAGAAAGGCGCCGACGGCAAGGTCCAGGTCGACCAGGCCCGTCTCGGCGAAGTCATGGCCGTGCGCATGGCCCTGGCCCGCACCGATGCCGAGTACTTCACCCTGATCGCCGAGAAGCTGCAGCAGACCCCTGGCCTAACCGACGCCCAGTATCAGGCCCGTACCCGCGAGCTGTTCTCCGAGCTGGCACCCGCCTACCTCAAACGCGTCAAGGAAATGATGCCGCCACCCGGCACCCGCTTCGACCTGAAGCAGATGGACAGTGAGCGCTTTGCCTTCAGCACTTCCAACGGCGGCGAGTACGAATACAGCAGCGACGGCATGACGCTGCGTCAGGACAACATCACCTGGTACGGCAACGGCCAACTGATGGGGCAGTCGCATACCCTGAAGATCGCCTACTACCCGGAGGCGGTAACCCAGGCGTTGGCCAAGTGACTGGCGGGAAACCGAATAGAAGACGGCCCTGAGCGGGCCGTCTTTTTTATCGCGGCTCCACCCGCTGCGCCAGCGTCCGTCGCGCCGGTCGGGTGGGCCTGATGACCTTGTTGGCGTCATAGGAGGTGCGGTACACCACGTACAGCGCCAGCAGCGGGACCAGCGAGATCAACGTGCGGAACGTGGCGTAGCCCACGGAGCTGAGCCGTTTGTTCAGACGGAAGATGTACACCAGCATGGCGATCCACAGCACCGGCGAGAGATAGGCAAGGATCAGGAACAGCAGGGGCACCCCGCCGGTCAGTTTGAGGAACAGCGAAGGCAGCATGCTCAGCACCAATGTCCCCATGAAGCAGTATTGCATGCGCTTCTTGAGCTGCAGGAGCGGCTCGCTGTCAGTGGCTTTCGGCTCCAGCAGGTCGGCAGTGGGTGGGGCGTAGGCGGCTGTGATATCCAGCGAACCGGTAGGCGATGAACCGATCTCCCCGGTCTTGATGTTCCGGTCACTCATGACGGCATCCTTGGTCTGTTTGTTCTTCGTATTGTCATCGGGCGTTGGCTGGCAACAGCCAGGGCGTTGCCGCAGAAGCCGGCAGTCGGTTGCGCGAGCGGTGCCCCGAGAGTGGCCAGGGTTGTTTTCCCAGACTTGCTGCAAGCGGCGGCATATTGCCAGTTGGTGAAGGCCGCGCAAGCGGGGCAATCGCCATTCTGCAAGGTGGTTCCGCCTGCTGCGAGAGGCGACACACGCCCCGATACTGCTCCGGATTACCCATCCCACGGAGGGGCGAAAGCATCCAAGCCTGCGCTTGTCTCGCCAACTACCACGCGGGCTGTGCCTATCTGCCTCGGCTCTCCCTCATCACCCTGCGCAACCCATACGCCGCTACCGCCCCGAGCGTCCCGCCCAGCAACGTGGCCAAAAGATCCGTCAGCAGACCCAGTGCGCTGTCGATGCTCATGCTTCGCAGGTAGTTGCCCAGCTCAGGCCACAGCGCCAGCCAGACACCGATGAACACCAGCACGAGGTCGTACCAGAGGCCGCTGACGCCGGCCGGCCGATAGCTGCGCACGAAGAGGATGAAGGCGCTGAAGGCCAGCGCCAGCAGCAGGGTACCGAGAAACTGGCTCAGTGCATCGGGGCCGGACATGGCGGCAACTCCTCGCCTCTGCGCAGGCGCAAACACTGGCCGGTGTGCAGGCCCAGTTGCATCTCGTCCAGCAGCGCCTCGGCGTAAGAGAACGTCAGGGCAGAGTCGTCGGCGGAGGCGTTGCCGGCGCGGCTGAAGTCGTCGATGCGCAGGCCTTCGGGCATTCGTGGTGCTTCCACCAGTGTCCAGTCCACGCCGCTGACTTCAAGGCTGCGGGCGAGGCCGGCCCCAAGTTGTTCCTGATCGGCATCAGCAGGTTCCACCAGCCAGCCCCAGTGACCGACCAGCAGCAGGCGCGGCACTTGCACTCGCAAGCACCCGTCGATCAGTGCGCCGCACTGCGGTGGGAGACTTTGCGCGGGTTGGTCGTCGAGGAACGCGAACACAGCGTCCAGCCCTGACACGGCCTCGCTGACCGCGATCGACGAATCCAGGCTGCCCAGCTTGCAGCGCAGGCCCGGGCGGGCGCGCAGACGGTTGAGATCATCGACCAGCACGGTGACTTCGTGTTGGCGTTGCAGGGCGCCGGCAATCAGCGCCTGGCCGAAGCTGCCAAAGGGCTTGAACAGCCCAAGTTTGAGAGTCGGGGTTTCCAGGTTGTGCATGGAGGCTCCTTCGACAGCGGTGGTTCGATGGATGCGACATGTGCATATCGAAGGAGAGCGCCGGCGAGGGTTCAGTCCAATTGCGCGAGCGGTGCTAGGCGGTCGCCGCAGTACTGTCCGCCGAGGCCTGGTAACTGCTGGGCGCCACGCCAAGGCTGCGGCGGAACATGCTGGAGAAGGCGCTCGGGCTGTCGTAGCCCAGTTCCAGCGCGACGCGGGTGACCGGGTTGCCTGCCGCCAGCCGCGTGACGGCGGCGAGCAGGCAGGCCTGCTGGCGCCACGCGCCGAAGGAGAGGCCGGTCTGCTGGCGGAACAGCCGGCTGAAGGTGCGTGTGCTGCAATGCAGTTCGGCGGCCCAGAGGTCCGCGGTGACATTGATGGCCGGTGCGCGCAGGAAGTCCCGGCACAGCTCCAGCAGGCGCGGGTGCGCCGGCAGCGGGGCAAACAGCGGCAGGCTCGGCGCCTGGCGCAGCTCGTGGAGCAGCAGGCGGATCAGGTCGCCGTCGCGGCCGTTCTCGTCGTGCAGCGCCGGCACCTCGACGCTGGCCAGCAGCAGGTGATGCAGCAGTGGCGAAACGGTCAACGCCTGGCACAGCAGGGTATCGCGCACCGGCACCTGCGGGTCGATGTACAGGCTGCGCGTGCTGACACCGCGCATCAGCACCCGATGCTGCTTGCCGGCGGGAATCCACACGCCGCTGTAGGGTGGGATCACCCAGGCGCCGTCCTCGGTCTCCACCTCCATCAGCCCGCTCATGCCATAGAGGAACTGCGCCCGGCGGTGGGCGTGGGGCTTGAGCAGTGTGCCGAGCGGGTAGTCGGTGCCGATGGCGAGCACGGCGCGGTCGACGTCGTCGACGCTGGCGAGGGGGATGTTGAGCATGGCGGCGAATCTGGCTGAGTCGCGATGATTATTCGTCAATCGGCGGGAAATGGCCAATCAGCCTGCGGCTGACCGGCGCGGTGCGCTTTGCTCGCAGGGATTTGCCGTAGGATCAGGCCGACATGACTTGCCAGGAGGCGACTATGGGTATCCGCGGAAACGACCGTCAGATCGACAACATCGAGTTCAACGTCAGCGACATCGCGCGCAGCAAGGCCTTCTACGGTAGCGCCTTTGGCTGGAGCTTCACCGACTACGGTCCCACCTACAGCGAATTCAGCGACGGTCGCCTCACCGGTGGCTTCACCACTGGCGAGCCGGTGCGCCCGGGCGGCCCGCTGGTGATCCTCTACGCCGACGACCTGGCGCAGACACAGGCGCGCCTCGAAGCCGCCGGCGCCACCATCAGCCGCGCGACCTTTGCCTTCCCCGGCGGCCGGCGCTTCCATTTCATCGATCCGGACGGCTACGAGCTGGCGGTGTGGTCGGCGGACTGAGCCCGGACCTGTTCGATGTAGCGCCGCACCAGCGGTGATTTCTCGAAGCGCCGGTACAGCAGCGAGAGCCAGGAGCGCGGCGCGCAGTCGACGAGCGGGCGGTAGTTCACCTGCGGCAGCTGCACCCGGCGCACCACGGACTCGGGGACGATGGCGACGCCGCGGCCGAGGGACACCAGCGCGATCACCGCGACCAGGCTGCCCGGCTGCTGGCCCAGGCGCGGGGCGAATCCGCCGGCGCTGGCCACTTCCAGCGTGCCGGAGATCTGCTCCGGGAGGATGAAGGTTTCACCACTCAAGCGCGCGGCGCGAATCTCCGGCAGCTCGTTGAGGCGCGAGGAAGCGGGCAGGGCGAGGACGAAGCCTTCCTCCTGCAGGGCGATGGCTTCCAGCTCCTCCGGCAGGCTCATCGGCGAGCGCACGTAGGCGAGGTCGAGCGTTCCGTCGCGTACCTGCGCCGGCAGTTGCGCCATGGGCGCTTCGCTGATGTCCAGATCCACCGCCGGCAGAGCGCGGGTGAATTGCTCGACATGCTGCTGCAGCACGCCGGAATAGGCCGCCGAGGCCACGTAGCCCAGGCGCAGGTGCCCGGTTTCGCCGCGGCCGGCGCGCTGCGCGCCCAGTTGCGCGGCGTCGAACTGGCGTACCGCGAGTCCGGCTTCCGCCAGCAGGGCTTCGCCGGCGGCGGTCAGGCGCACCTCGCGCTGGCTGCGCTGGAACAGCAGCACGCCGAGCTCCTTTTCCATGTCCTGGATCTGCCGGCTCAGGGTCGGCGGGGCGATGCCCAGTTGCTCGGCCGCGCGGGTGAAGTGGCCGTGGTGGGCGACGCTGAGGAAGTAGCGGAAATGACGGATTTCCATATTCGTTAGTCGCAGGCTAATGACGAAGGCCGCCGTGGCTAACAAGCCCGGCGCACGCGGGCGTTACCGTGGAGGCAACACTACAAGGCCGGCGCGGCGAGGGCAAAACCCGGCGCGCCGGCCAGCGCGGGAAGCCTTGCCATGTCCGACCCTGTGATTCGCCCACGACCCTCCGCCCGTTTTACCCTGCTGACCGCTTCGGCGGTGTGCGCGCTGATCATCCTCGACACCAACATCGTCGCGGTTTCGCTGCCGAGCATCGCCCGCGACCTGTCCGGCTCCTTCGCCGATATCGAGTGGGTGGTCAGCGCCTACCTGCTGGCCTTCGCCGCCTGCCTGCTGCCCGCCGGCAGCCTGGCCGACCGTTTCGGCCGGCGGCGCATGCTGCTGCTCGGGCTGGTGCTGTTCGGCGTAGCCTCGCTGGCCTGCGGTGCGGCGCCGAGCCTGCTGTTCCTGGATATCGCCCGCGCCGCCAAGGGAGTCGGCGCCGCGTTGCTGCTGACCTCGGCGCTGGCCGCCATCGGCCATCGCTTCCACGAACCCGAGGAGCGCCTGCGCGCGTGGGCCTTCTGGGGCGTATGCATGGGCGCCACCATCACCTTTGCGCCGCTGCTGGGCGGGGTGATATCCGCGACCCTGGGCTGGCGCTGGATCTTCTATCTCAACCTGCCGCTGGTGGTGCTGCTGGGAGCGATGGCGCTGCGCAGCATCGAGGAGTCCCGCGACAACGCGGCCGCGCGCCTCGACCCGCTGGGCAGCCTGACCTTCGCCGGCGGCCTGGGCTACCTGATCTGGGCGCTGATCGATGGCAACCGCGTCGGCTGGGACAGCCCACCGACCCTCGCGCGGCTGCTGGTCAGCGCCGGGCTGCTCGGCCTGTTCGTGCTGGTGGAGCGCAGCCAGGCGCGGCCGATGATCGACCTGCGGCTGATGCGCAGCGCGCGTTTCATTGGCGCCTTGCTCGGCATGTTCGCCTACGCCGCCTGCGCTCAGGTGATGATGACCCTGCTGCCGCTGTACCTGCAGAACGGACTGCAACTGTCGGCTGTGGCGGCGGGCGCGGGCATGCTGCCGTTCGCCCTGGCGATGCTGCTGGCGCCACGGGTGGGCATGCGCCTGAGCGGGCGCTTCAGTCCGGCGCGGATTTTTGCCCTGGGGTTGGTGCTGGTCGGTGCGGGCAACCTGCTTTGCGCGCTGGCGGCCGGGCAGGGCGGTTACCTGGCCTTCGCCCTCGCCAGCCTGGTTCTGGGCGCCGGTGCCGGGCTGCTCAATGGCGACACGCAGAAGAACATCATGGCCTGCGTGCCCCGCGAGCGTACCGGCATGGCCTCGGGGTTGAGCACCACCACGCGCTTCGCCGCCATCGTGCTGGCCGTGGGCATTCTGGGCGGTGTCCTGGCCGCACGCAGCGCCCAGTTGCTGCGTGACGCGCTGGTAAAGCTTGCCCCTGCGCAGATGGAGAAGGCCGCCGAGATGGCGACCCGCGCGGCGGCGGGGGACTTCACGGCCGCGCTGACGCTGGTCGATCCGGCCCAGCGCATTGCTCTCGCACCGGTCGTGCGCCAGGCCTTCATCGGTGGTTTCCAGAGTGTGCTGCTGGTGGCGGGCATCGCTGCCCTGGTTTTCGCCGTACTAGTGGGCACGCTGCTCGACCGGCCGATGCCGGTCCACGAGCCATTGCCGGCCTGAAACGGCCGTTTGTCCGCTACCGCGTGGAACGGCGGCGGTTGCCGGAACTGTCGCTTGCCCGGCCGGGTCAGGAATCAGTAAGAGTGCGCGCTGTGCGCCTCGCCGTCGTCATCCTGAGAACAGGCCGTACAAGCCCAGGGGGGAAACCGCATGCAGCAGTCTAGCGAGCCGGAGTTCATGGCGCCTAGTGAATACCTGACTTCCACGGGAGTCGCCGTGTTGATGTCGCCGCGTTACATCGCCCCGGGCAAGGTGGGTGAGGTGCTGCTGTCGCTGGCGAAAATGCCGGCCGGCGTCTCGCCGCTGGATGTGGTGGTCGGCCCGTGGGAATCCCATGAGGAAGCCTTCCAGGCGTCCCATGACGCGGCTGAACGCTGGGTCGAGCGCCTCGACGACAGCGTCTGACGCAGCGGCGCGCTGGCGCCCCTCCTGAGCGTGATGGCTGGCGCCGTGGAACACTCCGGCGCCGGCTTTTTCCAATTCGTTCATTCAGCCTCGACGCCGGCGTAACGCCCTTCGACGCGCCGGCAAACACGCTACGTGCCTTCACGGAAAATCGCAGGCGGACGTCTACGTCGGCAGATTGCTGTCGTGCGTCCGCATTGTGTAGTGAATACTACAAAAAATACATATTGAAACTTTCTGAAGCACATTATACAAATGGCGCCATAACAAGAGGCGCCTCCATGCTCACACTCAAAGATCGCCTGAACACCCCGGAAGTCGAGCTCACCAAGGCCGAGCGCAAGGTCCTGCGCGCCTTGCTCGACGACTACCCGCGCGCCGGCCTCGGGCCGATGTCGCGCCTCGCCCGGCAGGCCGGGGTCAGCGACCCCAGCATCCTGCGTCTGGTGAAAAAGCTCGGCTTCAGCGGCTACAGCGACTTCCAGAATGCGCTGATGGCCGAGGTGGACGACCGCCTGCGCTCGCCGCGCACCCTGCTTGCCGGGCGCCGCGAAGGCATGAGCCGCGACGACGTCTGGTCGAACTACCTGAGCGACGCCAGCGAAGGCATCCAGCGCACCCTGGCGCTGACCCAGGCCGACGACGTGCGTCTGCTCGGCGACTGGCTGCTCGACCCCAAGCTGCGCGTGCTCTGCCACGGCGGCCGCTTCAGCCGTTTCCTCGCCGGTTACCTGGTGGCGCACCTGCGCATGCTGCGCAGCGGCTGCCTGCTGCTGGACGACGGCGCCGCGCTGCCCGACCAGCTGGGCGACATCGACCGCCAGACGCTGGTGGTGGTATTCGACTACCGCCGCTACCAGGCCCAGGCATTGGGAGTGACCCGCGCCGCCAAGGCCCGTGGCGCTCGCGTGGTGCTGTTCACCGATATCTACGACTCGCCGCTGCGCGAGTTCGCCGACCTGATCATCAGTGCCCCGGTGGAATCCCCATCGCCCTTCGACACCCTGGTGCCGACCATGGCCCAGGTCGAGGCGCTGATCGCCAGCCTGGTAGCGCGCATGGATGGCCAGCTCGACGAACGCCTGGAAGGCATCGACCACCTGAGAGCTGCCTTCGGCAGCCACATCCTCGAGGAATGACCGTGTTCAGCTTGCCCCACCCATCGCCCCGTGACCTTCCGTTCACCCCCGGCCAGACCGCCATCCTGTTCGTCGACATGCAGAACGCCTGGGTCATCCCCGGTCGCGATGCCCACGTCGATCCGACGACGCACCGCTACTTCTACGAGCGCGTCGAGGCGAGCGTGATACCCAACCAGCAGCGCCTGCTGGCGGCCATGCGCGAGGTGGGCGGGGAGGTGCTGCACACCATCATCGAGAGCCTCACCGCCGATGGCCGTGACCGCTCGCTCGACCACAAGCTCTCCGACATGCACCTACCCAAGGGCAGCCCGGACGCGCAGGTGATCGACGCCCTGGCGCCGCGGGAGAACGAGATCGTGCTGCCGAAGACCTCCTCGGGGGTCTTCAACTCCACCGCCATCGACTATGTGCTGCGCAACCTGAATACCCGCCACCTGATCATCTGCGGCGTGGTCACCGACCAGTGCGTGGACATGGCCGTGCGCGATGCCGCCGATCGTGGCTACCTCGTCACCCTGGTCGAGGACGCCTGCGCCACCCATACCGCCGAACGCCACCAGGCTTGCCTGGAAGCGATCAAGGGTTACTGCTGGATCGCCGACACCGACAGCGTGCTGGCCCGCATCGCCGCGCTGGCCTGAGACCGGGAGAACGTCATGAGTCAGAACAATAACAATCCCGCTCCGATGCGCCTGACCAGCTTCGTCACCACCGACCTCTGCGGCATCACCCGTGGCCGCTCGCTTCCCGAATCGGAAGTCGCCGAGCAGCTCGTCACTGGTTGTGGCTGGGTGCCCGCCAACAGCGCGCTGACGCCCCAGGACATCATCGCCGACGACAATCCCTGGGGCAGCCACGGCGACCTGCGCCTGCTGCCCGACCCGAGCAGCCGGGTGCGTCTTGAAAATGGCCCGGACGCCCAGGCCGCGCCGCTGGATTACCTGCACGGCGACCTGGTGACCACCGCCGGCGCGCCCTGGCCGGTGTGCCCGCGCACTCTGCTGCGCGAAGAGATCGCCCGTTACCGGGAGCTGGATCTGCAAGTCACCGCCGCCTTCGAACACGAATTCAACCTGCTGGGCCTGGCGGACGAGCACGCCGCCGCTTTCTCCCTGCAAGCCCAGCGGCAGACCGGCAACTTCGGCGGCTGGCTGATGAGCGCGCTGGAACAGATCGGCGCCGAGCCGGAAATGTTCCTGCCCGAGTACGGCCGCAACCAGTACGAAGTCACCTGCCGGCCGACCCAGGGCGTTGCCGCCGCCGACCGTGCGGTGAACGTCCGCGAAGTCACCCGCGAGATCGCCCGCCAGTTCGGCTGGCGCAGCACGTTCACGCCGCTGCTGGCGCCCGGCGCCGTCACCAACGGTGTGCACCTGCACCTGAGCCTGCAACGCCTGGACGGTACCCCGGTGTTCTACGACGAAGCCGCGCCGACCAACCTGTCGAAGCTCGCCGAGCACTGGGCTGCCGGCGTGCTGCGCCACCTGCCGGCGCTGTGCGCGCTCACCGCGCCAACGGCGGTGTCCTACCTGCGGCTCAAGCCGCACCACTGGAGTGCCGCCTACGCCTGCCTGGGTCTGCGCAACCGCGAAGCCGCACTGCGCATCTGCCCGGTGGTGGAGATCGGCGGCAAGCCCAAGGCGCGCCAGTTCAACCTGGAATTCCGCCCCATGGACGCCACCGCCAGCCCGCACCTGGCCATGGCCGCCGTGCTGATCGCCGGGCGCTTGGGCATGCAGCAGGAGCTGCCGCTGTCGGCGGTCACCGACGTCGATCCGCACAGCCTCAGCGATGCCCAGCGCGAGGAGCTGGGGATCAAATCGCTGCCGGGTTCGCTGGAGGAGGCCCAGCGCCTGCTGCTCGCCGATACCGAACTGTGCGCCCAGCTGCCGCCGGCGCTGCTGCAGACCTACGTTTCCATGAAGCGCCAGGAGCAGGCCCTGACCCGTGAACTCAGCGAAGAACAACTCTGTGAATCCTATGCAAAGTTCTACTGAATCCGGCTTCTACCGGCGTCCGCCATTCGAGATCGTCAATCCCCAGGGCGAGAGCCCGGTGCTGCTGGTCTGCGAGCACGCCAGCCGCTACATCCCCGAGGAACTGGCGCAGCTGGGCCTGGACGATGCAGCCGCCGCCGAGCACATCGCCTGGGACATCGGCGCGCTGGACCTGGCCCGCGAGCTGTCGGTGCGCCTGGACGCCACGCTGCTGGTGGCCAACTACTCGCGCCTGCTGATCGACCTCAACCGGCCTCTATCGGCGCCGGACCTGATTCCCGAACACAGCGAGATCTACCTGATCCCCGGCAACCGCGACCTGAGCGCGGCGGCCCGGCAGGAGAGGGTGGCGAACCTGTTCGAACCCTTCCACCGGCAACTGAGCGCGCTGCTCGACGAGCGCCTGGCGGCCGAGCGGCCGACTCGACTGGTCGGCGTACACAGCTTCACCCCGCGCTATCGCGGCGAGCCACGCCCATGGGTCGCCGGGGTGCTCTACGCAAAAGCCGAAGTCTATGCCCAGCGCATGGTTGCCGGGCTGCGCCAGAGCGGGGAAGAAATCGGCGCCAATCAACCCTATGTGATCGACCCGCTGGAGGACATGACGGTCCCGGTGCATGGCGACGAGCGCGGCGTGGACGCCGTGCTGATCGAAATCCGCAATGACGGACTGCGGACCCCGCAAGGGGTGGAAGCCTGGGCGACACGCCTGGCTCCCTGGCTCTGAGGACCCCAACCCGGCTCGCCTCGTTCGACTGGCCGGGCAGGTTCTGAAAACAACAACAATTCAGCGCATGAGCGCCGAACCCTGAATGCTGCCTTTCCCAGAGGAAGTGCCCCGTGGCTATCGAACAGTTCGGATACAAGCAACAACTCCGCCGCAGCCTGACGCTCGGCGACCTGGTGATCTACGGGATGATCTTCATGATCCCGATCGCCCCCTTCGGCGTGTACGGCTGGGTGCATGCCGACGCCCACGGCATGGTGCCCATGGCCTACCTGGTGGGCATGGTGGCGATGCTCTTCACTGCGCTGAGTTATGGCGCGATGTCCCGCGCGTTTCCCATTGCCGGCTCGGTGTACTCCTATGCCCAGCGCGGCATCCACCCCAACGTCGGCTTCATCGCTGGCTGGGTCCTGCTGCTGGACTACCTGCTGATCCCGCCGCTGCTCTACGTGTTCAGCGCGCTGGCACTGAACCACCTGTTCCCGGCGATCCCCAAGCTGGTGTTCATGCTGATCTTCCTGGTGTCCGCCACGCTCATCAACCTGCGCGGCATTACCCTGGCGGCGCGCTTCAACCTGCTGTTCCTGATCGCCGAACTGGTGGTGCTGGCGATCTTCCTGGCGGTGGGTTACCACGCGCTGGAAGGCGGCCTGGGCAATGGCCGGCTGACGCTGGAGCCGCTGCTGCAGCCGGAGCATTTCAACCTCGGCCTGGTGATGAAGGCGGTGTCCATCGCGGTGCTGTCGTTCCTCGGCTTCGATGCGATCTCCACCCTCGCCGAAGAGGTCAAGGGCGACCCCGCCAAGCAGATCGGTCGCGCCTCGCTGATCGCGCTGTTCGTCATGGGCGCCATCTTCATCGTGCAGACGTGGCTGGCCACCGACCTGGCTGCGGGCATGACCTTCAAGTCGGCGGACACCGCCTTCTACGAGATCGCCGAAGCGGCCGGTGGCAGCTGGCTGTCCACGCTGACGGCGGTGTCCACCGCGCTGGCCTGGGGCGTGACCGTGTCGATCACTTCCCAAGCCGCCGTCTCGCGCCTGCTGTACTCCATGGCCCGCGACGGCAAGCTGCCGCGCGTGCTGGCCAGGGTGCACCCGAAGTACCAGACCCCGCACATCAGCCTGTACCTCGTTGGCGTGCTGTCGCTGGGCATTGGCATCTACTTCCTCGACTCGCCGGACGTGCTCACCTCGCTGGTCAATTTCGGCGCGCTGACCGGCTTCTGCCTGCTGCATCTGGCGGTGATCAATCATTACTTCATCCGCCAGAAGAGCGGCCAGGTGCTGCGCCACCTGGTGTTCCCGCTGGTGGGCCTGGTGATCATCGCCTACGTGCTGTTCAGCATGAGCCGTGAGGCGCAGGAGCTGGGTGCAGGCTGGATCGCCATCGGCCTGGTGTACCTCGCGGTGCTCAGCCGTCGCGGCAACGGCAGCGAGCTGGCGCGGGAAATCTGACCGGGTGCGCCGTGCTGTCGCAGACGGCACGGCGCGCTTTGACAGACGGCGGGGCGTGCCCCATAAAGATCGGGCGGTGCAGGGACGCCGCCAACACCGATGAGCTAGCGCGAAACAGCATGAGCAGGAAAGATCAGGACAGCACCACGCCCTTCACCCTGGACCGCATCGACGAGGAGATCATCCGCATCCTCCGTCACCAGGGGCGCATCACCTACGGCAAACTGTCCGCGTTGGTCCACCTCACCCCGCGCCCCTGCCAGGAGCGCGTCCGCAAGCTGGAGCGGCACGGCATCATCCGCGGCTACGGCGCCGTCATCGACGAACAGAAGATCGCCTCGGGCCTGTCGCTGCTGGTACTGGTCGCGCTGTCCAACCAGAGTGGCCGCACCGCGCAGAAGGCCTTCGAGGCGCGGGTAGTTGCCTGCCCGGAAGTGCTGCACTGCCAGCTGATCAGCGGCACGTTCGACTACAGCGTGCGCATGCGCTGCCGCGATATGGAACACTACCGCGCACTCACCGAAACCTGGCTGAACGACGAGAGCCTGCACATCGACAAGCTGGTTGCCCACCCCGAGCTGACGACCATCAAGGAGTCGCTCAGCTAGCGCTGTTTCCTCTGTTTTTCTCCCGCGATATCGCCGCGTAGACGGCTGCGTGACACACAGCCGAATCGGCTGTTGCTGCCCTCCAATACAGCCGGATCGGCCGGCGAAGCACTCGATTACAGCCGGGTTTTCCCCCTGGCCGGTGGGAGAATCCTGTTGCCCGCTCCTGACGTGCAGACCTGTTCCAGGGCCTCTGCGACTGAGTTGTGCCCGCGGTTCGAGACACGGCGGAGCGGGCGAGCACGTCCAATCACAATTCTCTAATGACAAGAACCGGAGGTCCCACCATGACTCGCTTCGTCGACGTCCCCACGATGTCCCAGCTGGTTCAGCAGATCGGTGTCGCCCGCTTCATCGGCGAACTCGCCGACACCATTGCCCAGGACTTCGTGCGCTGGGAGTCCTTCGATAAATCCGCCCGTGTTGCCAACCATTCCGAGATCGGTGTCATCGAACTGATGCCGGTGTCTGACACCGCCCGCTATGCCTTCAAGTACGTCAACGGCCACCCACAGAACACCCAGCGCGGGCTATTCACCGTCATGGCCTTCGGTGTGCTGGCCGACGTCGAGACGGGCTACCCGGTGCTGCTCTCCGAGCTGACTGTGGCCACCGCGCTGCGCACCTGCGCCACCTCGCTGATGGCCGCCCGCGCGCTGGCCCGCCCGGATTCACGACGCATGGCGCTGATCGGCAATGGTGCGCAAAGCGAGTTCCAGGCGCTGGCCTTCCATCACCACTTGGGCATCGAGGAAATCGCTGTCTACGACATCGATCCGCGGGCCACCGCGAAGCTGATCCGCAACCTGTCGGACGTCCCCGACCTGAAGATCATCCGCGCCGGCTCCACCGCCGAAGCGGTACGCGGCGCCGACATCGTCACCACGGTGACCGCCGACAAGGCCTATGCGACCATCCTCACCCCGGAGATGATCGAGCCGGGCATGCACATCAACGGCGTGGGCGGCGACTGCCCGGGCAAGACCGAGCTGCATGCCGACGTCCTGCGCGCCGGCAAAGTGTTCGTCGAGTACGAGCCGCAATCACGGGTCGAGGGCGAGATCCAGCAGATGCCGGCGGACTTCCCGGTGACCGACCTGTGGCGTGTGCTGACCGGACAGCTCGCGGGGCGCGACAGCGCCGAGCAGGTGACCATCTTCGACTCGGTCGGCTTCGCCCTCGAGGACTATTCCGTGCTGCGCTACGTAAACGAGCAGGCCAGCCGCCTGGGCCTCGGCGAGCGGATCGACCTGGTGCCCTGGGGCGAGGAAGAGGACAACGACCCCAAGGACCTGTTCCGCTACACCCGCTCCGCCAAGGCGCGCAAAGGGCTGCGCCGCATCGCTTGACCGCTCAGCTCTCTCGTTCCGCCTCGTGGGTAATCTCCAGGGGCGGCCGGCTGAGGTCGCTGGCGCTTTGCGTGGTGGCGGCGACACGGGCTTTGAGCCACTCGCTGAAGGCCTTCACCACGGCGCGTTCGGCCTTCACCGGGTCGGTCACCAGGAAGTAACCGCGGCTGGACTGGATGGTGATGTCGAACGGGCGCACCAGCAGGCCGCGGGCAAGGGCGTCGCCGCTGAGCAGGTTGTCGCCGATGGCTACGCCTTGGGCGGCTATGCACGCGGCGATAGTGCAGGGCGCGTCGGCGAACAGCACGCCGGAGCGGTGATCGATGGCGCTGGCGCCCACCGCGCCGAGCCACAGGCGCCAGTCAGCGAAATCGTTCATGTGCAGCAGCGTGTAGTGGGCCAGGTCCGCCGGCTGCTGCAGGCCTCCGCGCGAGTGGATCAGGCGCGGGCTGCAGACCGGGAAGAAGTGCAGCGCCACCAGTTGCTCGACCGTCTGGTTCGGCCAGTCGCCGCTGCCGTAGGCGATGAACAGGTCGGCGTCGCTGGCGCTGGTGTCCTGCGGCACGCGCGGCGTCACCACATGCAATTGCACCTTCGGGTACTGCGCGAGAAAGTCACCCAGGTGCTGGCATAGCCAGTAGGTAGCGAAGCCGGGGTTGCAGCTCACGCACAACGGGCCACTGACCTGCTGCTCGTCGAAGCTGCTGCCGGCCAGTTGCACCTCCGCGAGGATGCGACGCACGTCGCGCGCATACCTTTCCCCCCGATAGGTCAGGCGAATACCGCGTCCGGTGCGCTCGGTGAGCGCGAAGCCCAGGCGTTCCTCCAGCGTAGCGATGCGGTGGCTGACCGCGCTGCGGGTCAGGTTCAGCTCCGTCGCGGCGGCGGACACGCTGCCCAGCCGGGCCACGGCGTCCAGCGCCCGCAGGGCAGTCATCGAGGGAAAGTGCATGGGGCGCTCGCTACTCCATTGGTGAAACTAACCGGACATAGGGTGGCGAAAACCTGCGCTTGTTGCAGATTTCGCTTCACCAATACTAGGCCACACGACAACAACAACAGGCAACGATGAGGAAGCCGCCATGTCGAAATTCAAGGCCTACGTCCAGCAGTGGATCGACGAACACCGCCAGCAGTTGTCCGACTGGCACCAGGTGATCTGGCATTTCGCCGAGCCGGCGTTCCGCGAATACAAGTCCTGCGCCTGGTACGTGGAACTGCTGCGCCAGGAAGGCTTCACGGTGGAAGAGGGCAGCGGCGGCATGCCCACTGCCTTCGTCGCGACCTTCAGTAATGGAGACGGACCGATCCTCGCCAGCTACGCCGAATACGACGCGGTGCCCGGCAACTGCCAGGCGGCGGCCACCCGGCCGACGCCGCGCGAAGGCCTGTCGAAGTATGCCCCGGGCCACACCGATCCGCACTCCGCGCTGGGCATCAGCGCCCTGGGCGGCGTGCTGGCGGCCAAGGCTGCAATGCAGGAATTCGGCATCGAGGGCACCATCAAGTTCTTCGGCGAACCGGCGGAAAAGCTGCGCGCCTCCAAACCCGTGCATGCCGCCAAGGGCTACTACGACGACCTCGACGCCGCCGTCAGTTTCCACCCCACCTACATGCTGCCGCTGAACAACACCACCACTTGGGATACCCACTGCGGCATCGCCTACTCGTACATCTACACCTTCACCTGCGAAGACCCGCAGAACTGGATCGCCGCCGACCGCTACAGCCCGATCCCGCAGAACCACCTGGCCGCCCGCGCGCCCGGCGCTAACGATGCGCTGGTGCACTTCTACACGCTGAACGAGAGCCTGCGCCGCTCGACGCTGCCATTCACTGGGCTGTGGAGTTTCAACGAAGCCATCCTTACTGCCGGACAAGCCACCGCCGACAACCTGCCGCCGCACATCTCGCAGATCCAGTACCTGCTGCGCTGCGACTCCATCGAGCAGGCCGAGACCATCTCCACGGTAATGGACAACAACGCCGCCGCCGCGGCCATGGCCACCGGCTGTCAGTGGAAGAAAACCTGGGTGTGCAAATCCCGTGGCGGGCTGGCCAACCATGCGTTGGCCCAGGCCTGCTACGACAACCTCGCCGCCATCGGCGCGCCGAGCTGGGGCGAGCAGGCCATCGCCGTGGCGCGGGAAATCCAGGTGAACCTCGGCCTGGAGCCCATGGACGAACCCTTTCTTCCGGCTACCCAGGCACTGATCGAACCCCAGGAATGCGAGCGGCAGATGCGCTTGCAGATGCCGGCCTGGCAGAAATACCTGACCTCCGACGACTACCCCGAATACACCTGGCACTGCCCGACCGTGCGTCTCTACGTGGCCCGGCCGATGCTCAGTGCGCCCGCCGGCTTCACCTACCCGGACTGGGTGTCCAATGCCCTGGGCGGCATCCGCGAGACCATCGACCCGATGATCGACGTGGCCGCCAAGACCATCGGCAGCACGCTCATCGAGCTGTTCACCGATGCCGGCCTGCTGGCCGAGGCGACCCGCGAATTCAACCAGCGCACCGGCGGAGGCATCGGTGGCGAACAGTGGCAGGCACCGCTGCTGCCCAAGGACTTCAAGGTTCCGCACCGCTTCCGCTGGCCGGAGTACATCCGCACGATACGTGGCGAGGAATGGTGGATTCCGGCGCGGGAGGACGAATAGAACAGGGCTTTTCGTAGGAGCTAGGGGGACGTCTAGTCCCTGCTCGCGAACAAAGCTAGCGCTCACTTCAAGGTCTGGTTGGAATGATTTTCGTAGGAGGGCCTTTCAGCCAGCGGATCAGCGCCGTACCGAGCTCCATGGCGCGCGAGCGCGACGGGCAGCCCGGCGTCGAGAGCAGTTGCGGCAGCAGGAAACCCACTTCCGCCTCGTTCGGCCCGCAGAGACCCGGCGCGGCCGATTCGACGACTTCCTCGTCCCAACGCGGGAAGCGCGCGCTTCCGTTTTCGAATGCAGTCAGTGCGTTCATGATCGATTCGCCTCCCTAGAGGTCAAGCACCAGCGGTTGCACGCCGCCGTCGTCCTGCGCCGGGATGGCGCAGCAGATCAGTACGCTGCCGGTTTCGGGCAGTTCCGCCGGCGGGTTGGGGTAGTGCACCTGGCCGCTGACAATCTTGGTCTTGCAGGTACCGCAGGAGCCGCCGCGGCAGCTGAAATCGGGTGCCAGGCCACGGGACTCGGCCAGTTCCAGCAGGCTGCCGCTCTCGGGCTTCCAGCGCGCCTCCTTGGCTGAGCCGGCGAAGTACACCGGCACCGGTTCGGTGGCTGCGGGCGGCTGCACCAGCGCCGGTGCCTGGCCGTCGCCCCGGCGCTTGAGCGTCGAGGGGCCGAAGGTTTCGGCATGGATGCGTGCGTCGATGATGTTCAGCCCGCGCAGGCCGTCATAGATCGCCTGGGTGAATTCGCCGGGGCCGCAGACGTAGAAGTCGTAATCGTCCAGCGGCAGTTGCGCCTTGATCGCCTCGATATCCAGACGCCCGATCTGTTCGAAGTCGCGGCCCATTTCGGCTGTCTGTTCGGGGCGGCTGAGCGCCCGATGGATTTTCAGGTGCGGCGCGCGCTGGCGCAGTTCGGCGATTTCGTGCTGGAACGGCAGCTGGCCCAGCGTCCGTGCGGACTGGAACAGGTGAACGCGCCGTGCCGGGCCGGCAACCAGCTCGCGCAGCATCGACAGCAACGGGGTAATACCCACGCCGGCACCGATCAGCACTACCGGCCGCCCGCTGTCGCTTTTCAGGGCGAAGCTGCCCATGGGCGCGCGGACCTGCAGGCGATCGCCCACACCGATCTGCTCATGCAGATGGCGGGACGCCGGGCCCTGGGCCTTCACGCTGATGCGCAGCTCGCCGTCCGACGGAGCGCTGGAAAGGCTGTAGGTGCGGATCAGCGCCTGGTCGCCGGCCACCAGGCGCACGGGCAGGTGCTGGCCCGGCGCGAAACTCACGGCGGAGCCGGCGGGCGGTTGCAGGTAGAACGAGCGGATGTCCTCGCTTTCCGGCTCCACGCGCAGCACCTGCCAGTCCTGCCACTGCTGGCGCTGCTCGCGTTCCTGCAGCTTGACTTCGGCCTCGGCCCAGGTGCCAGTCATCAGGCTGGTGGGCGAGTACTCGCGGAAGTTCCAGCGCAGTGCCAGGGCGCTGCGGCGCAGCACCACGTGCTGCACGTCCAGGGTCCACAGGCGTTCGGCACCTTCGAAGGCCGTCAGCAACGGGCTATCGAAGAGGATGTCGGTGCGCCCGTGAACCTGCAGCACGTCGCCACTGGTGAAATCGACGAACAGCAACCCGGCCTGCGGGTTGGCTTGCAGGTTGCCGAGGGTGTTGAAGTGCAGGTTGCCGGCATAGTCGGGGATGGTCAGGCGGTTGCCGGTGACCCGGACGAAGCCGGGGCGGCCGCCGCGGTGGGAGACATCCACCGAGCGCTCGCCGTCCTCGTGCTGCACGTAGCTGGCGACGAAGAAGGTGTCGGCGCTGCGGATGATCGTCGCCAACTCCTCGTTCAATTCAATGAAGTCCTCGCGCGGGGCACGCTGGCTGTAGCGCTGCTCGTCGCGGCTCCACTCGCGTTTCTGGATGTACTGCGGGCAGTTGCCGAAGGATTGCTCGACGCCCACCGTCAGCAGGCCACCGTCCACTTCGCGGAGGACGCCGTTCATGCGGTTGCGCCGGCGGGTGTGCAGCTCGATGCCCAGCAGGCCAATCGCGTGGCCGGCCTGCAGGCCGCTGGCAGCCGGGTCCTGGCTGTCGGACACGCTGTCGAGCAGCAGGCTTTGCGGGTCCGGCGAGGTGACGAAGCCTTCCGCGCCTTCGAGCAGGGTTGCCCAGGGCCGGCCCTGGTCATCCACGGCGCCGGCGATGATGAAGGGCAACTGGTGATAGAACTCGCGATGCTGGTCGGGCATGTAGTCGCGAATGACTTTCTGGCCATGGACTTCCATGCGCTCGGCGACGCCGACACGCTCCTGGATTGCCTTCTCGCCGGCGTGCCAGGGGGAGGTACGGTGTTTGGGCAACTGGAACATGACGGGCACCTCGCGACGAAGGGGCTGCCGGGTTACCCCGGCAGCGAGGGTTGCATCAGGCTTGCAGGCCGATGGCGGTGCGCTGCATCGGCACGAAGTGCGGCAGGGCTTCCACGCGGGCCAGCCAGGCGCGCAGGTTGGGGTAGTCCTGCAGGGAGACGTTGCCCTCCGGCGCATGGGAAATGTAGGAGTAGTTCGACACATCGGCGATGGTCGCCTCGCTGCCGGCGAGGAAGGGCGTCTTGGCCAGTTCGCGTTCCATCACCTGGAACAGCGTGTGGGCGCGGGTGATCACTTCCTCGGGGTTGAAGGCGGCGCCGAACACCGTGACCAGCCGGGCGGCGGCGGGACCGAAGGCGACCTGCCCGGCGGCCACCGACAGCCAGCGCTGCACGCGGGCAGCGCCAACCGGGTCTTCCGGCAGCCAGCGGCCATTGCCGTACTTCTTCGCCAGGTAGACCAGGATGGCGTTGGAGTCGGCGACGATGACGCCTTCATCGTCGATCACCGGCACCTGGCCGAAGGGGTTCAGGGCGAGGAAGTCCGGGTGCTTGTGCGCGCCCTTGGCGAGGTCCACGGAGATCAGCTCGGCGGGCAGTTGCAGCAGCGAGAGCATCAGCTCGACACGGTGAGCGTGGCCGGACAGCGGATGGCGGAAGAGTTTGATGGTGTGGGACATGACGGTGACTCCTTGGCTTGAGTGGGTACGCAGCGCGAGTCGATAGGGGGGCTCGCTCGGGCTGATGGGTGAATGCTGCGCCCGATGGCCGGCGCGCAGAATCGCCAGGGCGGGCAATCCAGCGTTTCAGAATGCGGAAGAATGGAGCGGCGAGTTGGAGCGGGGCATTTGCTGCCAGTGGTGCCGTGCGGTTCGCGAGCAAGCTCGCTCCTGCAGGGAAACAGCGGAGCAAGCCTGTTGGAGCGAGGGGGGCGCCTAGCCCGTGCTCGCGAACCGCGCAGAACGCCGCGAATTAACCGCGCAACGCCGGATGCGCCCGCAAGCGCGGCACCACGAAATCGAGGAAGGTGCGTACCCGCGCCGCCGCGCGGCGGCCTTCGCGGTAGATCAGTTGCACCGGCAGCCCCGGCGCGGCGTAGTCCTGCAATACCACCTGCAGACGTCCGCTGCTCAGCTCGGCGTGCGCCTCGTGGCTCATGCAGCGGGTCAGCCCGAGGCCCAGGCTGGCAGCGCGGATCGCCGCATGAGTGGTGCTGCAGGACAGGCGCGGGGACAGGCGCACCGAACGCGCTGCGTCCTGATGGCGGAAGCGCCATTCGCTGACTGCGCCCTGGCTGCCGGAAACGATGATGCAATGCGCCTTGAGGTCTTCCGGCGCCTGCGGCACGCCGTACCGGGCGAGATAGTCGGGCGATGCGCAGATCACCGGCCGCACCGTGCCCACCGTCAGGGCGAAACCGGAGGAGTCGGGCAGTGTGCCTATCACCAGCGCCACGTCGATGCCGTCTTCCAGCAGGCGCGGCAGGTCCTCCCGGTGGCGGCTGCGCAGGTGCACGTCGGGGAAGGCCGCCAGGTAGTCCAGGGCGATGGGCGCGAAGATGCGGTCGGCCATCAGCAGCGGCAGCGTGATGTCCAGTTGCCCGGCCGGATGCGCCTGCAGGCCGTCGAGCGAGCCTTCCGCCTCGTCGATGCCCTGGAGAATCTGTCGGCAGCTGGCGGCGAAGGCTTCGCCGCTGGCGCTCAAGGAGATGCCGCGCGGGCCGCGTTCCAGCAGCTGGCACTGCAGGCGCGATTCCAGCGCGGCGACCAGGCGCATCACCGTCGCGGTCGACAGCTGCAGTTCCCGCGCACCCGCAGCCAGGCTGCCGGAGCGCGCCACGGCGTCGAACGCCTGCATTTCCCGGTAGCGGCTCACGGCTTCTCGGCTTGCAGGGCCGGGTCGGCGCGCAGGCGTTCCGCGCAATGGGTGACGAAGCTGCGCACCTTCGCCGGCAGCCGCGCGCTGTCCTGGTAGAGCAGGTGGATCGGCAGCGGCGCGGTGGCGTATTTGCCGAGGACGATTTCCAGCTCGCCGCGCGCCACGGCCTCGGCCGCCTGATACGACAGCACGCGGGTGAAGCCCCAGCCCAGCCGCGCCGCGTGGATCGCCGCGTTGTTCGAGCTGACCGCGAAGCGCGAGGGCGGGCGCAGGGTCAGCGGACCGTCCGCGGTGAGGAACTGCCAGTCGGTCAGCAGCACGCTGGTGGTCGCCATCACCACCGGCGCGTCGAGCAGTTCGTTGGGATGTTGCGGACGTCCGTGGCGGTCGAGGAAGCCTGGGGACGCGCAGACCACTGGGCGGATTTCGCCGACCTTCAACGCGGTCAGGCTGCCTTCGGGCAACAGGCCGATGCGCACGGCGACGTCGACGCCCTCGTCGAGCATGTTCACGATGCGATCCAGCAGCAGTGCGTTGACCGTCACCTCGGGGTGGGCGTCCAGGTAGCTGGCGATCAGCGGGATCAGGTACAGCTCGCCGAACAGCACCGGGGCGGTCACCGTCAGGTTGCCGCGCGGGCGCAGGGCGCTGCCGGAGGCCAGCTCCTCGGCTTCTTCCAGCTCCTGGAGAATGCGCCGGCAGTCTTCGACGTAGCGCTGGCCGGCTTCGGTCAGGCGCACGCTGCGGGTGCTGCGGGCCAGCAGCAGGGTGCCCAGGCGTTGCTCCAGCGCAGCGATGGCGCGGGTCACGCTGGGTGGCGACAGGCCCACCTGCTTCGCGCCAGCGGCAAAGCTGCCGGCTTCGGCCACGGCCAGCAGCACTGTCATTTCCTGAAACCTGTCCATGGATCACCGTTGTCGCCTTGAGCGGGTCGCCAGACTGTAGAGGGAAGCCGCGCCGGATTGAAGTACCGGCAGCTTGCGGGCGACATCGGCGTGCTTGCCAGCGTCGCCTGGCTTGACCGCGCCCCGGACACTCCGGCACAAGCGCGGGAGGCGCCCGCAGCGAGGCGCCACTGCCCGCGAGCATTCCTCCATGACCAGCAAGACCACGGCCACCGCGCTGGCCGTCGCCAGCCACTCGCGCCTCGGCATCGCCCTGTGCCTGCTGTCGATGCTCATCTTCGCCTGCCAGGATGGCATCACCAAGGTGCTGGTCCGTCACTTGCCGGTGGCCGAACTGGTGATGGTGCGCTACTGGGTGTTCGTGCTGTTCGCGCTCATCGTCTGTCGCTCCCAGGGCGGCGTGCGCGCGGCCAGCCGCACCGCCAGTCCCAGGCAGCAGGTGGTCCGCGCGTTGCTGGGCGTAGGCGAGATCGCCATCTTCGGCCTGGCCCTGCGCTATCTCGGACTGGCCGAGACCCACGCGCTCTACGCGGTGTTCCCGCTGATGACGCTGGGCCTGGCGCGGCTGTTCCTCGGTGAGCGGATGGTCGGCCGGCAATGGTTGGCGGCGGCGGTGGGGTTTGGCGGTACGCTGCTGATCCTGCGCCCCGGCATGGGCGTGTTCGAGCCCGCGGCGCTGATCCCGTTGGCGGCGGCGCTGACCTTCGCCTTCTTCAACATCCTCTCGCGGCGTATCAGCCAGACCGACTCCTTCGCCACCACCACGCTGTACATGGCGCTGGTCGGCGCCGTGGCGGCCACCTCCGCCGGGCTGCCCGTGTGGGTCACGCCGACGCCCCACGAGGCGCTGCTGATGTCGATCGTCGCCGTCTCCGGGGTGATCGCCCAACTGCTGCTGATCCAGGCGCTGAAGTACGCCCAGGCCTCGACGCTGCAGCCGTTCAACTACTCGCTGCTGGCCTTCGCCACGCTGATCGGGCTCTTCGTCTTCGGCGAGGCGCCGACCGTGTGGACGATCACCGGCGCGCTGCTGATCCTGCTGGCGGGCCTGTATTCAATCAGGCCGAAGGCTACGTAGCGAGGCAATCGGCGGATAACCCGTTCCGGGTTATGCGCCCTACAGTCATGCAGGAGTGGATAGACGCCGTCCGTGATCGATTCCCCCGGCCTTGGTCATGCTCAAACGCGAGCTGCTTTGCTAACCTCATCCCCCAACCTCAATGGCGGCGAATGGACGACATGCTCAACGAATCCCCGGCACCCCAGGCAGTGGACAGCCCCATCACTCGCAGCGCGATCTTCCTGGTCGCCACCTTGACTCCTGGTAAGGATTGGAGCCCGGTCCGCGCGTTATGCGAGGACGTTTCCGCGCTGGTGCGCTCGGTCGGCAAGCGTGTGCCGACGGGCAACCTGTCGTGTGTGGTGGGCTTCGGCTCGGCGGCGTGGGACGCGCTGTTCGGCGCTCCGCGCCCGGCATCCCTGCATGCCTTCCGCGAGATCGGCAGCGGCGAGCGGGTCGCGGTGTCCACGCCGGGCGACCTGCTGCTGCACATCCGCGCGGAGCAGATGGACCTGTGCTTCGAGCTGGCGACGCAACTCATGGCGCGCCTGGGTGATGCGGTCACGGTGGTCGACGAGGTTCAGGGTTTCCGCTACTTCGACATGCGCAGCATCATCGGCTTCGTCGACGGCACCGAGAACCCGGAAGGCCGCGAGGTCGCGCATTTCACCCTGATCGGCGACGAGGACGCGGGCTTCGCCGGCGGCAGTTATGTGCTGGTGCAGAAGTACCTGCATGACATGACCGGCTGGAACCAGCTCTCCACCGAAGCCCAGGAACGCATAATCGGGCGCACCAAGCTGGCCGACATCGAGCTGGGCGACGATGTGAAGCCCAGCTGCTCGCACAGCTCGCTGACCACCCTGGAGAAGGACGGCCAGGAGGTGAAGATACTGCGCGACAACATGCCCTTCGGCCGGCCCGGCGCGGGGGAGTTCGGCACCTACTTCATCGGCTACGCGCGCTCGCCGGCGCCGGTGGAGGAGATGCTGGAGAACATGTTCGTCGGCCGCCCTGCCGGCAATTACGACCGCCTGCTGGACTACAGCCAGGCGGTGACTGGCAGCCTGTTCTTCGTGCCTTCGGCCGAACTGCTCGAGTCGCTGGCTGACAGACAGCCCTGAGGAATCAGCCGGCGACCTTCGCCGGGAAGCACTCTACCAGCCAGTCGATGAATACCCGCAAGCGGTGCGTGACGTAGCGGTTGTGCGGGTAGACGGCGTGGAAGGGGTAGGGCGCCGGGCGCCAGTCCGCGAGGATTTCCACCAGCGTACCGTCGCGCAGGGCGGCGCCGGCGGCGTAGGTGAAGGTCTGGATGATGCCCAGGCCGGCCACGCAGGCGGCCAGGTGCGCGTTGCTCTCGTTGACGCCGATGCGGTGCTCGAGCTTCAGTTCGCTGCGTTCGCCGTCGCGCTCGAAGCGGAAGGGCACCGCCCGGCCGTTCTGCGGCGACAGGTAGCTGACCAGCCGATGGCCGTTGCGCAGTTCCTCCGGGTAGGCGGGGACGCCGTTGTGGCGCAGGTATTCGGGTGAGGCGCAAGTGATCATGGTCGCGTGGCCGATGCCGCGCGCCACCAGCGAAGAGGCGTCCAGCGCGCCGCCGCGGATCACGCAATCGACGTTGTCACTGATCAGGTCCACCGAGCGGTCGGACACGCCCAGGTCGATGCGGATGTCCGGATAGCGCGCGAGAAAGTCCGGCAGCAGCGGCAAGAGCACATCCCGCGCAGTGGAGCCGCCGACGTCGATGCGCAGGTGGCCGCGTGGCCTGCTGCGGGCGACGTTGAAGGTCGAGTCGATGTCCTCCAGGTCGCGCAGCACGCGGGTGGCCTTGGCGTAGTAGTCCTGGCCTTCCGGCGTCACCGTGACGCGCCGCGTGGTGCGCTGCAGCAGGCGCACGCCCAGGTGCGCCTCCAGCTCCTGCACCAGCTTGCTCAGGGTGGCGTTGGGCATGTCCAGTGAGTCGGCGGCGCGGGTGAAGTTGCCGGCCTCCACCACGCGGGCGAAGGCGCGGATGGCTTGGAGCTGATCCATGGGTATTCCTCCGAGGATCGTCTGATTATCCATGGCTGTGGATAGTCATTCCATTGTATGCGCTTTTTCCATCAATCACCGAGCCCTAGAGTAACGCCATGCCTCACCGCAAAGCCGCGTCAGACGCAGGCTTTGAGGCAGAACCCTCGACCTGGAAAT
Source organism: Pseudomonas sp. NPDC086581 (assembly GCF_044746165.1). Classification (NCBI taxonomy): domain Bacteria; kingdom Pseudomonadati; phylum Pseudomonadota; class Gammaproteobacteria; order Pseudomonadales; family Pseudomonadaceae; genus Pseudomonas; species Pseudomonas sp. NPDC086581. The sequence continues at coordinate 29,345 of NZ_JBIVBR010000021.1, read as the reverse complement.
CTCAGGAGCTCATCATGAACAAGTCCCTCACTGGTAAAGTTGCACTGGTCACTGGCGGCAGCACCGGCATCGGCCTCGGCGCCGCACAGGAACTCGCCGCGCAAGGCGGCCGGGTATTCATCACCGGCCGCCGCCAGGCTGAACTGGACGCTGCCGTGCAAGCCATCGGCCCGGCCGCCACGGCGATCCGCGCCGACGCTTCGGTGCTCGCCGACCTCGATGCGGTGTACGCGCAGATCGCGAAAACCGCCGGCCGCCTGGACATCCTCTTCGCCAATGCCGGCGGCGGTGACATGCTGCCGCTGGGCGCGATCACCGAGGAGCACTTCGACCGCATCTTCGGCACCAACGTGCGCGGCGTGCTGTTCACCGTGCAGAAGGCGCTGCCGCTGCTGACCGACGGCGCGTCGGTAATCCTCACCTCGTCCACCACCTCGATCCAGGGCACCGCCAACTTCAGCGTCTACAGCGCCAGCAAGGCCGCCGTGCGCAACTTCGCCCGCTCCTGGGCGCTGGATCTCAAGGACCGTGGCATCCGCGTCAACGTCGTCAGCCCCGGACCGGTGCGTACTCCCGGCCTTGGCGACCTGGTCCCCGAGGAAGCCCGCCAGGGCCTGTTCGATGCGCTGGCCAGCCAAGTGCCGCTGGGCCGCCTGGGCGAGCCGCGGGAGATCGGCAAGGCGGTGGCTTTCCTGGCCTCGGAGTCGGCCAGTTTTATCAACGGCATCGAACTCTTCGTCGACGGCGGCATGGCTCAGGTCTGACCGCGTAACGTGGCCGGGCGGGGCGCAAGCCCTGCATCGGTCTGGGTGGCTCTGGTCTGAACGCCGGTTTGCCCAGTACATTCCTGTCACACAACCGTCAGGACAGGAGCCGCCAATCATGAATTCCCCGTCCGCCGACCTGCGCAACTGGTTCGACCAGGGCGGGCAGGCCTATGCACGTTTCCGTCCCGAGTACCCGGCGGAGCTGGCCGCCTACCTGGCTTCAATGGCACCCGACCGGGCGCTTGCGGTCGACGTCGGTTGCGGAAGCGGCCAGCTGACACGGCAACTGGCGGAGCACTTCAGTTCCGTGGTCGGCCTCGATCCCAGTGCGGATCAGATCGCCCATGCGGCGCTGCAAGAGAACGTCAACTATGCTTGCGCCCCGGCCGAAGAACTCCCGCTGCTCAGCCGCAGCGCCAGCCTGATCACCGCCGCGCAGGCCGCGCACTGGTTCGACCTGCCGAGGTTCTACGCCGAGGTGCGGCGAGTCGCCGGACCCAACGCGATCCTGGCACTGATCAGCTATGGCGTGTTGCGCCTGGAAGGCACGCTGGGCGAGCGTTTCGAGCAGTTCTACTGGAACGAGATCGGCCCTTTCTGGCCTGCCGAACGCAAGCTGGTGGACAGCGGCTACGCCACCCTCGATTTCCCTTTCAGCGAATTTCCAGGGCCAGAAATCGCCATTCGCCTGGCGTGGAACCTCGAGGAATTTCTCGGCTACGTCTCCACCTGGTCGGCGGTGCGCAGCGCCTGCGAGGGCGAACGTGAAGACCTGCTACATGACTTCGCCGCCGACATGGCCAACCGCTGGGGCGACGCTGCCGTAACGCATCCGGTCAGTTGGCCCATCAACATGAGGATCGGGTACGTATGAACCCGCAGGCGCTTGCCGTCGGGCTGATCCTTGGCGCAACACCTGAGTGCAGCTGTCAGCTCACGGCTTTGCAATCCTCAGCCTGCTGCTCGGCGCAGGCTGAGGGGCTGCCTTGGCCCCGGACAACCGCGAAACCCCGAACAGCACCAGCGCCAGGCCTGCGATCTGGTAGACCGTGATCGCCTCGCCCAGCAGCGCCCAGGAGGCGAACACGGTCAACACCGGGCCCAGGTTGCCGAACGCGGCTGCGTGGGTCGCGCCCATACGCTGGATTGCCAGCGCCATCCAGTAGATCGGCAGCACGGTGGAAATCAGTGCCATCAGCGAGCCGTGGACCCACACCGCGCCGGGCAGTGACGCCAGTTGCTGCACGTTGCCGCTCACCGCGTAGTGGATCAGCACCATCACCGATGAAGCGCCGCCGGCCAGCCCGGCCAGTCGCATCGAGCCCACGCGCCGCACCACGGCGGCCGTGCCCATGTAGTAGAGGGCATAGGTCACGGCACTGGCGAACACCCAGAGTGCGCCCAGCAGGGTCTGTCCATGGCCTCCTTCCACGCGGATGTCGTGCACCAGCGCGATGCCCAGCCCCAGGTAGCACAAGCCCATGGCCACCAGGGTGCGGGAGTCGGGGCGCTCCCGGTTCACGGCCATCTGCAGGAGTAGTACCAGGGTCGGGTAGGTGAACAGAATCAGCCGCTCCAGCCCGGCGCTGATGTACTCCAGGCCATAGAAGTCGAACAGGCTGGAGAGGTAGTAGCCGAACAACCCGAGCAGCAGGATGCGCACGCCATCGGCCAGCGTCAGGCGAGCCTGTTCCGGGCTGCGGCTCAGCCAGATCAGCCAGAGGAACAGCGGCAGCGCCAAGCCCATGCGGATGGCCAGCACCGTCACCGCATCCACCGGAGCGGCAGCGTAGGAGAGCTTCACGAAGACCGCCTTGAGACTGAAGCCGGTGGCGGACAGCACGGCGAAGAACACGCCGTTGCGCAGGCTGCGCTGGTAGAAGGAAGTAAGGCTATTCATGGAGGCACGGGGGCAAGGCAGCAGAAGGCTTTATTCTAGAGAGAAGGCTATCTCGCTAGAATCCCAACTTGGCGAACATGGCTTTCGTATTTGGAGAACGCTTCATGCATTTCGACCTGGCCGATCTGCGCCTGATCGCGGCCATCGCCAGCACCGGCAGCCTGAGCAAGGCGGCGGCGTCGGTCCCGGTGGCGGTGTCGGCGGCAAGCAACCGCCTGCGCCTGTTCGAGGAGCGCTGCGGGCTCTCGCTGTTTGTCCGACACAGCGACGGCATGACCCTCACGCCGACCGGCCGCCTGGTGCTGGAGGCGGGCCAGCGCGTACTGAAGGAGGCCCGGCAGCTCCGGGATACCCTGCAGGAGCTGAGCGGAGAGCGCCGCATCACCCTGCGCCTGGCGGCTTCGACGGTGGCCAACAGTACCTTCCTGCCGACCGCGCTGGGGCCTTTCCTGGCGGACTACCCCGAGGTGGACCTGCAACTGATCGAGCAGAACAGCAAGGATGTGCTGCGTGCCGTGCAGGAAGGGCAGATCGACATCGGCGTCTACGACGGCAATTTGCCCACCGCGGGCCTGCTGTCGCTACCGTTCCGCAACGACAAGCTGGTGCTGCTGGTGCCGCAGGATCACCCGCTGGCCAGCCAGCACCTGCCTAGTCTGCGCGATGCGCTGAGCTATCCCTTCGTATGCCTGCCGGCCGAGCGCGCCATGCAGCGTTTCGTCGAGGCGATGGCGGTGCGCAATGCCATGCCGCTCAAGGTGCGGGTGCGTGCGCCGAGTTTCGATGCCATTGCGCAACTGGTCGCCCAGCGGGTGGGCGTGGCAATGCTCCCGGAGGCAGCCGCCACGCGCATGGCTCAGGAGCTGCCGACGGCGGTGGTGCCCCTCGCCGATGCCTGGGCCACCCGGGAGCTGCGCATCTTCGTCGCCGACTGGGACGCGCTGTCGTCCCATGCACGGCAGTTGGTGACCTATCTGATGAATGAATGTGCAGCCGCTCGCTGAAGGATGGGGGCGACGGTCTCAGTTCTGCTCCACTATCCGGGGCGTCTGCGCGCCTTCCAGGGCCAGGTGGATCACGCCGGCGCGGCTAGGGAAGTTCGGCCCGTCGTCCTCGCCGTTTTCCATCACCGGAATGTCGATCAGGGTGCGCTTGCCTGTCGGGTCGGCGACTAGCCGGGCGTCCAGCTTCTCGATCGAACGCCAGCCACCGCCGCCGATCTGCATCGAGTCCAGCAGGCTGTAATGCTCCTGGCCTTCTTCGTTCGGCGTGGCGGAAAAGACCGCGAGATACTGGTTGTAGTTGTTGCCCATGTCGAAGCCTTCGATGGTGAACACCGCCAGGATGATCTCGCTGTCCGGGGCGGTCTTCAGGGTCTGCACATGGGTGGCTTCGGGGTAGCCGGTGGCGAAGCTGTCTTTGTACAGCTCCACCAGGCGGCTGACCTGCTCTTCGAGGGGCTTGGGGATTGCCGGCTGTTCGGCAGCGTGGGAAAGGGCGCAGGCGAGCAGCAGGCTGGCGGGTAGCAAACGCAGTTTCATGGATATCCTTGGAACGGGAAGCTTGGTCAACATCGCTGATGCTGACCTTGTCAGGGTCACTGTCCGGCGTTGGGCATGGCCCCGTTCTGCAGGACCCAATCCCCGACCGCCGAACAGGAGTAGGTGTTGGAGTAGTTGTAGTAGCGCTGCAGGGGCGCGCCGTTCTCATAGGTAGCGCACTGATAGACCGACGAGCCCTTCTGCAGGATCAGGAAGTGGATCTGGGTGATCCGGCCCGGCGCCACGTAGGCCGCCTTCACGTCATAGCCGCTGCGCAGCAGCTCCGTCACTTTCACCTCTTCGGCAGAGGCCTGCGAGGCGACGGTCAGGAGGCCGAGCAGGGGAAAGACGGCTTTCGCCAGGTAGTTCAGGTTGGGCATGGTTTTGTCTCGTCTTTGAGAGGGGCCAGGGCTCAGGCTTCCGGTTTCAGTGCGATACCGCCGCAGTTGCCGCGGGTCAGCAGGTAGTCCACTTGCCGGGCGCGGTTGATGGCGACTCGGATTTCGCAGCTGGCCGAGTGGACGACATCGCCCCAGTATTCGGTGTGCACCAACTGGCCGTTCTGCGGGCCGGTGTAGGTGCCGAGCGCTTCACGGGAGACGTAGGAGGTGTCGCGGCGATAGATCAGCACGACCCAGTCGTTCTCCGGCGCAAGGCCGATATCGCTGGGCGCGCCGAAATGATCGATGGCGTCGCCGGCTGGACGGCCCTTCCAGTAACTGCGGGCCTGCGCCTCGGGCAGGGTGGGAATGGCGGAACAGCCGCCGAGCAGGATGGCGATCATTCCCAGTGCGAGTAGTCCTTTCATTGCACGCCCTCCTTGGCCGGTGCGTTCTTGACGGGCATCTGCTCGAAGCCCTTGTCGACCATTTCCAGGATCAGGTTCTTGGCGTGCTCGCGGTTGCGCAGCTGGAACAGGCCGGGAGCGGCCGAGACCAACTGCGCAGTGGGCATCTTGCCCAGCGGATACATCTTCTGCTCCACGTGGGCGTCCGGCTTGCAGAGGAAGTCACGGCTCTGGGCGATCCAGGCCTCAGGCTTTTTCTGCCACTCCTTGGAAACCTTCTTCTGGCGGATGTCGTTGTAGAACTTGTCGTAGTTCTGCGCGCCGTTGAGGCGTACGCGGTTCTTCGCGCAGTCGACCTCCACGTCATAGGCGGTGAAGGTCGGCTTGGCGCCTTCCTCGTAGAACTGATAGACGCCCAGCGAGCGCACGCTGTTCTTGCGGTCGTAGATGTTGGCGGGGTCGCCATCGATGACGAAGATTTCGTTCTTGTAGAGGCTGCCCTGCTGATGAATCAGCCAGAAATCGCCAGAGGGACCTTCCGCTTGCGCGGCGAGAGGGCTGCAAAGCAGCACTGCAGGCAGCCAGGGCCTGAGGGGCTTGAACATATCGGACATTCCTTTGCCGTTGTGATCGCCCGAGCGCAGCGCACCCCGACGAAAGAAGGATAGGAAACTAGAGGCGCAGGTTTTGATGGTCAACCTGCTTGTAGGAATTTTGTGACAGACGGCAGTGAAGTTTTTGTGGTGATTTGACGGAGTTGGGCGCAGTTAAGCTCCATTGGAACGAGGCTTCAGGTGGCTGAAACCCGCTCCCCGATGGACTGTCTCTCAAGGCGAAATAAAATCTCGAATCGCCTGGATCGTCTGCACAGGCGCCTCCTCCATCAGCCAGTGACCCGCCCCCGGCACCACCACTTCGGTGACGTTGTCGGCGGCATTGCGCATGACGATGGCTTCGTTGGCACCGAAGGATTTCTCACCTCCGACGGCGAGCACCGGCATCGTCAGGCGCATCTTGTTCGACGCCTCGTTGTCCACGGCATCCTGGCGAATGCTGTGGAACTGGGAGAAGGCCGCATGCATAGCGCCGGGGCGGGCGTAGAGCTTGGCGTAATGCTGCCGGGTGGCTTCGTCGACCTTGTGCGGGTCGCCGGCGAACTCGTTCCAGAAGCGATCCAGGTAGATGCGTTCGCGCCCGGATACCAGTCGTTCCATGTCGGGGCCGCCGAAGTCGAAGTGCCAGAGCATTGGCAAGCGGACGATGTCATTCCACGGCGGGATGCCGGGCAGCGGAGCGTCCATCACCACCAGGCGCTCGGTTTGCTGCGGATAGCGCGCCGCATAGGCGTAGGCGACCATGGTGCCGATGTCATGGCCGACCACCACCGAATGCTCGATGCCCAGCGAAGCCAGCACCGCGCGGATGTCGCCAGCCTGGGTTTTTTTGTCGTAGCCGCCGGCGGGGATCGATGACAGGCCCATGCCGCGTAGGTCCGGCACCACGACGGTGTGGTCCTTGGCCAGGTTCGCGGCCAGCGGCGCCCACATGTCACCGGTATCGCCGAAACCATGCAGCAGCACCACCGCCGGCCCGCTGCCACCGACGCGGACGTGGATGGTCGCGCCGTCTACGGTGATGTCCTGGGTTTGAAAGGTGGAGGGGAAGGCCGCCACGTCGGCGTGGGCCGGAACACTCAGGAGCAGCAGCAAGGATGCGGTCAGCAGGGAGCGGATCATCGTGGACTCTCCAGATGTCAACTGGAGGAGCGTAGCCCGCTTTTAGAAGAGAACCCTGCCGGAAATACAGCGCTGTACCGCTCCACCTACCCAGAGGATCCCGCCGGTGCTTTCGATCTGCAGGCGCCCCCGACGTCCGAGGGCGGTGCCCTGGCTCACGCTGTAGCGGTCGCTGAAGGTGCCCGTGCCGATCAGCCATTGAGCCAGGCCGGCATTGAGACTGCCGGTGACGGGGTCCTCGTTGCATTCCTCGCCCATGAAGGCTCTGACCTCCACATCGGCTTCCGCCGCAGGACCTTCCCACGGGGCAATGACACCAACATTCAGCCCCTGCAGTGCGGCGTAATCGGGCCTGATCCCCAGCACCTCATCGCGACTGGTGAGCAACACGCCCGCCCAACCGGGACCGTTGTCGACCCACTGGCTGGCGCGGATCTGCGCTGCAGTGAGGCCGAGACCTTGCTCGATGCGTTTTAGCGTCAAGGTATCCAACGGCCCGCTGCGCAGGAGCGGCGGGGCGGAGAAAGCCAGTTGCGTACCCCGGCGGCGGACACGAATCAGGCCCGCCGGGCATTCCTGAATTATCTCGACTAACTCGGGGTTGCCCTGCTGATCCAGCCACACCTTGCAGCTACCCAGCGTCGGGTGGCCGGCAAAGGGCAGCTCCCGCAGCGGGGTAAAGATGCGCACGCGGTAGTGCGCTTCCGGAGTTCGAGGCCTCAGCAGAAAGGTGGTTTCGCTCAGTTGCGTCCACCGGGCAAACGCCTGCATCTGCTCGGTGCTCAGCTCGTCGGCACCCACTACCACGGCCAGCGCATTACCTTCGTGGTGCTGTTCGGCAAAAACGTCGACCTGTTCGAACTGCAAAGAGAGTGGCATCGGATTTCCTTGATAGGTATCGGCGGACCAGTCCGAACCGGACGGCGAGGCTAGCCGTTACACGACGATTTTAAAAGGATGCCGGGATCTCGATGCTGTCCGCGACAGGCCGCTGTCGGCCGTTTCGGTGGAGGCATCGGTTTCGACCTCGAACGACGACGCTCGCTTATCGCAGCCTCTCTCGCGGCCCTTCTGTATTCCATTGTATCTGGCGGCCGCCCCGACATGCGCGGAGATGGCGGCGGCTGTTTTCGACATGGTGCAGATACCCCGAGGGTTCTTAATGGGCTCCAACAGCTCGGCGGTACGGCACGCACCTCAGGGGTCTCCGGTGCGTTGCGTCCCACTCAGATGAGCTGTTCCCTTACCCCTTGAGGATCGATGCCATGAAAAACCTGAAGACCTTCGTAACCGCCGTCGCCTTCTCGCTGGCTGGCATTGCAGTGCATGCGAATGCTGCTGCCGAAACCAGCTGTGCTCACGGCGCTGTGTGCTTCCAACTGACGCCCCCGGCCGACAAGAACCTGGCACCGCAGCTGGCGGAAGATGGCTCCAGTCGTACTCCGCTGGGCATGCGTGTGGACTCGGATGTGCCGGCACAGCAAACCCTTGCTGAGGACGGTTTCAGCAGAACGCCCCTGGGTATGCGCGAGCGCTCCGCGGAGCCTGCGCAGCAGACCCTGGCCGCCGATGGCTTTGGCCGGACGCCGCTGGGCAAGCGTGTGGCGTCGTCGCAGGATTCGGGTATCGCATGATGCCCGGCCGCAGCGCCCTACCGACCACCACCACTCTCAGCTCGCCAGCAATGACGGCCGATTCAGGTCGTCAGGCATGGCAAAGGTGGTTTCCATGTAACGTCGTGCATGGATGGCCGGTGCCGGGATCACAGGCGGATCGAGTGGCTCTGCCGAGAAGCAGCGCAAGTGATTGGCCACCATGTCGTAGCCGGAAAGATGACTGAACGCGACGCCGCCGGAAAAGCGTGGGTTGATGTCCATCACCAGCGGCCAGTCCCCGCCGACGAGGAACTCGATATTGATGCAGCCGTCCAGATCCAGCGCCACCGCCACCTGTGAAGCGGCATCAAGCAGTGCCGGTTCGTCGAGCATCCTGACGGTCACGCCCGCACCGTTGGAGGTTCGTACCAGCTCCTTGCGCGCCATGCCGGCCCATTGTCCCGTAGCCCGTCGGCGGACAATGTCCACAACGTGGACATCGCCATCCAGCAGGGGCTGCACGACATAGGGGCGGCTTTTCAACTTCTTTCTCAGGTAGGCCAGGTCATCCGCATCGAGGATGCGCGCCAGTCCTTCGCTGCTTCGGCCGTCACGCGGCTTGGCGTGCAGCGGGAATGGCAGGTCGTCCACCTCGGGGTCCTCCAGCTTCCAGGTCGGGATCGGGTGGATGACCGGATGATCCCGGAAGGTGTCATAGACCAGCCATTTGTCCCGGCTGATGCGGACGGTTTCGGCGGGAGCCATGCACAGGGTGACGCCTTGAGCGGAAAACTCCTGTCGGTGAAGGGTGAACGCATCGACCTCCAGGTCGATCAGCGGCAGCACGTGGGTCACCTGCTCCAACCGGCAGATGTCCAGCACGCTGGCGATATAGGCGGGGACGTCCCTGGCTGGCGGAACGCGGTGGAAGGCATCCAGCAGGGATGAAGTGGCTGTCCACTCCCGAGGAAGTGAGTTGATGCCCGCCACTCGGGCCCTGGGGACACGGCGCAGCGACTGGATGACCGCCTCGGCGCATAACGAACCGATGGCGGTGACCAGATAGGTCGGCGAGCGACCTGGAACCGATTGAATGTCCAATTGAATACTCTGCCAGCACTACGCCAATGAACAGGGCAGAACAATCACATCCTTCTTTTCAAGCCCTCGCCTGACTCAGCGCTTGTCCGTCCGCCTGGTGGGAAAGCGTCGAGCCCGAGTCTTCCAGCCTGGCACTCCTGCCATCCTTTACCTCGCTGTATATCGAGGCTGCGCGCAAGCTGCTTAAGAATTCGTGAAGATCAGGTCGGGATTTCGCAGTGGCGCGCCGGCCGATGGTCAGTGTCGGGGGCGCCTCCGCCGGCCGGGTGAACAGGGCGTGTCCGTCTGCGGGCCCGCAGTACTTCTACAGTGGTGGTCCTCTCGCAAGTCGGCTGGTTAACTGCCAGAACGTGCGAACAACAAGAGCGAGGAACAGGACGTGATTTTTCTTTACAACGCCGAACTCGAACACGCCGAGAAATGGCGAACCCTGCTTGCCGCCCAGGTGCCGGAGCTGGAATTCGTCGAGGGCTTCGAGGCGGTCGACCCGGCGCGGGTCACCTACCTGCTGACCTGGAAAGCAGTGGACGACATCGACCGCTACACCGGCTTGCGCGTACTGTTCGCGGCGGGCGCCGGGGTCGATCAGTTCGACCTGTCGAAGATCCCTGAATCAGTGGCGCTCGTGCGCATGGTCGATGAATCCCTGGCGGACATCATGGCCGAGTTCGTAGTGATGTCGGCGCTGGCGCTGCACCGCCAGATGCCGGCCTATCGCGTGGCCCAGGCCGCGCAGGTATGGGAGCCGCTGAATATCCTGCCGGCCGCGACCAGCCGCGTCGGTGTGATGGGGCTGGGCCAGTTGGGCCAGGCGTGCCTCGCGCAACTGCGCCATCTGAAATTCCAGCTGCTGGGCTGGAACCGCTCCGAGCGGCAGATCGACGGGGTAAAGACCTACACCGGTCCCGAGCAATTGGCGAGTTTCCTGTCCCAGTGCGACATCCTGGTCAACCTCCTGCCGTTGACCGACAGCACCCGCGGCATCCTCAACCGCGAGACGCTGGCGCAACTGCCCAAGGGTGCGGCGCTGATCAATGTCGGTCGAGGCGAGCACGTGGTGGAGGCTGATCTGGTCGCGGCGCTGGATGCGGGGCAGGTCGGCGCGGCTATCCTCGATGTCTTCCATGAGGAGCCGCTGCCCGAGGGGCATCCTCTGTGGTCGCACCCGCACGTCTGGGTCACGCCACACATCGCCAGCACCATGCAGGTGGAAGGTGGCGCGGCAGTAGTGGCGAAGAACATCCTGCGCGATCTGCAAGGCGCCGAACTGCTGCACACGGTGAATCGCCAGACCGGTTACTGAGGCGTTTCGCTTATCACTGAAATAGCCGGCGCGCGCTGTTTGTCCGTCACGGCACTTTCGATACTGGCGACTCCCAACTGCCGCTCAGGAAGTGCCGTTCATGGACCGCGAACCGATTGATGCCCGAGATTTCGCCCTCACCCATTTTGCCGCCGTCGCGCTGTGCGGCTCGCTGATCCTGGCGCTGGCGTTGTTCCTGGCGCGCGTGGGCGTGCTGCTGGCCTGAGGATCAGGCGGCGATGGCCTGGCTCAGCGTGCTGATCAGCGCGCGGGTCTGGGCATCGCGATGTGCGCTGTAGAGCACCACCTCGCGGGGCGGCAGCTCCGGCAAGCCGAAGCGTTCGCGCACATCCGTGCAACCCGCTGGCGCCATGCGTTCGACCATGGCGCCAATGCCGATGCCGGCCGACACCGCCGCGCCGATGGCGAGAATCCCCGAGCCGACGAAGGCTTCGCTCCAGCTACGGTTCTGCGCCTGCAGGGCGCTGGTGACCATGCTGCGCATGCCGCAGGGCGCCGGCTGGATGGCCAGGGGCAGCGGCGCGTCCTGTACCAGTTCGAACGACTCGGCGGCCATCCAGCCGAAGCGCTCGCTGCTGATCACCTCGCCGTCCTGGCGGCGGTTGTCGTGGCGCAGGATCAGAGCGATATCCAGCGCACCTTCCTCGTAGCTTTCCAGCATCTGCCGCGAGGTGCCCAGGCTGAAGGCGACTATCACCTCCGGATCGGTCTGCGCCAGGCGCTTGAGCCAATGGCTCAGGTCAGCGCCGAGGATGTGGTGGCTGACGCCGATGCGCAGGGTGCGGCGAGGCGTGTCGAAGCAGCGCAGGGTTTCGTCGTAGCTGGCCAGCAGGCGACGGGCGCTGGCGAGGAACACCGACCCTTGGGCCGACAGCGTCACGCGGCGCGGCGTACGCTCGAGCAGTGGGCGGCCGAGGGATTCCTCCAGACGCTTGATCTTCAGGCTGATGGCCGCCTGGGTGGCGCTGGTGACTTCGGCGGCGCGGGTGAAACTCTTCAGGTCGGCGACCAGCAGGAAGGCGCGGATGGCTTCGATATCGGGGGTTTTCATGGCAGCGAATCGTCCTGGGGGCTTTCGCCAGTCTGGCACCTGGGCCGGCACAACCCAAGCTTCGGATGCGCTACAGTGTCGCCTTCGTCTTGAGTAGCCGCTGACAAGGAATCGCGATGCTGAGCCAGGCCTTCGCCTACAAATGCTGGTCGGACCGCCGCGCGCTGGATGCCATCGCGCGGATTGATCCCGAGCGGTTCCCCGAGCAACACGCATTCGCGCTCCAGCAGCTCAATCATCTGGCGATTGTCGAGGACCTTTTCCGCGCGCGCCTGAGCGGCAAGGCGGATCCGCACCCGGCTACCAATACCCAGTCGGTCCCCGGCTATGACGAACTGCGCGAGCGCCTGCTGACCTCCGGCCAGTGGTACGTCGAGCAGCTTGCGGCGCTGACTCCTGAACGCGCGACGGAAGTCATCCGCTTTCGCTTCACCGATGGCCGCAGTGGCAGCCTTACCCGCGAGGAAATGTTCTTCCACATCCTCAACCACGCCACCTACCACCGCGGCTCCATCGCCCGCGCACTGGACCAGGCGGGAGTGGCGCACCCGGCGGATACCTACACGGTATTCGTGCACGCCACCCAGCCGGAGCGCCGCGAAGGCTGAAGACTCTGCGGCGCCGGCGGTCGCGAGGCTTACGCTTTCTTCCGGGTGGAAGGCAGCAGGATGGTCAGGCAGCCCAGCAGCGGCAGGTAGGAGCACAGCTTGTAGACGTACTCGATGCCGTGGATGTCGGCCAGGTGGCCGAGGAAGGCCGCGCCGATGCCGCCGAAGCCGAACATCAGGCCGAAGAACACTCCGGCGATCATGCCGACGTTACCCGGCACCAGTTCCTGGGCGTAGACCACGATCGCCGAGAACGCCGAGGCGAGGATGAAGCCGATCACCAGGCTGAGGATGCTGGTCCAGAACAGGTCGACGTAGGGCAGCGCCAGGGTGAAGGGCGTGACGCCGAGGATGGAGAACCAGATCACCGCTTTGCGGCCGATGCGATCGCCCACCGGGCCACCGAAGAAGGTGCCGGCCGCCACCGCGCCGAGGAAGCCGAACAGGTACAGCTGCGAACTGGCCACCGAGAGGTCGAACTTCTCGATCAGGTAGAAGGTGTAGTAGCTGGTGAAGCTCGCCATGTAGAAGTACTTGGAGAACACCAGCAGCGCCAACACCACCAGGGAGGCGGTCACCCGGCCCTTGGACAGCCCGTGGGTGGCTACGCCGCCGGTCTTGAGCTTGAACAGGTTGAGGTGGTGGCTGTACCAGCGGCTCAGGCCCCAGAGCACGCCGACGAGGAACACCGCGAACAGGCCGAAGTAGGCCACGTTGCCCTGGCCGTACGGAATGATGATGGCCGCCGCCAGTAACGGGCCGAAGGCGCTGCCGGCATTGCCGCCGACCTGGAAGGTGGACTGCGCCAGACCGTAGCGCCCGCCGGAGGCCAGCCGCGCGATGCGCGAGGTTTCCGGGTGGAAGGTCGAGGAGCCGATGCCCACCAGCGCCGAGGCCAGCAGGATGGCGTGGAAGCTGCCGACGAAGGCCAGCATGAGGATACCGATCAGCGTGCAGACGCTGCCCAGCGGCGCCAGCCAGGGCTTGGGATGGCGGTCGGTGTGGTAGCCGACCCAGGGCTGCAGCAGCGAGGCGGTGAGCTGGAAGGTCAGGGTGATCAGGCCGACCTGGGTGAAGCTCAGGCCGTAGTTGGCCTTGAGCACCGGGTAGATCGACGGCAGCACGGCCTGGATCAGGTCGTTGGTCAGGTGGGCGAGGGCGCACGCGCCGATCACGCGCATGACCAGCGGGCTGGCCTGGCTGGCCACGGACGGCGTGGCCAGGGAAGAAGCGGTGGTAGACATGGGACTCCGGGGCAGCAAGGTGTGGCGCGCGGGCAGGGCGCGCCGGGTTTCTCGTGTTTGGGTGCCCTATGCTAGGCATGGCCGCGACGGCTGTCTCACGCGATCCGGACGACGAATATCGCGAAACGGCCAAATCGGCCGTGCGTCGGCCCGGCGGACCGCAGGCCGGGGAAGCAGGATCAACCCCTCTCTACCCATCAGGAGGTGCACCATGGACCAGATCACCGGCGGCTGCCTATGCGGCAGCGTGCGCGTCGAAGTCAGCGGCCGGCCTTACCGGGTCGGCATCTGCCATTGTCTGGATTGCCGCAAGCACCATGGCGCGCTGTTCCACTCCTCGGCGATCTTCCCCGAGAGCGCCGTGTGTATCGAAGGCGACACGCAGGAGTATCAGGGGCGGTGCTTCTGCCCGCGCTGCGGTTCCTCGGTGTTCGGCCGCAGCGGCGACGAGATCGAGGTGAGTCTCGGCGCGCTGGACCAGCCGGACCGCTTCCAGCCCACCTATGAGCTGTGGACCTGCCGCCGCGAAGCCTGGCTCCCGGCGTTCCCGATGCGCCATCTCTATGAGCGCGACCGCGAGTCCGGCGGGCGCAGCGAAGACTAGCCGCACGGACAGAAAACGCAGCTCACGGACAGATCGCGCGCCCATTTGTGCCGGGCGCGGAACTGTCATATTCGAGACCCGAGCGCCACCGATAGTAGCCCCCGCCAACAAAGCTCAAAGAGGCTACATCGTGCTCCATCGCGCTCTGCTTTCCGCATCCACCCTCGGCCTGTCCCTGCTGAGCCTGTCCATCGCCTGCGCCAACGCAGCCGAGACCTACACCCTGGACACGCCGCACCTGGCTGGTATCGACAACTTCCGCGACATCGCCGGTACGACCACCGCGTACACCACCAGCAACGACGGCATGATGCGCTCCGGGGTGTTTTACCGCTCGAACGCACTGACGCCCAAGGGCACGGACCTGGCGGTGCTCAACAGCCTGGGCATCAGCAACGTGTTCGACCTGCGTACCCCGAGCGAGATCGCCGGCACGCCGGACACCCTCCCGGAGGGCGCGACCTACCAGAACATCGACATCATCGGCAGCACCACCTCCGGCGCCAACGTCACCAACATCTCCTTCACCAGCGCTGCCCAGGCCATCGAGATGATGGAGGAGACCAACCGCGCCTTCGTCAGCGACGCCGGCATGCGCGGCCAGTTCACCACGCTGTTCAACGAGCTGGCCGCCGCCGACGGCGCCGCGGTGTTCCATTGCACCGCCGGCAAGGACCGTACCGGCTGGACCGCCGCCGTGCTGCTGAGCATCGCCGGGGTGGACAGCCAGACCATCATGGAAAACTACCTGGCCACCAACGACTACACCGCCACGCGGGTCAAGGCGACCCTGGCGATGCTGCCGGCGAGCATGGCGGCCATCTATGAGCCGCTGCTGGGTGTGCAGGCCAGCTACCTGCAGGCAGGCCTGGACGAAGTGACCGCCGAGTACGGCAGCATGGACAACTACCTGAAGGAAGGCCTCGGCCTGTCCCAGGAAACCATCTACGTGCTGCGCGGCAAGATGGTCTACTACAGCACCCTGCCGGGCGTCGCCGGGCTTTCCGGCAACGCCGCTGCCGGCGCGCAGTTGCTGACCCAGTTGCAGAACAGCAGCCTGTCCGGTGCCTACACCGCCTACAACTACTACCTGCAGTCGGCCATCGACGCCGGCACCCTCGGTGGCGTCGAGTCCACCGTCGGCGGCCAGGTGCATGCGGATGCGGCCAGCTACCTGCTGCGCCAGGATGCGCTGATCGATCGCGCCGCCGCGCCCTATGCCAGCGGCGTCGATCTGAAGACCGGGCAGACCCGTCTGTGGACCACCGCGCTGGCCGGTTACCAGGGCAACTCCGAGACTTCCAACGCCGAAAGCAGCAACGAACACACCCAGGGCATGATGGTTGGCGTGACCCAGCGCTTCTCCGAGCAGCTCAGCGGCAACGCCGGCTTTGGCTACAGCAAGGGCAGCGTCGGCGGTGCCGGCGGTGACGTGGACACCGACCTGACCTTCCTCCGCGGCGGCGCGCGTTTCGCCCTCGATGGCCTGGAACAGGGCCTGTTCGTCGACGCCGACGTCAGTTACGGCTGGCTCGACTACAACAGCAAACGCGACATCGGCGGCGGCCTGGGCAAGGCCAAGGGCGACACCAACGGCAGCCTCAGCGGCGGCAGCATCGCGCTGGGCTATCGCACGGCGGTGTCCACCGTCACCCTGGAGCCGAGCATCGGCCTGCGCTACAGCCATCTGGATCTGGACAGCTTCCAGGAGAAGGGCAGCGAGCTGGCGCTGGACGTCGACGACATCAGCGAGAACCGCCGCAGCGCCTACGTCAACCTCAAGGCTTCCTTCGCTCCCGTGGCGCTGGGCAGCGGCTGGCAGATGGTGCCGGGCCTCGAAGTGGGCTACGACCACGCGCTGGGCGAGTACAAGGTCGACAGCGAGGGCCATCTGCTGGGCCTGGACGTTTCCCAGCGTGCCGCCTTCGACAGCCGCGACCAGTTCAGCGGCGCGTTCAGCCTGACCGCCAGCCAGGGCGACTTCAGCGTCGGCGCCGAAGTTGGCGCGCTGGGCGGCAGCGGCAGCCACGGTGCCAGCGGCAGCCTGAAGGCGAGCTACCAGTTCTGATCGGTACCGCTTTAAGAACGGCCCGTCGGGAATACCCGACGGGCCGTTTTCTTGCGCGCTCCGTAACCGTCTTTACCTGATTAGATTCGTGCCCGCTCACTCCCTCACCCCAGCCCTCTCCCAGGGGGAGAGGGAGCAGATCGTGCGGCTGACACCATGGTTTCATCCTGCGCCGGACGGTTCCCTCTCCCTCCGGGAGCGGGCTAGGGTGAGGGGGCTCAGCCTGAACACAGCGCTATCCGCCAGGGTGGCCGGCGGATAACCCGTTCCGGGTCACGCGCTACACGGGCAGCGTCAGGTTCCTGCGCAGGTCCGCCGGGCTCATGCCATAAGCGCTCTGGAAGTACTGGCAGAAGCGCCCGACATTGCTGAAGCCCAGCGCCAGGGAAATCTCGCTGACCGACTGCGCGCTGTCGTGCTGCAGCGCGTCGTAGGCACGCTGCAGGCGCACTTCGCGCTGATAGGCGACGATGGAGCTGCCGACGAAGCGGCGGAAGCCGTCCTGCAGGGCACGCAGGCTGACGCTGGTCAACGCGGCCAGGTCGCTGCCGCTGACCATCGCCTCCGGATGCTCCTGGATGTAATCCATGGCCAGCTTCACGTGGCGCGGAGCGATCTGCGGGGCGGGGCGCCTGAGTGCGTCGGTGTAGTTGTGCGGCCAGATTTCCAGCACCGAGTCCACCAGCATTTCCTGCAGGCGCGCCGGCATCAGTGCGCTGGAGTTGATCAGCAGGTCGAACTCGTTTCCGGTGGCCATGGCGACGATGGCCTTGATGCCCTGGAAGGCTTCGTTGCTCAGGTCCACCCGTGGCTGGAAGCGCACCTTGTGCGTGATCGGCCGGCCGAGCAGGGTCGCCAGACGGCGCGCGAACAGCGAACGGCGCACCGACAGGCCGTGGTGTGCATGCCCGTCGATGAAGCCGACCGAGCGCACCGAGGCCTTCTCCATGGCCAGTCCGACGCTGGGCAAGCCGACGCTGTCGCTGCACTGGTTGAAGACGACGCGGCCGGCAGTGGGGAAAATGAAAGTGATCTCGTCGTCCAGATCCGGCATCTCGGCCAGCAGGTCGCCGCGAAAGCTCAGGCGGCGGAAGCTCACGCCTTCGTAGCGACCGTAGACCCCACCGATGGCGATGGGTTTTTCGGGCCGTGGCATCCCGGAATAGAGGTTGCCGAACATCCGCGTGTACAGCTGGCCGAAATCGTCGGCGGTCATGTTCTCGGAGCGAATCAGGAACTGCTTGCGCGAGGTGCTCGTGTCTACCGTCATGGTCCGTCTTCTGGCAGCGCCGGTCGGGCCGCTCCGGCTGTTGTGTGCCGGGGTGCGGAATGTGGGCGAGCAAGTTAGCGGGCGTGGATTACAAATCTGTGATGCCGGCGCGAAGTCCGCCCGCCGTTTCAATCCAAGGGTGATGCAGGTGTAGGGCGCAAAACGCCCCCAGCGTTATCCGCCAGGGTGGCCGGTGGATAACCTGTTCCGGGTTATGCGCCCTACGAGGTGACGCAACCCGTCAATCCGGCAGGCCCGCCTTGCGGAAGCCTTCGACGAAGTGCTCGCGCACTGCCGCGTCCCGCAGTGGCTCGGTCTCCACCCAGTGACGGATGGTGAAGTCCGGGTTGGTGACCAGGAAGAACTCGGTTTCCGCACGGGCCTCGTCCAGCCGGTCCAGCTGCGCGAGGCTGGCGGCGAGGAAACGCCGCGAGCTGCTGCGGTAGGTCTCGTCGCGGCGCAGGGTCTGGATCGCGCCCTGGTAATCGCGCGCCGCGTACTGCGCCTGGCCCAGCGTCAGGTAGTACCAGCCGGCAGGGAAAGGGTTGAGGCGAAAGGCCCGGCGGATGTGCTCCAGGCCTTCGTCGATGCGACCGGCCAGTACCCTGACGTCGGACAGCGCGGTCCAGGCGTCGGCATCGTTGGGGTCCAGTTCGAGTGCTCGCTGGAACTGCGCGTCGGCTTCGGCGTACTGGCGCTCGTAGCTCAGCAGATAAGCCAGGCTCCAGCGGCAGCCGGCATCGTTGGGGTCAATGGCCACTGCCTCGCGCGCTTGCGCCAGGGCGGTTTCGCGCTCCAGCGGGGTCGGGCCGCCGCTGTGTATCCAGCCCATCCAGTGGTTCATCGCCAACCAGCGCCGCGCCTCGGCGTACTGCGGGTCGAGGGCGATGGCGCGGCTGAGCATCAGGTGTGCTTCCCGTGCAGCCAACGGCGAATCATCCATCAGCTGGCGGGCGCGCACGCAGAGTTCGTAGGCTTCCAGGTTCTTCGGCCGGTTGCGCGGCAGCGGCATGCGCAGGTGGCCGAGCAGGGCCTGGACGATCTGCCCCGTCAGTTGGTCCTGCAGGTCGAAGAGATCTTCCACGCGGCTCTCGAAGCGCTCGGCCCAGACATGTTCGCCGGTGCTGGCGTCCACCAGTTGCGCGTTGATCCGCACGCGCGCATCGGCACGCCGTGCGCTGCCTTCGAGCAGGTAGCGCACGCCGAGTTCGCGGGCGATCTCGCGCACGTCCATGGCCTTGCCCTTGTACGCGAAGGCCGAGGTGCGGGAAATGACGAACAGCCCGCCGACGCGCGAAAGCTCGGTGGTCAGGTCTTCGCTGAGGCCGTCGGCGAAGAGGGCCTGCTGCGGGTCTCCGCCGAGGTTGACGAAGGGCAGCACGGCTATGGATGGCTCCTCTGGCAGGGCCGGCAGCGGGGGCGTTGCGTCCGCTAGGCGCTGTACGGCAGCACTGAAACGGTAGCCGACACGGGGCACCGTGGTGATCCACGGGCTGCCGTCGGGTGCTTCGCCGAGCACCTTGCGCAGGTGCGCGATCTGTACGGTGAGGTTGCCTTCCTCGACGACAAGACCCGGCCAGGTGGCATCCATCAGCTCGGCCTTGGTGCGGATCTCGCCCGGCCGTTCGAGCAGGGTCTGCAGCAGGTTCAGCGCGCGAAAGCCGATGGCGACCGGCCGCTCGTCACGCCTGAGCACGCCGGTTGGGCCATCGAGCACGAAGGGGCCGAAAGCCAGACGCGGTTGCTGCATGACGCCCCCTTTGCAAGTTTTTGGAAGTGTTTGGCGCCGCTTGAGGACGGCATCGCGGGCGACCGCCATGCTCGGCCCCATGAGGCACGAGTCGAACGGAGGTTGCCATGAACGATACTCCCCGCCTGCTTTTGCCGGAAGCCTCGCTCCGGCCGTTCAGCCTGCTTTCCTTGATGCAGTTGCTGGCGCTCTGGCAGGCGCGTGCGCGGGTACGCCGGCAGCTCGCCTGCATGGCCAGGGCCAATCCGCACCTGATCGAGGACATCGGGCTGACGCGCCGCCAGGTGGCGCAGGAGATCGCCAAGCCGTTCTGGCGCGGGTGAACCTCACTGCTCCACGCCCAGGCGCTGGTGCCACTGGGCGATGGACTCCTGCGGGTAGTCGTCGAATTGCAGGTCATGTGGTCCGGTCTCCACCTCGACCCAGCTGGCCTTGGAGCGCAGCAGCAGGTGGGTGTGCTCGGGTGGCACCGGCAGCGGCGTATCGATGGCGGAGGCGAAAGGGTGGATGAGCTCCGGCCAGCGTGAATCGTAGAGCCACAGCCCGCTGCCGCACAGACTGCAGAAGTGCCGTTCGGCGCCGCTGGTGCGGGTGCGCTGGCCTTCCTCGCGCATCTTCGCGTGATAGATGCTGATGTGCTTGCGCCCGCGCACCTTGAGGCTGGCGGCGTCGCCGCCGAGGTTGATTGCATAGCCACCGCCGCCCTGAGTCTTGCGGCAGATCGAGCAGTAACAGCGTTGGTAAGGGTAGGGATGGGCGCTGTGCAGACTGAAGCGCACGGCGCCGCAGTGGCATGAACCTTCGAGCAGCATGGCGTCTCTCCGTGCTGGATGGTCTGTGAGGGGTATCTGAAGAAGGACTCGCGGGCGCGCCGGGGATTCCATCGGATCGCACCAGCGGGACTGGCTCCGCCCTCTGCAGTAGACTAGCCGCCCGCCCGGCGCCGGACTCTGCCCATGCTCAGGAATTTCACCGACCTCGATCTGCGCCTGCTGCGCATCTTCGCCTCCGTGGTGAAGTGCGGCGGCTTCACCGCGGCGCAGGCCGAGCTGAACATGAGCCAGTCGAACATCAGCATGCACATCGGCAGCCTGGAAAAGCGCCTGGGCTATCGATTGTGCGAGCGTGGCAAGGGCGGCTTCCGCCTGACGGCGAAGGGGCAGCGGATTCTCGAAGCGTCGCAGACGATGTTCGACGCCATCGGGCTGTTCCGCGACCAGGCGCAGGCGCTGTCCGGGCAACTGGTCGGTGAGCTGTACCTGGGGCTGGCGGACAACGTCACGACATTGCCGCAGGCGCGCTTCGACGAGACCCTGGCGGCCTTCCACGGCCGTGAGCAGGACGTGCAGCTGAACCTCTACGTGAACTCGCCCACCGAGCTGGAGCTGGCGGTGATCGACGGCCAGCTGGACCTGGCGATTTCCTACTTCAGCCGCACCCGGCCGACCCTGGATTACCTGCCGCTGTACACCGAGGAGATCGGCGTGTTCTGCGGCGAGCGCCATCCGCTGTTCACTGCGCGCAAGCCGACGCTGAAGCAGATCGCCGAGTACAACTGGGTGCGCCATGGCTTCCTGCCGGCGGACCAGGAACTGCCGTTCCGCCCCGAACGCAGCAGCGCCACCGCGCATCACATGGAGGCGGTGGCGCATTCGGTGCTGGCCGGCACGCACCTGGGCTACCTGCCGACCCACTACGCGAACATCTGGGTCGAGCGCGGTCGGATGAAGCCGCTGCTACCGGAGAAGCTCTGCTACGAGGTGACCCACAGCATGATCACTTACGCCGGGCGGCCCCGCAGTGAGGCCGCCCGCGCCTTTATAGAAGACCTGCTGAGCGTGCACGGCCTCGGCGGTTAACCCTCAGGCGAGTACGCCGTTGACCGCGTTGAGGTAGATGCGCGAGTAGTCCCCGGCTTGCAGTGGCAGGGCATTGGTCTCGGAGGAGGAAATGTCCGCCACGGCCTGCTCGCCGACCCATTGCGCGTCTTCGCCGTCCAGGCCCAGTTCCTTGAGCGTATGCGGAATGCCCACGGACGAGCGCAGTTCCAGCACCCAGCCGAGCAGACCGTCGAAACTGGCTTCCGGCAACTCCAGGTAGCGGGCGAGACGCGTGGCGTCCGCCTCGATGGCCGAGCGGTTGGCCACCAGCACATAGGGCAACAGCACCGCGTTGAGCAGGCCGTGGTGCTTGTGGTGCTTCGCGCCCAGCGGGTGGGCCATCGCATGCACGCCGCCGAGGCCTTTCTGGAAGGCCACGGCGGCGCTGGCCGAGGCCACCAGCATGCCTTCGCGGGCAGCGAGGTCGGTGCCGTTGTGCACGGCGCGCTGCAGATGTTCCTTGATCAGGCGCACGCCTTCGATGGCGACGCCGGCGGACATGGGGTGGTAGAGCGGCGAGAACAGCGATTCCAGGTGATGAGTCAGGGCGTCCATGCCGGTGGCGGCGGTGAGCGGCTTCGGCAGGCCGACGGTCAGCACCGGGTCGAGGATTACCGAGCGGGCCAGCAGTTCGCGGTGGCCGACGACGATCTTGATGCCGCGCAAGGTGTCGGTCAACACGGCTTCGCGGCCCAGTTCCGAGCCGGTGCCGGCGGTGGTGGGAATGGCGATTAGCGGCGGCAGGTCGAGGCGCGGATGATCGCCCAGGGTCGGGTAGTGCTCGATCAGCTGCGACCATTCGAAGTGGCGCAGCCCATCGGCGTCGCGGCTGAGCAGGGCGATGCCCTTGGCTGCGTCCAGCGCGCTGCCGCCACCCAGGGCGATCAGCGAGTCATGGCCGCCTTCGGCCAGGGCCAGGGCGCCGGTGGAGACTTCCTCCAGCGCAGGGTTGCTGGAGAAGCCGTGGAACAGCGCGTAGTCGATGCCGGCGGCTTCCAGGCGCCGACGCACTTCATCCAGCGGCGGGAGTTCGAGCATGCCGGGGTCGGTGACCAGCAGCGGCTTACGCATTCCGGCGAGGCGGCAGCGCTCGGCCAGTTGGTCGAGGGCGCCGACACCGCAGAGGATTTCCGTGGGGTAGTTCCAGTAGTTCAGGGTGGACATGGGAAGCTCCGGATTTCAGGCATGACCTGCCCGTGCCGGGGCTCAGGGCGGACCGGCAGGGCAGAAGGAAAGGAGAGGCGCCGGTGCGTACCGGCGCGGGTGATTCAGTCGACGGCTCAGCCGACCGCGCGGCCGGCGAAGCTCAGGCTGGTGGCGATGCGACGGTGCGGCTTGGCGATGAACAGGTAGGCCAGGCCGAACAGGGCGAGCACGGAGAACACCACGACCACCGCCCAGACCTGGAACCAGGGCGCGCCAGGCGGCGCGAGTATCTCCCGCGGCCAGGCCACGTTGATCGCCTCGAACACCAGCCAGACCACGGCGATGACGTTGACCACAAGGCCCTTGCGGCCCAGCTTCAGTGCGCCCTTGTCCGGGTCCCAGCGACCGCATAGGCGGGCATACAGCGCGCTGGCGGCAACGATCAGGAAGACGAAGAAGAAGCCGCCGCTGCCGAAGGCGATCAGCGTGCCGACCGCAGTGGCGTTCAGCCCCAGCGCCAGGCCCAGGCTCGCCAGCAGGGTGCTGCAGACCATCGCGGCCATTGGCACCTTGCGCTTGTCCACGCGGCGCAACAGGGCGGAGCCGGGAAGGATTTCATCGCGGGCCATGCCGAAGATGGCGCGGCCGATGTAGGTCTGCACCGACACCACGCAGGCAACAAATGCGACCAGCACGATGGCCACGAACGGCCGCTCGGCCCAGGCGCCGAAGGCGTCCACCACGGCGGGTGTCACCGGGTCGATGATCTGCCCGCTGACCACGGCGGCGGGGTCCTTGTACGACAGGGTGACGGCGAACGCGGTGAGCATCACAGTCAGCCCGACTACCAGCATCGAGCGCAGGATGGCGCGCGGGGTCGAGACGCGGGCGTCAGTGGTTTCCTCGGAAATCTGCGAGCAGGCGTCGAAGCCGAGGAAGGCCCAGCCGCCGACCGCCAGCGCGGTGAGGAAGCCCGACCAGTAGGTTCCGCCGGAGACTTCCAGGGCATTCAGGCTGCTGAACAGCAGCTCGAAGGAGTGGTTGCGGAAGAACAGCAGCAACAGCACACCGATGCCGATGGAAGCGATGGCCTCGGCGAAGATGCCTGCGTTGACGAAGTACTTCAGCGGATTGATGCCCAGCAGGTTCACTCCCAGCCCCAGGGCCAGCAGCGCCGCGCCGCAGAGCACCTGCACGTTGGCCGATGGCGGCTCGCCGATAACCAGCAGGCCGAGCCAGAAACCGCCCAGGTAGGCGACCGTGGTCAGCGAGGCGAGGGCGGAGGCGAGGTAGAGGAAGCCGGTGAACCAGGCCGCGCGGTCGCCGATCAGCCGGCGCACCCACTGGTAGCAGCCGCCGGCCAGGGGGAACTGCGAAGACAACTCCGCGTACACCAGCGCCACGGTCAGCTGCAGCAGAAGGCACAGGGGCACGATCCACACCCACGACGGCCCGACGCTCATGGCGCCGAGGGACATCACCGAGTAGATACCTACGACTGGGGAAATGGTGGCGAAGCCGACCGAGAAGGATGACCACAGGTTCAGCCCGCGATCCAGCTCCTGGCGATAGCCGTGGCTGGCGAGCAGGCTTTCGTCGCCATTGGCGGCGGTGGAGCGGCGAAGGTCAGACATGCCGGCCTCCGGTGTTGAGGAAAAAGGGGGATTCACGGCCAGGCATGAGCGAGCGAAGGCGCATGGGAGATCCTCGGGGCAGTTGGAGTTGTTATCGAGAACCCGCGTCTCTAGAGGACGGCTGAGTAGCTGGCGCTGTCAGTGCAGCGCGTAGCCAGAGTAGGGTGCTGCTGCATCATGAAAAATTCATATTTGATTGGGCTGACATCAATTTGGGCTGATGTTTGTAGGGCGATGGTCGCAATGATGCCAAGGCGGGCAGCGGATTGCTCTTCATGAAGCGAGCCGTGCCAGTCATCGCCGGTTCAACAGCAGGACATGGCGCAGGCGATGAAGGCGGTGGTCAGCGTGGTGATGGTCAGACCGATCAGAAACAGCGTGTCAGCGAGGCGCTCCAGGCTATGGTCACGCTGCAGCTTGCGGGTACGCAGGCCGAAGCAGGCGGCGAGGGTGGTGGCCAGGTAGATCACCGTGATTGCCGCGAGCACGTCCTGGCTGATCAGGTCGACGCGGTGTTGGCCGATGATGATGCGCAGGATGCCGACCACCGTCAGGCACACGCCGACCATGGCGCCGGATGCGCTGACCGCCCGCCCGCTGCCGGCCCTGCGCGGCAGCATCATGACTCACTTGGTGCCCCACGGCCTGGTCGACCATGACCAGCAACTGCGCAAGCCAGACGAGGCCGAGGTGTTCATCCTCGCCCACGCCCACACCGTCGGCGGCGTGCTGCGAGCCCTGTTGGACCGCTGGCGCCGGGGCGGCGTGAGGTCATCGAAGAAGCGCTGGTGCAACTGGTGTTGGGCTACTACCGCGATTCCACCGCGAATAAATAGTGGCAGAGTGCTCGGCGGATATTTCCTACGCCTCTGCGCTCACATAGACTTCGCGCTTCGTGAAGAGGAGGGCGAGGGATGCGCAGGCAGGTGGTGTGGGGAATCTGGAGTTTGCTGGCCCTGGCGGTCGGTGCGCAGGCGACGGAGCCCGCGCCTGATCCTTTGTTGCCGGTTTCCTCCAGCGATGCCGGGGGCAGCCGGGACATTCGTGGCGTATTGCACGCCCGTGAGCAGGCGATGCTGTCGAGCGAGCTGGCCGGGCGGATTCTCGAGATGCCCTTTGCCGAAGGGCAGTCCTTCAAGAAGGGCGATGTCCTGGTGCGCTTCGACTGTTCCGCCTACCAGGCCCAGCTCAATGCCGCCCAGGCAGGCGTACGCGCCGCGTCTGAGGAGCTTTCCCACAACCGCCAACTGGCCGCGCTGAACTCCGTGGGGCGTTATGAAGTCGCGCTGGCCGAGGCCAAGCAGGCCGAAGCCCAGGCCCAGGCCCAGGTCTATCAGGTGCAGGTGCGCCGTTGCGGCGTGCAGGCGCCTTACGATGGCCAGGTGGTGCAGCGCAAGGCGCAGCCTTTTGAAAGCGTCGCCAGCGGCTCGCCTCTGCTGGAGATCGTCGACAACCGCAGCCTGGAAATTCGCCTGCTGGTGCCTTCGCGCTGGTTGTCGAAGCTCAAACCGGGCACACAATTCAGCTTCACCCCTGACGAAACTGGCCAGTCGCTGCAAGTCGAGATCAAGCGCCTGGGCGCGCGCATCGACGAAGCCAGCCAGACACTCCTGTTGATTGCCAACGTGCCGCCCACCGCTGGGCTGGTCGCTGGCATGAGCGGTACCGCGCAGTTCGCGGAAGCGCCATGAACGCCGCCGCCAGCGGCACCGAGCGAGCCTTCGCCCAGTATCTGGGGCTGCAGCGCCAGGCGCGTGCAGCCGATAGCCTGGAGCGCCTGTGCTTCGCCATGGTCAACGACGGCCAGGCCCTCTTCGGCTTTCGCCATGGTGCGCTGGTCATCGCCGGCAAGGTTCGTGCGCTGACCGGCATCAGCCAGGTCGAGCCGAACGCCCCGTTCGTGGCCTACATCGAGGGTGCCTGCAGTGAGCTGCACGCGGCGGGGCTGCTGGACGAGCCCGGTGCCGTTGATTGCCACCTGCTGAGTGAACAACTGCGCCTGGACCAGCAACAGATGAGCCTGCCGCAGGTGTTCTGGCTGCCCCTGCGCGACCGTGCCGGAATCTGTTTCGGCGGTCTGTGGCTGGCGCGGGAGCAACCGTGGAATTCGGCAGAACACGCCTTGCTGATGGAACTGGGCGAAACCTACTCCCACGCTTGGCTGGCCCTCCAGCCGCGCCTTCCGTGGCGTCTGCGCTGGCCGAAAAGGCGCCTTGCGGTAGCGCTGGGAGCCGCTGCGTTGCTGTTGCTGCTGCCGATCCGCCAGTCGGCCCTGGCGCCGGCGGAAGTCGTGCCCAAGGGGGGGCGGGTGATTGCTGCGCCGCTGGACGGCGTGATCGCCCAGGTGGTCGTGCGACCGAACCAGACGGTGCAACGCGGCGACCTGCTGGTGCGCTTCGATGCCACCACCCTCAAAGCCCAGGCGGATGTCGCCGAGCGCGCCCTTGCGGTCGCCGAGGCGGAGTTGAAAGCGAATAGTCAGCGTGCCTTCCAGGATGGCGAATCGGCGGCGCGGCTGGACCTGCTGGCCGCCCGTGTCGAGCAGAAACGCGCTGAGCGCGACTACGCCCGCGACTTGCTGCAACGCAGCGAAGTGCGCGCAGAACAGAGCGGTGTGGCGGTGTTTGCCGACGCCGAACGCTGGACGGGCAAGCCGGTGCGCACGGGCGAGCGCCTGATGGAGATTGCCGATCCGCAGAGTGCCGAACTGCGCATCGAATTGCCGACCGGCAACGTCATGCAGTTGGACAATGACGCGGAGGTGGCGCTGTTTCTCGACAACCAGCCGCTGACCTCGGTGCCGGCGCGTTTGCAGCGCATCGGCTATGAAGCCGAGCCGGTGCCTGGCGGTGGGCTGGCCTACCGCCTGCTGGCTGGCTTCGACGAGGCCCCGCCGCGCATCGGCCTGCGCGGCACCGCCAAGCTCTATGGCGAACGGGCGCCGCTGGGCTATTACCTGTTGCGCCGGCCGCTGACGGCCCTGCGCCAGACCCTGGGGCTATGACCTTGAGCCTGCCGGCGCTGCGTGACGACCTGCAGCTGTCCGAGGCCGCCCCGGCCTTCGACGGTGCCGCCCAATGGGTGCTAAACGACCCTTTGCGCGGTCGCTATTTCAAGCTCGGCGAAGCCGCCGTGCGGCTGTTACGCCAATGGGCGCTGGGCGCGCCGCTGGCGGTGCTGGCCGCGGCCAATCAGGGCTCCGGCCGCGCGCTGGGCGAAGACGACTTGGCCCAGCTTGAGCGTTTTCTGCGTGAGCATGACCTGATCGCCGCCAGCGACCCGCAGCAGCGGGCCAGCTACTCGGCCAAAGTCGACGCCCGGCGCGAAAGCGTGTGGCAGAAGGCGTTGCACCAGTATCTGTTCTTCCGGATTCCGCTGTGGCGGCCCGATCCGTTCCTCAACCGTACCTGGCCCTGGCTGGCTCGGCACGGTGGCGCGTTGCTGCGCTACGGATTGCCTCTCGTGCTGGCGCTGGGGTTGTTCCTGATGGCCCGCGATTGGGATCGTTTCATCGGCAGTTTTTCCTACCTGTTCAGTTGGTCCGGTGCGGCGGCTTTCGGTATTGCCCTTTGGCTGGCCAAGTTCTGCCATGAGCTGGGGCACGCCTATATGGCCAAGCGCGCCGGTTGTCGGGTGCACAGCATGGGGATTGCCTTCGTGGTGCTGCTGCCGATGTTCTACACCGACGTGTCCGACGCGTGGCGCGTGAGGGATCGCCGTAGCCGCCTGCTGATCGGTGCCGGTGGTGTGCTGGCGGAAATGCTCCTGGCCTGCGTGGCCCTGCTGGCCTGGTCGCTGTTGGCCGATGGGCCGATGCGCACGGCGGCGTTCCTGCTGGCGAGCGCCACCTGGCTGACCACGGTGGCGATCAACCTCAACCCGTTCCTGCGCTTCGACGGTTACTTCCTGCTAGGCGACCTGCTGGGCGTGGACAACCTCCAGGGACGTGCCTTCGCCCTGTGCCGCTGGCGCCTGCGCGAGACGCTGTTCGGTTACGGCGCACCGATGCCCGAACCTTTGCCACCGACGCTGCGCCGACGCCTGCTGGCGTGGGGCTATGCCTCCTGGGTCTGGCGTGCGCTGCTTTTCTTTGGCATCGCTTTGGCGGTTTATCACCTGTTCTTCAAGGCGCTGGGTATCTTCCTGATGCTGGTGGAGCTGGGCTGGTTCATTGCTTTGCCGATCTTCCGCGAGCTGAAGTTCTGGTGGCAGAACCGCGAACATGCGCAACCGCGCCGCAGCCTGCCGACCCTGGCCGGGCTGGCACTGATCGGCCTGTTGCTCCTGGTGCCCTGGCGCACGTCGGTGGAAGTGCCGGCGGTGCTGGAGGCTTCGCAGGTCAGCGAGCTGCATACCCCCGTGGGAGCGCAGGTTACCCGCCTGCTGGTCAGCCAGGGGCAGGCAGTGAAAGTGGGCGAGCCGCTGCTGGAACTGGCCTCGCCGGACCTTGAGGCGCGCCTGAGGATCGTCGGTCTGCAACTGCGCTCGCTGCAGTTGCAGATCGCCCGTAGCCGGGCCAACCCACTGATGGTCGCCGATGCCGGCGTGCTGGAAAGCCAGCTCGCGCAGCAACTGGCGGACTACCGTGGGCTGGCTGCCGAACGCGAGCGCCTGCTGCTGCGTGCGCCGCAGGATGGCGTGGTGCGCGATCTCGACCGCGGCTTGCAGGCAGGCGTCTGGCTGGCGCCGGACCAGGTTCTGCTTCGCGTGGTCGGGCAGCAGCGGCCCAAGCTGCGCGGTTATGTCGAGCAGCAGTCGCTGGAGCGCCTGGCGTTGGGCGTTGAGGGCCGTTTCGTGGCCGAGGATCCGGGGCTGCCGTCGTTGCCGGTGCGCTTGAGTGAGCTGGATGCAACCAGCAGCGCAACCCTGGCGCTGCCACTGCTGGCGTCGGACCAGGGCGGCCCGTTGGCCGTACGCCGCGATGCGGAGCAACGTGCGGTCCCCGAACACGCCCAGTACGGCGCGCGTCTGGAGCTAGTGGCTGACCACCCGGCGCCGGTCCAGGCCGTGCGCGGCGTGGCCAGCTTGCAGGGGCGCAGTGAGTCGCTGCTCGGCGGCTTCCTGCGGCGCCTGGCGGCGGTGGGGGTTCGGGAGAGCGGCTTCTAGCGCGTAGATGTCTACTCCGGGCCTTGCCTGGAGTGGGCGGTCGGCGGGCGTGTCTATGCTCCCGCGGTCAGTCCGAAAAATCTGTACGAAATTTCCCAGACCGAATAGCATCCCGCAATTGCAAAGTGCCATTGAGTTGTTGCGCAGGGATGCAGAATTTCCACTTCATATCGGGTTTGCCGCGCTCGGGCAGTACGCTGCTGTCCGCCATCCTGCTGCAAAACCCACGCTTC
>NZ_JBIVBR010000020.1:0-77501 GCF_044746165.1 Pseudomonas sp. NPDC086581 | reverse complement strand
TTTCTACTCAATCGCTTGTGCCTCAGCGAAGGAAACCTTCTCATCAGCGGGAGGCGCATTCTACAGCGATCAAACTCGCTGTCAACCACCTCGGCAATCTTCTTTTCAGCCCGCTACCGAAGCAGCGAATGAAGAGCGGCAAGTGAATCACCCGCCTGACCACCACCCTCACCTCAGAACACCTGTAAGTACTTGATTTTCAAGTTCTTTCAGCGCTTCGTCGCTGGGAGTGGTGCGCATTATAGGGAGTTTAAATCGGCCGTCAACGACTAATTTAATCTTTCTGCAAAAAACTGTCCGCCTGATCAGTTTATAGCCACTTCCTGGCCTGCCAGCCGCCGTTCCTGGCGCAACAGGTAGGCCCCCACCAGCAGGCCCACCACGCACAGGGCTACTACATAGTAGGCAGGGCCCAGCGGATCCTCCTTCATCAGAAGGGCAACGACCATGGGCGTCAGGCCACCGAAGATGGCGTAAGCCAGGTTGTAGGAGAAGGACAGGCCGGTGAAGCGCACAACTGCCGGGAAGGCGTTGACCATCACATAAGGCACCGCGCCGATGACGCCGACGCACAGGCCGGTGACCGCATACAGCGGGAACAGCCAATCCGGATGCGCCTTGAGGCTGGTGTAGAAGGTCCAGGAGACGACGCCCAGCAGGATGCTTCCATATATAAAGGTGCGGCCCGCGCCGAAACGGTCGGCGAGACGCCCGGACAGGATGCAGCCGACGCTCAGGCAGACAATGGCCACGCTGTTGGCCTTGAGCGACGTAGCCGCGTCGAAGCCATAGACAGTCTGCAGCACCGACGGGGTCATCAGGATCACCACGACGATGCCGGCGGACAGTACCCAGGTCAGCAGCATGGACAGCACGATGGCCGGGCGATGTTCACGCACCACCACACCCAGCGGCACCTCATCGGCCAGTTGCTTGCGCAGCTGCAGTTCGGCGAATACCGGCGTCTCGTGCAGCCAGCGGCGCAGGTAGACGGAGAACAGGCCGAAGATGCCGCCCAGCAGGAACGGGATACGCCAGGCGTAACCCTGCACTTCTTCGGCGCTGTAGACGCTGTTGATCAGGGTCGCGACCAGCGAACCGATGAGGATGCCCGCGGTCAGACCCGACGTGAGCGTGCCGCAGGCATAGCCCACATGACGGTGCGGGACGTGCTCCGCTACGAACACCCAGGCACCCGGCACCTCACCACCGATGGCGGCGCCCTGGATGACACGCAGCAGTAGAAGCGCCAGCGGCGCCCAGATACCAATCTGTGCGTAGGTGGGCAGCAGGCCCATGATCAGGGTGGGAACGGCCATCAGGAAGATGCTCAGGGTGAACATCTTCTTGCGGCCCAGCAGGTCGCCGAAGTGGGCCATCACCACCCCGCCCAGCGGACGGGCCAGGTAGCCGGCGGCGAACAGGCCGAAAGTCTGCAGCTGGCGCAGCCAGTCGGGCATGTCGGCGGGGAAGAACAGCTTGCCGACCACGGTGGCGAAGAACACGAAGATGATGAAGTCGTAGAACTCGAGGGCGCCGCCCAGCGCGGACAGCGAAAGAGTCTTGTAGTCGCTGCGGGTCAACGGACGTGACGCGGGCGCGGCAGGAGCGTTCACAGAAGGCATGGTACTTGTTATCTCTGCAGGCAAGGAGGCTGCGGCCGGCAGCCGCAGGTGCCGCACCATAGCAAATTGCGCGGAGGCGACACAGCGGCCGCGCCCGCAGGAATTTCACCCTATCCTGCGGTCGTCGCGCCGGCCCTCCCTCTATATAATGCGGGCAGGCCGATCAAAAGCTGTCCCAAGGCCTTGCGCCGGCAGGTGTCTTGGGAGAGTTTTTCCATAACCTCACCATGAGTACGCCGGGGGCAAGAGGCCCTTACCTATGATCGAGCTCGAACAAGAAGATCCTATCCCGCAAGGCGACCTGGCCTTGCAGATCACCGCCCTGCCGCGCGAGACCAACGGCTTTGGCGACATCTTCGGTGGCTGGCTGGTGGCGCAGATGGATCTCGCCGGAACCGCCATGTCCAGCCGCATCGCCGGAGGCCGCGTGGCCACGGTAGCAATCGACCGCATGGCCTTCCTGGTCCCGGTCGCAGTCGGCGCGCAGCTCTCCTTCTATACCCAGACCCTGGAAGTGGGCCGCAGCTCGATCCGCATGCTGGTCGAGGTATGGAGCGATGACCCGCTGTCCAGCGAATGGCGCAAGGTCACCGAGGCGGTTTTCGTCTTCGTCGCCATCGACGGTAGCGGGCGTACCCGACCGGTTCCTCCGCGTCGTGGCTGAAAACTGAAAGCGCCGGCACTCTCGCCGGCGTTTTCGTTTCTTACCTTCGGAATCAGCGCTGCGGTTTTCCGCGCACCGGCGCACCATCGGCCTTGAAGTAGTCGGCGGTACTGCGCGGCAGTGACGGGCGGCCGCGGACCTTATCGGCGAGCTTCTCGGCCATCATGATGGTGGTGGCGTTGAGGTTGCCGGTGATGATCAGCGGCATGATCGACGCATCGATCACGCGCAATCCTTCCATACCGTGCACACGGCCTTCGCCATCGACCACCGCCATGTCGTCATTGCCCATCTTGCAGGAGCAGGACGGGTGGAAAGCCGTTTCCGCGTGTTCACGGACGAAGGCGTCGAGGTCGGCGTCGCTCTGCTTGTCCAAGCCCGGGCTGATCTCGCGGCCGCGATAGGGGTCGAGCGCCGGCTGATTCATGATCTCGCGGGTGATCCGGATAGCGTCGCGGAACTCCTGCCAGTCCTGCTCGCAGGACATGTAATTGAACAGGATGCTCGGATGCTTGCGCGGATCACGGGAGGTCAGGTTGATCCGCCCGCGACTGGGAGAGCGCATGGAGCCGACATGAGCCTGGAAGCCGTGCTCGCTCACCGCGTTGCTGCCGTTGTAGTTAATGGCGACGGGCAGGAAGTGGTACTGGATATTCGGCCACTCGAATTCCGGACGGCTGCGGATGAAGCCGCCGGCCTCGAACTGGTTGCTCGCGCCCAGGCCGGTACCGAGGAACATCCACTCCGCGCCGATCTGCGGCTGGTTCCACCATTGCAGTGCCGGGTACAGCGACACCGGCTGCTTGCAGGCGTACTGCAGGTACATCTCCAGGTGATCCTGGAGGTTCTGGCCGACACCGGGCAGGTCATGCACTACCTCGATGCCCAGGTCGCGCAGTAGCGCGGAAGGGCCGACGCCGGAGCGCTGCAGCAGTTGCGGAGAAGCGATGGCACCCGAGCACACCAGCACTTCGCGGCGTGCGCGGACTTCCTTCAGCGCGTTGTCATCGCCATGCAGATAGGTCGCGCCGATGGCGCGCTTGCCGCTGAACAGGATGCGGTCGGTCAGCGCATGGGTGACGATGGTCAGGTTGGGCCGCTCGCGGGCCTGGTCCAGGTAGCCACGGGCAGTACTAGCGCGTCGTCCTTGCGGGGTGACGGTGCGGTCCATCGGACCAAAGCCTTCCTGCTGGTAGCCATTGAGGTCTTCGGTACGCGGGTAACCGGCCTGCACGCCGGCCTCGACCATGGCGTGGAACAGCGGGTTGTTGCCGGCCTTGGGCGTGGTGACGCTCACCGGGCCGCTGCCGCCGTGGTAGTCGTTGGGGCCGATGTCGCGGGTCTCAGCCTTGCGGAAGTACGGCAGGCAGTCCAGGTAGGTCCAGTCTTCCAGGCCCTTCTCCTGCGCCCAGCCATCGAAGTCCATGGCGTTGCCGCGGATGTAGCACATGCCGTTGATCAGCGAGGAGCCGCCCAGGCCCTTGCCGCGTCCGCACTCCATGCGGCGGTTGTTCATGTACGGTTCGGGGTCGGTCAGGTACGCCCAGTTGTAGCGGCGGCCCTGCAGCGGATAGGCCAGCGCCGCCGGCATCTGCGTGCGGAAGTCGGCGCGGTAATCCGGGCCGCCGGCTTCGAGCAGCAGCACGCTGACGTCGGCGTCCTCGGTCAGGCGGGTAGCCAGTACGTTACCGGCAGAACCGGCGCCGATGATGATGTAGTCGTATTCCTGGGACATGCAGGCCTTCCTATTTTTCAGGCACGACACCGCCCGCGACGCGTGCGCGCCGGTGTCTGCGTGTTCGGGATGGCCGGTGGTCAGGGAGTCATGCCTGCGACCGGCCTTTCATGGCTCGATCGCGGCGATCAGAACACCGAGGTGTAGTCGCCCAGCTCTACCTGTACGGATTTGATGCGAGTGTAGTGAGCCAGGGTGGTCAGGCCGTTCTCACGACCGACACCCGATTGCTTGTATCCGCCAACCGGCATCTCGGCCGGCGACTCGCCCCAGGTGTTGATCCAGCAGATGCCCGCTTCCAGGCGGTGGATCGCCCGGTGCGCGCGGGCCAGGTCCTGGGTCACGACGCCAGCGGCGAGGCCGTACTCGGTGTCGTTGGCGCGGCGGATAGCCTCGTCTTCGGTGTCGTAGACGAGGATGCTCATGACCGGCCCGAAGATTTCCTCGCGGACGATGGTCATGTCGTCCGTGCAGTCGGTGAACACGGTCGGCGCGACGTATGCGCCCTTGCCGAACTCGCCGTGGGTGACGCGCTCGCCACCGCACAGCAGGCGGGCCTTCTGTTCTTTGCCGGACTCGATATAGGAGAGCACGCTCTCCATGTGCGGGAAGCTCACCAGCGGGCCGAAGTTGGTGTTCTCGTCCCGCGGGTTGCCCAGACGGATGCGCTTCACACGCTCCAGTACCTTGGCCTCGAATCGGGCCTGCAGGTTGCGGGGGATGAACACGCGGGTGCCGTTGGTGCAGACCTGGCCTGAGCTGAAGAAGTTGGCCATGACGGCGATGTCGGCGGCGCGGTCGAGGTTGGCGTCCTCGAAAATGATCAGCGGCGACTTGCCGCCCAGCTCCATGGTGACTTCCTTGAGCGAGGAACTGGAGGCGCTGGCCATGACCTTCTTGCCGGTGGAGGTGCCGCCGGTAAAGGAGATCTTCTCGATCAGCGGGTGTTCGGTCAGCCACTGGCCGACTTCGCGGCCGCTGCCGGTGAGCACGTTGAATACGCCATCGGGCAGGCCGGCTTCGGTGTAGACCTCGGCGAGCTTCAGCGCGGTCAGCGGGGTGACTTCGCTGGGCTTGAAGATCATCGCGTTGCCGGCGGCCAGGGCCGGGGCGGATTTCCACAGGGCGATCTGAATCGGGTAATTCCAGGCGCCGATGCCGGCGACCACGCCCAGCGGCTCGCGGCGGGTATAGACGAAGCTGGTGTCGCGCAGCGGGATCTGTTCGCCCTCGATGGCGGGCACCAGGCCGGCGTAGTACTCGAGCACGTCGGCGCCAGTGACGATGTCGACGAAGCGGGTCTCGGCCAGCGGCTTGCCGGTGTCGAGGGTTTCCAGCTCGGCGAGTTCGTCGTTGCGCTCGCGGAGGATGTCAACGGCGCGGCGCAGGATGCGCGAACGCTGCATGGCGGTCATCGCCGCCCAGACTTTCTGCCCTGCCACCGCCGCCTGCACGGCGCGCTCGACGTCTTCCTTCGAAGCGCGTTGTACCTGGGCGAGGACTTCACCGTTGGCCGGATTGATGGTCTCGAAGGTGGCGCCGCTGGTGGCTTCCACGTAGCGACCGCCAATGTAGAGCTTCTGTACTTCGAATCGAGCCATGGTGCGGTGGTCCTCTCTTGTCGGTGTCAGCGCAAGGCTGCGCCCGCTATCCGGGGCGCTTGGCCAGTTGTTGGTCGAGGTAGTCGTAGGCAATCGCCAACGCCTGCTCGGTGTCGAAGGCATCGCCCGAGAGCGCGCCCCGCAGCCAGAGGCCGTCGATCAGCGCGGCCAGCCCGCGCGCGGCGCTGCGGGCCTGGGCCAGCGGCAGTTCGCGGCGGAACTGGCTGCACAGGTTCGAATACAGCCGGTGGTCGTTGATCCGCTGCAGCCGGCGCAGTGCCGGCTGGTGCATGCTGGTCGCCCAGAACGCGAGCCAGGTCTTCATGGCCGGGCCGTTGACCTGCGAGCTGTCGAAGTTGCCGGCGATGATGGCCCGCAGGTGCGAGCGCGGTTCGTCGTTGCGCAAGGTAGCGCGGCGCTCGGCGACAGCCTTGCTCAATGCCGACATCAAATGTCGCATCGTCGCTTCCAGCAGCCCGTTCTTGTCCTGGAAGTAGTGGCTGATGATGCCGTTGGAAACCCCCGCGAGGCGGGCGATCAGGGCGATGCTGGCGTCGCTCATGCCCACCTGGTCCACCGCCTCGAGGGTCGCGTGGATCAGCTGGGAGCGGCGAATCGGCTGCATACCGACCTTGGGCATTTCGAATCTCCTCTTCGCCGGGCGTGCCTGTGCCATCCGGCGATAATGTGGGCCAGTCTATTCGTTTTTTATTGAACGCTCAATCAACTAAGAATATGCTGCGTTGCATCAACGCCTCCGAGGCGCCCGCATGGCGGGGCCCGTACCGTTCATCGCTACGTCGCCGGCAAGGATCGCAGAATCCGCGCCGGATGTGTCGCAGCCGCTCTCCCCGGTGACGTCGCCTGACGGCACCCGCCCGTTGCGACGGGCCTTCCACAGCCTGGCTCATGCCGGGCTTTCTTTTGTTCCATGTCAGAGCCCGCGCCGCGCGCCAGCGACTATGGTTTCAGCCATACCCCTCGCGAGGATCGCCGCCATGTCGCAACACCCGCTCTGGCAAGCCCTGGGCCGCCACTGGAAATGGATCGCTCTGCGCGGCGTCGCCGCCCTGCTGTTCGGCATCCTGGCCATGGTCTGGCCGGGCATCGTGCTGACCGTGATGGTGCTGTTCTTCGGCGCCTACGCCTTCATCGACGGCCTGTTCACCCTGATCGCCGCCGCACAGATGCGCGAATCCGGCCGGCCTCTGTGGCCGCTGGTACTGGTGGGCTTGCTGGGGATTGCCGCCGGGCTGGTCGCCTTCCTCTGGCCGCAGCTGACTGCGCTGGGCCTGCTGATGCTGATCGCCGGCTGGGCGCTGGTGATGGGCGTGCTGCAGATCATCGCTGCGATCCGCCTGCGCAAGGCGCTGCAGAACGAATGGTGGCTGGGGCTTTCCGGCGCGGTGTCGGTGCTGTTCGGGGTGCTAATGATCGGCAATCCGGGCGCTGGGGCAATCGCCGTAGCCTGGGTGATCGGCGCCTACTCGGTGTTCTTCGGCGTCCTGCTGATCCTGCTCGCGCTGCGCCTGCGCAAGACTTCGACCTTCAATGCCTGAGGAGCGCGACTGGTGCCTGCTGCGCCTGGACGACAACGGCAACCGCTTCGTCATGCGCCGCCAATTGAGCCGCGCCGAGGCTGAAGCCCTGGCGCGGGACTACCAGGCCCGCGGCCATCGGCAGACCTACTGGGCGGAGCGCGAGACGCCTCGCCCTGCCTGACTCAGCAGCCGGTCAGGCGCGCTTCCACGCGTTCGGCGGGGAAGAAGATCGGCCGCAGGCGCACGCCCACCGCGTTGCCGAAGAACGCCGCCACCAGCCACAGCCAGCCGTGTAGGCTGCCGGAGGCGATGCCGCTGAAGTACGCGCCGATGTTGCAGCCGTAAGCCAGGCGCGCACCGTAGCCCAGCAGCAGGCCGCCGATGACTGCCGCGATCAACGAGCGCGCCGGGATCTTCAGGCTCGGTGCGAAACGCCCGGCGAGACCGGCAGCCAGCAACGCGCCGATCATGATGCCGAAGTCCATCACGCTGGTGACGTCCTGCCAGACCGGCGCGGCGAGCGCCTTGGCGTTGGCTTCGACCTGCCAGAAGGCCCACTGGTCGACGGCAATGCCGAGACTCTCGAAGGCCTTCGCCCCCCACAGCGCAAAGGCCGAGGTGACGCCCCAGGGACGCCCGGCCAGCGCCAGGGTGGCGAAGTTCAGCAGCGCCAGCGCCACCGCACCCCACACCAGCGGCCAGGGACCACGGAATAAGCGGCCGACACCCTTCTCGCCATTGCTGGCGATCAGCTCCAGCACGCCATGCCGACGACGTTCCAGCACCACGCTGACGGCAGCGATAGCGGCGAACAGCGCGAGGCTCAGCGCCAGCGCCTGGAACAGGCCCAGCGACTGCACGATGGAGGTCGGCGGCAGCGACGGCAGGGCGAACCACCAGCCGATGTGGTGAGTGGCGACCACCGAGCCGATGATGAAGAACAGCAGCGTTACCAGCATCCGCGCGTTGCCGCCGCCGACGGTGAACAGCGTGCCGGAGGCGCAGCCGCCGCCCAGCTGCATGCCGATGCCGAAGATGAAGGCGCCGACGATGACCGACGTGCCGGCCGGCGACACCAGCCCCTTCACCGGCTCGCCGAACAGCGTGCCGGCAGCCAGGGCCGGGAAGAACAGCAGCACGGCCAGCGCCAGCATCACCATCTGTGCACGCAGTCCGGCGCCACGGCGTTCACGGATGAACACGCGCCAGGCGGAGGTGAAGCCGAAGGCGGCGTGATAGAGCGTCAGTCCCAGTGCGCCGCCGACCAGGAACAGCAGCGCCTGCCGGCCGCTCACCACCTGGGCGAGGAACAGCGCGCCCGCCAGCAGCAGGAGGAAGGCGACCCAGAGCGCAGTGGACTTGCGCTCGGGCACGGTGGACAGGGCTAGGCTCATGGCGGCTCCGGGGTGTTTTCGAGAGGGGCGATATTCTAGGGAGCCTGGTGCCTGCCGCCAACTTCGTAAGGCAGCTAAGGAAATAGCCGGGAGTTACAAGCCTCGGGGAAAGCCCGAGTTGAGCGTAGGGCGAATAACGCCCCAAGCGTTATCCGCCGCCCGACTGCGCCGGAGCTCGGACGGCGGATAACCGTGACCGGTTATTCGCCCTACGTTCGAGCCCAGGCCTTGCGCAAAGCCTTCAACGCCTCGGCAATCCGCGCCTCCGGCACCGCGGCAAAGCCCAGCACCAGCCCGGCACGCTGGTCCGCCGGCTCGATGGACTCCGGCAGCCAGTAATCGCTCAGGGCATTCACCTCGACACCAACCGCCGCCGCACGCTGCACCAGTTCCAGCTCACGCTCGCGGCTGTCGACCCGCACGCACAGGTGCAAGCCTGCTTCCACCGCCGGCATCGGCGCGCAGCCAGCCACCTCCGGCCAGCCGCGCAGCAGCGCATCGCGGCGACTGCGAGCAGCGCGGCGCATGCGCCGGACATGACGCTGGAAATGCCCTTCGGCGATGAAGTCCGCCATCACCCGCTGGGTACCGACCTCGGAATGCCGCACATCCAGCGCACGGCGACGGGCGAAGGATTGCGCCAGCGCCGGGGGGACGACCAGGTAGCCCAGGCGCAGCGCCGGAAAGGCGATCTTGCAGAAGGTGCCGACATAGAGCACGCGATCATGGCGATCCAGCGCGGCCAGCGGCATCAGCGGCGTGCCGCTGTAGCGGTACTCGCCGTCGTAGTCGTCCTCGACTATCCAGCCGCCGCTGCGCTCGGCCCACTCCAGCAGTTCCAGGCGCCGCGCCAGGGAAAGGGTCACGCCGGTGGGGTACTGATGCGACGGCGTGACGTAGACCAGCCGGCAGTCCGGCAGTTGTTCCAGCTGCGCTGTGCACAGGCCATCGGCATCCACCGGCACGCCGTTCAGGCGCGCACCCGCCGTGGCGAATGCATGACCCGCAGCGCGGTAGCCGGGGTTCTCGATGGCCGCGCCGTCACCTTCGGCGAGCAGCACCTGGGCACAAAGTGCGATGCCCTGTTGGGCGCCGCTGGTGATGATGATCTGTCCGGCATCGCAATGCAGGCCACGGGTGGTGCGCAGGTAGGCGGCGACCAGTTCGCGCAGGCGATGCTCGCCGGCCGGGTCGCCGTAACCCAGGCAATCCAGCGGCGGATCGCGCCAGAAGCGCGCCTGCAACCGCGCCCAGGTATCGAAGGGGAAGAGGTCGAAGGCCGGTACGCCGACCCGGAACGCCCGTGGCGCGCCGGTCGGAGGCAGCGGCAGATGGTGCCGCGCGAGGCGTTCCAGCGAGGGCGCATCCGGGCTGCGGGCTTCGCTGCGAACCGCATCAACCGAGGGCTGAACCCGCTCCGCCACGTAGGTGCCATCGCCCGTGCGGCCTTCGATGTAACCCTCGGCGTAGAGCTGCTCGTAGGCGCGCACCACGGTATTGCGCGAAACCCCCAACGATGAGGCCAGGTCGCGGCTGGCCGGCAGGCGCGAACGGGCAGCCAGGCGACCGTCGAGGATGCGCTCGCGCAACGCCTGCAACAGTTGCGCACCCAGCGGTCGGGCGGGATCGAGGCGGATGCCGGACGGGTTGAAAGACAACGGGACGCTCATGGAGGCGGATTCCAGACGACAGCAATGGTTCCTTTTATTTCACCATTAATGGCTCTTTAGCAGAACCAATTCCCGACCTAGTCTGAAAGCATTCCAACGCACACAAGGTTGTCAGCATGTCCTCCGCCGTCGAGATCCGTCCGATCAGCGCCGCTGATCACGCTGCCTGGCTGCCACTCTGGCAGGGCTACCAGCGCTTCTACAAGACCACCATTGACGAAGCCACCACGGCCGTCACCTGGCAGCGTTTCCTGGACGCGGCAGAACCGATGCACGCCGCCCTCGCCTGGCGCGATGGCGTGGCCATCGGCATGGTGCACTTCATTTACCATCGTTCCTGCTGGACCCAGGGCGACTACGTCTACCTGCAAGACCTGTATGTCGCTGAAGGCCAGCGCGGCGGCGGCATCGGCGCGCAGCTGATCGAGCACGTCTACGCCGACGCCCGCGCCAATGGCGCCTCGCGGGTGCACTGGCTGACCCACGAGAGCAACACCGACGCCATGTTCCTCTATGACCGGATTGCCGACCGCTCCGGGTTCGTCCAGTACCGTAAGATCCTCTGAGCCGGAGCGCCCATGAACGACCAACCCCTGCTGAACTGGCGCCCCGCCGCCAGCCCCGAACGCCGTACCCTGACCGGCCGCACCATCAACCTGGCGCCGCTGGACGCCGCCCTGCATGGCGATGACCTGTGGCAAGCGTTGCAAGGCCCGGACTCCGATCCGGTGCTGTGGGACTACCTGCCCTACGGCCCCTTCCCCGAGCGCGCGCCTTTCGATGCCTGGCTGGCGGGCAACGCAGCGAGCAACGACCCACTGTTCTTCGCCGTGATCGACCGCACCAGCGGGCGCGCCGTCGGCCTGCTCAGTTACCTGCGGATTTTCCCGAAGGACGGCAGCATCGAGATTGGCCACATCGCCTACGGCCGTGTGATGCAACGCTCGCCGGCCTCCACCGAGGCGGTCTACCTGCTGGCCCGCTGGGCCTTCGAGATGGGCTACCGGCGCCTGGAGTGGAAGTGCAACGCACTCAATGCCCGCTCTATGCGCGCCGCGGTGCGCCTGGGCTTTGTCTTCGAGGGCACCTTCCGCCAGGCCACGGTGGTGAAGGACCGCAACCGCGACACCGCGTGGTTCTCCATCATCGACAGTGAATGGCCCCGCTGCCAGCAGGCCTTCGAGGCCTGGCTGGCAGCATCCAATTTCGACGGCGAAGGACGGCAGCGGGCACAGCTGGCAGACCTGCGCCTGCGCTGATCTTTTCATTCTCCGGGAACTGCCTGCGACGCGAAGGATCGGTGATACTGAAACTTTCGCAGCGCAGTCCCGGAGAACACCATGAGCAGCGACATCCAGACTCCCCGCGTCGAGCAGGTACAGATCGATCAACTGTCCTGCTGGCGCATCCACACCGCTTATGGTGAAGCGCTGATCGCCCAGCAGGGTGCACAACTGCTCAGCTACCAGCCCCACGAACAGCCGCCATTGGTGTGGCTGAGCGAGACCGCCGAGTACCGCCACGGCCAGTCCGTGCGCGGTGGCGTGCCGGTGTGCTGGCCGTGGTTCGGCAACCTGGACCGCAACCCGGTGGACATCCGCACCGCCTACCAGGGCGACAAGCCGCCGGCCCACGGCCTGGTGCGTGCTCTCGACTGGCAGTTGGACGACATCGCCGACGAGCAGGGCCAGCTGTCGGCGCACTTCAGCTACGACGCCAGCCAGGGCCTGCCCGGCTGGGCGCACTCGGCGCGCCTGGAACTGGTGATGCGCTTCGGCGAACGCCTAACGCTGGAAATGACCACCCACAACCTCGGCGACAAGCCGCTGCCGCTGACCCAGGCACTGCACACCTACTTCGCCGTCAGCGATTGCCGCCAGGTCAGCATCGAAGGCCTGCAGGGCAACCGCTACCTCGACGCCATGGAGAACTGGGAGGAGCGCCAGCAGCACGGACTGATCCGCTTCACCGGCGAGACCGACCGCGTCTACCTGGACGTGGAGAAGACCCTGGTGATCCAGGACCCGCTTTGGGAGCGCGGCATCCACATCAAGGCTGGCGGCTCGCGCTCGGCGGTGGTGTGGAACCCCTGGATCGACAAGGCCGCGCGCCTGTCGCAGATGCCCGACGATGCCTGGACCGGCATGCTCTGCATCGAGACCGCGCGGGTGATGGACGACGCCATGAGCGTGGCGCCGGGGCGCAGCGAGACCATGAGCGTGGAAATCTGGGGTGAGCCGCTGAAGGCCTGATGGCCTTGGAGGGCGTCCAACGCGCCAGCGTTATCCGCCGTAGACGGTCCGGCGAATAACCTGTTCCAGGTTATTCGCCCTACGTTCTCTCCTCGAGAATCGGTGTGCAGCCGCGAACGGTGGTACGCCGACAAGCCTTACAGATCGCTCTCTTCCACCGGCCGCACCTTGGCGTCGTCGATGGCGTAGGCTGCGTCGGCCAGGTCATTGCTGACCTTCTCCACCTTCAGCGTGCCGCTGACCCAGATCGGGTTGTAGATATCGTCGATCTGGATGCCCTTGGGATAGCGCACCAGCACGATCTGGTTCGGCGGCGGCGGCGGCACGTGGATGCAGGCGCCCGGGTAAGGCACCAGGAAGAATTCGGTGACGCGGCCCTTGGCGTCGTTCTCCAGCGGCACCGGGTAGCCGCCCAGGCGCAACGCTTTGCCATTCAGCGCGGCCACGGTCTTGGTCGAATACATCACCTGCGGCAGCTTCTTGTCGGACTGCTTCAGCCCGCCCTTGTTGGTGAAGGTACCGTTGGCCTCGGGGCCGTTGTGGGTGATTTCCGGCATGTCCTCCAGCGCCTTTCGATCGCTCGGCGGCATCAGGGACAGCCAGTCGGTTTCGGGGAGTTCGGCGGCGGACGCCAGGGAAGTCAGCAGTATCAGACAGCAGGCGAGCAATGGTCGGCGCATCGTGGACTCGAAAGGCCCGGTCGGGCACAGGCGGTAAGGGCTTCCTGCGCCCTCCCCCTGGGCGGGAGAGGGGCGGAAATCACCGTCAATTCTTCTTGATCAGGCCGTAAATGACCAGCAGCACGATGGCGCCGATTACCGCACCGATGAAGCCCGCCGCCTGGCCGGCCGCGTAGATGCCGAGCGCCTGGCCACCGTAGGTCGCCAGCAGCGAGCCGCCGATGCCGATCAGGATGGTCATGATCCAGCCCATGCTGTCGTCGCCCGGCTTCAGGAAGCGTGCGATGAGTCCGACGATCAGGCCGATGACGATGGTTCCGATGAAGCCCATGACAGTCCCTCCTTGTGGGATATGCGCGGCGTATTCGCGCGTGTCATGGGACAGTGTAGGAAAGCATCGCGTTCCGTGTTTCCCCGCGTGCCAGAGCGAGTCGGAGTGTTTCGCGAGCCTTACAGCAGTCTGCCGATCGCCCATGAAAAAAGCCGCGTCAGCGATTGACGCGGCTTTCTCCTGTCACCCTGGTCGGCGGGCCGTCAGGCCTTGGCGATCAGCGCCTCGACCTCGGCGATGCGCGCCTTCAGGGTCGGCAGGTCGGCGCTGCGCAGGGTGGCGTGGCCGACCTTGCGCCCGGCCTTGAAGGCCTTGCCGTAGTGGTGCAGATGGCAGTCGGCGATGTTCAGCACTTCAGCCACCGGCGGCACTTCGCCGATAAAGTTGAGCATGGCGCTCTCGCCCACTTTCGCGGTCGAGCCCAGTGGCAGGCCGGCGATGGCGCGCACGTGGTTCTCGAACTGGCTGCACTCGGAACCTTCGATGGTCCAGTGGCCGGAGTTATGCACGCGCGGGGCGATCTCGTTGGCCTTCAGGCCGCCGTCGACTTCGAAGAACTCGAAAGCCATCACGCCAACGTACTGCAGCTGGTCCAGCACACGGCCGACGTAGTCTTCGGCCAGCGCCTGCAGCGGGTGGTCGGTGCTCGCCACGGAAAGGCGCAGGATGCCGTTCTCGTGGGTGTTGTGCACGAGCGGGTAGAAGCGCGTCTCGCCGTCGCGGGCGCGTACCGCCACCAGCGACACTTCGCCGGTGAAGGGCACGAAGCCTTCGAGGATGCACGGCACGCTGCCCAATTCAGCAAAGGCGCCGCTGACGTCCTCGGCCTTGCGCAGGACCTTCTGGCCCTTGCCGTCGTAGCCCAGGGTGCGGGTCTTCATCACCGCCGGCAGGCCGATGCTGGCCACCGCGGCGTCGAGGTCGGCCTGGGATTGCACGTCGGCGAAGGCCGGGGTCGGGATGCCCAGTTCCTTGAACATGGACTTCTCGAACCAGCGGTCGCGGGCAATGCGCAACGACTCGGCGTTCGGGTAGACCGGGACGAACTGCGAGAGGAAGGCCACGGTCTCGGCCGGCACGCTCTCGAATTCGAAGGTCACCACGTCGACTCCATCGGCCAACTGGCGCAGGTGATCCTGGTCGTTGTAGTCGGCGCGGATGTGTTCGCCCAGGGCTTGCGCGCAGGCGTCCGGCGCCGGGTCGAGGAAGGCGAAGTTCATGCCCAGCGGGGTGCCCGCCAGGGACAGCATGCGGCCCAGTTGGCCGCCACCGATGACACCGATCTTCATGGTCGTACTCAGGCCTCGCGGGGATCGGGATTGTCCAGCACCGTCTCGGTCTGGGTGGCGCGGAACTGCTTCAGCGCCTCGTGGTATTTGGGGTACTTGGCACCCAGGATGCTGGCGGAGAGCAGAGCTGCGTTGGTCGCGCCAGCCTTGCCGATGGCCAGGGTGGCGACGGGGACGCCGGCGGGCATCTGCACGATGGACAGCAACGAATCGACGCCCGAGAGCATGGAGGACTGGACCGGCACGCCGAGGACCGGCAGGTGGGTCTTGGCGGCGCACATGCCCGGCAGGTGGGCGGCACCGCCGGCG
Source organism: Pseudomonas sp. NPDC086581 (assembly GCF_044746165.1). Taxonomy (NCBI): domain Bacteria; kingdom Pseudomonadati; phylum Pseudomonadota; class Gammaproteobacteria; order Pseudomonadales; family Pseudomonadaceae; genus Pseudomonas; species Pseudomonas sp. NPDC086581. The sequence goes on along the minus strand of NZ_JBIVBR010000020.1, from coordinate 62,410 downwards.
CCGGCAATGATCACTTCGATGCCACGGCCATCGGCCTCTTCGGCGTACTGGAACAGCAGGTCCGGAGTACGGTGGGCGGAAACCACCTTCACTTCGTACGGAATGCCGAGCTTGTCCAGCATGTCTGCGGTGTGGCTCAGGGTGCTCCAGTCGGATTTGGAACCCATGATCACGCCAACCAGTGCGCTCATCGTCGTGCCTCTCTCAAGTGCGCTCTTGGGCGCGTCAGAAACCAACAAGCCACGACTCCGTGAGGGCGTGGCTTGTACGTGGCCAAACCGGCGGGCAGTGCCGGCTTGAAGGCGGCGCAGTATACCGCAAAGGGCGCGGCGGAGTGCACTGTGCGTGACCGTTGGTCCCGATTTCGTCATTACCCGATTGAAACGCCCGGCAATGAATTCGGAAAAGCTTGCCGCAGCTCAAGATGACCTAGGCTCAGAGGCTCAGACTCGTCTGACACGACCCTGCCCGGATGGGGCAGGTCCCTCACCCTTCAAGGAGCGAGCGCAATGTCCACGACCCTGCCCACGACCATGAAAGCCGCTGTCGTCCACGCCTTTGGCGAGCCACTGCGGATCGAGGAAGTCAAAGTCCCGCTGCCCGGCCCGGGGCAGATCCTGGTGAAGATCGAAGCCTCCGGCGTCTGCCATACCGACCTGCACGCCGCCGAAGGCGACTGGCCGGTGAAGCCGAGCCTGCCGTTCATTCCCGGCCATGAGGGCGTCGGCTTCGTCGCAGCGGTCGGCGCCGGCGTCACCCGCGTGAAGGAAGGCGACCGCGTCGGCGTGCCCTGGCTGTACACCGCCTGCGGCTGCTGCGAACACTGCCTGACCGGCTGGGAAACCCTCTGCGAGAGCCAGCAGAACACCGGCTATTCGGTGAACGGCGGCTACGCCGAATACGTGCTGGCGGACCCGAACTACGTCGGCATCCTGCCCAAGGACGTCAGCTTCCTGGAAATCGCGCCGATCCTCTGCGCGGGCGTCACCGTCTACAAGGGCCTGAAGGAAACCGGCGCGCGCCCCGGCCAGTGGGTGGCGATCTCCGGTATCGGCGGCCTCGGCCACGTGGCTGTGCAGTACGCCAAGGCCATGGGCCTGCATGTGGTGGCGGTGGACGTGGATGACGCCAAGCTGGAGCTGGCCAAGCGCCTGGGCGCCAGCCTGACTGTCAACGCGAAGACGGAGGACCCGGTGCAAGTGGTGCAGCGCGATATCGGCGGCGCCCACGGCGTGCTGGTCACAGCAGTATCCAACAGCGCCTTCGGCCAGGGCATCGGCATGGCGCGTCGCGGCGGTACCGTGTCGCTGGTCGGCCTGCCGCCGGGCGATTTCCCCACGCCGATCTTCGACGTGGTGCTCAAGGGCCTGCACATCACCGGCTCCATCGTCGGCACCCGCGCCGACCTGCAGGAAGCCCTGGATTTCGCCGGCGAAGGCCTGGTGAAGGCCACCGTCGCCTCCGGAAAGCTGGATGACATCAACGGCATCCTCGACCGCATGCGTGCCGGGCAGATCGAAGGGCGGATCGTGGTCGAGATGTAAAGCTCCTCCCGTACAGAGCAAGAGCCCCTCACCTGACCCTCTTCCGCTAGCGGGAGAGGGTCAGAGTGAAACGCGCATCAGCCAGCACCATCTGCTCCCCTTCCTTTCTGAGCGAGGTCCTTGCGCCAAAGCCTACCTGCATGACAGCCGGGAGCGCCTGGCCCATGGGCGCTACTCCTACACCCATCGCCGACAGCACGGGTATCGCTTCGCTCCACGCCATCCAACAAATGCACTCAGGGCCTGGGCGCGGGACAGTTGAAGTCGCCTTCCTGGCAGTCGGACAGCGTCTGCAGTTCCTTAATGCGATTCTCGGTCATGGCCTTCAGGCAATTGCTGTAGGCCATCGGGTAGCCCGAACCGCCCTTGGCGCCCGCCGTCTCGAACTGGCAGCTAAGGTCGCGGTAGTTCAACCAGGCCTTCTGCGCGGCGGTCAGGGCCTTCTTCTGCCCGGCATCCAGGCGTTGGCGGTACTGCCCGTAGAGGTCGTTGAGGCGCTTGTCGCTGGCCTTGTAGGCGGCGCCGGTGCAGGCGTTGATCTCGGCCTGGGTCTGGGCGTGGGCGAAGTCGTCGGCGAGAGCCGCAGCGCTGAGGACCAGCAGCGGCAAGGAAAGAAGCAGAGCTTTCATGGGCGAATCGTCCTGACGTTCGATCCGCCCACTCTAGCAGTGTCAGCCGAGCAGCCTGGCGGCCATCCGCTCCAGCGCCTGGCGCTGGAAGGCGCGGAAGTCCGCGTCGGGCTGCTGGCCTTCGAGCATCGGCAGGAAGGGATCGACCACTTCGGTGCGCACGCCGGCCATTTCCTCGATCACCGCGTGGCCGCAGAACGGCACGTAGGCTTCCGCGTAGCCGCCTTCGTGGACCACCACCAGGCGGCCATCGCACAGACGCTCGGCGGCATCGCACACGGCGGCGGTCATGAAGCGGAAGGTCTCGCTGTGGGCGAGCATGCGCGCCAGCGGGTCCACGCCGTTGGCGTCGAAGCCGCTGGCAACCACGATCAGCTCCGGCTGGAAGCGTTCCAGCGCCGGCACGATGATGGTTTCCATGGCCACGCGGTAGGCGTCGTCACCGCTGCCCGGATAGAGCGGCACGTTGAGGTTGTAGCCCTTGCCCGCACCCTCGCCGATGTCACCCACCGCACCGGTTCCGGTGGGGTAGCAGTCGGCCTGGTGGATCGACAGGGTCAGCACGTCGTCGCGACCGTAGAAGATCGCCTCGGTGCCGTTGCCGTGGTGCACGTCCCAGTCGAGCACCGCCACGCGCTGGATGCCGTGGCGTGCCTTGGCCGTCTCCACCGCCACGGCGATGTTCGCCAGGTAGCAGAAGCCCATGCCGCGATCCGGCAGGCAGTGGTGGCCCGGCGGACGGGACAGCGCGTAGGCGTTGTCCAGTTCGCCGCGCAGCACCGCATCCACCGCGGCGATGGTCAGGCCGGCGGACTGCCGGGCGATGTCGTAGGTGCCATGGCTGACCATGGTTTCCTCGCCCATGTCGCCGTGGCCGACTTCGCTGTAGGCCTTGAAGCGCTCCAGATAGCTGGCCGGGTGCACCCGCAGCAGGTCTTCCTCGCTGGCCAGCGGCGCGCTGGACAGGTGCAGCTGGCTGCTCAGCCCGGAGACGTCCATCAGGCTTTTCAGGCGGCGCTTGCTCTCCGGTGACTCGGCGTGGCCGCCGCCCACCGGCGGCTGCAACCAGCCACCGACGGGAAGGATCAGCGCGTGCAGCCCGGTCGCGTGCCAGAAGCAGCGCTCGTCGAAGAAGAACCCGGTACGACGACTCATGCGCGAGCCGCCTTCAGGGCACGCTGGCGCTTGCGGCTGAACAGCCAGTAGACCGGCGAGACCACGCCCAGGCCGACCACCCAGGAGATGTCCGCACCGTTCATGGCCTGCGCGGCGGCGCCGGTGTAGAGCGCGGTGGACATGAACGGAACCTGCACCAGGATGCCGAGGATGTAACAGTTCACCGCGGTCCAGTTGAAGGTGCCGTAGATGCCGCCGTCACGACGGAAGAACGACAGCACGTCGTACTCGCCATGGGCGATCAGGTAGTAGTCGACCAGGTTGATCGCGCTCCAGGGCACCAGCACGTAGAGCAGCAGCAGGATGAAGTTGGTGTAGTTGGCCATGAAGTTGTCCTGGCCGAGCAGGGCGATGGTCAGCGAACCGCCGAACAGCGCCAGGGCGATCACCGCGCGCCAGCCGGCCTTGGCCGACCAAGCGGGAATCAGCGTCTGGCCGACGGTGATGGCCGAGAGGGTGCCGCAATACAGGTTCATCGAGTTGGTGGCGGCGATGCCGATGGAGAACACCGCGACCATGATGGCGCTGAAGCCGCCGGTCATCTCGATCAGGCCGGCGATGACGTCGCCCTCGCCCACCGACAGGCCGACCAGCACGCCCAGCAGCATCGGCAGGATCGAGCCCAGGCAGCAGCCCCAGTAGCTCGACCAGAACGCGGTGCGCGAACCGGTGCCCTGCGGCATGTAGCGCGAGTAGTCGGAGACGTAGGGCGCATACGCTAATTGCCAAAGCGCGGCGATGGACAGCGCGCCGAGGAAGCCGGGGATGTTGTTCTCGTTACGCTCAAGCAGGTCCGCCGGCAGGCCGTGGACGAACACCAGCCAGAAGAAGCTGACCAGCAGCACCGCGCCGGACAGCCAGGACATCACGCGGGTGTAGCCGTGGATCAGGCGGTAGCCGAACACCGTGGCGATCACGCTGATCGCGCCCACCAGCAGGATGCCGGTGTTGGTGCCGATCACCTCGAAGCGCGCATGCAGCGCCTGGCCGCCGAGGACCAGGTTGGAGGCGAAGAAGCCCAGGTACATGATCACCACCAGGGCGACCACCAGCAGGGAGCCGAAGGAGCCGAACTGGCCGCGGGTCTGCACCATCTGCGGCACGCCCAGCTGTGGGCCCTGGGCCGAGTGCAGGGCCATGAACACGCCACCCACCAGGTTGCCGAGCACCAGCGCCAGCACGGCGGCGAAGAACGGCAGCTTGAACACGGTGACCGCCAGGGCGCCGGTAACCACGGTCAGCAGCATGATGTTGCTGCCGAACCAAATGGTGAAGAGGTCGCGGGCGCGGCCGTGTCGTTCGTGTGCGGCGATGGGCTGGATGGTGCTCAGCTCCAGAGTCGTCGCCTGGTTTTGCGTCGTTGTCATTGTGTTTCTCACGCGTCGTTGGCAAGGCAGGCCCGGCGCGGACGCCGGGCTTGGATCAGGAAAGGATCAGCGGGCGGCCCAGGCGTTGAAGCGCTGCTCGAGCTCTTCGCCGTGGTCGACCCAGAAGGCCGCGTCCACCGAGCGGGCGCCTTCGAGGTTGGCCGGCGCGGTGGGCAGCGCGTCGCGCACGTCCGCCGGCAGCAGGTCCAGCGTGCCCTTGTGCACCGGGCCGTAGGGGATGTTCTCGGAGAAGGTCTTCTGGGTTTGCGGTTGGCTGGCGAAGGCGATGAACTTCTCGGCCAGCGCCTTGTTCGGCGTGCCTTTCACCACGGCCCAGTATTCCGGGTCGTACAGGCTGCCCGGCCAGACAATGCCCAGCTTCACGCCTTCCTTCTGCGCGGCGGCGATGCGGCCGTTGTAGGCGGCGCTCATCACCACGTCACCGGCGGCCAGCCACTGCGGCGGCTGCGCGCCGGCTTCCCACCACTGGATGTTGCCCTTGAGCTGGTCGAGCTTGGCGAAGGCGCGATCGACGCCTTCCTTGGTGCCGAGCACCGTGTAGATATCTTCCTGTTTCACGCCGTCGGCCAGCAGGGCGATTTCCAGGGTGTACTTGGCGCCCTTGCGCAGGCCGCGCTTGCCCGGGTACTCGGTGGTGTTCCAGAAGTCGGCCCAGGATTGCGGGGCCTTGGTGACCTTGGCGCCGTTGTAGGCCATGACCATGGACCAGACATAGGTGGCCACGCCGCACTCGCTGAGGGTGCCGGGGACGAAGTTCTTCTCGTCGCCGATGGCCGCCGGGTCGATGCGTTCGAACAGGCCTTCCTCGCAGCCGCGCAGCAGCTCGGGGCTTTCCACCTCGACCACGTCCCAGGTGACCTTGCCGACATCGACCATGGCCTTCACCTTGGCCATCTCGCCGTTGTACTCGCCGGCGACGATCTTGCCGGCGCCGCTGGCCTCGAAGGGCTTGAAGTAGGCCTGCTCCTGGGCCGCCTTGGTGGCGCCGCCGAAGGAGATGACGGTGATGCTTTGGGGCTGTGCATTAACGCTGCCGACAGCGGCAGCAAGGGCACAGGTGATGGAGATGCGCGTGAGCAAGGACACTTTCATGGAACGACTCCCACAGCCGGATTGGCGTTGTTGTGTTGCTGGGCAGTACCCCCGGCCAGAAGCCGGGCAAAAGGGTTCCATCGCGCGGGCGTCTTTGCGCTCGCGGCGTTGTTATCAGGTATTCGTGGAGCCGTAGGGCGGATAACGCTGGCGCGTTATGCGCCCTACAGTCGGCTCCGGCGCCTTACAGCACGCCGATTTCCTGGGCCGTGCGGTCGACCGCGCGGCGGGTCTTGTCGACCAGCTCGTCGATATCGGCACGGCCGGCGACCAGCGCCGGGGCCATGATCATGCGGCCGAGGGTGGAACGGATGATCACGCCCTCCTCGAAGCCGATGGTGCGGCAGCGCCAGGCGATGTCGTTCTCGTTGTCGAAGCGCTTGCGGGTCGCCTTGTCCTGGACGAACTGCAGCGCGGCGACGAAGCCGGTGCCCTGGATGTCGCCCACCAGCGGGTGGTTGCCGAAGACTTCGCGCAGGCACTGCTGCAGGTACGGGCCGGTGTCGTTCTTCACCGCATTCACCCAGCCCTCGTCGCGCAGCGCGCGCAGGTTGGCCACCGCCACCGCTGCCGCCACCGGGTGGCCGGAGTAGGTCAGACCGTGGGCGAACACGCCGCCCTCTTCCACCAGCGCCTGGGCGATGCGCTTGCTCAGCACCAGGCCGCCCATGGGGATGTAGCCGCTGGTCAGGCCCTTGGCGATGGACAGGGTGTCGGGCTGGAAGCCGAAGTGCTGGTGGGCGAACCACTCGCCGGTGCGGCCGAAGCCGCCGATCACTTCGTCGGCGCACAGCAGCACGTCGTACTGACGGCAGATGCGCTGGATTTCCGGCCAGTAGCTTTCCGGCGGGAAGATCATGCCGCCAGCACCCTGGAAGGGCTCGGCGATGAAGCCGGCGACGTTGTCGGCGCCCAGCTCGAGGATCTTCTCTTCCAGCTGCAGGGCGCAGCGACGGCCGAATTCGGCCGGGGTCAGGTCACCGCCGGCGGCGAAGAAGTAGGGCTCGTCGATGTGCGCGATGTCCGGGATCAGGCCGCCCATCTCGTGCATGAACTTCATGCCGCCCAGCGCGGTGGCTGCCAGGGTGGAGCCGTGGTAGCCGTTCCAGCGGCCGATCATGATCTTCTTCTGCGGCTTACCTTCGATCTGCCAGAAGCGGCGCACGGTGCGGATCAGCACCTCGTTGGCCTCGGAGCCGGAGTTGGTGTAGATCGCGTGGCTGTAGTGGTCGGGCAGCAGGCTGAAGAGGGTCTCGGAGAGTTCGATCACCGCCGGGTGAGTGGTGTGGAAGAACATGTTGTAGTACGGCAGCTCGTCCAGCTGGGCGGTGGCGGCGGCGGTCAGGTCCTTGCGGCCGTAGCCCAGGTTGGTGCACCACAGGCCGGACATGCCGTCGATGTACTTGTTGCCATCGTTGTCCCAGAGGTGCAGGCCTTCGCCACGCACCATTACGCGCGGGCCTTCGGCGTTCAGCGCCTTCTGGTCGAGGAAGGCATGGATGTGGTGGGCCGCGTCCGCTTTCTGGTATTCGCGGGTATCACGTGGCGCGCGGGTCTTGTCGGTCATCGACTTTCTCCTCTATCCCTCGGCGGTGCTCCGGCAGCCGGCCTGAGGGGTCTTCAGGGGATCGAGGGCGACGGACTTACCTAGGCAGTCTCACCGGCCGTCTCGAACGGTTCGGTTAGGAATTCGGGTGTTGCTCAGGTGCCGGGCGCGACCCCGGCGGCCTGTCTTTCATTCAGTCGCGCAGCTGGAACCAGGTGGTCTTGAGCTGCGTGTATTTATCGAAGGAATGCAGCGAGAGGTCGCGGCCAAAGCCCGACTGCTTGCCGCCACCGAACGGAATCGCCGGGTCCAGCGCGTCCACGGTGTTCACCGACACGGTGCCGGCGTTCAGCTTGCGCGCCACGCGGTGGGCGCGGTGCAGGTCGTCGCTCCACAGGGAGGCGGCGAGGCCGTAGATGCTGTCGTTGGCCAGGCGCACGGCTTCTTCTTCGCTGTCGAAGGGGATGACTGCAAGCACCGGGCCGAACACTTCGTCGCGGGCCAGGGATTGCTCCGGGCGCACGCCGGTGAAGATGGTCGGTTCGATGAAGTTGTCCGAGCCGTTGAAGCTCAGCTGGCGGCCACCGCAGGCGAGCTGCGCGCCGTCGCTCTGGGCGCGCTCGATGCAGGCCATGATGCCGGCGGTCTGCTTGTTGTCGACGATGGAGCCGGCGCGGCTGGCCGGGTCCAGCGGGTCGCCCGGCGCCCAGTCGCGGGCCTTGGCGATCAGGCGTTCGACGAACTCGTCGTGGATCGAACGCTCCACCAGCAGGCGCGAGTTGGCCGAGCAGACTTCGCCCTGGTTGAAGAAGATGCCGAAGGCGGCCTTCTCGGCGGCGAGGTCGAGGTCGCGGCAGTCGGCGAACACCAGGTTCGGGCTCTTGCCGCCGCATTCCAGCCAGACCTGCTTGAGGTTGGACTGCGCGGAATACTGCATGAAGTACTTGCCGACCTGGGTCGAACCGGTGAACACCAGGGCGTCCACATCCGGGTGCAGGCCCAGCGCCTTGCCGGCGGCTTCACCCAGGCCCGGCACTACGTTCAGCACGCCTTCGGGGATGCCGGCTTCCAGCGCCAGCTCGGCCAGGCGCAGGGCCGAGAACGGCGACTGCTCGGCGGGCTTGAGCACCACGGAGTTGCCGGCAGCCAGCGCGGGCGCCAGCTTCCAGGCGGCCATGTCGAGGGGGAAGTTCCACGGCACCACGGCGCCGATCACGCCCAGCGGCGTGCGGGTGATGGTGGCCAGGGCGTTCTGCGCGGTCGGCGCGACCTGGTCGTAGAGCTTGTCGAGGCTTTCGGCGTACCAGGAGAACACGCCAGCTGCGCCGGGCACGTCGATGTTCCAGGCGTCCATCACCGGCTTGCCCATGTTCAGGGTGTCGAGCAGGGCCAGTTCGTCGCGATTCGCCATCATCAGCTCGGCGAGCCTCTGCAGAACGGCCTTGCGCTCACGTGGCGCCATGCGCGCCCACGGGCCGGTCTCGAAGGCCTTACGGGCAACGCGGACAGCGGCGTCGACTTCGGCCGCGCCACAGGCGGCGACATTGGCCAGCAGGCGATTGGTCGCCGGGTCGATGGCGGCGAAGGTCGCGCCATCCTGTGCAGTCACGCGGCGGCCGCCGATCAGCGCGCTGTCGATGAAAGTCTGCCGGGCAGCACGCTGCCGCCAATCGTTGAGCTCGTACACCAGGGCACTCCTGCTTCGCTCGCCCTCGAGGGACGTTGTTGTTCGAATGTGGATTGGATGGTCGCCCAAGGCCTTGCCAAGGAAAATTATTAAATTTGTCTTCGGGATATATGAAAAAGCTGGGCAGCCACGCACCGGCCCGGCGCATGGCGCACCATCACGGTGCACGCCTGCGCACCGCTGCAGGGCCCGTATTCAGTGGGTCAGCGCGTCGTAAAGCTCGGGGCGACGGCACGGCAGGTAGGGGAAAGTGCCGGCCTGGCGGGCGCGTTGCTGCGGGTCCAGATCGACGATAAGCAGACTCTCCGCGGGCCCGGCGGCAGCCAGGCGTTCACCATCCGGCGCGACGATGCAGGAGCCGCCGAGGAAGGCCAGCCCGTCCTCCACGCCGCAGTGGTTGCAGTAGGCGACGAACAACTGGTTCTCCACCGCCCGTGCCGGGACTATCACGCCCGGCACCGCTCCGTATTCGGGCGTCAGCGCGGTGGGAATGAGGATCAGCCCGGCGCCGTTCAGCGCGTGGGAGCGCACTGCCTCGGGGTATTCCACGTCGAAGCAGATCAGCAGGCCGATGCGCCAGCCGGCGAAGTCGAACGGCGCTTCCAGCACATCGCCGGCGCTGAACACCTCGCGCTCCATGGCACCGAACAGGTGCGCCTTGCGGTAGTGCCCGAGCGCTGCGCCGGACGGGCCGATCACCTGCACCGAGTTGTAAGGCTTGCCGCCCTGGGGATGGCGCTCGGCGTAGCCGTAGGCGATGGCCAGCCCGAAGCGCTGCGCCAGCTCGCCGATGCGCCCGGCCGACGGCCCGTCCGCCGCTTCGGCCAGCTCGTTCATGCGCTGCGGCACGTTGTAGCCGCCCAGCCATAGCTCCGGGCAGAGCAGCAGTTGCGCGCCGGCGGCGGCCGCGGCGCCGGCCTGGCGCTCCAGTTGGTCGAGGTTGCCGGCGACATCGCCGGGGAGGCCGCAGGTCTGCCAAAGGGCCATACGCATGAGCTTTACTCCAGGCTGCGTGTACGGGATTTGCAGGGCGTTTTCACGCACTGCGCTGGAGTATGCCCGCGCCCGGAGGGTCGCAGCAGGCGGCCAAGGCCATGAAAAATGTGGTCCCCGGCGAGGAAAATCTTCGCCATGGGCCGCCCCCGTCGGCCGGTCCAACGCGGTATCTTGTATAAAAAAGCATCAACGAGGCGTGCAGTGGCTTCCTATACCTTGCGGCAATTGAAGTATTTCGTGACCACCGTGGAATGCGGCAGCGTGGCCGAGGCGTCGCGCAAGCTGTACATCGCGCAACCGTCCATTTCCACGGCGATCAAGGGGCTGGAAGAGAGCTTCGGCGTGCAGTTGTTCATCCGCCACCACGCCCAGGGCGTGTCGCTCACCCCCAGCGGCGCGCGCTTCTACCGCAAGGCGCAGGAACTGCTGCGCATGGCCCACGAGTTCGAGCAGAACGCCCTCGCCGACAACGACGTGGTGGCCGGGCAGATCGACATCGGCTGCTTCGAGACCGTCGCCCCGCTCTACCTGCCGCGCCTGATCTCGGGCTTCCGCGAGCGCTACCCCGGCGTGGAAATCCGCATCAGCGACGGCGAGCAGCAGGAGCTGGTGCAGGGCCTCACCGCCGGCCGCTTCGACCTGGCGCTGCTCTACGAGCACGACCTCGACGCCACCATCTCCACCGACCCGCTGATGCCCGCCCAGCGCCCCTACGCACTGCTGCCGGAGAACCACCGCTTCGCCAAGCAGGACAAGGTTTCCCTGCGCGACCTGGTGCTGGAGCCGATGATCCTGCTGGACGTGCAGCCCAGCCGCACCTACTTCGTGCGCATCTTTGAGGAACTGGGGCTGAACCCGCACATCGCCTTCAGCTCGCCGTCGATCGAGATGGTGCGCGGCATGGTCGGCCAGGGTTTCGGCTTCTCCCTGCTGGTCACCCGCCCGCATTCCGAGTGCACCTACGACGGCAAGAAGGTGGTGACGGTGGACGTCGCCGAAGAGGTCAGCACCTCCGGCCTGGTCGCCGCGTGGCTCAAGCGCGCCCAGCTGACCAAGCCGGCGCAGCTGTTCGTCGACTTTGCGCGGGAGGAGTTGAGCGGGAAGCACTGAGGCTGCTTTTCGCCTTTCGCTTTTCGTAGGACCGAGGGGGACACCTAGTCCTTGCTCGCGAATCACCCAACCTCCTGTGCGATGGCCTGCCCTCACCCTAACCCTCTCCCAGAGTGACAGGGGACAATTGGGCAGGCTCTGAAAGCTCGGCGCTCGCCGGCTGACTCCATAAACGACCCAGCCCTGCGGACGGCCCCCTCTCCCACCGGGAGAGGGCTGGGGTGAGGGAAAAGCCCAAACACCGAGCCCTCCCGTCACTCCCCGTGCCCCGCGCCGACATCCGGGGTTACAATCTCGCCCCCAATCCGCAATGCCTTCCCCCCATGCCCATCTGGAAAGAGCGCGTGCAGCGCCTCATCACTCTCGTCGTCGGCCTGCTGCAGAAGTACCCGCGCGTCATCGCCCTGTTCGGCTTCTGCTCCGGGGTGTTCAGCTTCATCATGGTCGACCGCCACCGTGCCGGCTTCGCCCGCGCCATGGCCATCGTCATGCTGGTCAGCTGGATCTGGCTGATGCTGGAGAACTTGCTGACCAAGCGCTTCAAGAGCCGCTTCGGCTGGGAAGTCCCGCCGGGCCTGCTGCGCTACGCGACCCAGCTGATCCACCAGGAAAGCCTGTTCTTCTGCCTGCCATTCTTCTTCGTCACCACCACCTGGAACAGCGGCCAGGCCCTGTTCACCGGCGTGCTGACTCTCGCAGGGCTGGCAGCGATCACCGACCCCATCTACTACAAGTGGCTATCGGTGCGGCGCTGGACCTTCCTCGGCTACCACACCCTGACGCTGTTCGCGGTGCTGCTCACCGCGCTGCCGATCATCCTCCACCTGAGCACCCCGCAGAGCTACCAGGCGGCGCTGGGCATCGCCGTGCTGCTGTCCTTCCCGAGCCTGGCGGTGACGGTGAAGATCCACAAATGGTGGCGCTGGTTCGCCCTCGTCGGCCTGACGCTGTCCATTGGCGCGGTGGGCTGGTTCGCTCGCGCCTGGGTGCCGCCGTCGACCCTGTGGATGACCGAAATGGCAGTGACCGAGAGCTTCGACAACGCCCAACGCACCCCCGGCGACAGCCTGGAGACGGTCAGCGTTGCGCAGATCAAATCCCAGGGTCTCTACGCCTACACCGCGATCAACGCCCCGCGCGGATTGAACGAGCGCATCTACCATGCCTGGCGGCTGAACGGCCAGGAAGTTGACCGCATCGCGCTGGACATCAAGGGCGGCCGCGAGGCTGGCTATCGCGCCTGGACGCACAAGCAGAACTTCCCCACCGACCCAAGCGGCGACTGGCAGGTGCAGGTGCTTACCGAGGCCGGGCAAGTCATCGGCACATTGAGGTTCGAGGTCACGCCCTGACCACTCGGTATCCTTGACCCAACGCGGCGCTTTCCCCTACAAGACCCTATCCCCAGAACAAAAAGCGCCGAGACAGTCATGACCGATACCACCCTGCACCCGTTCGACCGCGCCGTGGCCCTGCAACCCGTGGCCGACCAGCCCAACCTCTACGATGGCCACACCAGCCAGGACTACTGGAACATGGTCGGTCCCTTTGGCGGCGTCACCGCTGCGGTCCTGCTGCAGGGCGCGCTGCGCCACCCGCAGCTGCTCGGCAGCCCGGTGTCGCTGACGGTGAACTATGCGGCAGCGGTGGTGGCCGGCGCTTTCCAGGTCGAAGCCGTGCCGGTGCGCACCAACCGCTCCACCCAGCACTGGCTGCTGCAACTGACCCAGGCCGATGAGGCCGGCGAGCAGCAGGTCACCACCACCGCTACCCTGGTCACCGCGCTGCGCCGCGAGACCTGGAGCCTGACCGACATCCCCGCGCCGGACCTCGCCCCGCCCAGCGACTTCGAGCCGATGAGCCCTGCCGCCAAGGGTGTGGCCTGGCCCAAGCAATATGAGATGCGCCCGGTCTCTGGTGCCTTCCCCACCCAATGGGACGGCAGCGGCGAGACCAGCCGCAGCCAGATCTGGTTGCGCGACGCCCAGGACCGTCCGCTGGACTTCCTGTCCCTGGCGGCGATGAGTGACATCTTCTACCCGCGCATCTGGCTGCGCCGCGCCACCCCGGTGCCGGCCGGCACCGTGTCGATCACCACCTACTTCCACACCGACGCCGCGCAGATGGCCGAAGTCGGTGCCGGCTACCTGCTCGGCGACGCCCGCGCCCAGGAATTCCGCAACGGCTTCTTCGACCAGAGTGCCCAGCTGTGGAGCCAGTCCGGCGCACTGCTGGCGACCAGCAACCAGGTGGTTTACTACAAGGAATGACTCCTGCAGGGGGAACCCAATGAAAAGCCCGGCACATGGCCGGGCTTTTTGTTAGCGCTGAGAAGGCTCAGACCTTCTTCACGAACTCCGACTTCAGCTTCATCGCGCCGATGCCATCGATCTTGCAGTCGATGTCGTGGTCGCCGTCCACCAGGCGGATGTTCTTCACCTTGGTGCCGACCTTCACCACCAGGGACGAACCCTTGACCTTGAGGTCCTTGATCACGCTGACAGTGTCGCCGTCCTGCAGCAGGTTGCCGACCGCGTCCTTGATCACGCGGGCATCGCTGTCGGTCTCGCCCGAGCCGGCGGCCGACCACTCATGGGCGCACTCGGGGCAGACCAGCTGGGCGCCGTCTTCGTAGGTGTATTCGGAGTTGCATTTGGGGCAAGGCGGCAGCTGGCTCACGGCGGTTCTCACAATGAAAGCGGTAAAAAGACCGCAGAGTATATAAGGTTTCTCCCTTTCCTGCCCGGCGACCCAGTTGGCAAAGAGCGGCAAAGCGCCAGCACCGTTACAGAACATTCATAATCCATCGCTATAAAAGGCGGCCTCTTCGATAAGAAAAAGGACGCCACGCCATGCTGCACAAGCCCTCCCCGCTCGCGCTGAGCATCACCCTGGTGCTGGCGAGCCTCGCCGCTGAAACCGTCGCTGCCGTTCCGGTGTCGCCCATCATCAGCGACGCGCAGACTGGCAGCCGGACCCTGGCCAACCAGGACACCCTGACCGTCACCAGCACCGGCAGCCTGGTCACCAGTGGTAAGAGCGTGGACCTCAAGGGCGCAGCCACCGGCACCGGTGTGGTCATCGACAACAGCGGCCTGATGCAGTCCACCACCGGCCGCGTGGTCGATACTTCCGGCAGCGACAGCACCACCCGCTTCTACCAGATCGTCAACCGCGAAGGCGGGCGCATCCTCGGCTACGACGACGCAATTCGCATGAACAACCCGTTCAGCGCCGGCAACGTGCTGGTCGACAACGCCGGCACCATCTATTCCGCCACCGGCCAGGCGCTGGACTTCGACAAGCTGCAGAGCAACGCCACTGTCACCCTGATCAACCGCGCCAGCGGGATCATCCACAGCGATGGTAACGACGGCATCCGCCCCGGCGGCAACGCGACGATCACCAACTATGGCGAGATCAGCAGCTCGGACATGATCACCGCCGACACCAAGAACGACGGCATCGACTTCCAGGGCGCTTCGGGCGGCTACGTGGAAAACCACGGCCTCATCAGCGGCGGCCGCCACGGCATCACCACCGATGTCGGCGCCACCCTGATCAACTACGCCGACGGCGTGATCGTCGGCCGCAATGGCTCGGGCTTCGGCTCCGACGGCGATGGCACCGTGATCAACTACGGGCGCATCACAGGCTCCTACAACGGGCTGGTTCCGGATGGCGACGGCGACGGTGTGGACATCGATTACACCGGCCACATCGAGAACCACGGCATCATCGAAGGCACCGGCGCCGCCGGCTCCAAGGACGGCTCGCCGAATGGCAGCGAAGGCATCGCCATGGGCGGTGGCACCATCATCAACTACGCCGGCGCGATCATCCGCAGCGTCGACCGCGGCATCCTGGTCGACGACGGCAACGGCAACAGCGGCTTCAGCTCCACCTACCTGGAGAACCACGGCAGCATCACCGGCGAGAAGCTCTCCGGCGTGACCCTGTCCGGCGACCTCGACGACACCGTGGTCAACGACGGTCTGATCCACGGCGGCAACGGCGTGGCCCTGGAAATGGGTGGCGGCAACGACAGCCTGGTGCTGCTCTCCGGCAGCCGCTTCGAAGGTCTGGTGGACGGCGGCAGCGGCCGCGACACCGTGACCTTCGATGACGCCGCCGGCGGCAGCTTCGGCAACAGCGCCAACTTCGAATGGCTGGACGTGAAACAGGGCAGCTGGACGCTCTCCAGCACCGACGACTTCAGCGAAGGCGGCGAAGTCTTCAGCGGCGCCAGCCTGAACAACACCGGCAGCCTCCTCGGCACCCTGCAGATCGACCAGGGCGCCACCTACTCGGGCAGCGGCAGCGTCGGCGGGCTGAACGTCGCCGGTACCCTGGTCGCCTCGCCGGCAACCGGTGCCGCCCAGGTGACCGGCAACCTGAACCTGCAGAGCGGCTCGACCCTGGCCTTCGGCGTGGAGCCCAGCGGCGCCCACGCCACCGTGCTGGTGGACGGCAGCACCCGCATCGACGGCTCGCACCTCGCCGTGCAGGCCGGCAGCGGCAACTGGCCGTGGCAGAGCAGCGTACAGGTGATCAGCTCCACCGGCGGCGTAAGCGGCCAGTTCGCCGACGTGAAGAGCAACTTCGCCTTCCTCACCCCGACCCTGAGCTACAGCGCCAACAGCGTCGACCTGCAACTGACCCGCAATGATGTGCAGTTCGGCGACCTGGCCAGCAGCGGCAACGGCCGTAACGCCGCCTCCGCCCTGCAGAGCCAGAACGGCGGCGCGCTGTACAACGCGCTGATCACCAGCGACGCGGGCAACGCCACGGCGGCCCTGGAGCAACTGGCCGGCGCCAGCAACGCCAGCCTGGCCGCCGCGACCATCGCCGGCAGCCAGCAGGTCGGCAGCGCCATGCTCAATGCCGTGCGCCAGCTGGGCAGCAGCAGCCTGCTGGCGGCCACCGAGCGCAGCGACACGCCGATGCTCGCCGCCACCGGCGTGCCCAGCGCAGCGCGCAACCTGAACGACCCGAACGCCGCCGGCCGCCTCTGGGTGCAGGGTATCGGCAGCCACGGCAAGCTCGACGAACACGACAACAGCGGCGACCTGCAACAGAACACCGGCGGCACCCTGCTCGGCGCCGACTGGGCGGTGACTCCGGACTGGCGCCTGGGCGTGCTCGGCGGCTACTCGCACACCGACCTGGACGGCAGCGGCGGCGTCTCCGGCGACATCGACAGCTGGCATTTGGGCGCCTATGCGCTGCACCAGAGCGGCCCGCTGGCAGTGCGCCTGGGCGCGGCCTACAGCAGCCACGACGGCGAGAGCAAACGCCGGGTCGAGTTCGACGGCTTCAGCGATCGTCCCAAGGGCGACTACGACGCCGACAGCTGGCAGGCGTTCGCCGAGACTGGCTACGCCATGGGCAGCGGCCGCCTGAGCGCCGAGCCCTACGCGCGCCTGGACTACCAGCGCTACGAGCGCGATTCGTACGACGAGAAAGGCGGCGCCGCTGCGCTGCACGTCGATTCCCAGGACCAGGACAACCTGAGCAGCACCCTTGGCCTGCGCATCGCGCGCCTCGACACCCTGAGCAACGGCATGAGCTTCACCCCGCGCCTGGGCCTGGGCTGGCGCCACACCTTCGGCGACATCGACAGCGAAACCCGCCAGTCCTTCATCGCCGGCGGCGACGCCTTCAGCGTTCAGGGCACCGCGCTGGATCGCAACAGCCTGCTGCTGGACGTCGGCTTCGATGTCGGCGTGTCGGCGCGCAATACCGTCGGCATCGGCTACAGCGGTCAGATGGGCAGCAATGCGCAGAACCACGCCCTGATCGCGCAGTGGCGGATGACGTTCTGATCGCGACCCGGCGGAACAAGCTGCCGCTCCGGCCCAACGGGCCGTCGAAACAGCCAAGCCGGCCGACGACAAGCAGCAGTAAGCACCCGCCGCTCAGCACAACAGCCAGCCGCCTCAGGGCGGCTGGCTGCTATCAGGGCTGCAGCTGGCTGAGGTAGGCGGTCAGCGCAGGGATATCGTCGCCATTGAGCAACGCTGCCACCGCCAGCATTGGCGAATCCGCGCGGCTCGGGTCCTTGTCGCGGTAACGCTGCAGAGCATGGGTGAGATAGACCTGCGGCTGGCCGGCAATGCGCGGGAAGCCATCGCGCCCCATGGCCTTCTCGCCGTGGCAGGTAATGCAGACCGTGGCGAAGCGCTGGGCGCCCTGCTCCACCAACGCCCTCTCCGGCGCCGCCTCCGTGCGTGGCAGAACCTTCTGCTGGCTGAAGTAGTAGGCGATGTTGACCCGCTCGTTGATGGTCAGCAGCTTGGCCGCCTGGTTCATCACGAAGTCGGTGCGCTGGCCGTCGACATACTTCTCGAAAGCATCGAAGAGGTACTGCGGATTCTGCCCGGCCAGGTTGGGGATGTAGTCGCGCTTGCTGTTGCCATCCTTGCCGTGGCACTTGCTGCACAGCAGGATGCGCTCCTGCGCGGCGGCATAGGCCTGCTCGCGCTTGGCCGGATCCTGCTCCAGCGCAGCGAGCCGATCCATCATCTCCGATGATTGCGCCAAGGCCTGGGAGGCCCCGCACAGCAGCACCCACAACAGAACGACTCTCCCCATCACCACACCCTGGTCAGTTTTCCCAGGGTCGACGCTAATGGGTTTCTGAAGGAAATTTCCGACCTGGATCAACCAATCGGTCTGAGCAAAAGCGAACCGGCACGCAAAAAAAAGGGGAGCATCGTGCTCCCCCGTGGGACTGAACCTTAAAGACCCGTCTGTCCTTGGTCAGCCTTCAATTTCAACCAGGATCTCACCGGGATTGACCCGGTCGCCCTTGGTTACGTGGATGGCCTTCACGGTGCCGGCGATGCCTGCCTGCACTTCGGTCTCCATCTTCATTGCTTCGGTGATCAGCACGGCCTGGCCGGCCTTCACACTGTCGCCTTCCTTGACCAGCACATCGACGATGTTGCCCGGCATGGTGGTGCTGACATGGCCCGGCTCGCTGGCCTGCTTGCGCTTGCTGCCGCCACCGGCGACGAATTCATTGAGCGGCTCGAACACCACTTCCTCGGGCATGCCATCCACCGACAGGTAGAAGTGGCGTTTGCCGTCGGTTTTCACGCCGACACCGGTGATATCCACGCGGTAGCTTTCGCCGTGCACGTCGACCACGAACTCGGTCGGTACGCCCTCACCACCAGCGGCGGCAACGCCCTTGCCGTTGGGGATCGGCAGCAGCTCTTCGGGTTTCAGGGTGCCGGCCGCGCGCTCCTCGAGGAACTTGCGGCCAATGTCCGGGAACATGGCGAAGGTCAGCACGTCTTCTTCGGACTTGGCCAGGCTGCCGATCTCTTCGCGCAGCTTGTTCAGCTCCGGCTTGAGCAGGTCGGCCGGGCGCACGTCGATGACTTCCTCGTTGCCGATGGCCTGGCGGCGCAGCGCTTCGTTGATCTTGCCCGGCGCCTTGCCGTAGCGGCCCTGCAGGTAGAGCTTCACCTCGTTGGTGATGGTCTTGTAGCGCTCACCAGCCAGCACGTTGAAGAACGCCTGGGTGCCGACGATCTGCGAGGTCGGGGTGACCAGGGGCGGGAAGCCGAGGTCTTCGCGCACCCGCGGGATTTCCGCGAGCACTTCGGCCATGCGGTTCAGCGCGCCCTGCTCCTTGAGCTGATTGGCCAGGTTGGAAATCATCCCGCCCGGAACCTGGTTGACCTGCACGCGGGTATCGACGCCGGTGAACTCGCTCTCGAACTGGTGGTACTTCTTGCGCACGGCGTGGAAGTACATGCCGATTTCCTGGATCAGTTCCAGGTCCAGGCCGGTGTCGAACGGCGTGTCGCGCAGGGCGGCAACCATGGATTCGGTGCCCGGGTGGCTGGTGCCCCAGGCCATGCTGGAGATGGCGGTGTCGATGCGGTCGGCGCCGTTCTCCACAGCTTTCAGCTGGCACATGCTGGCGACGCCGGCGGTGTCGTGGGAGTGCAAGACCACGTCCAGCGGCAGCGCGTCCTTCAGCGCCTTGACCAGCTCGCCGGTGGCGTAAGGGGTCAGCAGGCCGGCCATGTCCTTGATGGCGATGGAATCCACGCCCATGTCGGCCATGGCCTTGCCCTGGGCAACGAAGGCATCGATGGTGTGCACCGGGCTGGTGGTGTAGGCGATGGTGCCCTGGGCGTGCTTGCCGGCGGCCTTCACGGCCTCGATGGAAACGCGCAGGTTACGCACGTCGTTCATAGCGTCGAAGATGCGGAACACGTCGATGCCGTTGACCGCCGCCTTGGCGACGAAGGCACGGACCACATCATCGCTGTAATGGCGGTAGCCCAGCAGGTTCTGCCCGCGCAGGAGCATCTGCAGGCGGGTGTTGGGCAGCGCGGCCTTGAGCTTGCGCAGGCGCTCCCACGGGTCTTCCTTGAGGAAGCGCACGCAGGCGTCGAAGGTGGCGCCACCCCAGACTTCCAGCGACCAGTAGCCGACCTGGTCGAGCTTGTCGCAGATCGGCAGCATGTCTTCGGTGCGCATCCGGGTCGCCAGCAGCGACTGGTGAGCGTCGCGCAGGATGGTATCGGTGACGGTGACTTTCTTGGAAACGGTCATGGACGAATTCCTCACAGGCCAGCGTGGGCGGCAATGGCGGTAGCGATGGCGATGGCCAGGTGCGACGGGGTGCGCTTGATCGAGTACTGGGTCAGTTCCGGGTGGCTTTCAACGAAGCTGGTATTGAACTGGCCGTTACGGAATTCCGGGTTCTTGAGGATTTCCTGGTAGTAGGCCGCGGTGGTCTTCACGCCCTGCACGCGCATGTCGTCCAGCGCACGCAGGCCGCGGTCCAGCGCCTCTTCCCAGGTCAGCGCCCAGACCACCAGCTTCAGGCACATCGAGTCGTAGTACGGCGGGATGGTGTAGCCGGTGTAGATCGCCGTGTCGGTGCGCACGCCGGGGCCGCCGGGCGCGTAGTAGCGGGTGATCTTGCCGAAGGACGGCAGGAAGTTGTTCTTCGGGTCTTCGGCGTTGATCCGGAACTGCAACGCGAAGCCGCGGTGAATGATGTCTTCCTGCTTGACCGAGAGCGGCAGGCCGGAGGCCACGCGGATCTGCTCGCGGACGATGTCGATGCCGGTGATTTCCTCGGTGATGGTGTGTTCCACCTGCACGCGGGTATTCATCTCCATGAAGTACACCTCTCCGTCGGCGAGCAGGAACTCCACGGTGCCGGCGTTCTCATAGCCCACGGCCTTCGCCGCGCGCACGGAGAGGTCACCAATGTAGGCACGCTGCTCGGGGGTGAGCTGCGGGCTGGGGGCGATCTCGATCAGTTTCTGGTTGCGGCGCTGGATCGAGCAGTCGCGCTCGAACAGGTGCACGGTGTTGCCGAAGGAGTCGGCGAGAATCTGCGCCTCGATGTGCTTGGGGTTGACGATGCACTTCTCGAGGAAGACTTCCGCGCTGCCGAACGCCTTGGTGGCCTCGGAGATCACGCGGGGGAAGTTCTGCTCCAGCTCTTCGCGGCTGTTGCAGCGGCGGATGCCGCGGCCGCCACCACCGGAGGTGGCCTTGAGCATCACCGGGTAGCCGATGCGCTCGGCTTCGGACAGCGCTTCGGCCAGGTCGGCGACGTTGCCCTCGGTGCCGGGGGTGCAGGGCACGCCGGCGGCGATCATGCTGCGGCGCGCTTCGGTCTTGTCGCCCATGCGGCGGATGACTTCCGCCGACGGGCCGATGAACTTGATCCCGCGCTCGGCGCAGATATCGGCCAGCTCGGCGTTCTCGGAGAGGAAGCCGTAGCCCGGGTGCAGCGCGTCGCAACCGGTTTCCACCGCCAGGTTCACCAGGGCGCGGGGGTTCAGGTAACCCGCCAGCGGATCGGCGCCCAGGCTGTGGGCTTCGTCGGCGCGCTTGACGTGCAGGGCGTGACGGTCGGCATCGGAATAGACGGCCACCGAACGGATGCCCATCTCGGCGCAGGCGCGCACGATCCGGACAGCGATCTCCCCACGGTTGGCGATCAGGATTTTCTTGATCACTGCGGCTTTCCCTCGGCCCGGGCCTTTTGGACCCCGGCGTAAACCCATCGGCAGCCCCGGTGTCGGCAGCTGGCTGTTCTCGACCGGAGCGAGTTCCGGCGTGTTTTTACCCTAGCGCGGGAGGGAGGATTAACCAAAATCAATAATTATTGGGGTAGCCATAAAGAATGCTTTATAGTTGATTGAAAATGTCGCGATCAGGCCGAGTTCTATGCGTAAGTCATTGATGCGTATGACCCTTCGCCAGCTGCAGGTTTTTCGTGCGGTGTGCGAAAGCCGTTCCTACAGCCGCGCCGCGGAGGAAATGGCCCTGACCCAGCCGGCGGTCAGCCTGCAGATCCGCCAGCTGGAAGAACTGGTCGGCCAGCCGCTGTTCGAGTACATCGGCAAGAAGCTCTACCAGACCGATGCCGCCGACGCCCTGCTGCGCGCCACCAACGACATCTTCCAGCGCCTGGAAGTGCTGGACATGAACCTCTCCGACCTCAAGGGCTCGCTGCAGGGCCAGTTGCGCCTGGCGGTGGAATCCAGTGCCAAGTACATCACCCCGCACCTGTTCGCCGCCTTCCACAAGCAACACCCGGACGTCAGCCTGAACCTCACCGTGGTCAACCGCGCGCAGGTGATCAAGCGCCTGTCGGACAACCGCGACGACCTGGTGATCATGTCCCTGGTGCCGCAGGACATGGCGCTGGAATTCCTGCCCTTCCTGAACAACCCGATCGTTGCGGTGGCGCCGCCGGACCATCCGCTGTGCAACGCCGCGAAGCTTTCGCTGAAGGACCTGGAACCCTACCCGCTGCTGGTCCGCGAGCCCGGCTCGGGCACGCGCAAGGCCTGTGAGGAACACTTCCAGCAGAAGCGCGCACACTTCCCGCAGACGCTGGAATTCGCCTCGCTGGAGGGTTCACGCGAAGGGGTGCTGGCGGGTCTGGGGCTGGCGCTGCTGCCGCGCCACGCGGTGAGCCGCGAACTGCAATCCGGGCTGCTCCACGAGCTGCCGGTGGAAGAGCTGCCGCTCTACCGCAGCTGGTGTCTGGTGCACGCCCGCGGCAAGCGCCTGAGCCCGGTGGCCCAGGCGTTCGTCGCCTTCATCCGTGAAGAGCGGGCGCTGATCAGCCAGCTGGCCGAACGCTTCGCCGGCCCTGCCTCGCCGAAGTGAGGTAGACGGCGGCGATCAGGTCGGGGTAATCGGAGGTTTCGAGGGCGAGGCGCTGGGCCTCCATGCGATCCTCGATGGCGCGACGGAACTGCATGCGTCGTTGGTCTTCGAGCTTGCGGCGGGTCTTGCTATCCACTTGCAGCTGGGTGTCGTCGATATGGCGGGGCATCTCGCATCTCCCAAGGCCTGAGGGCTGGAGACGCCAGCATGCTGACGATGGATGACCGTTTGACGACGCGGGAATGAAGCGCCGGTGACGCCGACGGGCGGTTGGCATCGGGGCGATTTCGGATAACCCGAGGAGCCTTTGATCTTCGTAGGAGCGAGCTTGCTCGCGAACCGCCCGCCGTCAGAGTTCCCAGTCGACGCTATTCGCGAGCAAGCTCGCTCCTACAGAAAAGCCTTCTCTCGCCTACAGGTACTGTCTTAGGACGCCTCTTCCGGGCGCTCTTCGTGGTTCTTCACCACCTTCGGCGACAGGCGCAGGCTGCGCAGGCTGCGCTTCACGCTCTTGAGGTGATTCACCAGGTCCGGGCCGCGGGCCATGGCTACGCCCATCGCCAGCACGTCGATCACCACCAGGTGAGCGATACGCGAGGTTAGCGGGGTGTAGATATCGGTGTCTTCGTGCACGTCTACCGCCAGATTGACCGTGGCCAGGTCCGCCAGCGGAGTCTGGCTGGGGCACAGGGTGATCAGCGTGGCGCCGGCTTCGCGCACCAGGTTGGCGGTCACCAGAAGGTCCTTGGAACGGCCGGACTGGGAGATGCAGATTGCCACGTCCGAGGGCTTCAGGGTCACCGCCGACATGGCCTGCATGTGCGGGTCGGAGTATGCCGCCGCCGACAGGAGCAGGCGGAAGAACTTGTGCTGGGCGTCCGCCGCCACCGCGCCGGAGGCGCCGAAACCGTAGAACTCGACGCGCTGGGCGTGGGCGATGGCCGCGATGGCGCGTTCCAGCGCGTGGGTGTCGAGGTTCTCGCGCACTTCCATCAGCGAGTGCAGGGTGGTGTCGAAGATCTTCAGGCTGAAGTCCGCCACCGAGTCGCTCTCGTTGATCGAGAACTGGCCGAAACTGGCGCCGGCGGCCAGGCTCTGCGCCAGCTTGAGCTTGAGGTCCTGGAAGCCGCTGCAACCAATGGCGCGGCAGAAGCGCACGATGGTCGGCTCGCTGACGCCAACACTGTGGGCGAGGTCCGCCATGGAGCTGTGCATGACCGATGCAGGGTCCTGCATCACGTGATCGGCAACCTTGAGCTCCGACTTGCGGAGCAGATGACGCGACTGGGCAATGTGCTGCAAAAGGTTCACAGGGATAGGCTCGGTGATAGTTGTCTGAAATTTATGTAGTCTTGTTGTAGTTATACTACAAAACTAACCGCCACGCCCAGGGAATAAGTCTTGAATACGCCCGCCAGCCTTAGTCTTCCCAGCTCCTGCGACATTCTGGTGTTCGGCGGCAGCGGTGACCTGGCGCTGCACAAGCTGCTGCCGGCGCTCTATCACCTGCACCGGGAGAATCGCCTGCCGGCCGACACGCGGATCTTCGCCCTGGCCCGCAGCCAGCGCGACAACGCCGCCTACCTCGCCCTGGCCGAACGCAACTGCCGCGCCCAGGTGGCGCGCAGCGACTTTTCCGCCGAGGCCTGGCGCAGTTTCGCCCAGCGCCTGGAATACGTGGCGATGGACGCCTCGCAGAGCGCCGACTTCGCCCGTGTGGCCAAGGCCCTCAAGCGCACGGAAGGCCGCGTGCTGGTGCACTATCTGGCCACCGCGCCGAGCCTGTTCGCGCCGATTGCGCAGAACCTGAAGATCGCCGGCCTCGCCGGGCCGCTGGCGCGCATCGTGCTGGAGAAGCCGCTGGGGCATTCGCTGGAGTCGGCGGTGGCGATCAACCAGGCCATCGGTGAAGTATTCGACGAGTCGCGGGTGTTCCGCATCGATCACTACCTGGGCAAGGAAACCGTGCAGAACCTGATGGCCCTGCGCTTCGCCAACACCCTGTTCGAGCCGGTGTGGCGCAACGGGCACATCGACCACGTGCAGATCACCGTCAGCGAAACCCTGGGCGTGGAGAACCGCGGCAGCTACTACGACCATGCCGGGGCCATGCGTGACATGGTGCAGAACCACCTGCTGCAACTGCTCTGCCTGGTGACCATGGAGGCGCCGGTGCGCTTCGACGCCGAGGCGGTGCGCAACGAGAAGGTGAAGATCCTCCAGGCGCTCCGGCCGATTTCCGGGCAGGACGTGCAGGACAAGACCGTGCGCGGCCAGTACACCGCCGGGCACATCGGCGGGCAGGAAGTGCCGGCCTACTGGTTCGAGAAAAATGTCGACAACGACAGCGATACCGAGACTTTCGTCGCCGTTCAGGCCGAGATCGACAACTGGCGCTGGGGCGGCGTGCCGTTCTACCTCCGCACCGGTAAGCGCATGGCGAAGAAATGCTCGGAGATCGTCATTCAATTCAAGCCGGTGCCCAACAGCCTGATCGGCAGCGGCGCCGGCGCGGCCAACCGCCTGTGGATAAGGCTGCAGCCGGAGGAGCGCATCAGCGTGCAGCTGATGGCCAAGGCCCCCGGCAAGGGCATGCAACTGGAACCGGTGGAACTGGACCTCAACCTCGCCCAAGCCTTCAACACTAACAAGCGCCGCTGGGACGCCTACGAACGCCTGCTGCTGGACGTGATCGAGGGCGACTCGACGCTGTTCATGCGCCGCGACGAGGTAGAAGCGGCCTGGAGCTGGATCGACCCGATCATCAAGGGCTGGCACGAGCATTACCTGAGCCCGCGCCCCTACCCCGCCGGCAGCAATGGGCCGGAGCAGGCGCAGACGCTGCTGGAGTTGCAGGGGCGGCGCTGGCTGGAGTGATGCACCGCGCGGGTTTCACCGGATGAAAGCCTCCTGGGATGGCGAGGAGCACAGCGATACCCATCCCGCAATTGCCGTGCGTGCCCGCCACGAGTCCCCCGGATCAGAACTCCACCGTGGTCGAAAACTCGAACTGCCGAGGCTCGCCGATAGCCACGTAGAGGTTGTTCGCCGCCGACGGGTAATAGGTGCGGTCGAACAGGTTCTTCACGTTGAACTGGAAACCGACGTTGTGCCCGCCCACTTTGGTGTCGTAGCTGGCGAAGGCGTCGGCCACGGTGTAGGACGGCAGCTCGAAGGAGTTGGACGGATCGCCCGCGCGCTTGCCCACATAACGCGCGCCGCCGCCCAGGCGCAGGTCGTCGCCGCCGAGCAGCGAGCCGGCGTCGTACACCGCCGTCAGCGAGGCGGTTTCCTTCGCCACGTTCTGTAGTCGGTTGCCCTCCAACTCCGGATCCTCGGTCACTTCCGCATCTAGCCAGGCGTAGCTGCCGAGCAGGCTCCAGCTGTCAGTCAGTTGGCCGGTGACATCCAGCTCGGCGCCATAGGAGCGCACCTTGCCGGCGGTGCTGACGCGGCTGTCGCCGTTGGCGTCGAGCTGGGTGACCATCACGTTGCGCTTGCGGATGTCGAAGAACGCCAGGTTGGCGGTGACGCGGCCGGGCATATCGAGCTTGCCGCCGATTTCCCAGGACGACGCCTCCTCAGGCTGGATCGCCGAGTCGATCACCTCGCCCGTGGAGAGCGGCGCGATGGTGGAGTTGGGCTTGAACGACTGGGTATAGCTGCCGTAAAGCGACATCTCGTCGTTGATCTTGTAGATCACCCCGGCGCGTGGCACCCACTTCTGCCCGCTGATATCGGTGTTGGCCTTGAATGGCCGGCCACGCCCGGCGTACTGGTCGTACATCTGGTAGCGCCCGCCAGCGACCAGGATCCAGTGGTCGTCCAGATGCCAGGAATCCTGCAGGAACAGCGAATCACTGCGCAGCTTGTCAGTCTGGTCGCTGTCCGACGGGCTGACGCGGGTGGCCGGGGAAATCTGCCCGTAGACCGGATCGAGGTAGTTCAGGGTGGTGTTCTTGGTGTCGCGGATCAGGTCGGCGCGATAGATCTTGCGCTTCTCGCTGTCGGCGCCGACCACCAGTTCGTGGCGAAAGCCGCCCAGTTGCAGGTCGCCGTTCAGGCTGGCGGTGGCGAAGCTGTCGCTGCTCACCGCACCGTGGGTGCCGTCGACGCGACGGGTGACGGTGCCGTTGCCGTTGACCTTGGTCACCCGCGCCTGGTTGTCGTCGTAGGTCTCGCGGGTCCAGCCGTAGGCGAAGTGCGCCTTCCAGGCGTCGTCGAGGCGGTGCTCGATGTCCAGGCGGCTCAGGTCGGAGCGGCCTTCAGTGATATTGAACGGCTCGTCCAGCCGGCGGCTGCGCGGGATGTCCAGCGGCCTGTTGGTGCGTGGATCGATGGCGGTGCCACGGTCGAACGGCGTCTTGAACTCGCGGTGCTCGTAGCTGAGGTTGATCGTGGTGTCCTCACCGAACCAGGCCAGCGATGGCGCGACGAGGGTTTCGCGCTGCTGGCCGAAGTTGCGCCAGTAGTTCTCGTCCTGGTGATCGACGATCAGCCGGTAGGCCAAGTTGCTCTCGCCCAGCGCGCCGGTGGTATCGATCTGCGCGCCGCTGCCCTGCTTGCCGTGGGCGAAGGTCGAGCCACGCAGGGTGACGGCGTTGTATTGCTGCAGCTGCGGCTTCTTGCTCACCACATTGACCACGCCGCCCGGGTCCTGGATGCCGTAGAGAACGGAGGCCGGACCTTTTAGCACTTCGACGTGATCGGCGGTGGCGGTGAGGTTGCGGCCCAGCACCGAGGGCAATCCGTCGCGCATGATCGAGCCGTCGCGGTTGTCGCCGAAGCCGCGCTTCATCACCGCGTCCTGGGTGCCGCCGAGGGTGTTGGCCTGGGTCACGCCGCTGACGTTGCCCAGCGCGTCGTCGAGGTTGCGCGGCTTCTGGTCGCGCAGCGCCTGCGCCGGAACGGTGACGATGCTCTGCGGGGTTTCCAGCACCGGCGTGTCCGTGCGGCCGATGGAGGCCACCGGCGCTGGCTGGTAGCTGGTGGCAGCAGTCTGACCGGTGACGGTGGTGTCGTTGAGACTCAGGGTGTCGACGGGCAGGCGCTCCAGGGTCAGGGTATGACCATCGAGGGCGCGGAAGCGGTAACCGGAACCGGCGAGGAGACGGTTCAGCGCGTCATTGCCGCTGAGCTGACCGGAGACCGCCGGGGCCTTGAGGTCGTAAGGTGCGTCATCGGTGTAGACCACGCTCAGGCCGCTCACCCGGCTGAACTCGCTGAGCGCCTGGGGCAGCGGCTGGGCGGCGATGTCGAAAGCGAATTTCGCCTGCAGCGCGGAACTGGCGGCGGCTTCGTCGGCTATTGCGGCCGGTGCCTGCGCGGCGACCAGAGCGGTGCCGAGCACGAAGGCGGCGAGCGGTTTCAGGGACAGTTCGGGGACAGCGCGGCGCAGCGGGGTCATCGGGGGCTCACTTGCTCGAAAGGTCGACTTCACATGCGAATAAATCGCATTCATGACCACTACACGGAGCAGCCGCCGCGGTACCTCACCCTTTTTCGAAAATATTTTCGCGTTCAGCGAATCAGCACGAAGCGCCCGAGGAGCGGTTGCTGGCGGAAACCCACCACTGCCTGTAGCGAATCCAGCGCGGCCTGCGGGTCGGCGCTGCGGAAACTACCGCTGACCCGACGCTGCGCCAGCTCCGGGTCGAGCAGTACGATGCGCCCCGGGTAGTAGGTGCCCAGGCGCTCCAGCACCTCGCCCAGCGGCGCGCGGTAGAAGGTCAGCCAACCCTGGCGCCAGGCGAGCGCGGCCTGTGCGTCGTCGGGCTGTGCCTCACCCAGCTTCGTGCCGTCGATTTCAATACGTTCGCCAGACCCGAGCACCACTTCCGGTCCGCCAACCGCGTGGCTGCCACGCACCGAGACGCGGCCTTCGGCGACGGTGACGCGTGTCTGCCCGCCCAGACGACGGACTTCGAATTCGGTGCCCAGCACCCGCGCTTCGCCTTCGCCCGCGCGCACTACGAAGGGCTTCGGCAGGTGCTTTACGGCAAAGGAGGCGGCGCCGCGCAACAGCTCGACGCGGCGTTGCTCGCCATCCAGGGAGACGGCGACGGCGCTGTCGGCATCCAGGGTCAGGCGCGAGCCGTCGTCCAGGGTGATCTTGCGGACTTTGCCCGGTGCGCTGACGTAGTCCGCGGAGAGGTCGGTGAGCCAGTTGCCCGGCGACCACCAACCACCGGCCCAGAGCATCAGCAGCAGGCACGCGGCGCTGGCCAGCGGATAGCCCCAGCGTCGGTGATTGGGTTGCGCGCGACGATTCGCGGGGCGCTCCATCTGCGCCAGATAGGCGCTCAAGGCGTCGCCCTCCTCCATCGCCAGCCGTTGCGCCGGCGCGGCACTGGCCTGCCAGAGCGCATCGACTTCGGCATAGGCGCTGGCGTGCCGGGGATCAGCCGCCAGCCAGGCCTGGAAAGCACCCAACCAGGCTTCGCCGCCGCGATCCTGCAAGCGCAGCAACCACTGGCGCGCCTGACGCTGGGCATCTTCGGGCGAGGTGGCGATGTCGGGCTTCATCAGTCGGCGGCTCCACGGCGATTGGCCGGCGCGGCGGGCATCAGGCTCGCCTTGCAGGCATCGAGGGCGCGCATCATATGTTTTTCCACCGCGCTCTGGGAAAGCTCCATGGCGGTGGCGATCTCGCCGTAGGTGCGGCCATGCACGCGGCTGAGCAGGAAGATATGGCGGGTGCGCTCGGGCAACTGGCGCAGGGCATCTTCTATGAGGGCCAGGTCGGCGCCGGCCTGCACCGCTTGTTCGGGCGAAGGCTGGGCATCGTCGTCATCGGGCAGCAGCGCGCTCAGGGTGCGGCCGCGCGAGTCCTCGCCACGCAGGTGGTCGATGGCGAGGTTGCGCGCGCTGCGCAGCAGATAGCTTCCGAGTTCTTCCACTGGCGCCTGCGGGCGCTT
This sequence comes from Pseudomonas sp. NPDC086581, assembly GCF_044746165.1. NCBI lineage: Bacteria > Pseudomonadati > Pseudomonadota > Gammaproteobacteria > Pseudomonadales > Pseudomonadaceae > Pseudomonas > Pseudomonas sp. NPDC086581. The sequence goes on along the minus strand of NZ_JBIVBR010000020.1, from coordinate 33,159 downwards.
CCAGAAGCGCAGGAAAAGGTCCTGCACCAGGTCCGCCGCGGTGGCGCGGCAACCGACACGGCGTTGCACCAGGGCCTCCATCCGCGGGCGCTGGGAGAGGAATACCCGCAGGAAATCCTCGCGCGGCAGCGCCTCGGCGGGCGCCGGGGCGTCCGCGGCACGGGAATCGGCCGGGCGGTCGGAATGGGACATCGGGGATGGCGGCTCGCCAGCGGTCCGCACCGAAGCCGGCGCGAGGGGAAGACCCTGGAAAGCCGCAAATGATAATGCTTATCAAATAAACAGAACAGCCCCGGTCGTCCGCCTCCGCGCGGCGGATCAGGGCGTCTCGTCCAGCCCCAGGCCGCCTTCCAGCTTGCGCCAGAGCAGGCGAATCTGCGCCTTGCGCACCAGGGCGCAGCGGTACAGGCGGATTTCCTGCGGGACGATCCAGTGCGGGCCGCCGCAAAGCGCCAGCTCGCCGCGCGCCAGCTCCGACTCCATGCTCAGGCGCGGCACCCAGGCCACACCCATGCCCTGCAGCGCCATGCTCTTCAGGCTGTCGGCCATCGCCGTTTCATAGACGGTGGTGTAGCGCAGGTTGCGCTGGCGCAGCAGCAGGTTCACGCCGCGCCCGAGGAAGGCGCCGGCGCTGTACGCCAGCAGCGGCACGCTCTGGCCGCTATCCAGGTCGTAGAGCGGCACGCCAGCAGAGTTCACCGCGCACACCGGCAACATCTCGGTGCGCCCCAGGTGCAGCGAGGGGAAGACTTCCGGGTCCATCTGCAGCGCGGCGTCCGGGTCATAGAAGGCCATCATCAGGTCGCAGCCACCTTCGCGCAGCAGGTGCACCGCCTCGCCGACGTTGGTGGCCACCAGGCGGCTGGCGATGTTGAGGCCCTCGGAGCGCAGGCGCGCGATCCACGCCGGGAAGAAGCCCAGCGCCAGTGAGTGCGCAGCAGCGAACTGCAGCACCTCGCCCTGCCCGCCTTCCAGGTGGTGCAAGTGACGCACCACCTGGCCGAGCTGCTCGACTACCGCGCGGGCGGTGACCAGGAACAGCTGGCCAGCCTCGGTCAGCTCGATGGGCGTGCGCTGGCGGTTCACCAGGGTCAGGCCGAGGGCATCCTCCAGGCTACGGATGCGCCGGCTGAACGCGGGCTGGGTGACAAAGCGCTTTTCAGCCGCCTGGGAAAAACTGCGGGTGGTGGCCAGGGTGCTGAAGTCTTCCAGCCATTTGGTCTCGAGGTTCACGTCAACTCCAACGCTGTCACGCGCTGATCGATTGGTCAGGAGCCGGGCGCGCGTAGCACAGTCGCACGCTCGCCGTCATCAATTCGTCACAGGGTACATTATGCCGTTCGTGCATGAGGCAGCCTTTAATAGCATTGGCCGACGAAAGGCGAAATCCCTAGTCTACCGGGCATCGCGGCACTGGCCGTGTTCCTTTGAGACAATCCCTGTCATGTCCCCTGTTGCATCGTTCCGCATCGAGAAAGACCTCCTCGGCACCCTCGAAGTACCTTCTGACGCCTACTACGGCATTCAGACCCTGCGCGCTGTGAACAACTTCCGCCTCTCGGGCGTGCCGCTCTCGCACTACCCGAAACTGGTCGTCGCCCTGGCGATGGTCAAGCAGGCGGCAGCCGATGCCAACCACAAGCTCGGCCACCTGCCGGCAGACAAGCACGCCGCCATCAGCGAAGCCTGTGCCCGTCTGATCCGTGGCGACTTCCACGACCAGTTCGTGGTGGACATGATCCAGGGTGGCGCTGGCACCTCGACCAACATGAACGCGAACGAAGTCATCGCGAACATCGCGCTCGAAGCCATGGGCCACACCAAGGGTGAGTACAAGCACCTGCACCCGAACAACGACGTGAACATGGCGCAGTCGACCAACGACGCGTACCCGACCGCCATCCGCCTGGGCCTGCTGCTCGGCCACGACACCCTGCTGGCCAGCCTCGACAGCCTGATCCAGGCCTTCGCCGCCAAGGGCGTCGAGTTCGCCGGCGTACTGAAGATGGGCCGTACCCAGCTGCAGGACGCGGTGCCGATGACCCTCGGCCAGGAATTCCATGCTTTCGCCACCACCCTGGGCGAAGACCTCGACCGCCTGCGTCGCCTGGCGCCGGAACTGCTGACCGAAGTGAACCTCGGCGGCACCGCGATCGGCACCGGCATCAACGCCGACCCCGGCTACCAGAAGCTGGCCGTCGAGCGCCTGGCTGAAATCAGCGGCCAGCCGGTCGTCCCGGCCGCCGACCTGATCGAAGCCACCTCTGACATGGGCGCCTTCGTGCTGTTCTCCGGCATGCTCAAGCGCACCGCGGTCAAGCTGTCGAAGATCTGCAACGACCTGCGTCTGCTGTCCAGCGGCCCGCGCACCGGCATCAACGAGATCAACCTGCCGCCGCGCCAGCCGGGCAGCTCGATCATGCCGGGCAAGGTCAACCCGGTGATCCCGGAGGCGGTGAACATGTGCGCCTTCGAAATCATGGGCAACGACCTGGCGCTGACCATCGCGGCCGAAGGCGGCCAGCTGCAGCTGAACGTGATGGAGCCGCTGATCGCCTACAAGATCTTCGACTCGATCCGCCTGCTCCAGCGCGCCATGGACATGCTGCGCGAGCATTGCATCACCGGCATCACCGCCAACGTCGAGCGCTGCCACCAACTGGTGGAGCACAGCATCGGCCTGGTCACCGCGCTGAACCCGTACATCGGCTACGAGAACTCCACCCGCATCGCCAAGATCGCGCTGGAAACCGGCCGCGGCGTACTGGAACTGGTTCGCGAGGAACAGCTGCTGGACGAAGCCACCCTGGCCGACATCCTGCTGCCAGAAAACATGATCGCCCCGCGCCTGATTCCGCTGCGCGCCTGATCACCCGCCCGGCGCGAGCCGGGCACGTCTCACCGGTTGAGGGGGAGTATTCCTCCCTCACCTTTCAGGGATTGGTTACCCCCACTCCCTTCTTTTATGCCCGGCGCGGCGGACTTGTCCGAAGCACCACGTCTCACCGGTTGAGGGGCCTCCTGGCCCACTCTCCTTTAGAAGGGACACCGCTTACCCCGGTGTCCCCTTTTTTTTGCCTGCGTTTCGGGTACGACAAAGCGCACCGCGAACGTCGTCCGCGATGCCCTGCATGTACAAAAGAGACGCGCGGGATCAATCCTGCCGTTGCAGGTGGTCGAGAATCCGCCGGTTGAGGGCGGCGATACGCTCCACGGCGTCCGCCTCGTCGCACTCCTCGTCCTGCGCGCCGAGCTGGCGGGCACAGAGATTGAGCGCGGAAAGCACCATCAGCTCGTTGCTGGTGACGTAGGGGAATTTCTTCTTGCTGGCGGTGATCTCCGCCTGCAACAGCGCGGCCGCGTCCTGCAGCCGGCGCTCTTCACCGACCGGCGCCCGGACGCTGTATTCGCGTCCGAGGATGCGCAGGACGCGGACGCCGTCGCCACTCATGCGTGGGCGCGGCTATCGCTGACGCGGCGGATCAGCGCCTGCAGGCGGGTGGCCGTGGCGTTGTGCTTCTCTTCCTGCTCCATCAGGGACAGCTGCAAGCTGTCGTTTTCCTCACGGGCCTTGAGCAGCTCTTCACGCACAGCGGCGTTGTCCTGCACCAGCACTTCGTTCTGCTGCAGCAGTTCGGCGACCAGCTGTTCAAGTTGTTCGAGGGTGGAATCAAGCATGGGAGCCTCCGCAAAGCCTTTCAAAGGGTGCGGAGGATAAAGAAAGGGGCGCGGCGGGGCCAGCAGAAACGGGATTCTTCTGACAAGCCGTATACTGTCAATTCAATAGCTTACGAGATGATTCTCGTGTCATTTCAATGATTTCCGGCTACCAGCGCGATTTGGACCGGAACATCGCCCGCAAGGTTCGCTGCCACGCCGACGGTGAAGCAAACCGGTAGGAGCGAGGGGGACGCCCTCGTTATTGCTCGCGAACCGCTTGACGCCGGAACGGCCGGGTAATCCGTTCGCAAGCAAGCTCGCTCCTACGAAGAGCCGTCAGATACGAATCACGCCTTCTTCACGCAGCAGCTTGAAGATCGCCTCGGCGCCCGCTTCAGCCGTGACGTCCTTGAGCACCTGCCCGGTACCGCCGGATGCCTTGGCGGTGGCGGCCTTCATGCGCTCGGCACCCGTCTTCGCCTTGATCACCTTCAGGCGCTTGGGACGCGGGCGCGCCGGTTGAAGATTGCCTTCGGCAAGCAGCGGGTCATCCACTACTTCTACTTCATGGGCTTCCAGGTAGCCGCGACGTGCCGGGCCGAATGCACTCTGCCGGGCTACCGGCGCGGCATTGTCGACGCTGGCGACGAAGGGCAGGCGCACCTTCAGCCGGCGCCGCTGGCCGCGGGGCAAGGCTTGCAGCACCTGGGCGCTGCCACCTTCCACCTTTTCCACCTCCGCCAGACCGACCACCAGCGGCCAGCCCAGCCGCTCGGCCAGCAGGAACGGCAGCATGCCGGAGCCTTCACCGGTTTCCGCCTGGGTGCCGGTGAGTACCAGTTGCGCATCGCTGTCGCCGAGATAGGCTGCCAGCGCCGGCAAGGCGTCGGCACCAGCTGGCTGTTCCAGCACCGCCAGTTCGTCGAGGCCCATACCGAGGTAGCCGCGCAGCGCTTCCTCCGCGGCATCGCCGGCATGCACCACGCGCAGGCGCTTGCCGGCTAGGCTCATGCCCAGCTCCACCGCGCGGGCATCCTGCTCGGCACGGCGCGCACGGCCGGAAGCCGGGTGGGCGCCGATGGAAACCAGGGCGACGATGTTCAGGTCATTCATGCTGCAATCTCGACGTAAGGCGAATAACGCGCAGCGTTATCCGCCGTTGTGACGATGGCGGCGGATAAAGCCTGCGGCTTTATCCGCCCTACGAAGAAGCCGGATGCATCAAGCCGCATCGCGCGCCGCTCCATTGCGGTGGGCTTCGGCCAGAGCCATCAGTGCCTTGAGGATCGCCGTGGAGTCGCCGATCACCGACAGGTCGGCGCGTTTGATCATGTCGCAGCCCGGGTCCATGTTGATCGCCACCACCTTGTCGCAGGAGCCGATGCCCTGCAGGTGCTGGATCGCCCCGGAGATGCCTACGGCGAGATAGACCCGCGCGGTGACCCAGGTACCAGTCGCGCCAACCTGGCGGGCGCGAGGCATGTGGCCGTCGTCTACCGCCACGCGCGATGCGCCTTCGGTGGCGCCGAGCGCGACGGCGGCGCGGTGGAACAGGTCCCAGTCCTTCACTCCGTTGCCGCCGGAGAGGATGAACTCCGCCTCAGCCATGGGAATCTGCGCCGGGTCGACGGCCACCGGACCGAGGTCTTCGATGCGCGGAAGATTGCGCGCGACGTTGCTTTCCAGCTCGACAGCACGGGCTTCATGGCGGGTCTCGCTGACTGGCTCGGCGCACTCGGCGGCAGCCAGGATCAGGCGCGGCAGATCGCGATGCAGGTCCTGCTGGCCGGCGCCAGCACGGCCGACGCAGCGCTCGCCTTCGGCCTGCCAGACGCGGGTCGCCGGGCGTTCGCCGAGGCTCGCGGCCAACCGGCGGCCCAATTCGCCGCCACCGCTGCGGCTGTCGGGCAGCAGCCAGTGGCGCGGGGCAAACTGACTGTTGACCGAGCGCAGCGCCAGCACCCGTTGTTCAGGGGCGTAGCCGTCATACTCGTTGCCCGCGATCTGCAGCAGGCGGTCAACGCCAGCGGTATCGAAGGCGGGTTCCTTGTGTTCGCCGAAGATCACGGCCAGCACCGCGCCGTCATTTCCTGCGAGCTTGCGGGCCAGGCCCAGCAGGTCGCGGTCATGACTGGAAAGGCGGCCGCCGACCATGTCCGGCACCACGACGATCAGGAAGGCCGGTTTCTCGATCGTCACCAGCGGCAGTTGCACCACTTCCGGCGCGCTGCTGCGCTTGCCACCGGTGCCCTGCTGGCCACCGGAACGGTCGATGCGCTTGACCCCGTTGGGGCCGATGAAGCCGACCGCATGCGGATTCTTGCGGATCACGCCATTGGGGCCCATCCAGCGGCTTTCGCCGCCCTGGGCGGACTGCATGGCCGCGTGCAGCGGATGCAGGCGGTTGCGGGCGATCCACTCGGCGCGCGGATCGCGGCGGATGATGTCGCTCATGCTCGATGCTCCAGGCAGGTGTAGGGCGAATAACGCGCAGCGTTATCCGCCGATGACGTCGAGACGGCGGATAAAGCCGTTGGCTTTATGCGCCCTACGAAGGCATCCGGCGCGTTCATCAGTGCACCTCCGCCGTTTCTTCACGGCGCGCCAGCGAGGGCTTTTTTGCCGGCACCTCGGTGGCCTCGATGAGGACCTCGGCGACCAGTTCGGCGATGTCCTTGATCTCCGGACGCGGGGCGACCACGCCTTCGAGCATCGCGGTGCACTGCGGGCAGCCCACGGCCACCAGCTCGGCACCGGTCTCCTTGATGTCGGCCATGCGCATGTCGGGAATCCGCTGCTTGCCGGGGATGTCGGTGATCGGCGCACCGCCGCCACCGCCGCAGCAGCGCGAGCGGAAGCCGGAGCGTTCCATTTCCTTCACCTCGATGCCGATCGCCTTGAGCACATTGCGCGGCGCTTCGTACTCGCCGTTGTAGCGGCCGAGGTAGCAGGGGTCGTGGTAGGTCACGCTGTCGGCCTTGCTCTGGCCGAGGTTCAGCGAGCCCTTCTGCACCAGCTCGTCGATGAAGGTGGTGTGGTGCAGTACCTGGTAGTTGCCGCCGAGGGCGCCGTACTCGTTCTTCAGCACGTGGAAGCTGTGCGGGTCGCAGCTGACGATGCGCTTGAAGCGGTACTTGGCCAGGGTGGCGATGTTGCGCTTGGCCAGGGTCTGGAAGGTCGCCTCGTCGCCCAGGCGACGGGCCACATCACCGCTGTCGCGTTCTTCCAGGCCGAGCACGGCGAAGTCGACATGGGCGGCCTTGAGGATCTTCACGAAGGCGCGCAGGGTGCGTTGGTTGCGCATGTCGAAGGCGCCGTCGCCGACCCAGAACAGCACGTCGGCCTGCTGCTTGTCGGCCAGCAGCGGCAGATTCAGGTCCGCCGCCCAGTTCAGTCGGCCGCCGGGGGCGAAGCCGCCGGGGTTGTCGGTGGCGATGAGATTTTCCAGCACCTCGGCGCCCTTGTTCGGGGTCGCGCCCTTTTCCAGGGTGAGGTGGCGGCGCATGTCGACGATGGCGTCGACGTGCTCGATCATCATCGGGCACTCCTCGACGCAGGCGCGGCAGGTGGTGCAGGACCACAGGGTCTCGGCGTCCACCAGGGCCTTGCCATCGAGCGCGACGATCGGGTGGTGCGGGCCACCGCTGTGTTCGCCCAGCGGTTTGCCCGGATACGGGGAGCCGGCGAAGTTCGCGTCATTGCCGCCGGCCAGGCCGATGACCATGTCCTGGATGAGTTTCTTCGGGTTCAGCGGCTGGCCAGCGGCGAAGGCCGGGCACATGGCCTCGCACTTGCCGCACTGCACGCAGGCGTCGAAGCCGAGCAGCTGGTTCCAGGTGAAGTCGGTGGGTTTCTCCACGCCCAGCGGCGCCATGGGGTCGGCCAGGTCCAGCGGCTTGAGGCCGGTGGAGCGACCGCCACCGAAGCGCTCGGCGCGGCGGTGCCAGGCCAGGTGCAGGGCGCCGGCGAAGGCGTGCTTCATCGGGCCGCCCCAGGTCATGCCGAAGAACAGCTCGGACACGCCCCAGGCCACGCCAACGGCGAGGACGGCAGCCAGGAGCCAGCCGCCGAAGCCTTCCGGCAGGATGCCCGCCACCGGCAGGGTGGCGATGAAGAAGCTCGCCGAGAACATCAGCAGGCTCTTCGGCAGGCGCATCCACGGGCCTTTCGACAGGCGCGACGGCGGGTCGAGGCGGCGCTTGGCGACGAACAGCGCGCCGCAGAACATCAGCGCGGTGGCAGCCAGCAGAGCGAAGCCGAGGATACGGCTGTGCAGGCCGAAACCATGCACCAGGATGGCCAGCAGCGCGGCGGCGACGAACCCGCCAGCGGTGGCCACGTGGGTCTTGGACATGTACTTGTCACGCTCGACCACGTGGTGCAGGTCCACCAGGTAGCGGCGTGGCATCTTCAGCAGGCCGCCGATCCAGTCGACCTGGGCGGGTCGGCCACGGCGCCACATCGAAAAGCGCTTCACGGCGCCCAGCACGGCGAGGCCGAGGGCGCTGAAGAGCAGGATGGGGAGGATGATGTTGAGCATTTCTGGTCTCCCTACGGGACCTCAGGGGGCACTCGACAAGCCCCCTCTCCCCGCTTGCGGGAGAGGGCGGGGGGAGAGGGTATTTCCGGTCGGCTCGGTCACTTGGCCCACCACCCTCTCCCCAACCCTCTCCCTGACGGGAGAGGGGGCTATCCGTGCCTACCGGACATCACGAGGTGTGTCTTAGAAGTCCTTGCACAGACGCAGCGCGTCATAGATCGCGGCGTGGGTGTTGCGCTGGGCCACGCAGTCGCCGATGCGGAACAGCAGATACCCGTCGCCTGGCTCGCTGAGACACGGCTGCGGCTTGATCGCGAACAGCGCCTCGACGTCGATCTGGCCCTTGTTGCGCGAACCCTGCTTGAGCGCGTAGTAGAGGCTTTCGTCCGGGCGCACGCCGTTCTCCACGACGATCTGGTCGACCACCCGCTCTTCCTTCGCGCCGGTGTATTCGTTCTCCAGCACCGCCACCAGCTTGTCGCCCTCGCGGTAGACCTTCTCCAGCATCAGGTCGCCGGTCATGATCACTTCCTTGGGGTACATGCTGCGGTAGTAGGTCGGGAAGGTGGTGCCGCCGATGGCCACGCCCGGCTTGATGTCGTCGGTGACGATCTCGACCTGGGCGCCCTTGTCGGCGAGGAAGTCCGCCACCGACATGCCGCTGAATTCGCAGATGGTGTCGTAGACCAGCACGTTCTTGCCCGGCGCTACCTTGCCATCGAGCACGTCCCAGCTGCTGACCACCAGCCCGTCGGCGGCGCCCCAGTGTTCGTTCTGCTCGAGGAACGGATGGCCGCCGTTGGCCAGCACCACCACGTCGGGACGCAGGTCCAGGATGGTGTCGGCGTCCGCGCCGGTGCCCAGGCGCAGGTCGACGTTCAGCCGCGCCAGCTCCAGCTGGTACCAGCGGGTGATGCCGGCGATCTGGTCGCGCTGCGGGGCTTTCGAAGCGGTGGTTATCTGCCCGCCGAGCTGGTCCTTCTTCTCCAACAGGGTCACGTCGTGGCCACGCTCGGCGGCGACGCGCGCCGCTTCCATGCCGGCCGGGCCGCCACCGACGATCACGACCTTGCGCTTCACGCCGGTGGTCTTCTCGATGATGTGCGGCACGCCCATGTACTCACGGGAGGTGGCGGCGTTCTGGATGCACAGCACGTCCAGGCCCTGGTACTGGCGGTCGATGCAGTAGTTGGCGCCGACGCACTGCTTGATCTGGTCGACCTGGCCCATCTTGATCTTGGCGATCAGGTGCGGATCGGCGATGTGCGCGCGGGTCATGCCGACCATGTCCACGTAGCCGCCTTCGAGGATGCGCGTGGCCTGGTTCGGGTCCTTGATGTTCTGCGCGTGCAGCACCGGTACGTTGACCACTTCCTTGATGCCGGCGGCCAGGTGCAGGAAGGGCTCCGGCGGGTAGGTCATGTTCGGGATGACGTTGGCCAGGGTGTTGTGGGTGTCGCAGCCCGAGCCGACCACGCCGATGAAGTCGATCATGCCGGTGTCGCTGTAGTACTTGGCGATCTGCTTCATATCGTCATGGGTGAGGCCGTCCGGGTGGAACTCGTCACCGCAGATGCGCATGCCGACGCAGAAGTCGTCGCCGACTTCCTTGCGCACGGCCTTGAGCACTTCCAGGCCGAACTTCATGCGGCCCTCGAAGGTGCCACCCCACTCGTCGGTCCGCTTGTTGACGCGCGGGCTCCAGAACTGGTCGATCATGTGCTGGTGCACGGCGGACAGCTCGACGCCGTCCAGGCCGCCTTCCTTCGCCCGGCGTGCCGCCTGGGCGTAGTTGCCGATCACCCGCCAGATCTCTTCCGGCTCGATGGTCTTGCAGGTGGCGCGGTGCACCGGTTCGCGGATACCCGAGGGCGACATCAGGGTCGGCCAGTTGAAGCCGTCCCAGCGCGAGCGGCGGCCCATGTGGGTAATCTGGATCATGATCTTGGCCCCATGCTTGTGCATGGCGTCGGCCAGGTTCTGGAAGTGCGGGATGATGCGGTCGGTGGAGAGGTTCACCGAGCTCCACCATTCCTGCGGGCTGTCGATGGCGACCACGGAGGAACCGCCGCAGATGGCCAGGCCGATGCCGCCCTTGGCCTTCTCCTCGTAATACTTCACGTAGCGCTCGGTGGTCATGCCGCCGTCGGTGGCGTAGACCTCGGCGTGGGCGGTGGAGAGCACGCGGTTGCGGATGGTCAGCTTGCCGATCTGAATCGGCTGGAACATAGACTCGAAAGCCATTGCGGCATCCTCTGAAAACTACTGCGCTCGGTTATGCAGCGTTGGAGGCTGAATCGAAAATGCTCATTTACTACTCGTAAACTCCGCTTTTCGATTCAGCCTCCGCCTCGCCTACCCTTCGCTCGCTACGTTTTCAATCTCAATGGGGTTAAGGGGCGTTTAAAGGGGTTTGACGACGAACAGGCCGTCGTCGTGGCCTTCCTCGGCGCCGCTGTAGACCTGCTCGGCCACGGTGCGCAACGCGCTGCCGCGTGCCTGGAGAATCTGGTCCATGGCGCCGGCGAACCAGCCGGTGAACATGTAGTCGACCTTGCGATTGACCTTGCCGTAGACGTAGACGAAGGCCGAATGCTTCAGGCGGACCTGGGCGGTGCCCGCGTCGAGGTCGATCTGCTCGATCTGGAACAGCCCCCAGCCGCGCTGGGACAGACGCTTCATGTAGTGTTCGAAGACTTCCACGCCGACCAGGCCGTGGCACTCGGCTTCTTTCTCGCACCAGTGCCAGGCGGACTTGTAGCCGGCCTTGTAGAGGATTTCGGCGTAGCGCTCGGCGCCCAGCTCTTCCTCGATGCCCATGTGGTTGTTGACGAAGAAGTGCCGCGGTACGTAGAGCATCGGCAGGGCGTCGGAGGTCCAGACGCCGGTTTCGCTGTCGACTTCGATGGGCAGTTCGGGGGCGTGTTTGGCCATGGGGTTTCGCTCCAATTCTTTTGGCTCCCTCTCCCTGGGGGAGAGGGTTGGGGTGAGGGGTTCTACGGGTGAGCGCGGCTGGCCCTCACCCCAGCCCTCTCCCGGCGGGAGAGGGGAAAAGCGGCTTACTCGCCCCAGACTTCGCCGAGGATGCGCACCCAGTTCTCGCCCATGACCTTGCGCACCACGCGCTCGGGCATGCCGCGCTTGAGCAGGGTCTCGGTGAGGTTGGGGAATTCGCCCACGGTGCGGATGCCCAGCGGGTTGACGATCTTCCCGAAGTTGGTGAGGCGGCGGGCGTAACCCTTGTCGTGGGTCAGCCACTCGAAGAAGTCCTGGCCGTGGCCCTGGGTGAAGTCGGTGCCGATGCCGATGGCGTCCTCGCCGACGATGTTCATCACGTACTCGATGGCTTCGGCGTAGTCGTCGATGGTCGAGTCGATGCCCTTGGCGAGGAAGGGCGCGAACATGGTCACGCCAACGAAGCCGCCGTGGTCGGCGATGAACTTCAGCTCCGCGTCGGACTTGTTGCGCGGGTGTTCTTTGAGGCCGGACGGCAGGCAGTGCGAATAGGTGACGGGCTTCTTCGATTCGAGGATGACTTCCTCGGAAGTCTTGGAGCCGACGTGGGACAGGTCGCACATGATGCCGACGCGGTTCATCTCCGCGACGATCTCGCGGCCGAAGCCGGAGAGGCCGCCGTCGCGCTCGTAGCAGCCGGTGCCGACCAGGTTCTGGGTGTTGTAGCACATCTGCACGATGCCCACGCCCAGCTGCTTGAACACCTCGACGTAGCCCAGCTGGTCCTCGAACGCATGGGCGTTCTGGAAGCCGAAGAGGATGCCGGTCTTGCCCTGCTCCTTGGCCTTGCGGATGTCGGCGGTGGTGCGCACCTGCAGCACCAGGTCGCTGTTGTCGCGGATCAGCTTGCTGCTGGAGACGATGTTGTTCACCGTCGCCTGGAATCCTTCCCACACCGACACGGTGCAGTTGGCGGCGGTCAGGCCGCCCTTGCGCATGTCCTCGAACAGCTCGCGGTTCCACTTGGCGATGATCAGGCCATCGATGACGATGCTGTCGGCGTGAAGTTCGGCTGGGCTCATCTTGGCGTCTCTCTATTCAGGCAAGGCTGGTGCGGCGGGACTTGTGCCGACGCTTTGCAGGCAGGATATCCCTGCACCCCGAGAAGACCCGGTTCGAAAGCGACCAGGGTCGAACCGAAAGCGTCAAGGCGACGACATGGGCGACAGCGTTTGCGTCGCGATGGGGAAGGCGGGGGGATGGTGGCCGCGAATTAGGGGTGCGCAGGGGATGAAGGAGCGAGCTTGCTAGCGAACGCTCTTCATTGCAGGCACGGCGCAAGAGGGTGAATCGGCGGCGGCAAGGAGCCCGCCGGGGAGAGGTTCGCGAGCAAGCTCGCTCCTACAAGGGGCAAGTCACGCGACAGGCGTCAACGCTTGCGCCAGCAGACAAAGAGGTTCCACGCCACCAAACCGGTGACGAAAGCGGAGCTGCTGTAGAAGAGCAGGGCGTCCACGTAGCTTCCTCCTTAACGACAACGCCCCCGAAAGACGGGGGCGCTAGCTGGCTGGGGCTTACTTCTCGGCGACCAGGCGGGCGTGAGCGGACTGCTCGCCCAGGTTGTTCAGCAGGCGCTCGCTGTACCAGTCGAGGAAATTGATCACGCCGAACTCGTAGGTCTTGGAGTAGGGCCCCGGCTGGTAGGCGGTGGAGTTGATGCCGCGCTGGTTCTCTTCGGCCAGGCGACGGTCCTGGTCATTGGTGGCGTCCCAGACTTCGCGCAGGCGAGCGACGTCGTAGTCGACGCCTTCCACCGCATCCTTGTGCACCAGCCACTTGGTGGTGACCATGGTTTCCTGCGCGCTGATCGGCCACACGGTGAAGACGATCATGTGGTCGCCCATGCAGTGGTTCCACGAGTGCGGCAGATGCAGGATGCGCATCGAGCCCAGGTCCGGATTCTGGATGCGGCCCATGAGCTTCTTGCTGCCCTGCTTGCCGTCCATGGTCATCGACACGGTGCCCTGCAGCAGCGGCATGCGCACGATGCGGTTGCGCAGACCGAAGCTTTCGTGGGCATAGGGAATCTTCTCGGCTTCCCAGGCCGTGGTGCAGGCGGCGACCTGGTCCTTGAACGCCTGGCTGGCGCGCGGGTCGGTGACGTCGTCCCACTCCAGCAGGGTGTTCAGCAGCTCAGGGTGCGAACCGTTGCAGTGGTAACACTCACGGTTGTTCTCCAGCACCAGCTTCCAGTTGGCCTTTTCCATCAGCGTGGTCTGCACCGCGACCTTGGTGTTCTCCATGTCGTACGGCTCCATGTAGTGCTCAAGCGTACGCAGGAAGTCATCGATGGCCGGCGGGTTCTCCGACAGCGAGATGAAGATGTAGCCGCCGGCGGTCTTCACGTTCACCGGCTTGAGGCTGTAGTTCTTCATGTCGAAGTCGGCGCCCATCTCGGTGCCGGCGAACAGCAGGCGGCCGTCCAGCTCGTAGGTCCACTGGTGGTAGGGGCAGACCAGCTTGGCGACCTTGCCCTTGTCGCTGACGCACAGGCGCGAGCCGCGGTGGCGGCAGACGTTGTGAAAGGCGTGGATCTTGCCCTCGGCGCCTCGCAGGACGATCACCGGGTTGTCGCCGATCTGCAGAGTAAGGAAGTTGCCCTTGGCGGGGATCTCGCAGGTCATGCCGGCGATCAGCCACTCCTTGTGGAAGATCTCCTGCATGTCCAGCTGGAACAGGCGCTCGTCGTTGTAGAAGGGCTGCGGCAGCGAGAAGCTGTGGTCGCGGCTGCGCAGCATCTCCGCGGTGGCCTTGCGGGCCGGTTCCAGCGGGTCGCCCAGACTCAGGGTAGTGGTGACGTCCATTGCTAGTCCTCATGCCGCAGCCCGGTCGGGCTGCAGGCGGAAATAAGTGGCTGATACGGTTTGCCACGCAGGGCATGTGCGGCGAGTGCCAGGCGCGCCGAGTGCGCCGTTTCCCGCCGTCTCGCTCAACCTTGGGGGTTGCTCGGCATGGAGCTGAGTGTGGGGCCGCAACCCCGAATTACCCTTATCCATGGGCGACACGGCCAGATCATTTCCCGACGCGCAAGGGCACGCGCCAGGCGGCAGGTCGCGATAAGCATGCAAATGTCGCTGGCAGGTAAATGCAGCGGCCATCCTCGTGCACACAATCCGCTCCATCAGGCATGCCGACAGGCCCCGTGCTTTCTACGCTCAGACAACGTAGGCAAGCGGGCCCCGGCGCTGCCCCATCAGGCCCAGCACGGCCCGCGTGCGCGGAGAGACAGCATGTCGACGAACAACTTCCTCAATCCGGTGAACACCCAGACCTGGGCCAACGGGCGCCACCTGGTGCGCTGCGTGAAGGCCATCCAGGAAACCTGGGATGTGCGCACCTTCTGCTTCATGGCCGACGCGCCGATCATGTTCTTCTTCAAACCGGGGCAGTTCGTCACCTTGGAGCTGGAGATCGACGGCCAGCCGATCATGCGCTCCTACACCATCTCCAGCTCGCCCTCGGTGCCCTACAGCTTCTCCATCACCATCAAGCGCGTGCCCGGCGGCAAGGTCTCGAACTGGCTGCATGACAACCTCAAGGAAGGCGACCAGATCCCGGTGCACGGGCCGGTGGGCAACTTCAACGCCATCGACTTCCCGGCCGAGAAGGTGCTGTTCCTCTCCGGCGGCGTCGGCATCACCCCGGTGATGTCCATGTCGCGCTGGTTCTTCGACACCAACGGCAACGTCGACATGGTCTTCGTACACAGCGCGCGCACGCCCAAGGACATCATCTACCACCGCGAGCTGGAGCACATGAACTCGCGGATCAACAACTTCAAGCTGTACCTGGTCTGCGAGAAGTACGAGATGGGCGAGTCCTGGGCCGGCTACAGGGGCTTCCTGAACAAGGCGATGCTGCAGCTGATGGCGCCGGACTTCCTCGAGCGCGAAGTCTTCTGCTGCGGCCCGACGCCGTACATGCACGCGGTCAAGCGCCTGCTCGATGCCGAGGGCTACGACATGTCGCGCTACCATGAGGAGGCCTTCGGCCCGACCCCGCCGGAAGTCCGCGCCGACGTGAAGGAACTGGCCGCCGAAGCCGCCGAGGCGCCGGCCGTGCCCCTGGCCGAGCAGAACCTGGTGGAATTCTGCGAAACCGGCAAGAGCATCCGCGTGGCGCCGGGCGAGACCGTCCACGCCGCCGCCGCGCAACTCGGCCTGCACATTCCCAAGGCCTGCGGCATGGGCATCTGCGGCACCTGCAAGGTGATGAAGCGCTCCGGCGAGGTGGAGATGGAACATAACGGCGGAATCACCGACGAAGACGTCGCCGAGGGCTACATCCTGTCTTGCTGCAGCGTGCCCAAGGGCGACGTGGTGATCGAATACTGATCACAGCCTGCCCCCACCTGCCACACATGTTACCCACTGAGTTATCCACAGGCTGGAGGTATCCCGAGGTAAGCTCGGAGACACCTCTGGCCGACTCGACTGGCCGCATCGATCCCGTCTGCAACCCGCATGCCACGTGGCTTCCGCCTTTCCAGCAGACACGCCGGACAGGCGCGCGCCAAGGCCCAACCACAGGCCTTTTCGGGCAGCGGCTGCGACGAATATCCACATTCGCTCAGTCTTCTTCCGGGACCGCCTTGTAGCCACTCGACAGGCGTTGCTGCACGTCCTGTGGGACGGCGCTGTAATGGCTGGAAGAAAGGCTGTAGAGCCCCTGGCCGGCGGTGATGGATTTCAACCGGTTGGCGTAGCCGTCCAGCTCCGCCAGCGGCACCTGCCCGCGCACCAGCGCGACGCTCGCCGACAGCGACTCGGTGCCCAGCACCTGGCCCCGGCGGCCGGTGAGGTCGGCGGTGATGTCGCCCAGGTGGGTATCCGGCGTGGTCACCTCGATCTGCATCACCGGCTCCAGCACGATGCCGCCGGCATTGCGCAGCGCATCGAGCATGGCCTTGCGCCCGGCGGCCTGGAAGGCGATGTCCTTGGAATCCACCGAGTGGCTCTTGCCGTCGAACACCGTGACCTTCACGTCCTCCACCGGGAAACCAGCCAGCGGCCCGGCCGCCAGCGCCGAGCGCACGCCCTTCTCCACCGAGGGAATGAAGTTGCCGGGAATCACCCCGCCCTTGATCGCGTCGACGAAGGCGAAGCCTTCGCCGCGCGGCATTGGCTCAATGCGCAGGTAGACCTCGCCGAACTGCCCCGCCCCGCCAGTCTGCTTCTTGTGCCGGCTGTGGCCTTCGGCGCTGCGGGTCGCCGTTTCGCGGTAAGGCACGCTGGGCGCGCGGGTCTGCACTTCCAGCTTGTACTGCCCGGCCATGCGCTCGAGCAGATAGCGCAGGTGCAGCTCGCCCATGCCGCGCAGCACGGTTTCCTGGGTGGAGGCGTTGTAATCCAGGCGCACGCAGGGGTCTTCGGCTTGCAGGCGCTGGAGGATTTCCGCCAGGCGCTGTTCGTCGCCGCGGCGGCTCGCCTCGATGGCCAGGCCCTGCATGGGTGTGGGGAAATCCAGGGGCTTGAGGTGGATGCGGTCCTCGTCGTGGGAGTCGTGCAGCACCACGCCGTACTCCAGTTCGTCGACCTTGCTCAGCGCGCCGAAGTCACCGGGGATCAGCCACGGCGCCTCTTCGTGCTTCTTTCCCTGCAGGCGCAACAGATGGCCGACCTTGAACGGCTTGCGTCCATCGCCGGCGAACAGCTGCATTTCCCGACGGATCGTGCCCTGGTGCACGCGGAATACG
Organism: Pseudomonas sp. NPDC086581; assembly: GCF_044746165.1. NCBI lineage: Bacteria > Pseudomonadati > Pseudomonadota > Gammaproteobacteria > Pseudomonadales > Pseudomonadaceae > Pseudomonas > Pseudomonas sp. NPDC086581. The sequence goes on along the minus strand of NZ_JBIVBR010000020.1, from coordinate 16,249 downwards.
GCCAGGCGGCCAACGAAGGGGTCGATCACCACCTTGAACACATGGGCCAGCACATGGGCCTTGGGATCCGGCTGACAGGTCACCGGATGCTCCGCGCCCTTGCTGTCGCTGCGCAGGAACAGCGGTGGGTTGCCCTCGGTGGGATTGGGCGCGAGGCGCGCGAGGATATCCGCCAGCTCCGGAACACCGGCGCCAGTGCGGGCGGAGACGAAACACAGGGGGATCAGGTGGCCTTCGCGCAACGCGCGCTCGAAGGATTCGTGCAGCGCCTCGGGCGCCACCTCGCCCTCCTCCAGGTAGTGCGCCATCAGCGCCTCGTCGACCTCCACCACCTGGTCCACCAGCGCCTGGTGCGCTTCGGCCACCGAAGAGAAATCCGCCTCGCCGTCGGGATTGAAGAAACAATCCACAACCCGGGCACCGCCTTCGGCCGGCAGGTTGATGGGTAATACCTCCTTGCCGAACGACTCGCGCAAACCCGCCAGAAGGCCCGGCAGATCGATGCGCTCGGCGTCGATCTTGTTCACCACCAGCATCCGGCACAGCCCGCGCTCACCCGCCCAGTCCATCATGCGGCGGGTGCTCAGCTCGATGCCGTTCTGCGCGTTGATCACCACCAGCGCGGTTTCCACCGCCGCCAGGGCCGGTAACGCGTGGCCGATGAAGTCGGGATAACCGGGCGTATCGATCAAGCGGATGTGCGCGCCTTCGTGCTCGAAGTGCACCAGGGCGGCCGCCAGAGAATGGTGGTACTCGCGCTCCATGGGGTCGGAGTCGCACAGCGTGTCGCCGCGCTCCAGCGAGCCCATGCTGGGGATGGCGCCGCTGTGTTGCAGCAGCGCTTCGGCAAGCAGGGTCTTGCCGCTGTCGCCGTGGCCGACCAGGGCCACAGTGCGGATCTGTTCCACCGAGTAACTGGACATGCTGAATCTCCCGCCCCCAGGGTGATTGAAGTATAGGCAGCAGCCCCTGTGCCTCTGGACAAATATTGATCAGCCACGCGCGAGCCAGTGGTACTGCGGCATGCAGCGATCCATCCACAACCCACCCACAAGTTCCTGGCAGAACGCTGCACAGCCGATGTGGAAAACCCAGCACAGAATCCGCTGAAAGCCAGTCATGGCGCGACTTTCGCCATTTGATCAAAAAACGTACTGCAACGACTGGGGCGCGCCCCACGTGGCCTCCAGCGATCTGGGTACAGGTTGTCCACACCTTCTGCGGGATTCGCCCCACAGGCATTGTGGAAAGTTTCGTGCAGCCCGCGCGGCTGGGGAAAAGTAGCAGTGGATCAGTCGCTTGCCTGCTGCGCTGATCACTCTTTGAACAACCCCCTGGAAGCCTCGCAGGACATGCGGTTGGCGATGTTTTCCACAGGAGGCGCACAGGAGGGTCAACATAAACCGGGGATAGCGGTGGAAGGATCGTGCACAGAAAAATCGCCGCAATCGATACACAGGCTCGCAAGTGATTGAAAAGGCAAGCATGATCAGAAAATAGCCAGCTTTCCGCAAGCCACGCACCATCAGCTTCGCAGGCACCTCCCAACAGTTTTTCCACAGGTTGGACAAGCTTGCCTCCACAGCGGCTGTGGAGATCTTCACAACCCCTTTCATCACCCCTGAGAGCCAGGAATAGCGGGACTTCCATGAGAATTAGCGATGAAATGGCGCAGTTCACGGCAGTGTCACGCCGCAGGCATTTTCCACCAGGTTGTCCACAGCTTTATCACAAGGTTGCCCCCGGATTTTCGCCAAACGCTGAAACACAGCCGGCGCGGCCTTCAGCGGGGTGCGGGGCTATGCTGGATTTCCCCAGCAGAGGAGCCAGTCCCATGATCCTGACCACTACGCCCACCATCGAGGGCAAGACCATCCAGGAATACCGCGGCATCGTGGTCGGCGAGGCAATCCTCGGCGCGAACGTGTTCCGCGACCTGTTCGCCGGCCTGCGCGACATCATTGGCGGGCGTTCCGGTGCGTACGAGAAGGAACTGGGCAGGGCGCGGGAGATTGCCTTCGAGGAATTACAGGAGCGCGCCGAGGAGCTGGGCGCCAACGCCGTGGTCGGCATCGACCTGGATTACGAAGTGGTGGGCCAGAACGGCAGCATGCTGATGGTCAGCGTCAGCGGGACGGCGGTGCGCATCTAGCGGTGCTGAGCCTGTAGGAGCGAGCTTGCTCGCGAACCGAATTCCGCCTGCCCCCAAGGTGTGAAGCGAAGGGACGGATGTTCGCGAGCAAGCTCGCTCCTACACCAGGGCCACTGTGATCAAGTTTTGATCAGCAACCTGCAAGCCACGCCGCCCATGGCCTGCAAGCATTCATCCACAGGTTGGGGACAGGTTGCACGAGCAACCGTCCCCAGCCCCTGGGGACAACTTACGCGCCCATCACCCGCCGAATGTCGGCCGCCAGTTCCTCGACGCGGGCGATCTCGGTGTCCCACGAGCACATGAAGCGCGCGCCGCCGGCACCAATGAAGGTGTAGAAGCGCCAGCCCAGCTGGCGCAGGGCTTCCAGCGCGGGCTCGGACATCTGCAGGAACACGCCGTTGGCCTCCACCGGGAACATCAGCTGAACGCCCGGCACGTCGGCGACGCGCTCGGCCAGCAGTTGTGCACAGCGGTTGGCGTGGCTGGCGTAATGCATCCAGGCATCGTCCTGCAACACGCCGACCCAGGGCGCGGCGAGGAAGCGCATCTTCGAGGCGAGTTGGCCGGCCTGCTTGCAGCGGTAGTCGAAGCCTTCGGCCAGTTCACGGTTGAAGAACAGGATGGCCTCGCCCACCGCCATGCCGTTCTTGGTGCCGCCGAAGCAGAGCACTTCGACGCCTGCCTTCCAGGTCAGCTCGGCCGGGCTCGCACCCAGGAAGGCGCAGGCGTTGGAGAAGCGCGCGCCGTCCATGTGCAGGTGCAGGCCCAGTTCGCGGCAGGTGGCACTGAGCGCCTGCAACTCGTCCGGACGGTAGACGGTACCGACCTCGGTGGCCTGGGTGATGGTGACCACGCGGGCCTTCGGGTAGTGGATGTCCTGGCGCTTGAGGGCGATCTCGCGGATCGCCTCGGGGGTCAGCTTGCCCTGGGCATCGGTGCGCGCCAGCAGCAGCTTGGAGCCGTTGGAGAAGAACTCCGGCGCGCCACACTCGTCGGTCTCGACGTGGGCGGTCTCGGCGCAGATCACGCTGTGGTAGCTCTGGCACAGCGCCGCCAGGGCCAGGGAGTTGGCTGCGGTGCCGTTGAAGGCGAAGAAGACTTCGCAGTCGGTCTCGAACAGCTCGCGGAAGTAGTCGGAGGCGCGGGCGGTCCACTGATCGTCGCCGTAAGCGCGCTCGTGGCCGCGGTTGGCCTCGGCCATGGCCGTCCAGGCCTCGGGGCAGATACCGGAATAGTTGTCGCTGGCGAACTGTTGGGTGTTGTCGGTCATGGTGCGGCCTCGGAAAACGTTGTGCGTCAGGCAGCAGCGTAGCAACGGATAGTCGCCCGCCGCCGGAGGGCGCAGGCCTCCCGCTGACGGGAGGCCGCGGGAGGGATCAGGGTAGCTTGGTCAGAGCCATCTGCTCGGAGATCGGCACGAACAGCTCGCGCAGGGACTGGGCAGTGCCGCCGTTGGGCTTGTCCGGCGAGATCATGTTGAGCACGTAGCGGCCCTTGATCAGGCCGGTCAGGCTGGACTCGCCGGCCTTGTCGTCCGGGCCCGGCACGCTGATCGCCAGTGGGTCGCCCATGCGGGTGCTTTCGATCACCGGCAGGTACTGCTCGCCGCCGAACTGCGCGGCGGTGCCGTTCTGCAGCGCGGCCTGACGGGCCTGGTTGAGCAGCGAGACGTTCTTGGCGGTGGTATCGCGCAGCTTGGCCTGGGCGGCCAGGTACTGCTTGGCGGCCTCGCCCTGCTGGTCGGCGCCCGGCGCCGGCAGACCGGTGTCGGTGAGGGTCACGACCAGGCGCTGGCTGCCGTCGGCCTTGCCGTAGACGATGGTGGCGTCGTCGTAGCCGCACTCGCGGGACAGGTAGGGATAGCCGTAGACGGCCTTGGTCGGCGGCAGCGCCTTCTCCAGCACATGGCCGGTGCAGCTGTCGCCGGCCGGAGTGGCCTCGGCGGCAGCGCTGGCGGCTTCGGGCGCTTCGGCCTTGGCGGGTTTGCTGTCGTCACCACAGCCCTGCAGCGTCGCGGTGAGCAGCAGGGCGGAAAGCAGAGTCAGGGAACGGTTCATGGCGTCCTCGCATTTCGAAGAGGCGCAGTTTAGTCCCTTGGCCGGATGGTTCCTATCGGTAGCTTCATTGCGAAGGTTTGCAGACCCAGCGCCCCTGCCTGTCGTCGTAGCCGGCATCGATCACCGCCACTCCGGCGCCGCGCGCTTCCAGGCAGAAGGTCTTCATGAAGGTCGCCCGCTGGCCGTCCCCGGCACTGTCGTGCCCGCCGAGGGTGACGTTGTACAGACCAGGCTGCAGAGGCCGCGCGGGGGTTTTCTCGCGGAAACCGGGAATCGCCTGGCCGTAGGCGAAGCAGGTGTCGCTGCGTAGCGACACGCCCTGGGTGGGTTCGATGCTGGCCGACGCCCAGAACGGCTCGTAGGGCTCGCGCGCGACTTCGATGGAGTACACCGCCACCTGCCGCGCATCCACCTGCAGCGTGCGGTTGAAGAACAGGCCGGGCGACTTGAACGCCGCGCCGCCAAAGCACAGCGTCCGCCCCTGCACCCAGACCCGCGCGTCGCCGTCGAACAGACGCGACATGCCCGAGGCCGACAGCGTCTGCAGCAGCAGGGCAAGGCCCAGCGAACCCAATAGACAGAAGCGCTTCATTGGCAGAGCTCCGCAGGCCGCGCCGTCCTGGCGCGGGCATGTCGCATTCTGACCAGCCGTTGCGTGCAATTCCACGCACCCGGTCGCTTTCACGCCCATCGCGGCATGTCGCAAACGCACCTACCCGCGGCGTGCGCAGGCATCTGGTCCGACTGGGCCAGTCATACCATCGCTTCCAAGGGGGTGAGTTCGCCCCGCACCAGCCATGGCGCTCCACCGCGCCGCAGGGAGACAGCGATGTTCAGCAAGCAAGACCAGATCCAGGGCTATGACGACGAACTGCTCGCGGCGATGGATGCCGAGGAAGCGCGCCAGGAGGACCACCTCGAGCTGATCGCTTCGGAGAACTACACCAGCAAGCGCGTCATGCAGGCTCAGGGCAGCGGGCTGACCAACAAGTACGCCGAAGGCTATCCGGGCAAGCGATACTACGGTGGCTGCGAGCATGTGGATAAAGTCGAGCAGCTGGCCATCGATCGCGCCAAGCAGCTGTTCGGCGCCGACTACGCCAACGTCCAGCCGCACTCAGGCTCCTCGGCCAACTCCGCGGTGTACCTGGCGCTGATCAATGCCGGCGACACCATCCTGGGCATGAGCCTGGCCCACGGCGGCCACCTGACCCACGGCGCCAAGGTGTCGTCCTCGGGCAAGCTGTACAACGCCGTGCAGTATGGCCTGAACACCGACACCGGGCTGATCGACTACGACGAGGTCGAGCGCCTGGCCGTGGAACACAAGCCGAAGATGATCGTCGCCGGCTTCTCCGCCTACTCCAAGACCCTCGACTTCCCGCGCTTCCGCGCCATCGCCGACAAGGTCGGAGCGCTGCTGTTCGTCGACATGGCCCACGTCGCCGGCCTGGTTGCCGCTGGCCTGTACCCGAACCCGCTGCCCTACGCCGACGTGGTCACCACCACCACCCACAAGACCCTGCGCGGCCCGCGCGGCGGCCTGATCCTGGCGAAATCCAACGAAGAGATCGAGAAGAAGCTCAACTCGGCCGTCTTCCCCGGCGCCCAGGGCGGCCCGCTGATGCACGTGATCGCCGCCAAGGCGGTGTGCTTCAAGGAAGCGCTGGAGCCCGGCTTCAAGGACTACCAGGCCCAGGTGATCAGGAACGCCCAGGCCATGGCCAAGGTGTTCATCGAGCGCGGCTACGACGTGGTTTCCGGCGGCACTGACAACCACCTGATGCTGATCAGCCTGGTGAAGCAGGGCCTGACCGGCAAGGAAGCCGACGCCGCCCTCGGCCGCGTCGGTATCACGGTGAACAAGAATGCCGTGCCGAACGACCCGCAGAGCCCGTTCGTCACCTCCGGCATCCGCATCGGCACCCCGGCCGTCACCACCCGCGGGCTGAAGGAAGAACAGTGCCGCGAGCTGGCCGGCTGGATCAGCGACGTGCTCGACCACCTGGGCGACGCTGACGTGGAGGCCAAGGTGGCCACCCAGGTCGCCGGCCTGTGTGCGGACTTCCCGGTCTACCGTTGAGAAATTTCAGCCGTCTGTAGGAGCGAGCTTGCTCGCGATCCCGACAACTCATTCGCGAGCAAGCTCGCTCCTGCAAAGAGCAGCCACGGCGACAAGAACAATCAGGAGCACCCCATGCAACGCTACTCCGGCTTCGGCCTGTTCAAGCATTCCCTGAGCCACCACGAGAACTGGCAGCGCATGTGGCGCACGCCCACGCCCAAGCAGGTCTACGACGTAATCATCGTCGGCGGCGGCGGGCACGGCCTGGCCACGGCCTACTACCTGGCCAAGGAGCACGGCATTACCAATGTCGCGGTGGTCGAGAAGGGCTGGCTGGGCGGCGGCAACACCGCGCGCAACACCACCATCGTGCGCTCCAACTACCTGTGGGACGAGTCGGCGCTGCTCTACGAACACGCCATGAAGCTGTGGGAGGGCCTGTCCCAGGACCTCAACTACAACGTCATGTTCTCCCAGCGTGGGGTCTACAACCTCTGCCACACCCTGCAGGACATGCGCGACGGCGAACGCCGCGTCAGCGCCAACCGCCTCAACGGCGTGGACGGTGAACTGCTCAACGCCCAGCAGGTGGCCGAAGAGATTCCCTACCTGAACTGCACCAAAAGCGCCCGCTACCCGGTCATGGGTTCCACCGTCCAGCGTCGTGGTGGCGTGGCCCGTCACGATGCCGTGGCCTGGGGCTTCGCCCGCGCCGCCGACGCCCTGGGCGTGGACCTGATCCAGCAGACCGAAGTGATCGGCTTCCGCAAGCAGGACGGCGTGGTCATCGGCGTCGAAACCAACCGCGGCTTCATCGGCGCCAAGCGCGTCGGCGTGGTCACCGCCGGCAACTCCGGGCACATGGCCAAGCTCGCCGGCTTCCGCCTGCCGATCGAATCACACCCGCTGCAGGCGCTGGTTTCCGAGCCGCTGAAACCCATCATCGACAGCGTGATCATGTCCAACGCCGTGCACGGCTACATCAGCCAGTCGGACAAGGGCGACCTGGTCATCGGCGCCGGCATCGACGGCTACAACGGCTACGGCCAGCGCGGTTCCTACCCGGTGATCGAGCACACCCTGCAAGCCATCGTCGAGATGTTCCCAGTGCTCTCGCGCGTGCGCATGAACCGCCAGTGGGGCGGCATCGTCGACACCACCCCGGACGCCTGCCCGATCATCGGCAAGACCCCGGTGAAGAACCTGTTCTTCAACTGCGGCTGGGGCACCGGCGGCTTCAAGGCTACTCCCGGCTCGGGCAACGTTTTCGCCGCCACTCTCGCCAAGGGCGAGCCGCATCCGCTGGCCGCGCCCTTCTCCATCGAACGCTTCCACACCGGCGCGCTGATCGACGAACACGGCGCTGCTGCCGTCGCGCACTAAGAGGGCACACATCATGCTGAATATCTTCTGCCCCCATTGCGGCGAGCTGCGTTCCGAAGAGGAATTCCACGCCAAGGGCCAGGCGCACATCCCGCGCCCCCTCGACCCGTCCGCCTGCACCGACGCCGAGTGGGGCGAGTACATGTTCTTCCGCGATAACCCGCGCGGCATCCACCACGAGCTGTGGGTGCACGCCGCCGGCTGCCGCCAGTACTTCAACGTCACCCGCCACACCGTGACCTACGAAATCCTGGAAACCTACAAGATCGGCGAAAAACCGAGCATCACCGCCGAATCCGAGAAGAAATCCGCCGTACAGCCCGCCGTGGAGAAGGCCTAATGAGCCAGATCAATCGCCTGTCCCGTGGCGGTCGCATCGACCGCAACAAGCCGCTCACCTTCAGCTTCAACGGCCAGAGCTACCAGGGTTTCGCCGGTGACACCCTGGCCGCCGCGCTGCTGGCCAACGGCGTCGACATCCTCGGCCGCAGCTTCAAGTACTCGCGCCCGCGCGGCATCGTCGCCGCCGGCGCCGAAGAGCCCAACGCCATCCTGCAGATCGGCTCGCGCGAATCCACCCAGGTGCCCAACGTGCGCGCCACCCAGCAGGCCCTGTACAGCGGCCTGGTGGCGACCGCCACCAACGGCTGGCCGAACGTGCAGAACGACCTCATGGGGATCTTCGGCAAGGTCGGCGGCAAACTGATGCCGCCCGGCTTCTACTACAAGACCTTCATGTACCCGCAGTCCATGTGGCTGACCTACGAGAAGTACATCCGCAAGGCCGCAGGCCTGGGCCGTGCGCCCACCGAAGTGGACCCGGACAGCTACGACTGGATGAACCACCACGCCGACGTGCTGATCGTCGGCGCCGGCCCCGCCGGCCTCGCGGCCGCCCTGGCCGCCTCGCGCAGCGGTGCGCGGGTGATCCTCGCCGATGAACAGGAAGAGTTCGGCGGCAGCCTGCTCGAAACCCGCGAGACCCTCGACGGCAAGCCGGCCGAGGAGTGGGTGGCCAAGGCCATCGCCGAGCTGGAAGGCAACCCGGACGTGATCCTGCTGCCGCGCTCCACGGTCAACGGCTACCACGACCACAACTTCCTCACCATTCACGAGCGCCGCACTGACCATATCGGCGAAACCGCTCCGCTGGGCCAGGTGCGCATGCGCGTACACCGGGTCCGCGCCAACCGCGTGGTGCTCGCCGCCGGCGCCCACGAGCGCCCGCTGGTCTACGGCAACAACGACGTGCCGGGCAACATGCTCGCCGGCGCCGTCTCCACCTATGTACGCCGCTACGGCGTGGCACCGGGCAAGAAACTGGTGCTGTCCACCAACAATGACTACGCCTACCGCGTCGCCCTGGACTGGCAGGAAGCCGGTCTGCAGGTGGTCGCCATCGCCGACGCCCGCCCCAATCCGCGCGGCGAGTGGGTCGAGGAAGCGCGCAAGCGCGGTATGCGCGTCATCACCGGCAGCGCAGTGATCGAGGCACGCGGCAGCAAGCGCGTGACCGGTGCGAAGGTCGCCTCCATCGACACCTTCCGCCACAAGGTCAATGCGCCCGGTGAGTGGCTGGACTGCGACCTGGTCGCCAGCTCCGGCGGCTACAGCCCGGTGGTGCACCTGGCTTCGCACCTGGGCGGCAAGCCGGAATGGCGCGAGGACATCCTCGCCTTCGTTCCCGGCCTGGCCTTCCAGAAGCGCATCTGCGCCGGTGCGGTGAACGGCGTGTTCCGCCTCGCCGATGCCCTGGCCGACGGCTACCAGGCCGGCAGCCAGGCAGCTATCGACGGCGGATTCAAGGCCGTCGAAGGCGAGCTGCCGGTAGTTGCCGAGCGCGCCGAGGACGCCACCCTCGCGCTGTTCCAGGTGCCCCACGAGAAAACCACGGCGCGCGCGCCCAAGCAGTTCGTCGACACCCAGAACGACGTCACCGCCGCCGCCATCGAACTGGCCTGCCGCGAGGGCTTCGAGTCCATCGAGCACGTCAAGCGCTACACCGCGCTGGGCTTCGGCACCGACCAGGGCAAGCTGGGCAACATCAACGGCCTGGCCATCGCCGCCCGCGCCCAGGGCAAGAGCATCGCCGACACCGGCACCACCATGTTCCGCCCGAACTACACCCCGGTGACCTTCGGCGCCGTCGCCGGCCGTCACTGCGGCCACCTGTTCGAGCCCGTGCGCTTCACCGCCCTGCACGCCTGGCACGTGAAGAACGGCGCCGAGTTCGAGGACGTCGGCCAGTGGAAGCGCCCCTGGTACTTCCCCAAGCGTGGCGAAGACATGCACGCCGCCGTGGCCCGCGAGTGCCGCGCCGTGCGTGAGTCGGTCGGCCTGCTGGACGCCTCGACCCTGGGCAAGATCGACATCCAGGGCCCGGACGCCCGCGAGTTTCTCAACCGCGTCTACACCAACGCCTGGACCAAGCTGGACGTGGGCAAGGCCCGCTACGGCCTGATGTGCAAGGAAGACGGCATGGTCTTCGACGATGGCGTGACCGCCTGCCTGGCCGACAACCACTTCGTCATGACCACCACCACCGGCGGCGCCGCGCGCGTCATGGAGTGGCTGGAGCTGTACCACCAGACCGAATGGCCGGAGCTGAAGGTGTACTTCACCTCGGTCACCGACCACTGGGCCACCCTCACCCTGTCCGGCCCCAACAGCCGCAAGCTGCTGGCCGAGGTCACCGACATCGACCTGGACAAGGACGCCTTCCCCTTCATGACCTGGAAGGAAGGCAAGGTCGCCGGCGTACCGGCGCGGGTGTTCCGCATCTCCTTCACCGGCGAGCTGTCGTACGAGGTGAACATCCAGGCCAACTACGCCATGGGTGTGCTGGAGGCCATCGTCGCCGCCGGCGCCAAGTACAACCTGACGCCGTACGGCACCGAGACCATGCACGTCCTGCGCGCCGAGAAGGGCTTCATTATCGTCGGCCAGGACACCGACGCCTCGGTCACCCCGGACGACCTGAACATGGGCTGGGCGGTGGGTCGCACCAAGCCGTTCTCCTGGATCGGCTGGCGCGGCATGAACCGCGCCGACTGCCAGCGCGAAGACCGCAAGCAGCTGGTTGGCCTCAAGCCCACCAATCCGATGGACCTGCTGCCCGAGGGCGCGCAACTGCTGTTCACCCCGCAGCACAGCATCCCCGCGACCATGGTCGGCCACGTCACCTCCAGCTACATGAGCAGCAGCCTGGGCTACAGCTTTGCCCTGGCGGTGGTGAAGGGCGGCATCAAGCGCCTGGGCGAGAAGGTCTACGCCCCGCTGCCGGATGGTCGCGTGATCGAAGCGGAAATCTGCAGCTCGGTGTTCTACGACCCGAAAGGGGAACGGCAGAACGTGGATTGATTCGGAGCCGCCGGCTGCCCTCACCCTAACCCTCTCCCAGAGGGAGAGGGGACAGTTCGGAGCCGCCGGCGAGCACGACACTCACAGCACACTCAGCTCGGGCCCCTCTCCCTCCGGGAGAGGGCTGGGGTGAGGGGAAACAGGCGATAAGCGCCCCCAAGGTGAACAGAACATGAGCAAAGCCAATCTCTACGAACAGCGCCCCGCAGACGGCATCCAGGCCGAATCGCCCCTGCACCACGCCGAGCTGGACAAGCTCGCCGCACGCAAGGTGGCCAACGCCGGCGTGACCCTGCGCGAGAAGAAATTCCTCGGCCACCTGACCCTGCGTGGCGACGCCCACGACCCGGCATTCGCCGGCGGCGTGCACAAGGCCCTGGGCCTGGAGCTGCCGGTGGCCCTGGGCCTGGTGGCCAAGGGCGAGACCTCGCTGCAGTGGCTCGGCCCGGACGAGTGGCTGCTGATTGTCCCCGGCGGCGAGGAGTTCGCCGTTGAACAGCGCCTGCGCGAGGCGCTGGGCGAAGAGCTGCACTACTCGGTGATCAACGTCAGCGGCGGGCAGACTCTGCTGGAGCTCGAAGGTGCCAAGGTCCGCGAAGTGCTGATGAAGTCCACCGGGTACGACGTGCACCCGAGCAACTTCCCGGTGGGCAAGGCGGTGGGCACCAATTTCGCCAAGTCCCAGCTGGTGATCCGCCATACCGGCGAGCACACCTGGGAGCTGGTGGTGCGCCGCAGCTTCTCCGACTACTTCTGGCTGTGGCTGCAGGACGCCTGTGCGGAGTACGGCCTGCAGGTAGCGGCGTAAGAAATGCGCTTCCCCCTCTCCCTCCGGGAGAGGGCCGGGGTGAGGGAAGCCCCACTCCAACCTCTCCAGCGAGAGGAAAACTTCGGAGCCTGACCATGAGCCGCACCCCCGAAACCTGGATCCTCACCGCCGACAGCCCGAGCCTGCTGGGCACGGTGGACGTGGTCACGCGCTACCTGTTCGAACAGAGCTGCTACGTCACCGAGCACCACTCCTTCGACGACCGCCTGGCGCAGCGCTTCTTCATCCGCATCGAATTCCGCGCCGGCGACGGCTTCGACGAAGCCGCCTTCCGCGCCGGCCTCGCCGACCGCGTCTCGCCCTTCCAGATGAATGTCGAACTGACCCCGCCGGGCTACCGCAGCAAGGTGGTGATCATGGTATCCAAGGCCGACCACTGCCTGAACGACCTGCTCTACCGCCAGCGCATCGGCCAGCTGCCGATGGACGTGGTGGCGGTGGTCTCCAACCACCCGGACCTGGAACCGCTGGCGCGCTGGCACGGCATCCCCTACCACCACTTCGCCCTCGACCCCAACGACAAGGGCGCGCAGGAGGCGAAGGTCTGGCAGGTGATCGAGGAGACCGGCGCCGAGCTGGTGATTCTCGCCCGCTACATGCAGGTGCTGTCCCCCGAGCTGTGCCGCCGTCTGGACGGCTGGGCGATCAACATCCACCACTCGCTGCTGCCCGGTTTCAAGGGCGCCAAGCCCTATCACCAGGCCTACCAGAAGGGCGTGAAGCTGGTCGGCGCCACCGCCCACTACATCAACAACGACCTCGACGAGGGCCCGATCATCGCCCAGGGCGTCGAGCCCGTGGACCACTCCCACTACCCCGAGGACCTGATCGCCAAGGGCCGCGACGTGGAGTGCCTGACCCTGGCCAAGGCCGTCGGTTACCACATCGAGAAACGTGTGTTCCTGAACGCCAACCGGACGGTGGTGCTGTAACGACACCGACCCGGTAGGGCGCATAACGCCACGGGCGTTATCCGCCATGACACCCCAACGGCGGATGGATGGAGCTCATCCGCCCTACATGTCTGGAGCGGCCGGTGAAACCGGTGCCCAGCTGATGTACCGAACAACCCCCTCTCGCCTCAGGGAGAGGGTTGGGGAGAGGGTCCTGAGCCCGCTCCCAAGCACCGAGCAACACCGACAGACCGCCGGCTGCCAATTCCCGGCCCTGTCGCGCAACACACGACATCCCAGTGCAGAACCGCGAGCCGCAAGGCCCGCCTTTGTACCCACAAACACAATGAGGAATGCGTATGTCTGGCAATCGTGGTGTGGTTTATCTCGGCCCGGGCAAGGTCGAAGTACAGAACATCCCCTATCCGAAAATGCAGGACCCGCAAGGCAAGCAGATCGACCACGGGGTGATCCTGCGCGTCGTTTCCACCAACATCTGCGGCTCCGACCAGCACATGGTCCGTGGTCGTACCACAGCGCCCGAAGGCCTGGTGCTGGGCCACGAGATCACCGGCGAAGTGGTGGAGATCGGCCGTGGCGTGGAAACCATGAAGATCGGCGACCTGGTCTCGGTGCCGTTCAACGTCGCCTGTGGCCACTGCCGCACCTGCAAGGAGCAGCACACCGGCGTCTGCCTGACGGTCAACCCGGCTCGCGCCGGCGGCGCCTACGGCTACGTCGACATGGGCGGCTGGGTCGGCGGCCAGGCCGAGTACGTGATGGTCCCGTACGCTGACTTCAACCTGCTGCGCCTGCCCAACCGCGACGCGGCGATGGAGAAGATCCGCGACCTGACCTGCCTCTCCGACATTCTCCCCACCGGTTACCACGGCGCGGTGACTGCCGGCGTCGGTCCGGGCAGCACCGTCTACATCGCCGGTGCAGGTCCGGTCGGCCTCGCCGCCGCCGCTTCGGCCCGCCTGCTGGGCGCCGCCGTGGTGATCGTCGGTGACGTCAACCCGACCCGCCTGGCCCACGCCAAGGCCCAGGGCTTCGAGATCGCCGACCTGTCCAAGGACACCCCGCTGCACGAGCAGATCGCCGATCTGCTGGGCGAGCCGGAAGTGGACTGCGCGGTCGACGCGGTCGGCTTCGAGGCCCGCGGTCACGGTCATTCGGGCTCGCAGCACGAGGCTCCGGCCACCGTGCTGAACTCGCTGATGGGGGTGGTGCGGGTGGCCGGCAAGATCGGCATTCCTGGCCTCTACGTCACCGAGGACCCGGGCGCGGTGGACGCGGCCGCCAAGCAGGGCTCGCTGAGCATCCGCTTCGGCCTGGGCTGGGCCAAGTCGCACAGCTTCCACACCGGCCAGACCCCGGTGATGAAGTACAACCGCCAACTGATGCAGGCAATCATGTGGGACCGCATCAAGATCGCCGACGTCGTCGGGGTGGAAGTCATAACCCTGGACCAAGCGCCCAAAGGCTATGGCGAGTTCGACGCCGGCGTTCCGAAGAAATTCGTCATCGACCCGCACAACCTGTTCCGCGCCGCCTGACGGCGCACCCGCCCCCGGCCGCGGCTCCACTTCCGCGGCCGTCTCTCCAGGGGAGCCGCAAGGCTCCCTTTTTTTCTGCCCGCGCGGCATGGACCTGGAGGAGCGCGCCATGCGTGCGATCACGGGCATGGCGCGCTCCCCGGTGAAGTTCTGCGCGGGGGCGGCGCTCTTCCCCGCCCTGGCTGCGCGCTCCGCTCCGAAGTGAGGGGGGAAATCCAAGGCACGAACGATCAGGAGAAGGCACTTGCTGCTATATCGAGTTTCCCGGGAACGCCATTCGAGGAATGGGTATCACAGCGGGCTCACCTTATGAAGAGCAGGACGGCAAACGTCGCGGGAAACGGATAGCGCATCCGTTGACTTCGCTCAGCACGCGCAAGCCCCGGATTTCCTAGAGTGGCGGCCTTTTTCCCACTACCCGCTGCGCCGCCATGCTCCCCACGCCGTTTTCCCCCGAACTGCTCTGCCCCGCCGGCTCGCTGAAGAGCCTGCGCCACGCCTTTGCCTATGGCGCCGATGCCGTCTACGCCGGCCAACCACGCTATAGCCTGCGGGTGCGCAACAACGAATTCGACCACGCCAACCTCGCCACCGGCATCCACGAGGCCCACGCTCAGGGCAAGCGCCTATACGTGGTGGTCAATATCGCCCCGCACAACGCCAAGCTGAAGACCTTCCTGCAGGATGTCGAGTCGGTGATCGCCCTCGGCCCGGATGCGCTGATCATGTCCGATCCCGGCCTGATCATGCTGGTTCGCCAGCATTTCCCCGAGGTTGATATCCACCTCTCGGTGCAGGCCAATGCGGTGAACTGGGCCAGCGTGGAGTTCTGGCGCCAGCAGGGGCTCAAGCGGGTGATCCTGTCCCGCGAGCTGTCGCTGGAGGAAATCGGCGAGATTCGCGAGCGCGTGCCGGACATGGAACTGGAAGTCTTCGTCCATGGCGCGCTGTGCATGGCCTACTCCGGGCGCTGCCTGCTGTCGGGCTATATCAACCGCCGCGACCCTAACCAGGGGACCTGCACCAACGCCTGTCGCTGGGAATACCAGACCCACGCCGCCCATGAGGACGAGCTGGGCCACGCGGTGCGCGACGTCCAACCGACCCTGGGCATCGGCGCGCCGACGAAGGAAATCGTCCTGCTCGAAGAAGGCAACCGCCCCGGCGAGCTGATGGAGGCCTACGAAGACGAGCACGGCACCTACATCATGAACTCCAAGGACCTGCGAGCCATCCAGCACGTACAACGTTTGACGCAGATGGGCGTGCATTCGCTGAAGATCGAGGGTCGGACAAAGTCCCACTACTATGTCGCCCGTACCGCCCAGGCCTACCGCAAGGCCATCGACGACGCCGTCGCCGGGCGCGCCTTCGACCTCGGCCTGATGGACACCCTGGAGTCCCTCGCCCACCGCGGCTACACCGAGGGCTTCCTGCGCCGCCACGTGCACGACGAATACCAGAACTACCAGTACGGCCACTCGCTGTCCGAGCGCCAGCAATTCGTTGGAGAGTTCACCGGCGAACGGCGTAACGGCCTCGCCGAGGTGCGAGTGAAGAACCGCTTCGAGATGGGCGACAGCGTTGAGCTGATGACCCCGGCGGGCAACCGCACCTTCCGCCTGGATGCGCTGGAGAGCAACCGCGGCGAGTCCATCAGCGTTGCGCCCGGCGACGGGCATGTGGTCTACCTCCCGGTGCCCGAGGAGCTGGACCTGCAATACGCGCTGCTGATGCGCAACCTGAAGGGCGGCTCGACCCGCGATGCCCGGGAACCGGCGGCAGCCGGCGGTTGCGGGAGCGATTGCGGAAAGTGCGGGTGTGGCGGCTGAGTCCGCCTCCGACGGAAAGCTATCGCGGACGGAGTCCGCTTGTGTCTGCAAAGCTCGATAAGCTCGAAGGTGAGAGCGACGGGAGGCAAGCTGCAGGTCCGCGGTGTTGGTCGCAC
>NZ_JBIVBR010000019.1:0-81939 GCF_044746165.1 Pseudomonas sp. NPDC086581 | reverse complement strand
ACCACCAGCTCCTTGGGGTTCTCGGCAACTTCCGGGTCGAGGTTGTTCATCAGCATGCGCAGCGGCGCTTCGGTCAGCCAGCTCTTGGCGTTCAGGTTGGTGCCGCGTGGGGCACGGATTTCGGTATCGCGGTAACGGCCGGTGGAGCTCATCGGGTCTTCCTCGTTGCGGGTGGTGGCGCCAGGCAATTGCCGGGGAGCATCCCGGCGTGGCGGAAACGGGTGGCAGAAGACGCCTTGGTCATCTGCTGTCACCTAATATGTATATGGCCTTATATCAACCTGTATATACAAGCTAATGCAAAGTGAGGGCCAGAAGCAGCCACTGCGCCACCTGGGCTGCCAGAGAAATGGAATAAGATCTTTTATTTCAAATAGATAAGAGAACCTCGAATTTTCCGAACGGACGATTCAAGGCCTGCCGTTTGCGAGCGAAGCGGCGGAAGGGAAAGGCAAAAAAGTAACAGCGTGGTGCGCGAAGGTAACAACGCGGTGCATCCGGAGCGAAAATTCCACTCCGGAGAAGAGGCGAAAAAGGCTACTGCCCGAAGCGACCTTCGAGGCGATAGCGCGCCCCCGGATAGACCAGTCGAGCCGCCCCCACCTGCCCTTTCGCCGACCAGGTACGCCGGCGAATCAGCAGGCAAGCATCGCCACGCTTGATGCGCAGCAGCTTGCAGTCCGCGGCCTCGGCATTGATCGCCTCGACCACATGCTCGCCTTCGGTCAGCGGCGCCAGTTGGATCAGGTAGGCATAGGGCGTGATGCGAGTGAAATCCTGCTGCAGGTACTCCGGCGCCACCTCGGCATTGACGAAGCGCTCCTCCAACTGCACCGGGACCTCGTTCTCGTAGTGCACCACCACCGAGTGGAAGATGCGGCTGACGTTCTCCAGCTCGAAGGGCATCGCCAACTTGGCACCGTCGGCCAGCGGTTCGAGCAGCACTACTTCACAGCGATGCTCATGGCCACGGGCGGCGATCTCTTCGGCGATGTTGTGGATCTCGAAGAGCGCTGCATGGCCCTTCTGCTCCGCCACAAAAGTCCCGACGCCTTGCAGGCGAACCAGCACCCCCTCGATGGTCAACTCACGCAAGGCCCGATTGATGGTCATGCGGCTCACCCCCAGCAGGGCGAACAGCTCGCTCTCCGAAGGTAGCTTGGAGTTGGGCTTCCACACGCCGTTGCGAATCTGCTGCAGGATGATGTCCTTGACCCGCGCATACAGGGGCGCCGGTGTTTCCAGCGCGAAGGCGGCCAGGGAGGAATGATCTTGTGACACGGCAGCTCCTGATTCGGCGGGTAGCGGGCTAGGCGCCAGTTTACTCGCCACCGTGCCTGCCGCCTACGCAACAAACGCCGGGGAAAGTCTGCAGAAATGAGACGCCTGGTTCTGGCTCGCGAACGAGCCGCAGCGGAGCCGGGTGCGCGAGCAAGCTCGCTCCTACGAAAAGCCGCCCTGAACTCAGCGCGGCTCGATATGCGCGACCATCAGTTGCACGGTCTCGTTACCGCGGAACTCGTTGACGTCCAGCTTGTAGGCGACTTCCGCCCAGCGCACGGTGGGGTTCGGCCAGATTTCGCGATCGATGTTGAAGGCGATGGCGTCCAGTTGCAGCGAGCCGCATTCGGTCTTGAGCACCAGCTTCAGGTGGCGCTCGCCGACCACGCGCTGCTGGACGATCTGGAAGATGCCGTGGAACAGCGGCTCGGGGAAATGCTGGCCCCAAGGGCCGGCTTGGCGCAGGGCGCGGGCCAGTTCCAGGTGGAACTCCTCGGCGCCCAGCTGGCCGTCGGAGAGCAGGCGGCCGGTGAGGTCTTCTTCATCCAGCTGGCGGCGCACCTCGGCGTCGAAGGCGGCGGCGAAGGCACCGAAGTTTTCCTGCGGCAACGACAGGCCGGCGGCCATGGCGTGGCCACCGAACTTGCTGATCAACCCCGAATGACGAGCAGCCACGGCGTCCAGCGCGTCGCGGATATGGAAGCCCGGCACCGATCGCGCCGAGCCCTTGAGCGTGCCGTCGCCGGCATCGGCAAAGGCGATGGTCGGACGGTGGTAACGCTCCTTCAGGCGCGAAGCGAGAATGCCAATCACGCCCTGGTGCCACTCCGGGTCGAACAGGCAGAGGCCAAAGGGCATCTCCTCCACCGGCAGCTCCTTGAGCTGCGCCAGCGCCTCGCGCTGCATGCCCTGCTCGATGGCCTTGCGGTCCTGGTTGAGCTGGTCGAGCTGCACCGCCATGTCGCGGGCGACGCTTTCGTCTTCGCAGAGCAGCAGCTCGATCCCCAGGGACATGTCGTCCAGGCGGCCGGCGGCGTTCAGGCGCGGGCCGAGGATGAAGCCCAGGTCGGTGGAGGTGATTCGCCGGCAATCGCGCCCGGCCACTTCCAGCAATGCACGCAAGCCCGGACGGGCGCGGCCGGCGCGGATGCGCGCGAGGCCCTGGTGCACCAGGATGCGGTTGTTGGCGTCCAGCGGCACCACGTCGGCGACGCTGCCCAGGGACACCAGGTCGAGCAGCTCGGCGAGGTTTGGCTCGGCGATGCCGCGCGCGGCGAACCAGCCGCGCTCACGCAGGCGCGCGCGCAGGGCGAGCATCACGTAAAAGATGACGCCGACACCGGCCATGGCCTTGCTGGGGAAGTCGCAGCCGGGCTGGTTCGGGTTGACGATGGCGTCGGCGGCGGGCAGTTCCGCCCCCGGCAGGTGGTGGTCGGTGACCAGTACGCGCAGGCCGGCGGCCTTGGCAGCGGCGACGCCGTCGATGCTGGAGATGCCGTTGTCCACGGTGACCAGCAATTCCGGGCGTTTTTCCAGTGCCACCGCGACGATTTCCGGGGTCAGGCCGTAGCCGTACTCGAAGCGGTTGGGCACCAGGTAATCGACCCAGGCCGCGCCGAGCATGCGCAGCGCCAGCACGCCGACGCTGCTGGCGGTGGCGCCGTCGGCGTCGAAGTCGCCGACATAGAGAATCCGCTGGCCCTTTTCCAGCGCATCGACCAGCAGTTCCACCGCCGCGTCCACACCCTTGAGCTGCTGGTACGGGATCAGCCGCGCCAGCCCCTTGTCCAGCTCGGCGGCGCTCTGCACGCCACGGGCGGCGTAGAGACGGGTCAGCAGCGGCGGCAGGTCGCCCAGGTTGGGCAGGGTTGGCGGGAGGGGGCGGGATTCGATGCGCATGGGTGTTCCAGTCGATTCATTCAGGCGCCGATCCCGGCGCCCTGGTTACAGCAGGTACAACGAGCGATCAGCGCTCGCCCATCAGCCACTCCACCTGGAGCTCGTGCTGGCCGCGTTCGTCGGTCACGAAGAGGGTTCCTTCGCTGATCATCACGGTCCAGTTGATCGAGCGCGGCAGGTCGCGGGAGATTTCCTCCAGCGCCTCCTGGGGCATGGCGACGACGTTGAGGTTCTTCAGGTGGCGCACCGTGTCGAGCACCTTGGTGGTCCATACGCGCAGGTTGCCGTAGGCGACCAGGGTCAGCTTCTCGCAGCGGCGCGAGCACCAGGTCAGGCGCTCGGCGTCGGGCTGGCCGACTTCGATCCAGTGCAGCACACGGTCGTCCAGGCTCTTTTCCCAGAGCGAGGGCTCTTCCACGTCCGACAGGCCGCGCCCGAAAGCCAGCTGCTCGTTGTACCAGATGACGTAGGCGAGCAGGCGCACCGCCAGGCGCTCCTCGGTTTCCGAGGGATGGCGGGCGACGGTGAAGCGCAGGGTCTCGTAGACCCCACGGTCGAGGTCGGTCAGGCTGATATCGGCTTTGTAGGGCGTGGCGGACAGGGCCATGGGGGTTCCCGGCGAATTTTCGAAGGCGGCAAGTCTACCGCGAAAGCACAGGCGCCGTGGCTTATGTCCGTGGACGCCGGTCGGCTCCCGGCTCCGGCGCGGCCAGTTCGATGCGGTTGCGACCCTTGGCCTTGGCGGCGTAGAGCGCCTGGTCGGCCAGCGACAGCAGGCGCAGCAGGTCATGCCCGGCCTCGCGCGTGGTAGCAATGCCGATGCTGACGCTGAGCTGGCCCTCGGCCATGAACGGCAGCTCGGCGAACTCGCGGCGCACCCGCTCGGCGACCTGGCAGGCGCCTTCGGTATCGGCGGCCACCAGCAGGCAGGCAAACTCTTCCCCGCCGATGCGGGCGAACTGGTCGTGCTTGCGCATCCGCGAGGCAGTGATGCGACTGAATTCCACCAGCACGCGGTCGCCGGCCGGATGGCCGAAGGAGTCGTTGAGGCGCTTGAAGTTGTCCAGGTCGCAGAGCAGCAGCGAGGCCTGTTCACCGCGCTCCACGCACAGGCGCAGCAGGCGCTCGCCGGTCTCCATGAAGGCTCGGCGGTTGCCCACGCCGGTCAGCGGGTCGCTCAGGGCGGCGCTGCGGAACTGCAGCTCGGCGCGTTCCTTGACCATCGCCAGGGTGGCGAAGGCAATACCGATAGCGAACAACATGGTCTCGAAGACCAGGAAGGTGAAGAAGGTCGAGCCCTGGCCATTGTCCGCCACGCTCTGGAACGGCATGCCGCGGTCCACCACCAGACGCACGCCGTAGACCAGCGTGTGGAAGATCAGCAGCGCCAGGGTCGGGCGCAGCTCCACTTCCAGCTTGAGGCGGCTGCGCCAGAGTTCGGCGAGCGCCACCAGGCAGTAGGCGATGGTGATCGACGTGCTGACCAGCACCCGCGCGGCAAGCGACTCGTAGAATGCCGGCACCAGGCAGAGCACCGCCCAGAACGCAGCACCCGCGCCGATCAGCGGCCAGTTCGGCCTGCGCCCGGCGAACACCCGCATGGCGGTCCAGGTCATCGCCGAAGACAGGTGCAGCACGACGTTACCCAGCAGGATCGCCACCCAGTCGACGCCCATGCCGCGCAGGGTAGCCAGGAAGGTACCGATGGCGCCCAGCAGCAACGCGGCGCTCATGTAGCCCAGGGTGGGGTCGCGGCGGCCGCTATGCCAGGCGAAAGCCATCAGCACACCGACCAGGGTCAGTACATAGAGGTCGACGACTACCAGCGTCGGCAGGTTCAACGTCATGCAGCCCCCTTTCCACCGGCCTGCGCGCATTCGACGGGGAAAGTCTGCAGTCCAACGGGCTGTGTGGAAACGGGCGAACGCATCACGGTGTACCTGTCCGAAAACCGGCGAGCTGGAGTAAGAAACGTCCTTGGATGTCGCTACTCTACGCGTGCCAAAGGTCGGCGCAAAGCGCCGTGGCCGGGCGCCTGCCCGGCGGCCTGTTCGAAGTGGCGCACAAGCGTTAGAGTCCGGCGATTCCTTTCTGATCGGACAGACCGATGAACAGCACCGCCAAACCCCTCGCCGGCCTCAAGGTCATCGAACTCGGCACTCTGATCGCCGGCCCCTTCGCCTCGAGACTGTGCGCGGAATTCGGCGCCGAGGTGATCAAGGTCGAGTCGCCCGACGGCGGTGATCCGCTGCGCAAGTGGCGCAAGCTCTACGAAGGCACATCGCTGTGGTGGTTCGTGCAGGCGCGCAACAAGCGCTCGCTGACCCTGAACCTCAAGCACGAGTCCGGCCGCGAGGTGCTGAAGAAGCTGCTGGCGGAAGCCGACATCCTGATCGAGAACTTCCGCCCCGGCGTGCTGGAGAAGCTCGGCCTGGGCTGGGACGTGATCCACGCGCTGAACCCGCAGCTCGTGATGGTGCGCCTGTCCGGCTTCGGCCAGAGCGGCCCCTACAAGGACCAGCCGGGCTTCGGCGCGGTGGGCGAGTCGATGGGCGGGCTGCGCTACATCACCGGCTTCGAGGATCGGCCGCCGGTGCGCACCGGTATATCCATCGGCGACTCCATCGCCGCGCTGTGGGGCGTGATCGGCGCGCTGATGGCGCTGCGTCACCGCGAGGTGAACGGCGGCGCCGGGCAGGTGGTGGACGTGGCGCTCTACGAGGCGGTGTTTGCCATGATGGAATCCATGGTCCCGGAGTTCGACGTGTTCGGCTTCATCCGCGAACGCACCGGCAATATCATGCCCGGCATCACCCCCTCCTCCGTGCACACCACCGCCGACGGCAAACACGTGCAGATCGCCGCCAACGGTGACGCCATCTTCCGCCGTTTCATGACCGCCATCGGCCGCCTCGACCTCGCCGAGGACCCGACCCTCGCCAGCAACGACGGCCGCGATGCGCGCCGCGACGAGTTGTACGGCGTCATCGACCGCTGGGCGCGCTCCGAATCGCTGGATACCGTGCTCAAGGTGCTCTCCGAAGCCGAGGTGCCGGCCAGCCGCATCTTCTCCGCCGAGGACATGTTCAGCGACCCGCAATTCCTCGCCCGGGAGATGTTCCTTTCGGCCAAGCTGCCGGACGGCAAGCCCTTCCGCATGCCTGGGATAGTTCCCAAGCTCTCCGACACCCCAGGCAGCGCCGAGTGGATCGGACCGAAGCTGGGCGAGCATACGGATGAGGTGCTGAGCGGACTGGGTTACGACGCGGCGGCCATCGCGGCGCTGCGCAAGGATGGCGCGGTCTGATCGGTTGCTCTTCTCCTTTGCAGGAGCGAGTTTGCTCGCGAACAATCCAACCGGCGAGCTCCGTGCAATGCGGTTCGCGAGCAAGCTCGCTCCTACAGAAAACTCGGCGGCTCAGCCCGCTTCCTGCTCCGGCTCTTCGGTCTGGGCGATGAACTCCAGCATCTTCTCGCTGCCGTCCAGCAGGTCGGCGTGGATCGCTTCGCGGGCGGCGGCGCCGTTGCGTTCGCGCAGAGCACGTAGGACGTCCCAATGGTGCTCGATGGCCATGCGCTCGTTGAAGTCGGCGTAGGCCTGGGCAATCAGCGGCCCGGTGCGCATCCACAGGCTGTCGAGAAAAGCACGCAGCAGCGGCATGCCGGCTATGTCGGCCAGGGCGAAGTGGAACGCCTGGTTGAGCTTGAGCGCCAATACCAGATCCTCGGCGTGGATCGCGTCGAGGTTCTCACGAATGTTCGCTTCCAGCTCGTCCAACTGCGCATCGCTGGCCCGCGCGGCAGCGGTCTCGGCGGCCAGGCCTTCGAGCGCCACGCGGATGCTGCGGATTTCCAGGTACTGCTCGCGGGTGAGCAGCGGCACGCGGATGTCGCGCGGGGTCTTCAGTACCAGCGCCTGCTCCTTGGCCAGCTGCAGGATGGCGTCGCGCACCGGGGTGACGCTGGTGCCCAGTTGCTGGGCCAGGTCACGGATGCGCAGGCGGTCATCCGGCTTGAAGCGACCGGTGATCAAAGCCTCGCGCAGCAGCGCGTAGACGCCGCTGCCGAGATAGGAGTGATTCAGGCCTTCGATCGGGTAGTTCATCGCTTTCTCATCGAGTGCGGCGGCATTTGCGGCGCGCATGATGCGGATTGAGCGCGCCGGATGCCAGCAGGATCACACATGCTGGCCGCCGTTGACGTGGATTTCCGCGCCATTCACGTAGGACGCGCCGCTGGTGCAGAGGAAGTGGATCAGCGAGGCGACCTCCTCCGGCTTGCCCAGCCGGTGCATGGGAATGTCGCGCTCGACGATCAGTTCGGTGCCTGACGACAGGATGGCTGTGTCGATCTCCCCCGGCGCGATGGCGTTGACGCGCACGCCGTGCGGGCCGAAGTCGTGAGCCATCTCGCGGGTCAGCGCCGCCAGCGCTGCCTTCGAGCAGGCGTAGGCGGCACCGGCGAACGGATGCACGCGGGAACCGGCGATGGAGGTGACGTTGATCACCGAGCCCTTGGCCGCCTTCAGCTCGTCGAACAGCCCGCGCGCCAGCAGCGCCGTGGAGAACAGGTTGACGTTGAACACCTTGAGCCAGGTGGCGTAGTCGCTGCCCAGCACGCCCAGGCGCTCGCCTTCCGGGCCCTTGGGCGAGATGCCGGCGTTGTTCACCAGCGCATGCAGGCTGCCACCCAGTTTCTCGCGGATCATCGGAAGGCTGGCCTGGACGCTGTCGATGTCCTCCAGGTCCAGGTGGATATGGTTGATCAGCCCTTCGGCCCAGGGGCATTCGGCGCTCCAGTCCTGGCGCGAGGCGGTGAACACACGCCAGCCGGCGGCGTTGAAATGCTTCACCGTGGCATGGCCGATGCCGCGACTGGCGCCGGTGAGCAGCAGGGTGCGGGTCTGGTTCATGGTGCTTCCCTCTCAAGTCTGAGCCGCTGTCTGCGCCACCCATCGGGGCGCGCGATCTGTGAACATCCGTGAAGCGATGTCGCCAATAAAAACATGATGCATCATGTTTTGGAAGGTGTTTTAATCGGCTCAGCTTGGTCCTACAACGAGCTATCCGAACAACAACAAGAAACGGAGCACATTCCCATGATCGACCTCACCCGTTCCGCCCGTTCTTCTCCCTGATGTCCGAGGGCGTATCAGCCGGCCTTTCAGCTCGGCCTGGCGCAGCGCCCCACTCTTGAAGCTGCCCTCTTATTCATGGGCCGAATTGGCCCGCTCAGGAGTCATCGCATGTTCAAGAAAGCCATAGCACTGATGATGCTGGCCGGCGGCGCCGCCCAGCTGCATGCCGAAACACTCACCGTGGTGTCCTTCGGTGGAGACAACAAGGTGGCCCAGGAAAAGGCCTTCTACAAACCCTTCGAGCAGCAGGCCAAGGTCACCGTCCAGGGCGCCGAGTACAACGGCGAGATGGCCAAGATCAAGGTCATGGCCGACACCGGCAAGACCAGCTGGGACGTGGTCGAGGTGGAATCCCCGGAACTGATGCGCGGTTGCAGCGAAGGCCTGTTCGAGCAGCTCGACTGGTCGAAGCTGGGCAAGCGCGAGGACTTCCTCGACGCCGCCGTGAGCGACTGCGGCGTGGGCATCTTCATCTGGTCCACGGTGCTCACCTACGACGCCAAGAAACTCGCCAGCGCGCCCACCGGCTGGGCCGATTTCTGGGACGTGAAGAAGTATCCGGGCAAGCGCGGCCTGCGTCGCGGCGCCAAGTTCACCCTGGAGTTCGCCCTGGAAGCCGACGGCGTCAAGCAGGCCGACCTGTACAAGGTGCTGGGCACCAAGGAAGGCGTGGATCGCGCCTTCAAGAAGCTCGACGAGATCAAGCCGTACATCCAGTGGTGGGAGGCCGGTGCGCAACCGCTGCAGTGGCTGGCCGCCGGTGACGTCGTGATGACCAGCGCCTACAACGGCCGCGTTGCCACCGCGCAGAAGGAAGGCCGCGACTTCGCCATCCAGTGGAACGGCAGCATCTACGACCTGGACCACTGGGCCATCGTCAAGGGCAGCCCGAAGAAGGAGCTCTCCGAGCAGTTCATCGCGCTGGCCAACAAGCCCGAGCACCAGAAGGTCTTCGCCGAGAACATTCCCTACGGCCCGACCAACAAGAACACCATTCCGCTGATCGATGCGGCCATTGCGCCGAAGCTGCCGACCGCGCCGCAGAACCTGGAGAACGCGCGCGCCATGGACACCGAGTTCTGGATCGACCACGGCGAGGAGCTGGAGACACGCTTCAACGCCTGGGCGAGCAAGTAAGCCCCACGCGCCTGCTCGGCCCAGCGCCGGGCGGGCGCCACCGCTCCATGGCATGACCGTTGTCCCGCTGAACCTTGTTACACCCGCTGAACCCTGCTGGAGATGTACCTGTGCCCCTCAATACCGCTCCCGTCCACGACCACCTGCTGGAAGCGGCCCCCGCCCAGGTGAGCGACGCCCAGGCCGCAGCCATCGCCGAGGAATACTTCGGCCAGCACGGCACGCTGCACCGCCTCGCCGGCGAGCGCGACCTGAACTTCCACATCGCCCACGGCCATGGCGACGACCGCCTGCTGAAGCTCTCCCACCCGCTGGAAGACCCGCAGGTCGTGGACTTCCAGACCCGCGCCCTGCTCCGCGTCGAGGCGCAGGACCCTACCCTGGCGGTACAACGCGTCTACCCCTCGCTCAACGGCGAGCACCAGATTCCCCTGGTCGTCGACGGCCAGCCGATGATTGCCCGGCTGTTCTCCTTCGTCGACGGCGTCCCGCTGCACCGCGTCGCGCAACGCAGCCGTGCCCTGCGCGAAAACCTGGGCGACGACCTGGCCCGCCTGGGCCTGGCGCTCAAGGGTTTCGAGCACCCGGCCACCGCCGGCCATGAATTGCTCTGGGACCTCAAGCATGCCTCGCGCCTGCGCAACCTGCTGATCTACATCCAGGATCAGGAGCAACGCACGCTGGTCGAACGCTTCCTCGACAACTTCGAGCGCCATGCCCTGCCGCGCCAGGCCACGCTACGCGCCCAGGTCATCCACAACGACCTGAACCCGCACAACGTCATCGTCGATGCGCAGCACCCGGACCAGGTGCGCAACATCCTCGACTTCGGCGACATGGTCCATGCGCCGCTGATCAACGACCTCGGTGTCGCCGCCGCCTACCAGGTGGGCGAGCCGGACGCGCCGCTGGCCACCGCCTGCGAGATGATCGCCGCCTACCACCGGCGCTGCCCGCTGCTGGCCGAGGAACAGGAAATCCTCCCCGACCTGATCGCCACGCGGCTGATCATGACCCTGAGCATCACCGCCTGGCGCGCCAGCCTGCACCCCGAGAACCGCGACTACATCCTTCGCAACACCCGCCACGCCTGGCAGAGCCTGCAGGGCCTGGCCGGCCTCAGCCGGGAGCAGGCGCAGGAACAGATCTTCGCCGCCTGCGCCCACGCCAGCGCGAACCAACAGGAGCCCCGTCCATGACCATGCCCAACGGATTCAGCGCCGCCGACGCCGAGCGCCTGAGCGAACAGGAACGCCGCCTGATCGAGCGCCGCGCGCGCCTGCTCGGCCCGGCCTACCGGCTGTTCTACGAGCGCCCGCTGCACACCGTGCGCGGCGAAGGCGTGTGGCTCTACGACAATCAGGGCAACCGCTACCTCGACGCCTACAACAACGTTGCCTCCATCGGTCACTGCCATCCGCGCGTGGTGCAAGCCATCGCCAGCCAGGCGGCAGTGCTGAACACCCACACGCGCTACCTGCAGGAAGGCATCCTCGACTACGCCGAAGACCTGCTCGCCACCTTCCCCGATGGCCTGGACCAGGTGATGTTCACCTGCACCGGCAGCGAGGCGAACGACCTCGCCCTGCGCATCGCCCGCCAGTACACCGGCGGCACCGGAGTGATCATCACCCGCTTCGCCTACCACGGCGTCACCGGCAGCATTTCCGAGCTGTCGCCGTCCCTCGGCGCCGGCATCACCCTCCCCGCCCACGCGCGCACCGTGATTGCGCCAGACGCCTACCGGCTGGGTGCGGAGAACGTCCGCAAGCTATTCGCCGCCGACGTGCGCGCCGCCATCGCCGACATGCGCGCCCACGGCATCAAACCCGCTGCGCTGCTGCTCGATGGCATCTTCGCCAGCGACGGCGTCCTGGCCGGCCCGGCCGGCTTCCTCGCCGAAGCCGTGAAAGTCGCCCAGGACGAGGGCCTGCTGTACATCGCCGACGAAGTGCAGAGCGGCTTCGCCCGCACCGGCGACGCCATGTGGGGCTTCCAGCGCCACGGCGTTAAGCCGGACCTGGTCACCCTCGGCAAACCCATGGGCAACGGCCAGCCCATAGCCGGTGTGGTGGTGCGCCCGGAAATCCTCGAAAGCTTCGGTCGCGAGGTGCGCTACTTCAATACCTTCGGCGGCAACCCGGTGTCCTGCGCGGCGGCCCAGGCAGTGCTCGACGTGATCCGCGACGAAAAACTGCAGGAGCGCTCCCAGCGCATCGGCGCCTTCCTCGTCGACGGCATCCGCCAGTTGGCCGAGCGCCATGAACTGATCGGCGACGTGCGCGGCGCGGGCCTGTTCCTCGGCGTCGAACTCGTCACCGACCGCGCGTCAAAGTCTCCCGCCGCCAACCAGACCCGCCAGGTGGTCAACGGCATGCGCGAGCGCGGCGTGCTGATCAGCGCCGCCGGGCCCCTGGAGAACATCCTGAAGATCCGTCCGCTGCTGGCCTTCGAGCAGGAACATGCCGAGTTGTTCATCGATTGCCTGGACAAGTCGCTGAAGGACGTTACTACCTGACGCTTTCATCCTTCAGGAACGACGCGGGCCGCGATGAACACTCATCGCGGCCCGTTGCATTTCGGCTGGCAGAAGGGTCAGAAGCGTACGCCGACATTCACCATCGCGGCAGCATTACCCAGCACCACAAACTCGGCGCCGACCGGCCCGTAGTGCGCGCCGACCGAGGGAATGATCGCCGGCGCCACGCCCAGGTGATTGAGCGGGATCTTGTCGCGGTACTCGCCGCGATAGCCCTGCAGCGCACCGCCGGTAACCTTGGCGTAGAAAGGCGTGCCTTCCCAGTCGAAACGCTTCCCGGCGTAGACATAGTTGGAACGCTGGCTGAAGGAGTTCTTGAAGGTCGCACCGCCCCAGACCAGACCATCGGCGCGGTTGCGCTCCAGGCCTATCAGCTCCTGGTGATTGTTGTGGTCCGGGTCGTGGTTCCAGTGGGTGGTGTAGACGCTGGTCTGCAGGTACCAAAAGCCCCCATCGTCGGCCATGGCGATGCCACAGCCGAGCAGGGCCAGCGCGGCGATCAACAGGCGGCGCATGGGGCGTCCTCCGCTCAGAGAGTGACGCGACTGGCGCCGTTGACGGTCATGATGCGCACGCGATCACCGATGCGGAACTGCTGGTTCGCGTCCACCGCCTGGACGTAGGCGCGGGTGCCGCCGTCATCCTCGCGGACCACGATTTCCACGCCCTGGGTGCGGGTGATGCCCTCCTCCACCGCCGAGCCCGCCGCGCCGCCCGCAACGCCGCCGAGGATGGTGGTGATGGCCTTGCCGCGACCGCCGCCGATGGAGTTGCCGGCAATGCCGCCGACTGCTGCGCCGGCCAGGGTGCCGATGGGCGTCTTGGTACCTTCGATCTGTACCGGGCGCAGCGATTCGATGGTGCCCATGCGCACGTTCTGCACGGCGCGGGCGTCAGCACGGGAATAGGAAGAACCCGACAGGTTGGAAGCGCAGCCGCTCAGCAGAGCGGCGCTGGCAAACAGGGCAGTCAGAAGCAGAGTGGGACGGTTCATGATGTTGACCTCGGAAGGCTCTCAAAAGTGATGGTGAAAGCCTAACGATCGGTCCCTGAACTCCTCCTGAACCCTCTCTGAACCAATGCTGAACGAAGCTGAACGACTGAATGATTTTACTGACAGCTGTCAGCCTTCCAGCGCGACCAGTTGCATCCGGCTGCGCTCGAACCAGCGCAGCAGGTAGTCCGCCAGCAGCTGCGTGCGGCGCGGCAGGCGGCTCTGGTAGGCGTGGATGAGGAACACCGGCTGGGTCCGAGTCTGGTAGTCGCGCAGCAGCCAGACGAGACTGCCTTCAGCCAATTCCTGCTGAATCATGTAGGAGGGCAGCCGGCTGATCCCCGCGCCCGCCAGCGCCGCCTTCTTCAGCAGGGTGTAGTGGTTGCTCGCCAGCAGGCCGCTCACCGTCACCCGAAACAGTTCGTGGTGGCGCTGGTAGAGCCAGACGTCGCTGTCCTGATAATGGGTGTTCTGCAGGCAGGAATGCCCGGCCAGCTCCGCCGGCGCTTCCGGCACGCCGTGCTCGACCAGGTAGTCCGGCGTGGCACAGGTCAGCTCCTGCAGGGCGAACAGCGGCCGCGCCACCAGGCGCTCGTCCACCGCCAGGCTGCCGGAACGGATCGCCAGGTCGAAGCCGTCGGCCACAAGGTCGCGGCGTTCGTTGGACAGGTCCAGCTCCAGGCGGATGTCCGGGTACTGGCGGGAAAACTCCATCAGCCAGGCATCGAAGAAGGTCTCGCCCAAGGACACCGGCACGCTCAGCCGCACCTTACCCTGCGCCTCCTCCTGCAACGCCAGCACCGCCTGCCGTGCCCGCGCAGCCTGGGCATTGAGCGCCTGGGCCTCGGGCAACAGCGCGGCGCCTGCGGCAGTCAGGGACAGGCGCCGCGTCGTGCGGTGCACCAGGGTCGCACCCAACGCCTGCTCCAGCGCGGAAATCCGCTTGGACAGCTGGCCCTTGCTGCAGCCGAGCCTCTCCGCCGCGCGGGTGAAGCTGCCGCATTCGAGCAGCACGGCGAAGGCGGAAAGGTCTTCCAGGTCGCTGGCGATTGTTTCCATATGAAAACCAAAGGTTATCGATTGGCTGGATTATAAAAACAGAAGACCACTCTAGACTGAATTCACTTTCAGCCAAACCTCACACTGGAGTGCCTCATGAAAATCATCCTGATCGGTGCCAGCGGCACCCTCGGCCAGGCCGTCGCCAACGAACTGGGCCCGCGCCACGAGATCATCCGCGTCGGCCGCAACAGCGGCGACTATCGCGTGGACATCACCGAAAGCGCCTCGATTCGCACACTGTTCGAACAGGTCGGCGGCTTCGATGCGCTGATCAGCGCCGCCGGCAAGGTGCACTTCGGCGCACTGTCTGAAATGGGCGAGGCGGAAATGGCGGTCGGCCTGAAGGACAAGCTGATGGGCCAGGTGAACCTGGTACTGATCGGCAGCCAGTACGCCAACGACGGCGCCTCCTTCACCCTCACCACCGGCATCCTCAGCGAACAGCCCATCGTGCTGGGCAGCTCGGCCAGTCTGGTCAACGGCGCGGTGGAAGGCTTCGTGCGCAGCGCCGCCCTGGAACTGCCGCGCGGCCAGCGGATCAACGCGGTGAGCCCGAACGTGCTGGTGGAATCGATGGAGGGCTACGCGCCATTCTTCCGCGGCTTCAAGCCGGTGCCGGCCGCCGACGCCGCGCTGGGCTTTGCCCGTAGCGTAGAGGGCAAGCAGAGCGGGCAGGTGTACAAGATCTGGTAACAGAACGTCCTCGTAGGGCGCATAACCTGGAACAGGTGATCCGCTAACCCCATCGCGGCGGATAACGCTGGCGCGTTATTCGCCCTACGATGCTGGTGACGTTTCGGCCCCCTTCCTTGCTCGCGAACAGTCCCCTACTCGGTCTTGCCGGCATAACACACCGGCGAACTCCCCTCGCCCTGCTTCTCCAGCTCATCCTCGAGAAACTCAGCCAGCACGCGGGCGTTGTTGTGCTTCTCGTCCTTAGCCGCATAGAGCAGCGTCAGCGGGCCCTTGCGTGCCAGGTCCAGCAGGCCCATCCAGTGTTCCGGATGGGCATTCAGCTCGCGGTGGTAAGCCTTGCGGAAATCCTCGAACAAGCTCGGATCGTGGTGGAAGCGCTGGCGCAGTTCGTTGGACGGCGACGCCTCCTTGGCCCACTGCTCCATGTGCAGGTCTTCCTTGCGAATGCCCCGTGGCCACAGGCGGTCCACCAGCACCCTCGGGCCGTCTTCCTGCGCCGCCGGCTCGTAGGCGCGCTTGCAACGAATCATCCGAAATCCTCCGTGTCAGCTTGAGGTGGCCGGCTTCGCTGGGTAACGTGGGCGCACTTTCGAGGGAGCCCGTTCCATGCGATCCAGCCGTTTCATTCTGTTCAGCCTGCTGCCCCTGTTCGCCGCCTGCCAGGTGTGGACGCCGAACAAGACCGATATTAACGCCTCCACCCGACTGCAGGGCGAGCTGACCCGCCAGGACGGCAAGCTGGTGTTCCGCAGTTGCACCGAGCAACGCCTATTCAGCATCGAGGACACCGGCAACACCGGCCTGCCTCGCGACGCGCTGGAGATGTTCAATGACGGCGCCAGCTCGCTGTACGCCGACCTGCGCGGCAGCTTCAGCGGCAGCAGCGCCCAGGGCACCGACGGCAAGCTGGAAGTGGCCAAGGTCTATCGCCTGCAGAACGAGGGTTCCGGCTGCGACGACCCGAACTTCAAGCGCGCAGTCGTCCGCGCCCACGGCAACGAGCCGGGCTGGAGCGTGCTGGTGAACAGCCAGGGCATGCTGATCGAGCAGCCGGGCAAGGAATCGCTGGCGCTGCCGTACATCGCCGAAGGCGTGCCCGACGGCAGCACCAGTTATTCCAGCGAGGCCAACGGCGAGAAGGTCGAGTTATGGGTCGCTCCGGCACGCTGCCAGGACAGCATGAGCGGCGCGCTGAGCAACCTGTCCGCCGAGCTGCGCCTGGACAACAAGGTGATGCGCGGCTGCGCCTATCCGGGCGGCTCCAGCGGCGACTGATCACCGCCGGTGAAGCTCAGGCCGTAGGTCGCATAACCTGGAACAGGTTATCCGCCGGTTTCCCGCGGCGGATAACGCTGACGCGTTATTCGCCCTACGGGCCCGCTTTAAACCAACAACCCCGCCGCCACCAGCCGCGCCTTCAGCACGGCGAATTCCCCGTCGTATTCCCAGTACGCCAGCCGGCCATCGCTGGCGGTCACCAGCACGTACTTCTCGCTGATCGACTGGATGCGCTCGATGCGCACCAGCTTCTCGACGAAGTCCGGGTCCGCGACCTGCTCGATCACTTCGCGGTTCTGCTCGTCGTAGCCGTGCATGATGAATGCTGCGCGTACCCTCAGGCTGATGAAGCTCATGCGGTGAGTCCTTCTCAAATGGCGGCGTCGGCCGCGTGCAGGGCATGCAGTGCAGTGGTGTCGAACAGCGGCACCGAGGCATCCGCCGGGCCGACCAGCAGGGAAATCTCCGTGCAACCGAGAATGACCGCTTCGGCGCCCTGCTCCGCCAGCGCAGCGATGATGCGCCGGTACTCTTCCCGCGATTCGTCGCGAATCCGCCCCAGGCACAGCTCCTCGTAGATAATCCGATGCACCACCTGGCGGTCGGCTTCGCTCGGCGTCAAAACCTTCAGCCCGAACCTGTCCACCAGGCGATCCTTGTAGAACGCCTGCTCCATGGTGAAGCGCGTGCCCAGCAGGCCGACCGTGGCGACGCCTGCCGCGCGGATCGCCTCGGCGGTCGGGTCGGCGATGTGCAGCAGCGGGATATCCACCGCCGCCTCGATGGCCGGCGCCACCTTGTGCATGGTGTTGGTACAGAGCACGAGGAAGTCCGCGCCGGCCGCCTTCAGCGAACGGGCCGCGTCAGCCAGCACACGCCCGGCGGCTTCCCAGTCGCCGGCATGCTGCAGGCGCTCGATCTCGTGGAAGTCCACGCTGTACAGCGCGACCTTCGCCGAGTGCAAGCCGCCCAGGCGTTCCTTGATGCGTTCGTTGATCTGCCGGTAGTAGGGAATGGTCGATTCCCAGCTCATGCCGCCGATCAGGCCGATGGTTTTCATGCGAGTCTCCATGGGGTCAGTCCAGCCCGATGCAGGGCAGCTCGCCCGGCAGCGCCACGCCCTGCTCGGCGCACTGGCGCACGGCCTCGATCAGCGGGTCGAGGTCGAAGCCCTGGGAAATCAGCCACAGCGGGTTGTAGTAGGTGGTCTCGTAGCGTTCGCCGCCGTCGCAGAGGATCGCCACCACCGAGCCGCTCTCGCGCCGCGCCACCATCTGCCGCGCCACCAGCAGCGCGCCGATCAGGTTGGTGCCGCTGGAGCCGCCAACACGCCGGCCCAGGCGCTGCGCCAGGTAGTGCATGGCCGCCAGCGACAGGTCGTCCGGGACCTTGCAGCAGGCGTCGAGCACATTGGGCAGGAAGGAGGCCTCGACGCGCGGACGACCGATGCCTTCGATGCGCGAGCCGTAGCTCAGGGTCAGGTCGCGGTCGCCAGTCTTGTAGGAGTCGAAGAACACCGAGCGCTCGGCGTCAGCGCAGAGCACGCGGGTGTCATGCCGGCGGTAGCGGGCGAAGCGTCCCAGGGTTGCCAGGGTGCCGCCGGTGCCAGGGCTGGAGACCAGCCAGGCCGGCTCGGGAAAGCGCTCGTGGCGCATCTGCTGGAAGATCGATTCGGCGATGTTGTTATTCGCCCGCCAATCGGTGGCGCGCTCGGCGAAGGTGAACTGGTCCATGAAGTGGCCACCGGTTTCCTTCGCCAGGCGCTCGGACTCGGCGTAGATCTGCGTCGGGTCATCGACCTGGTGCGCCTGGCCGCCGTAGAAGGCGATCTGCGCGATCTTCTCCTTCGAGGTGCTTGCCGGTACCACGGCAATGAACGGCAGGCCAAGCAGTCGCGCGAAATAGGCCTCGGAGATCGCCGTCGAGCCGCTGGACGCCTCGATCACCGGCGCGCCCGGCTTAAGCCAGCCGTTGCACAGCGCGTAGAGGAACAGTGAGCGCGCCAGCCGATGCTTGAGGCTGCCGGTGGGGTGGCTCGACTCGTCCTTGAAGTACAGGTCCACGCCGGGCAGGCCGGGCATCTCCAGAGGGATCAAGTGGGTATCGGCGCTGCGCTGGAAATCCGCTTCGATGATGCGGATCGCCTCACGGGTCCAGTTGCGTTCCTGGGTGGCCATCGTGTCGTTCTCCTGGCAGGGCAAGCGGTTCAATGGGTTCAGTCCAGCACACCGGCGGGCGCTGTGGGCGGCGCGCTGCGCCACTGGCTGAGGGCGACGCCGGCAAACACAAGGCCGGCGGCCAGCGCCTGCTGGCCGCTGAGCACCTCGCCTAGCAGCAGCGCGGCGAAGATCAAGGTGAACACCGGGATCAGGTTGATGAAGCCTGTCGCCTGGCTCGCCGGCAGGCGGCTGACGCCGAAGTTGTACAGACCATAGGCGCCGACAGTGACCACGCTGCCCAGGTAGACCAGGGCGAACCAGCCGGTCAGGCCGGGTGCCGCCGGCAGCCCGGAGGTCGCCAGCGCCAGCGGCAGGAAGAACAGCGAGCCGATGAACGCCTGCATGGCCGTGAGGATGAAGGGCGAGTAGCGCGCCGACAGGTGCTTGAGCAACAGGGTGTAGCCGGTGGCGCAGAGCATCGCCAGCAGTTCGTAGAAATTGCCCAGCAGCGGGTTGGGCGCGTGGCGGTCCGGCTCGCTGGCCAGGGTCAGCCAGAGCGAGCCGAGCACCGCCAGACCGAAGCCGAGCCAGGTGTTGCGGGCGATCTTTTCATGCAGCAGGAAGAACGCACCGACCGCCACCAGCAGGGGCAGCAGCGCGGTGATCATCCCAGCCTGCGCGGCGCTGGTCTGCTGCAGCGCCAAGGACTCGAAGATGAAGTACAGGCAGGGCTCGCAGGCGGCCAGCGCCAGCAGCCACTTCCAGTCGCCGGCGCGGTAGTCGATGCGCCCGCGCCAGCGCCAAGCGGCGAGGAAGATCAGGCTGCCCAGCGCCATACGGGCGAAGATCACCCACATGGCCGGCATTTCCTGGAAGGCGAACTTCAGCGCGATGAAGGAACTGCCCCAGAGCGCCATGGCCAGCACCAGGCACGCGAGGGCGAACGGCCGGGATTGCTGCACGGGACGCTCCAGTCAAAAGTCCCCGGAGTATAGGAGGCCCGCACCGGCGACCGACAGGTACAGAATCGTGGGGAAACTGTATGGGCTGGAGAACTTTCGTAGGAGCGAGCCAATGCCTCGCCCGTCCCTGGCTTTTAAAGACTTTCAGAGAAACATCCGCACGCGCCGAACGCCCCGTTCAGGAGGCCTCGTTGAATTGGAGTTTCGGGGGTTGAGCGACATGGATGTCGCGAAAGCCGCGATGGGCCAGGGATGGCCCTTCGCGGCGTGCCCCTGAAACTTCAATTCAACGAGGGTATTTTTCGCCTAAGCGAAAAACCGGATGTCCGGGGCAAGACCTTTGCCTACTTTGGGTGGGGCGGCCATCCGTCGTTTGCCAAAGTAGGTCGCCCGAGGGGGCGAAACCAGAAGTCCCAGCGCACACCGAAGCGACGCAAAACACCCAATCCAGAAGCAGCACAAACAAGGCTCGAGATCAGTCCCAGGGCCTGCCCTTGGTCCCCCGCTCCACCGGCACCCGCTGCTGCATCGCCGCCTTGGCCAGCAGGTGCGCGCTCACCGGCGCGGTGATGAAGAGAAACACGGTAATCAGGATCTCGTGCAGGCTGACACCCTCGCCACGGGTGCTGAAGTACAGCAGCGAAGCCAGCACCACCCCGCCCACCCCCAGGGTCGAAGCCTTGGTCGGCGCATGCAGCCGCGTGTAGAAATCCGGCAGCCGGTACAGGCCGATGGCGCCGAGCAGGGCGAACAGGCTACCGGCCAAAAGCAGCAGGCAGACCAGCGCTTCGATAACGATTTCGCCGTTCATTCGATGATGTCTCCGCGCAGCAGGAACTTGCACAGGGCCACGGTGCTGACGAAGCCCATCACCGCGATCAGCAGCGCCGCCTCGAAGTACAGGCCGCTGCCCTTCCAGATGCCGAACAGCACGATCAGCGCGATGGCTTCCACCGACAGGGTGTCCAGCGCGAGGATGCGGTCCGCCACCGAGGGCCCGCGAATCAGCCGCGCCACGGTGAGCAGCACCGCGATGCCCAGCAGCGCGAGGCAGATCGGGATCACGATGCCGAGCATGCGAACACCTCC
This sequence comes from Pseudomonas sp. NPDC086581, assembly GCF_044746165.1. NCBI lineage: Bacteria > Pseudomonadati > Pseudomonadota > Gammaproteobacteria > Pseudomonadales > Pseudomonadaceae > Pseudomonas > Pseudomonas sp. NPDC086581. Next base: position 61,706 of record NZ_JBIVBR010000019.1, on the reverse strand, counting down.
TTCAGCGGCGCCTCGTAGCGCGCCTTGATGTCCAACACCAGCGCCTGCGGGTCCGGCACGTCGATACCGTGGACCAGCAGCGTACGACGGTCGGCAGAGAGGTCGGCGGAACAGGTGCCTGGGGTCAGGGTGATGACGCTGGCGAGGATGCTGATGGCGAGGTCATCGGTCAGCTCCAGGGGAATCTCGACGAAGCCCGGCTGCAGGTTCGCCTTCGGCCCCAGCACCAGCTTCGCCACCTGCAGGTTGGCCACGACTATGTCGTAGAGCACCAGACCGATGAAGCGCAGCAGCAGCCCCGGCCGCTGGATACGCGGCGCAGCCAGCAGCAGGTTGCGACACAGCAGCGGGATGGTCAGGCCGAGGAAGGCGCCGAGCAGCCAGTGGCCGAGTGAGAAATCGTTGACCAGCAGCAGCCAGCTCAGCAGCAGCACGCCGCTGAGCAGCGGGTGCGGAAGGATGCGCCGGATCATGCGCCACCTCCCAGCAGGATCGCCTGACGGTAGAGGCCTGCATCCAGCAACTGCACTGCCGTGGCCTGTGCATAAGTGATCAGCGGGCGCGCGGCGACCACCATCAGCGGTGCGCTCGCCAGCAAGCCGAAGCACGCCAGCATCTTCACCGGCTCGCGATTGGCGCTGCCCAGCACGCTCAGGCCGGTGCGCCAGAACAGCGTGCTGCCGGCGTGGCTCAGCGCGACGATGGTCACCAGCCCGCTGACCAGCACCACGCTCCACAGCGCGATGGCCTCGCCGCCCCCGCTTACTGAGCGCAGCAACATCAGTTTGCCGAGGAAACCCGACAGCGGCGGCAGTCCGGCAACGGCAATGGCACCGAAGAAGAACGCGCCACCGAGCAGGTGCGGTTGCAGCAGCGCCGGCCCTTGAACCAGTCGGCCACCCTTCTCCCCACGCTGGCGGGCAATCAGGTCAGCCAGCAGGAACAGGCCGCCAGCCACCCAGATGCTGTGCAGCAGGTAATAGAGCGCGGCGGACAGCGCCTCCGGCGTGCCCAACGCGATAGCTGCCAGCAATGTGCCAGCAGAGACCACCACCAGGTAAGACAGCAGGCCTTGCAGCGTGGTCGCCGCCAGCGCACCCAGCGCCCCGGCGACTATCCCGGCCAGCGCCAGCGGCCACAGCCAGGCCTGCGCGAGGTTCGCCAGCTCGCCGGCCTGCTCGCCGAAAATCAACGTGTAGACCCGCAGGATCGAGTAGATACCCACCTTGGTCATGATCGAGAACAGCGCCGCCACCGGCGCGCTGGCCTCGGCATAGGCTTTTGGCAACCAGAAGTACAGCGGCAGCAGCGCCGCCTTCAGGCCGAACACCACCAGCAGCAGCAACGCCGCCGCGCGCACCAACGGCGCCTGCTCGGCGCTCAGTTGGGCCACGCGCTCGGCCATGTGCGCCATGTTCAGGGTGCCGGTGATGCCGTAGAGCGTACCTACCGCGAGGAGGAAGAACGCCGAGCCGACGAGGTTGAGCACCACGTAGTGCATACCCGCTCGCACCCGCCCTGCCCCACCGCCATGCAGAAGCAGCGCGTAGGAGGCGATCAGCAGGATCTCGAAGAACACGAACAGGTTGAACAGGTCACCGGTGAGGAACGCCCCGTTCAGACCCAGCAACTGGAACTGGAACAGCGCATGGAAGCGCTTGCCGCGCCGGTCATCCCCGCGCACCGCGTAGATCAGCGACAGGCTGGCGAGCAGCGCAGTGGCAGCGATCATCAGCGCGCTGAGGCGGTCCAGCACCAGGATGATGCCGAACGGCGGCTGCCAGTTGCCCAGCGCGTAGAACTGCACCACGCCACTGTCGGCCTGTTGCAGCAGCACGGCGGAAAGCGGCAGCAGCGCAAGGGTGGCGAGCAGCGACAGGCCGCGCTGCAGGCGCTCGCCCATGAGCAGCAGTGCGCAACCGGCGAACAGCGGCAGCAGGACCGGAAGGATCAGCCAGTGGTTCATCGACGGTCCTCCCCTTCGCCGCCATCGACATGATCACCACCGGTATCCGCCAGCCCTCGCAGGGCCAGCACGATGACGAAGGCCGTCATGGCAAAGCCGATGACGATGGCGGTCAACACCAGCGCCTGGGGGATCGGGTCACCGGCGTTGGCGACCTTGCCGATCACCGCCGGGTCGCCGGCCAGGCGGCCCATGGCGAAGAGGAACAGGTTGACCGCGTAGGACAGCAGGGTCAGCCCCAGCACCACCGGGAAAGTGCGCGCACGCAGCAACAGGTAGACGCCACTGGCGGTCAGCAGGCCGAGGGCGATGGCGAACAGCGCTTCCATCAGGGCGCCTCCTTGGGCAACAGCGGCTCTCTCAGCTCTAACGAGGGGGGCGGCGCAGTGACCGAACCCAGCCCGGAAAGAATCAGCAGCGTCGCGCCAACCACGGTGAAGTACACGCCCAGGTCGAAGAGCATGGCCGTGGCCAGTTCGATGTCGCCCACCAGCGGAATGTGGAAGTGGCCGAACGCCGAAGTCAGGAACGGGAAGCCGAAGAACCAGGCGCCCAGCCCGGTCAGCCCGGCGATCAGCACCCCGAGGCCGGCGAGGCGGCTGTAGTCCAGCGGCAGGCGCGTGCTCACCCAGCGGCTGCCGCAGGCGATGTACTGGAGGATCAGCGCCACCGAAGTGATCAGGCCGGCGATGAAGCCCCCACCCGGCAGGTTGTGGCCGCGCAGGAAGATGAACACCGAGACCAGCAGCGCCAGCGGCAGCAGCAGTCGCGACAGCGTGGCGAGGATCGGCGGGAAGCGGTCTTTCGCCCAGGCGCGGCCTTCGTCGTCACCCTCGCGGCGCAGCAGGCGCAGGCCGTCGAGCAGTGCGAAGATGCCAACGGCGGCAATCGCCAGCACGGTGATCTCGCCGAGGGTATCGAAGCCGCGGAAGTCCACCAGGATCACGTTCACCACGTTGTGCCCGCCGCCACCGGAAACGCTGTTTTCCAGGTAGTAGCCGGCAATGCTGTCGTAGGGGCGCGTGAGCACGGCATAGGTCAGCAGCGTAACCATCACGCCGGCGCCAATGGCGATCACGAAATCGCGCAGGCGGCGCAGGCTGCTGGAGGTCTTCGGCGTGCGCGCGGGCAGGTAGTACAACGCCAGCATCAGCAGGACCATGGTCACCACTTCCACCGATAGCTGGGTCAGCGCCAGGTCCGGTGCGGCGAAGCGGGCGAAGGCCAGCGCCACCAGCAACCCGGCGATGCTGAGGATCACCAGCGCGGTCAGGCGCTGGCGATGGAACCAAACGGTGAGCGGCCCGGCAATCGCCAGCAGGACCAGGCCCAGCGCTGTGATGCCATCCAGCGGCGTCTGCGCGCGATCACCTTCGATAGCGGGCAGCGGCTCGAGGCCGGCGAACACTACCACCACGGCAGCCAGCACCAGCAGCATGGCGTAGCGCTGCAGCGAGCCGTTCTCCAGGTAGCCGGTCACTCGGGTGGCAAAGCGCACCACACGCTGCACCTGCTGCTCGAACACCAGCTTGGCGTCCACCGCCGGCAGCCCGGCGTACCAGTCGAACAGCGGCTTGCGCAGCACGTAGAGCAGCACGCCGCCAGCGGTGGCAACGAAGCTCATCGCCAGCGGCGCGTTGAAGCCGTGCCAGATCGCCAGGCTGTATTCGGGCAGCACGCCGTTCAGGCTCGACGCGGCGGCGCCGGCCAGCAGCGGACCGACGATAACACCCGGCATGACGCCCACCAGCAGGCAGATCAGCACAAGGATTTCCACCGGCACCTTCATGTAGCGCGGCGGCTCGTGGGGGTGCGGATTGGGCAGGTTGATCGGCTCGCCGTTGAAGAACACGTCGTGGATGAAGCGCACCGAGTAGCTCACCGAGAACAGCGCGCCCAGGGTCGCCAGCGCCGGGATCACCCAGTTGAAGCTGCCCATCATGTTCTGCGCCAGGGTCTCGCCGAAGAACATTTCCTTGCTGAGGAAACCGTTGAGCAGCGGCACGCCGGCCATCGAAGCCGATGCCACCATCGCCAGCACGGCGGTGTGTGGCATGTACTTCCACATGCCGTTGATGCGCCGCATGTCGCGGCTGCCGGTCTCGTGGTCGATGATCCCGGCAGCCATGAACAGCGAGGCCTTGAAGGTGGCATGGTTGATGATGTGGAAAATCGCCGCGACGTTGGCCATGGGCGAATCCAGGCCGAACAGCAGGGTGATCAGGCCCAGGTGGCTGATGGTCGAGTAGGCCAGTAGCCCCTTGAGGTCATTCTGGAACAGCGCCATGAAGGCGCCCATAAGCAGGGTGGCCAGACCGGTCAGGCTGACTAGGTAGAACCACAGCTCGTTGCCCGACAGCAGCGGGTACAGGCGCGCCAGCAGGAATACGCCGGCCTTCACCATGGTCGCCGAGTGCAGGTATGCCGACACCGGCGTCGGCGCCGCCATCGCGTGGGGCAGCCAGAAATGGAACGGGAACTGCGCGGACTTGGTGAACACGCCCAGCAGCACCAGGCACAGCGCCAGCGGGAACAGCGGACTGGCCTGCAGCACCTCGCGGGCGCCGAGCACCGTGGAGAGTTCGAAGCTGCCGACCACATGGCCAATCAGCAGGATGCCGGCGAGCAGCGCCAGGCCGCCGCCACCGGTGACCGCCAGCGACATGCGCGCGCCCTTGCGCGCGTCCGAGCGATGGCCCCAGAAGCCGATCAGCAGGAACGACGACAGGCTGGTCAGCTCCCAGAACACCAGCATCAGCAGCAGGTTTTCGCTCAGCACCACGCCGAGCATCGCGCCCATGAACAGCAACAGGAAGGCGAAGAAGCGCCCCGCGGGTTCCCTCTCGGACAGGTAATAGCGGGCGTAGAGGATTACAAGCAGGCCGATGCCGAGGATCAGCAGAGCGAACAGGAAGCCCAGGCCGTCCAGACGCAGACTGAGGTTCAGGCCCAGTTCCGGCAGCCACTCCAGGCGCTGCACCTGTGGATCGGCGCCCAGCACCGAGCGCTGCCCCATCAGTAGGACCAGGCCCAGCAGCGGCACCAACCCGGTAGCGGCGGCGCAGGCGGTACGGCCGAACCGCTCGGCCAGCAGCGGCAGCAATACCCCGAAGAAAGGCAGCGCGATGATCAGCGCCAACGTCATGACCCACTCCTTTTCACCGCCGGACGGCGTTCAGACAGGCAACACCGCGCAAAGGCGGCCGGCTTGCAAAGGCGACGATTATCCATATCTATCGATTACGCGTCATGGATTGAATTATTACGAAATTGCAAGCTTGACCCGCGCCCGCAGTGGGCTACGGCAGGTTTTCCTATCTCCCAAACGATAGCGCGCGACAGTCGAAACGACTGCCGCGCGCTGGGTTTCGCTGGCTGCCACGGGCGGGCAGCCGTTGCCGGTCAGTGGGCGACGCGGCTGGTACCGTTGACGGTCAGGATGCGCACGCGCTCGCCAACGCGGAACACGGCACCTTCGTCGACCTGCTGGACGTAGGCGCGGGTGCTGCCGTCGTCTTCGCGAACGGTGATTTCCACGCCCTGGGTGCGGGTCAGGCCTTCTTCGGTAGCCGCACCGAGCAGGCCGCCGGCCACGGCGCCGATGATGGCGGTGACATAGCTGCCCCTGCCGCCACCAATCGCGCTGCCGCCAATACCGCCAACGGCGGCGCCGGCAACCGAGCCAATGGGAGTCTTGGTGCCTTCGATCTTCACCGGGCGCAGGGCCTGAATGGTACCCATGCGCACGTTCTGCACGGTACGCGCTTCTTCACGGGTGTAGGTGTCGCCGGTCAGGCTGGACTGGCAACCGCCGAGGGTCATGGCCAGGGCCGCGAAAGTCACGGCGATCAGGGCAGTTTTACGCATTAGGAAACCTCCGAGTAGGGCTACGACTATTAGACTCCGGCAGCAGCCCGCCTGTCACGCCAGGTCATGAAACATGCTGATCTCGATTCAGCTTTCGTACAGTTTGTGCCATATCCGCCGAAAACGCCTGCCATGGCTCAGTTTTTCGCACCCGGGTATCGGTTAGGCTGGTGCGCGCAGCAGAAGCACCCCACACGGATATCTACATGGATTACTTCATCATCGTCGTCACCACTGCCGCCGGGCTGTATTTCCATTGGTGGATCTACTGGCGCATCCGCCGCTGGATGGACCGAGACCTGGCGCTGTCGCTGGCTGGCGATGATCCGCAAAAACGTATCTACCTGTTGCAGCGCCTGGCTGACGCCAAGCGCGAGAAGGTGAAGCGAAGCGACCTGCCTGACTGGCTGCAGCGCGCCGCCGACGACTACCGCGCCGCCTGAGCCAGCGACCAGAAGCGCGCCAGCGCCTCGGCGCGGTTTTCCAGTTCCTGCGCCGCCCGTGCGCAGGCGTCGGCCAGGGTGATGGGCCCTGGCGCCAGGCTGAACGCCGCCTCGATCCCCACTTCACGCAACTCAGCCAGCCCTTCGCCGACGCTACCCGCCAGCGCGATCACCGGCACGCCCGCGCGCCGGGCGACATGGGCCACGCCCACCGGCGTCTTGCCGTGCAGGCTCTGGCCATCCAGTCGCCCTTCCCCGGTAATGACCAGCGACGTGCCGGCCAGCGCCGCCTCCAGCTCCGACAGCTCGGCAATCAGCTCGATGCCCGGACGGAAGCGCGCCTTGAGAAAAGCCCGGCAGGCGAAGCCGAGGCCACCCGCGGCACCGACACCGGGGAACAGGCTGTGGTCCTGCCCGAGGGCCAGCGCCGCCACTTCGGCAAAGCGTTTGAGTGCGGCGTCCAACTGCTGCACCTGCGCCGGGTTCGCGCCCTTCTGCGGGCCGAAGACGGCTGAAGCGCCATGGGGACCGCACAGGGGATTGTTCACGTCGGCGGCCACCTCGACCTCGACTTCGCCCAGCCGCGGGTCGAGGTTCGACAGGTCGATGCGCGCAAGCTCGACCAACCGCGCGCCGCCAGCACCCAGCTCCTTGCCCTGGTCATCGAGGAAACTCACGCCCAGCGCCTGCAGCAGGCCCAGGCCGCCGTCATTGGTTGCACTGCCGCCCAGGCCGATGATGATCTTCCTCGCTCCCGCATCCAGCGCTGCGCGGATCAGCTCGCCGGTGCCGCGGCTGGTAGTGCGAGTCGCGTCGCGCTGCCCTTCCGGGACCCAGTGCAGGCCGCTGGCGGCCGCCATCTCGATGACCGCCGTGGCGTCGTCCAGCCAGCCCCAGTGGGCTTTCACCGGTTGTTCCAGCGGGCCGCAGACGTCCAGCTCGCGGCGCTCGCCCGGCCGCGCCGCCAGCACCGCGTCCACCGTGCCTTCGCCACCGTCGGCCATGGGCCGCAGCAGGGTTTCGTCGCCGGGCCGCGCACGCAGCCAGCCACGGGAAATGGCCTCGGCGACCTCGGGGCCGGAGAGGCTTTCCTTGAAGGAGTCGGGAGCGATGACGACTTTCATGGGGCAGGTCCGTTGAGCGGGAGGATGGAGGGCATCCTACACCGCACAACAGACGGACATGCTTTTGCAGGAGCGAGCTTGCTCGCGAGCCGCTTCAGCGAGGCTTGGTTCGCGAGCAAGCTCGCTCCTACGATAAACAAACAGCGAATCAGGGAGCGAGGCGCTCGCGCACCCAGGCGCCGTTTTCGTTGCGGAAATTGAGGCGGTCGTGCAGGCGGCTCGGGCGGCCCTGCCAGAATTCGATGCGGCTCGGCAGCAGGCGGTAGCCGCCCCAGAAGTCCGGGCAGGTCGGCGCGCTGTCAGCGAAGCGTCGCTCGGTCTCGGCCAGCAATTGCTCCAGCTCGCCACGACCGTCGATCACCCGGCTCTGCGGCGAAGCCCAGGCACCCAGGCGGCTGCCCAGCGGGCGCACGCGGTAATAAGCGACTGACTCTTCGACAGAGACTTTCTCGACCCGCCCCTCGATGCGCACCTGGCGTTCCAGTGCCGGCCAGAAGAAGGTCATGGCCGCGCGCGGGTTTTCCGTCAGTTGCTGGCCCTTGGCGCTTTCGTAGTTGCTGAAGAAGGTGAAGCCGCGCTCGTCCAGGCCCTTGAGCAGGAGCACGCGGCAGTGCGGCTGGCCGTCGGCGTCCACGGTCGCGAGCATCATCGCGTTGGGTTCGACCGGCAGTTGCTCGGTCTTTACCGCATCCTCGAACCATTGGCTGAACAGGCTGAAGGGTTCGGCGGGTGCCTGGGTCTCGGTCAGTCCGTCACGGGTATATTCGCGGCGCATATCGGCCAGGGTCTGAGCCATCGGAAATCTCCTGCAGAAGAAGTCCTTAAGCTTATCCAGAGTTGCGCCTTCGCGCTTGATCCACGACAAGCGTCATTCCGGCTGGAATGACGCTGTGCGCACAAGGGATCAGTTAGCCTGGGCGAGCGCCAGCAGGCTGGTTCGCTGGGTCACCAGCACTTCGACGCGGCGGTTCAGCGCGCGGCCTTCGGCGCTGCCATTGTCGGCGCGCGGCAGGCTGGAGCCGACGCCCTTCAGGCGCAGGCGATCGGCGCCCAGGCCGCTCAGGCGGAAAATCGAGGACACAGCCTGGGCACGTTGCAGGCTGACCTTGTCGTTGAGCGCCTTGTCGCCCGAACTGTCGCTGTGACCGAGCACCAGCACGCCGCTTTCCGGATCGTTCTGCAGCATCTTCGCCACGTTGCCCAGCGGCGCCAGGGTGATCGGCAGCAGCAGTTCAGGACGCTTGGGGTTGAAGGAGCCTTCCACCGGTGCGATCAGCACCAGAGCGTTCTCGCGGCGCTCGACGGTGAACTTGCTGCCAGCCACCGCTGCCCGCAGGGACTTCTCGTGCTGATCCAGCCATTCCTTGCTGACCTTGGTGTCCTGCGGCTTGATGGCCTTGTCGGTGCCCGGTTTGCTCTCGCTCACGCCGAACGGCCACCACCAGTGGCCACCAGGCTGCTTGCTGCCGGCGTCGGCGACCTTGGCCGCCTCGACGGGCTTCTTCTCCGGAGCGGGAGCCGCGGCGCTCACTGCCTCGTCACCACCGAACGGCCACCACCAGTGGCCGGTGCCGGGCTTGGCAGCCGCCGCCGCACTTTCCGTGCTATTCGCCGGGTCCTTGGCCTGAGACTGGAACTGGCTGCAGGCGGACAGACCGACACACAGCGCAAGGGTGGAGACTTTCAGCGAATTCGAGAACAGCAGGTTCATGGGAGCGATTCCATAAAGGCGGAACATGACGGGAGGCCGGGCGCGACGGGCAAGCTCGGCACCCTGACTTCAGCAATCAGCTTAAGAGTTGTACATAACTTACTCAGTTGGAACGAGATTTTAATCCCGAACTGACGAGCGGCGCATACCTGTGCGCAAGGGAAGGCCGTCGCGGCCAGCGCGACGGCAAATGCGGACGACCTTAAGAAGGCGCAGCGGGAGGAAGGTTCCTCCCGCTCGTCGCTACAGACAGTCGCCGGCGAGACGCGCCAGGCGCTGGGCGCGCGGGTCCATGAGCACGTAGGGGCCGAGTGTGTTGACGACGAAGCCCAGCGCCAGCTCGCGCTCGGGATCGGCGAAACCGATGGAACCACCGGCGCCCGGATGCCCGAAGGCCTGCGGGCCAAGGCCGTAGGTGGCGTTGGCCACGCTCGGCTGGTCAAGCATGCAACCGAGACCGAAGCGCGTACAGGTCAATAAAGTTCGATCCTCGCCAACGGCATGCTCGCGGGTGAGTTCGGCCAGCAGCGCTTCGTCAAGCAACCGGCCCTGCAGCAGGCCCGTGTAGAAACCGGCCAGCGAGCGCGCATTGCCGTGGCCGTTGGCCGCCGGCTGCGACATGCGCCGCCATTCGGGCTTGTTGGTGCTGGTGAGCACCGAAGGAGGATTGGTGAACGCACGCGTGGAGAGCGCGGTGGCATCGGTCATCATGGTCCGCAACAGGCGTTGTGCGGCGGCGTCGCCCAGGTTGCCCTTGCCCCGGGCAATGTGCGCGACGCGGTGGAATTCGGCGTCATCCAGGCCGATATGAAAATCCAGCCCCAGCGGCTCGGCGGTGCGCGCGATGATGGCCGCGCCGGGCTCGCGACCGTCGACACGGCGGATCACTTCGCCGACCAGCCAGCCGTAGGTGATGGGCGCGTAGCCGTGCTCGGCGCCCGGCGTCCACCAGGGCGTTTCGGCGGCCAGCGCGGCGGTCATGCTCGACCAGTCATACAGCGCTTCGGGAGCCAGCGGCTCGCGGATCGCCGGGAGGCCCGCGCGATGGCAAAGGAGCTGGCGCACGGTGATGTTCTGCTTGCCGGCCTGCTCGAATTCCGGCCAGTAGCGCGCAACCGGTGCGTCCAGTTCCAGCCGGCCCTCGCCCACCAGTTGCAGCGCGGCGACGGCGGCGAAGGTCTTGGTGCAGGAGAACAGGTTGAGCAGCGTATCGGCCTGCCAGTCCTGGCCCGGCTCCTTGCCTGCGCTGCCGGCCCAGAGATCGACGACGGTTTCGCCGCCGATCTGGATGCACAGCGCCGCGCCGCGTTCCTGCGGGTCCTCGAATAGCGCACTGAAAGCATCGGCAACAGGGGTGAAGCGCGGATCACAGTGGCCGTTCAGGGTCATCTCAAGCTCCGGAAATGCACAAGGGCGGGAGGCGCCATTCTTTCAGCGCACCCCGCCCCTGGGAACCCTGCCGAAGGCAGGGTGCGGTCTCACGAATGTCGGATCATTGCTCCGAGGCCTGTTCCTCGTCGCCGCTGTCGTCGGAGGCCGGCGTGGGTTTTGGCTGCAGCTCCGGCGCCACCTTGGCGGCGGCGCGGGCTTGCTCGTCGATACCTTTGAGCGTCTGCTGGTTGGCCTTGCGCACGGCGTCGACGAAGCCGGTGAACGGCAGGTCGGTGATGCCGACCAGACCGATATGCCCGTTCTCGCCGTCGAGCAGGCGGCCGGTCACCGGTTGGTCGAGGTACTGGAACCAGTGCGCGCCGACGATGTTCGGCTCCTTCGCGGCCTCGGCGAGGAAGCGCTGGTACGCCTCGCCACGCTGCTGCTCGTTGTACACCTCGGCGACACCGCCCCAGAACGGCCCGCGGTCGCGGGAGCCGAAGTGGAATTCAGTGATCAGCACCGGCTTGTCCAGGCTGCGCACGTAGTTGGCATCGAAGCCCTGCTGCGGCAGCGGCACGTAGAGGTTGAAGCTGAGGATGTCGCAGTACTTCGCGCAGGAAGCCAGCGCCTCCGGCGTGCTGACGGCGAAGCGCGGGCCGAGCAGCAGATGGTTCGGCGCGTGCCACTGCAGCGAATCCCTCAGGGTCTTGAAGTACTGGTCGGCGTACAGGCGCAGGAAGGCGCTGTAGTCCTGGGCGATGGCCGGGTGCGCCTCGCTCGGCAGCGGCGCCTGGTAGCCCGGCGCGTCGAGGTCTTCCCAGGAACCCAGCTGCACGCCCCAGGCCTCGGCCAGTTGCTCGTGCTCCTGGTACTTGTCCTTGAGCTGCTTGATGAAGGCGCGCTTGGCCGGACTGTCGGTGGACAGCTTGAGCGCACCGAAGGCCAGGGCGAAGTGCGCCTGGGGATCTTCCCCCCGGCCGGCCCAGGCCAGTTCGTTGTCGGCGTAGTAGCCCAGCAGCCAGGCGTCCTCGCGGTGGTCGCGGGCGGCGATGGCAATGGCGCGTTCGGCGGCCATGGCGAAGCGCGGGTCGAACGGGTCGGGCATCGCGCCCCACCAGTCGTAGCCGGTGCTGACCGTGGCGTAGTCGCCACTGATGGACAGCGGCACGCTATAGGGCAGGCGCGGATCGTCGGCGAAGGCCGGATCACTCCAGTCGCCCAGGGTGTTGAAGCCCCAGGAACCGAGGCGCTGCACGGTACGTTCACGCCAGGCGGCCGCAGCGGCGTCAGGGTTCAGACCGCCGTCAGCGCGGAAGCGGTTGGCGGCGTAGAAATCGAACCAGCGCCCGTTACCGAACGCACGGCCCTGCTGGGCGCCGACGCCACTGCGGTCATCGCGCTGACCGTAGAAGGCGGCTAGTGGCTCGTCCTCCTTCGGCAGGCTGGCGAACATGTATTCGCGGCCTTCGACGTAGGTCTGGCTGCTGTCGGCATTCACCGCGTTGACGCCCATGGACCAGAACGAGTGCCCTTCCGGCGTCACCAGCCACCAGCGGCCATTGCGCTTTTCGGTGCGGAAGAAGCCGGTGCCTTCGAAGGCCGGGCCGTCCAGCAGACCACCGAAGGCATCACGGCCAGGTGCGGGCTGCCACTTCTTCAACTGCTCGCCTTCGGCTTTCCAGGCGTTGGCCAACTGCTCGGGGCTCTTCACCTTCTCCGGCCAGTCGCTGCGGGTGGACTGGCCGAAAGCGTCCACGATGCCGGTGTAGGCCTTGTGGTATTCGTCGTTGCCGGCGCGGGTGCCGAAGCGGCCGACGAGGATGTCCTGGGCTGCCTTGGGCGAGGTGAGGAACAACTTCACCGCGCCAACCTGGCTGCGGTTCAGCTCGCCCGTGACCTTGCTAGCCAGCAGCAGGCGCTGGCCGTCCTGGGTGACGGGCATGGGCACGCCGGCACGCATGCCGAAGTCTTCCGGGGCGATGGCGTGCAGCGGGATCACCAAGGTCTGCGCCGGGCCCGGCGGCAGGGCGATGCTCGCGCGCAAGCCGGGGGCACCGGCGACGCCTTCGATTTCCACTTCCAGGGTGATGGCCCAGTCCATGGCGTTCTGGATGCGCAGGCTGATGCTGTCGGCCTGGGACCAGTCCCAGCTACCGCTGGATGGCGCAAGACGCAAGGTCGGTTGCGGCGCGGGGTTGAAGTTCACCCGGCGCAGGATCTCGCCTTCGGGCGTGGCCTCGGCGGTGGAGCTGGGCAGGTCGGCGTTCTGCGTGGTGACGCTGACCACGGCCATCGGCTTGACGAAGTTGAACAGGGTTTCATTGCCGCCAGCCGACCAGGCCGGGGCACTGGCGATGGCCAGGGTGAGCAGCAGAGGCAGATGCCAACGCATCGATGTCATGGATTCGAGTCCTTGCAACACGCCCGCCGGACGGCGGGCGTTCGTTTGACAGCAAGCGCGGGAGCTCGCTCCCACACACTCAAGCGATTTCTCGGCGGAACGGCGGCAGTGCGTTAAGAATGGCCTTGCCGTAGCGCTGCGTCACCACGCGGCGGTCCAGCAGGGTGATGGTGCCGCGGTCCTGCTCGGTCCGCAGCAGGCGGCCGCAGGCCTGCACCAGGCGCAGCGAGGCGTCGGGCACGGCGATCTCCATGAAGGGATTGCCGCCGCGCGCCTCGATCCATTCCGACAGCGCCGCTTCCACTGGGTCGTCCGGCACGGCAAAGGGAATCTTGGCGATCACCACATGCTCGCAATAGGCGCCGGGCAGGTCCACGCCTTCGGAGAAGCTGGCCAGGCCGAACAGCACGCTCGGCTCGCCGTCGTCGACCCGCGAGCGGTGCTTGTTCAGGGTTTCCTGCTTGGACAGGTTGCCCTGGATCAGCACGCGCTTGCGCCAGTCGCGGTCCAGGCCGTCGAAGACTTCCTGCATCTGCTTGCGCGAGGAGAACAGGATCAGCGAACCGCGCGAACCTTCGACGATCTCCGGTAGCTCGCGGATGATCGCCGCAGTGTGGGCGGCGGCATCGCGCGGATCGGCCTTGAGGTCCGGCACGCGCAGCACGCCGGCGTCGGCATGGTGGAACGGGCTCGGCACCACGGCGGTAACGGCCGCGCGCGGCAGGCCGGCGCGCATCCGATAGCGGTCGAAGGTGCCCAGCGCAGTGAGGGTCGCGGAGGTCACCAGCACGCCGTAGGCCACGTTCCACAGGTTGCGGCGCAGGGTTTCGGCGGCGAGGATCGGGCTGGCGTTGGCCTCGATGTCGTAGAAGGTGCCGCTCTCGGCGAGGGTCAGCCAGCGCGCCATGGGCGGGCTGTCTTCCGGGTCTTCGCTGGTAAAGGCGGTCCACAGCTCCCAGTTGCCCTGGGCGCGCGACAGCAGGCTGCCGAACAGCGGGTACCACTCCTCGGCCTGGTGGCTGGCGATGCCGACGCTGCCCTCCCCGTCCATGGCTTCCTTGAGCAGTTCGGTCAGGCGGGTGAAGAGGTCGGTGAGCTTGGAGAAGCCCTTTTTCAGCTCGATGCCCATCTCGCGGATGTGCTCGGGGATCACTCCGCCCTCGAAGCGATGGCGCGGCCGCTCGCGGCCTTCCATGTCCTCGCCGGCGCGGAAATCGCCAACTTCCTCGCAGGCGGTGAACATGAACTGCTGGTGCGTGCGTAGCTCGCGGGCCAGCTCCGGCACCTGTTCGATCAGGCGGCCGAGGTCGCCCGGCAGCGGGTTCTGCGCCAGCAGCTTGGTCAGGTTCTTCTCCACCTGGCCCAGCCAGTCGGCTGTAGCGCGCAGGCGGGTGAAGTGGGCGAAGTGGCCGATGGCCTTGTCCGGCAGGTGGTGGCCTTCGTCGAACACATAGAGGGTGTCGCGCGGGTCCGGCAGGATCGCGCCGCCGCCCAGGGCGAGATCGGCCAGCACCAGGTCATGGTTGGTGACGATCACGTCGACCTTAGTCATGCCTTCGCGCGCCTTGTAGAAGGCGCACTGCTGGAAGTTCGGGCAATGGCGATTGGTGCACTGGCTGTGGTCGGTGGTGACCTGCGCCCACTGAGCGTCCTCGATTGCCTCGGGCCAGGAGTCGCGGTCGCCGTCCCAGCGGTTGCCCGCCAGGCGCTCGATCATCTGGTTGAACAGCTTGCTGGAGGTCTCGTCCACGTCGATGCGGAAGCCTTCCTCCTCGAACAGCTGGGCGGTGGCGCTCTGCGCCTGGCCTTCCTGCAGCAGGTGGTCGAGCTTGGACAGGCACATGTAGCGCCCGCGCCCCTTGGCCAGGGCGAAGCTGAACGACAAGCCGGAGTTGCGCAGCAGGTCGGGCAGGTCCTTGTGGACGATCTGCTCCTGCAGCGCGACGGTGGCGGTGGCGACGACCAGGCGCTTGCCGGCGGCCTTGGCGCAGGCGATGGCGGCGAGGCTGTAGGCAACGGTCTTGCCGGTGCCGGTGCCGGCTTCCACGGCGACCACGGCGGCATCGCCCAGGCGATGGCCTTCCTCGTCGCTGGCGATGGTCCCCAGGACCTTGGCGACTTCGGCGATCATCAGGCGCTGGCCGTAGCGCGGCTTGAGTTCCTTGGCCTCGAGGAAGCGCGAGTAAGCGCCCTGGATCGTGGCCTTGAGTTCGGTGCTGAGCATGGACTTCCCGGGCCCCGGAGCGTGCCTCGAGGACACATCCGGATGCTGGATAAATTTTCAGTGGTTCGAATCGGCGGCTATGATAGCGCGCTTGACTTCAATCGCCAGCGGAGATCGTCCGAATGACACCCTTTGCCTTCGTCTATGCCCTGCACGTCCTGGCCGCCCTGGTCTGGGTCGGCGGCATGTTCTTCGCCTGGATGGTGCTGCGCCCGGCCGCCGTCGCTGCGCTGGAAGCCCCGCCCCGGCTGAAGCTGTGGCTGGAGGTGTTCCCGCGCTTCTTCCGCTGGGTGTGGGCCGCGGTGATCCTGCTGCCGGTGACCGGCGTGGGCATGCTGCACCTGAGCTTCAACGGCATGGCCGGCGCGCCACGCTACGTGCAGGTGATGATGGGACTGTATGTCGCGATGCTTGCGCTGTTCCTGCGCATCCAGGCGCTGCAACTGCCGGAACTGCGCCGTGCGGTGGGCGCCGAGGACTGGCCGGCCGGCGGCGCCGTGCTGGGCAAGATCCGCAAGACCGTGGGCCTGAACCTGCTGATCGGCATGGCACTGGTGGCGTTCGTCGCCGCCCGTCCGCACTGGTAAGACGCCACTCCGCCGGGACAAAAAAAGCCCGCCTGATTTTCACCAGGCGGGCTTTTTCATGACCTCGACGTCAGAAGCGCTTCACGTCCAGGCGGCCTTCGCTGCCCTTCGCCCCTTCCGCACCGCCCTGGCCTTCCGCGCCGGGCTTCTCGCCCGCCACCGAATAGAACCAGCAGCCCTTCTCACTGCTGCGCGGGCCTGCCTTGCCGGGCTTGCCGCCCGCTCCGCCAGCGCCACCTTCCAGGCGCACCCTGATCTTCTCGACGTCGAACTGCTCCGGCACTTCCAGGCGCACCACGCCGCCGGACGCGCCAGTCTGGCCGTCAGCACCGTTCTGGCCGTCGCCGGCGGACTTCCCGCTGCCCCACAGGCAACCGGAAGTCTGCGCGCTACCGCCATCCAGGCCGTCATAGCCTGGTGCGCCGACACCACCGCGAACGTCGATCAGCAGGTTTTCCACCGCCACATCCTGCAGCCGCAGCACCAGGTTCCGACCGTCGCTGGCGGGCTTCTCGAAGCTGCCGGAACTGCCTTGCGCGGCGATCACGCTGCCGTCTGCGAGGTTGCCGTGCTGCACGTCGATCTGCAGCGCCTCGTTACCAGGGAACACGCCGATCCGCGCGTTCTTCGCCAGGTCCAGCTCGCCGATCTTCAGTTCCTTCACCCGCGACGGAATCAGCAGCGCGCCTTCCGGGCCGACGCTGATGCGGTCCAGGCTCAGGCTCTCGCCCTTCACCGGCAGGCGCAGCACGGTATTGGCTTCCACCGAGACAGTGCCGGCGGCCGAACACACCAGCGGTGCGAACAGCGCCAGGCCCAGCATCGACTTACGCATGGGTATCTCCTTCTACTTTTGCGGATGCCGGTTGTTCCACTGCCGGCCGCGGCAGGGTAGCGAAATGGAAGACGCCGAACAGCAGGATCTGCAGGCGGTCCATGCCCGGATGCGGGCGGCCTTGCAGACGCTTGCGCAGCGCCAAGACTTCGACAATGTGGATCAGCAGGATCAGCGCCCCCGCCGCATTGAGCAGCAGCGCGAAGGGATGTGCGAAGGGTTGGATCAGGTTCGCCAGCACCGCCAGCCAGAACAACAGGGCAATCAGTTTGCCCAGCCCCAACAACGCTTTCATGAAGTGCCCCCGTGTTTTTCTTTGCCGGGGAACATACGCCTCTGCCCCCGCCTGTGCCAGTGGCAACCGGGAATGACAAAGGGGGCCACGAAGGCCCCCTTTGTACAGATCACGCCGGACTTACTGACGGGTGATCTTGATTTCCACGCGACGGTTCTCGGCGCGGCCTTCCTTGGTCTTGTTGTCCGCAACCGGCTGGCTCTCGCCATAACCGACGACCGACTTGATGCTGCTGGCAGGTACGCCAGAGTCGACCAGGTAGTTGGACACGGCGTTGGCGCGGCGCTCGGACAGTTTCTGGTTGTAGGCGTCGGTACCGATGCTGTCGGTGTGACCGCCGATGTTCAGCTCGGTGGTCGCGGCCTCACCCTTCAGGCGGGTAGCGATGGTATCGAGCTTGTCCTTGTCCTGCGCATCGATCTTCGACGAGTCGAAGGCAAAGTGCAGGTCACGCACCACGATGGTCTCTTCCTTGGGCAGCGGAGCCGGAGCAGGCTCAGGAGCCGGTGCAGGCGGCGGAACCTCGGCCACTTGCTCTGCGGCGCCATGCACCCAGCAGTAGGACGCACCCAGCACGCCACCAATCAGGGCCCCCCAACCAGCCCAGGCGCTGCTTTCGATGGAACCCAGACCGGCGCCGCCGACACCGCCAACCACGGCGCAGGTTGGCCAATCGGACTTCTGCAACCCTGCGCAGCCGGTGAGCAACGTGCTTACCAGCAGCAGGGGTAAAGCGGTCCTTGTGATGCTCATAAAGTTATGTCTCCTCTAATGATCGGGTCTTGACCGACAATTACCGAGTAAAGACGTGACTGACAGAATGCGCCAGCACTAGGCCATATGGGTGTCACACGCTAGTCTTCGTTCATTATTTTTCGCCTTCGACGAGCCTCATGATTTCGACACGCACGCCGCAACAAGCCCTGGCCGCCCTGCTTGATCGCTACGCGCCGCAGCGCCTCCTGCTAGTGGGTGCCAGCCAGATCCCGGCGGTGGACGCCTTCCTCGCGGCGCATCCGGATTGCGAACTGTTTCACGCCGACGCCGGGGCGCTGCCCGCCGAACTGGCAGGCCAGCGCTACGACCTCGCACTGCTCGCCGATTGCCTGGAGCACCTGCCACGCCGTGATGCGCAGCAACTGGTGGGCGGCATTCGCAACCTCAACAGCAGCCGCGTGGCCGTCCTGGTCGACCTCGACGCCGCCCAAGCGCAGGACGCCGACTTCTACGCCCTGGCCATGCAGGCCAGCGAGCGCTTCCAGCGCGACGAGCAGGTGATCACCCTGTTCACCTACGATCTGCACGAATACAAACAGGTCCCGGACTGGCTCAATGCGAAGTTCTGGGCCAACCCGGAAAACTTCGGCAAGTACTGGTGGTGACCATGATCGAACCGACCTGCCCCTGCGGCAGCGGCCGCCCATTACCCGACTGCTGCGGGCGCTTCCATGCCGGCGTCGCGGCGCCTACCGCCGAGGCGCTGATGCGCTCGCGCTACAGCGCCTACGCGCTGGGCCTGGTGGATTACCTGCGCGACACGACGCTGCCCGCCCAGCAACAGGGCCTGGACCTGGACGCCATCCGCACCTGGAGCCTGGGCAGCACCTGGCTCGGCCTGGAGGTGGTGAGCCACGAAGTGCTCGGCGGCCAGCCGGAACATGCACGGGTGACCTTCATTGCCCGCTGGCACGATGCCGGCGGCGAACACAGCCACCGCGAGTGCTCGGGATTCGTCCAGCGCGACGGGCGCTGGTACTTCCTCGATCCCACGGTGCCGATGAAATTGGGACGCAACGACCCGTGCCCCTGCGGCGCTGGCGGCAAGCTGAAAAAATGCTGCGGGCCCTGGATTGAGTAGGAGAGGATCGAGTAAGGAGCGAACTCGCCCCACTTGGGGGCGTGCGGTGTCTGGGCTAGAATCCGCGCTTTTTTCCGGGGCGGCGGTGTTTCGCCGCACCGGCTACTCCTGCCGGACCTCGCCATGCTGCTGACCGTTCTCTATATCATCGCCATCACCGCCGAAGCCATGACCGGCGCGCTGTCCGCCGGCCGACGGAGCATGGACCTGTTCGGCGTGGTGCTGGTGGCCTGCGTCACCGCCCTGGGTGGCGGTTCAGTGCGCGACATGCTCCTGGGCCACTATCCGCTGACCTGGGTGCGTCACCCGGAGTACCTGGCACTGACGGCCGGCGCGGCGCTTGTCACGGTGTTCATCGCGCCGCTGATGCGCCACCTGCGCTCGATGTTCCTCGCGCTGGACGCCGTGGGCCTGGTGGCCTTCACCCTGATCGGTTGCCAGGTCAGCCTGGAGATGGGCCACAGCCTGCTGATCGCCGCCGTGAGCGGGGTGATTACCGGAGTATTCGGCGGCATCCTGCGGGACATCTTCTGCAACGACGTGCCGCTGATCTTCCGCCGCGAGCTGTACGCCAGCGTGTCGTTCGCCAGCGCCTGGTGCTACCTGATCTGCCTGCAGATCGACCTGCCCAAGGAGCAGGCCATGCTGATCACCCTGTTTGCCGGCTTCCTGTTCCGCATGCTGGCGATCCGCTTCCGTTGGGAAATGCCCAAGTTCGTCTACAAGGACGACCCGCACCAGGGCGACTGATCAGTCCTGTAGCTTGAGGTGGCTGGTATCTGGCGCAGGCGCAGCAGGCTCGGGCTTGGCCTGGCCCATGTCGCTGCCCACCGGGGCGACACTGAACTGGCTGAGGTCCACGCGCGGCGCCTGGGCGTCGGGCTTCTCGTCCTGCAGGTCGGTGCCCACCGGCGCCAGCCCGAAGTCCGGAGCATCCACGTCGGCGAATGCCGCCATGTATTCGTCTCGCGGCGCCACTTTCAGGCGACCCTGCGCCGCAGCAGGCTGTACGGGTGCGCTGACAGGCTCGGTGGGCGGCGGCGGGGCCAGTTCGATTTCCTCGATCTGCGCGTCCATGTCGACCACTTCGACGACGGCGCCAGCGCGCTCGATCACACTGCGGTACTTTTCCGCGGCCTCGGCATCGAGGTTGTTCTTGATCACCATGCGCCGGCCGGAGAACAGCAGTTCGATGCGCTGCGCGTCGGCCTGGAACAGCCTGGCCAGGTTGGCTTTCACCGTTTCGAGCTGAGCACCCGGTACGGTCTGTCCCGAGAAGGCAATCTCATAGCGGCTCATCTTCACTCTCCTGTGTTAACCCGCCGGTTACATTCGGCCAGTATGGTGCAGCTTCTTTTAACGTAACAACAACTTGCGGCCGAGCAGGTGCTTGGTACACTGGGGCGTCTTGAGGGGTAGACATGAATTATCAGGCGCAAATGATAAGAATTCTCGGCCTGTTCTGGCTGTTCGGCCTAGTCTCCGGCTGCGGCTGGATGTCAGGCAATTTCGAGCAACCCGACGTGAAGCTGCAGAAAGTCGACGTCGTGAAAGCTCGTTTGCTGGAGCAGGAATTCGTCCTGCATTTCCGCATCGACAACCCGAACGACTTCAGCCTTCCGGTTCGCGGCCTGGCCTACAAGGTCAAGCTCAATGATGTCGATCTCGCCGAGGGCGAGTCGAATAACTGGTTCACAGTGCCGGCCAATGGTTACGAAACCTTCGAGGTGCCCGTGACCACCAACCTGTGGCGGCACATGAAGTACATCGTCAAGCTGCTGGAAGACCCGGACAAGCCGATCAGGTACAACCTCACCGGCGAGGTGAAGACCGGCCTGCTTTTCGGACAGAGCGTGCACATCGCCCGTAATGGCGAGATAATTCCCGGCGATTTCATCCCCGAGTGAGCGTCACCATGAGCCAGGAACCCCACGTACACGGTCCGAACTGCAACCACGACCACGATCATGACCACCACCATGATCACGGCCACGTGCACGGCCCGCACTGCAACCACAGCCACGAGCCGGCGCGTAACCCGCTCAAGGACGTGGGCCGCAACGATCCTTGCCCTTGCGGCAGCGGCAGCAAGTACAAGAAGTGCCACGGCGCCTGACCCAGGCCCCGAGCACTGCGAAGAAGGCCCGCCGAGCGCGGGCCTTCTGCTGTCCGGCCCAACTATTCGCCTGCCGCTGAAAATCCCGCCGCGCGTGGCTTGCACAGCTATCCTCGGCTCACTAACGTAGCGCCTTTTCCGCGATCCTCTTCGTGCAGGAGCACATTCCCATGGCCCCGCGAGCCTTCCGCCGGCTTCCCAGCTTCGGCCTTGCCGCCACCCTCAGCGCCGCTGTCAGCCTCACCGGCTGCCAGGGCTGGCTCAACGACAGCTATGCAGGCAGCCTGCCGCCGAGCTACGGCGTGCAACCGATCAAGGGCCTGGCGGACAACGTGTCGATCCGCCGCAACAGCCTGGGCATGCCGCTGATCGAGACCAGCACCTTCCACGACGCGCTGTTCACCCTGGGCTATGTGCATGCCAGCGACCGCATCAGCCAGATGGTCGGCCTGCGCCTGATGGCGCAGGGGCGCCTGTCCGAGATGGTCGGCCCCGGTGCGCTGGAGACCGACCGCTTCATGCGCACGGTGAACCTGAAAAAGGCCGCAGACGCGCTTTATGCAGGCTCCTCACCGCGCCTCAAGCGTTTCTTCGAAACTTACGCACGCGGTGTCAACGCCTATCTGTACCGCTACCGCGACAAGCTACCGATGGACTTGGCAGAGTCCGGCTACCGTCCCGAATACTGGAAGCCGGAAGACTCCGCGCTGGTCTTCAGCCTGCTGAACTTCGGCCTGGCGGTGAACCTGCAGGAGGAGATCGCCTCCCTGGTGCTCGCGCAGAAGGTCGGTACCGACAAGCTGCCCTGGCTGACGCCGATCTACCCGGACGAAGCGCTGCCCTTCGAGGAAGCCGAGAAACTCAAGGGCCTGCGCCTGGATGGAAAAATCGCTGGCCTCGACGTCCTCGACCGCGCCGCCGGGCAAGTCGCCTCGCTGCAGATGATGGGCGTCGCCGCCTCCAACAACTGGGCCATCGCCCCGCAGCGCACGCGCAGCGGCAAGAGCATCCTGGCCAACGACACCCACCTGCCGCTGTCCATGCCTTCGGTGTGGAACTACGTGCAGATCCGCTCGCCCAAGTACAACGCCGCGGGCGTCTCCATCGCCGGCGTGCCGGGCGTGGTTGCTGGCTTCAACGGCAAGCTGGCCTGGGGTATGACCATGGTCATGGGCGACAACCAGGACCTCTTCCTCGAGCAGGTGAAGCGCCAGGGCAGCAAGCTCTACTACCTCGCCGACGGCCAGTGGAAGCCCACCATCGAGCGCAACGAGACCTTCTTCATCAAGGGGCAGAGCCCGGTCCGCGAAGTCATCTACGAGACCCGCCACGGCCCGCTGCTCAACAGCGCGCTGGGCGAGCGCAAGCACGACTTGCAACCGCTGCCGCTGTCCAGCGGCTACGGCATCGCCTACCAGAGCATCCAGGGCGAAACCGACCGCACCCTCGACGCCTTCTTCGACCTGTCCCGCGCGAAGAACGTCGAGCAGGCCTTCGACGCCACCCGCGACGTGCGCGCAATGGCGCTGAACATCGTGTTCGCCGACGAAAAACACATCGGCTGGCAGGTCACCGGGCGCTTCCCCAACCGCAAGGAAGGCCGCGGCCTGCTGCCCTCCCCCGGCTGGGACGGCCGCTATGACTGGGACGGCTACGCCGACCCGATCCTGCACCCGTCCGACCAGGACCCGGCGCAAGGCTGGCTGGGCACCGCCAACCACCGCAGCGTGCAGCCGGGCTACGGCGCGCAGCTGTCCAGCTCCTGGTACTACCCGGAGCGCTACGAGCGCATCGCCCAGCTCGCCGGCGGCAGCAAGAGCCACGACTACCGCAGCATGATCGCCATGCAGTACGACCAGACCACGCCGTTCGCCGGCAAGCTGCAGTCGATGCTGGATGCACCGGGCATGGCGCAGCCGCTGAAGAAAGCCATCGACGCCCTGCCCGCCGACCAGCGCGCCCGCGCCCGCGAAGCGCTGGACCGGATCATGGCATTCGACGGCAAGCTCTCGGCCACCTCCGGCGACGCCGCGCTCTACGAAGCCTTCCTGCAGGAAAGCACCAAACAGATCTTCCTCGACGAACTGGGCCCGGAAGACAGCCCGTCGTGGAAGGCCTTCGTCGAGACTGCCAACCTCTCCTACTCGGCCCAGGCCGACCACCTGCTGGGCCGTGACGACAGCCCGTTCTGGGACGACACACGCACCCCGCAGAAGGAAGACAAGCCGGCGATCCTCGCCCGCAGCCTGGCTGCCGCCACCGCCTTCTGCGAGCAGAAGCTGGGCAGCGACCGCCACGCCTGGCAGTGGGGCAAGCTGCACACCTACGAGTGGGTCAGCGACAGCACCAAGATGGCGCCCAACCTGAGCGCCGGCGACCGTGCCAGCCTGGGCGCGATCAAGGGCTATCTGGACCGCGGCCCCTACCCGGCCGGCGGCGACCACAGCACGCTGAACGTCTCGGCCTACCACTGGGGCCAGGACTTCAACACCTGGCTGATCCCGGCCATGCGCATCGTCGTCGACTTCGGCCAGAGCGAGCCGATGATCGGCCTCAACAGCAGCGGCCAGTCCGGCAATCCGGCCAGTCCGCACTACGCGGACGGCATTGATGCCTGGCTGAAAGGCAACTACATGAGCTTCCCCTTCCAGTCGCAGAACCTGGAGAAGGTCTACGGCGTGAAACGCCTGACACTGGTGCCGGAGAAGTGATGATCTGAAAAATATTTCCGGGGACCGGGAACTTGGTCCCCGCCCCGGAATCAGATTTGTCGACTTACTCCATGATCATATTCAGGCACCCTCTGGGTGCCTTTCTTTTTTCCCCGCTTCGTTTCCGCTGCACCTCCCTTCGCAACACTCTTCTCCGGCCGGTACTCCCTCGCATCCTTTCCCACAGGAGTCATCGTCATGTCCGAATCTCTCATCGTCATCACCGGCGGCCCTGGCGCCGGCAAGAGCACGCTGCTCGAACATCTGCACCAGCATCACGGCCTGAATATCGTTGAGGAAGGCGGCCGCGCGATCATCCGCGAGCAACTGGCCCGTGGCGGCGATGCACTGCCGTGGGCAAACCGGGAGGCTTTCTGCCGGGAAATGTTCGAGCATGCGCTGACGACCCGCGAACAAGCGCTCGCCGCGGGTGGACTATGGCTGTTCGATCGCGGCCTGCCGGACGTGCTGGGGTACGCACGGCTCTGCGGCCTGCCGATTCCCGAAGCACTGGAAATCGCCACACGGGAACAGCGCTACGGGCAAACCGTGTTCCTGGCGCCCGCGTGGGAAGCCATCTACCGCAACGACGCCGAACGCCGGCAGGACTTCAGCGAAGCGCGGCGAACGGCGGCGGTGATGGCCGCAGTCTACGAGGCGCTGGGGTATCGCGTCGTGCAGTTGCCACTCGCGAGCCTGGAGGAACGAGCGGCCTTCGTACTGGAAGTCCTAGGGACGGCTCATCACGCCCATTGAGGCAGCAGCAGCAGCAGGCGGTTCGGGAATACTCACACTGAGGGACACCACGACCTGACGGCTCTCGCCCTGGATGCCGTAGTCGTCGGAGTTGCCATAACCCAGCCAGACTTCGCTGTTGCCGCTCATGCGGACATCGGACAGCTCGTCACCGTCACCTTCGTGGCCATTGAGCCAGCCGGACGCGGCACCGCGCTCCTGCCCCAGATGCAGCGTGTCATCCACGGCGAAGGTCAGCGGGTCCTTGCCCGGCTCAACCTGATCCAGCCAACCGAGGAACAACGACGGCGTGAATCGGCTATGCAGCCAGCAGCGCACCTCGGTCAGGCGCTGGCCCTTGAACACCAGCAGCGTGGCGTTGCCGTAGAGCAGGCCCTGTTCGCCGCCGCGCATGGGCAAGCGCGCCGTGGGCTCGCCCAGGCGTTCGACGAATTGGTTCAGGGGAGCGTTGGACGGGAGGCCGAGCACTTCGCCACCGGGGGTGACATTCAGTTCGGCTGCCGCCAGATGGCCGCTGGCGCCCAGCAACAGGGCGCAAAGCAGGCCCCGCAATCCTTGCGAGGTCATGTCCGTTTCTCTCTGTGCGGCCCGATCAGGCCTTGGGCAGGGTGACGCCGGTCTGGCCCTGATACTTGCCGCCGCGATCGCGGTAGGACACTTCGCAGGCTTCGTCCGACTGCAGGAACAGCATCTGCGCCACGCCTTCGTGGGCGTAGATCTTCGCCGGCAGGTTGGTGGTGTTGGAGAACTCCAGGGTCACGTGGCCCTCCCACTCCGGCTCCAGAGGAGTCACGTTGACGATGATGCCGCAGCGCGCGTAGGTGCTCTTGCCCAGGCAAATGGTCAGCACGTCGCGCGGGATGCGGAAGTACTCGACGGTGCGGGCGAGGGCGAAGGAGTTCGGCGGGATGATGCAGACGTCGCTGTTGATGTCCACGAAGCTCTTCTCGTCGAAGTTCTTCGGGTCGACCACCGCCGAGTGGATGTTGGTGAACACCTTGAATTCGGCGGCGCAGCGCACGTCGTAGCCGTAGCTGGAAACACCGTAGGAAATCACCCGGCTGTCATCGGCACCACGAATCTGGCGCTCGACGAACGGCTCGATCATGCCGTGTTCCTGAGCCATGCGGCGAATCCACTTGTCTGATTTGATGCTCATGGCGGGTGTCCTGTGCGGCGGTTGAAAAAAGAAGGCGAATCTTACCGGCAGGCGCGCCGCCCGGCAAAGGGGCACGCCCGGCGGCGTGGTCACAGATCAGTCGTCGCTGATGGAGATGTTCGGCATGTCCGGCGCGGCCTTCTCGCTCAGGGCGATGCGGGCGCCGACGCAGCGGGCCATTTCCTGGTAGATCATCGCCAGCTGGCTTTCCGGGTCGGCGATCACCGTAGGCTTGCCGCCGTCGGCCTGCATGCGGATGGCCATGGACAGCGGCAACGAGGCCAGCAGCTCCACGCCGTACTGCGCGGCCAGCTTCTCGCCGCCGCCTTCTCCGAAAAGATGCTCGGCATGCCCGCAGTTGGAGCAGATGTGCACGGCCATGTTCTCGACCACGCCCAGCACCGGGATGTTGACCTTGCGGAACATCTCCACGCCCTTCTTCGCGTCGAGCAGGGCCAGGTCCTGCGGGGTGGTGACGATCACCGAGCCGGCCACCGGAACTTTCTGCGCCAGGGTCAGCTGGATGTCACCGGTGCCCGGCGGCATATCGATGACCAGGTAGTCCAGGTCGTTCCAGGCGGTCTGGGTGATCAGCTGGATCAGCGCGCCGGAAACCATCGGGCCGCGCCACACCACCGGGGTGTTGTCGTCGGTGAGGAAGGCCATGGACATGACTTCCACACCGTGGGCTTCCAGCGGGATGAACCACTTCTGGTCGCGGATCTTCGGCCGGGTGCCTTCGGGGATGCCGAACATGATGCCCTGGCTCGGGCCATAGATATCGGCGTCGAGGATGCCGACCTTGGCGCCTTCGCGGGCCAATGCCAGCGCGAGGTTGGCGGCGGTGGTGGACTTGCCCACGCCGCCCTTGCCGGAGGCCACGGCGATGATGTTCTTGACGTTGCTCATGCCCGGCACCTGGGCCTGGGCCTTGTGCGCGGCGATGTGGGTTTCCACCTTGACCAGGGCCGAGTCGACGCCGTCGAGCGCTTCCAGGGCCATCTGCACAGTCTGCGCCAGGCCGTTCTTGAACAGGCCGGCGGCGTAGCCCAGCTCCAGGGTCAGCGAGATACGCCCGCCCTGGATGTCCAGCTCGCGCAGGTAGCCGGCGTCCAGCAGGTTCTGGCCGGTATGAGGGTCGTTGATCTGGCGGAGAAGGTTTTCCACCGTGGCTCGGTTGGCGGCGCCCATGGGTACTCCCGATGAAAGACTGAGCAGAATGGGCGGGTATCTTACGCCTCTCGCCGCGGCCTTGCTCGGGTCATCGGGGGTAGGCCCGGTTCGCGAGCAAGCTCGCTCCTACAGGTTCATGCAGAGTTGCCGCTCTTCGTAGGAACGAGGGGGACGCCTAGTTCGTGCTCGCGAACAGCCCAAGCGCCTGATGCTCAAAGGTGAATTCGCCCCTGCAGCCAAGCGGGCCACGGATGAAAATTTCGCCCCGCCCCTATATAGTTGCCGATTCCCTCGTTTTAACCGGAACGGCCGATCATCATGTCCGAAGCCCGCAAGATCCTCGTCACCAGCGCCCTGCCCTACGCCAATGGTTCGATCCACCTGGGTCACATGCTGGAGTACATCCAGACCGACATCTGGGTGCGCTTCCAGAAGATGCGTGGCAACCAGGCGGCGTACGTGTGCGCGGACGATGCCCACGGATCGGCCATCATGCTGCGCGCCGAGCGCGAAGGCATCACTTCCGAGCAACTGATCGACGGTGTGCGCGCCGAGCACATGGCCGATTTCGCCGACTTCATGGTCAACTTCGACAACTACCACTCGACCCATTCGGAAGAGAACCGCGAGCTGTCCTCGGCGATCTACCTGAAGCTGCGCGACACCGGCCACATCGCCACCCGTCCGGTGACGCAGTACTTCGACCCGGAAAAGCAGATGTTCCTGGCCGACCGCTTCATCAAGGGCACCTGCCCGAAGTGCGGCACCGCCGACCAGTACGGCGACAACTGCGAAGCCTGCGGCGCGACCTACGCCCCGACCGAGCTGAAAGACCCGAAATCGGCGATCTCTGGCGCCACCCCGGTGCTCAAGGAATCGCTGCACTACTTCTTCAAGCTGCCTGACTTCCAGGACATGCTGCAGCAGTGGACCCGTAGCGGCACCCTGCAGGACTCGGTGGCCAACAAGCTCGCCGAATGGCTGGACTCCGGCCTGCAGGAGTGGGACATCTCCCGCGATGCGCCGTACTTCGGCTTCGAAATTCCCGACGCACCGGGCAAATACTTCTACGTCTGGCTGGACGCACCGATCGGCTACATGGCCAGCTTCAAGAACCTCTGCGCGCGCCGCCCGGAACTGGACTTCGACGCCTACTGGAAAGAGGGCTCCGAGGCCGAGCTGTACCACTTCATCGGCAAGGACATCGTCAACTTCCACGCACTGTTCTGGCCCGCCATGCTCCAGGGCGCCGGCTACCGCAAGCCGACCGCGGTCAACGTGCACGGCTACCTGACCGTCAACGGCCAGAAGATGTCCAAGTCGCGCGGCACCTTCGTCAAGGCGCGCACCTACCTGGACCACCTGGACCCGGAATACCTGCGCTACTACTACGCCTCCAAACTGGGCCGCGGCGTGGACGACCTCGACCTGAACCTCGAAGACTTCGTGCAGAAGGTCAACTCCGACCTGGTCGGCAAGGTGGTCAACATCGCCAGCCGTTGCGCCGGATTCATCCACAAGGGCAACAACGGCCTGCTGGTGGACGCCAATCCTGCGCCGGAACTGGTCGAGGCCTTCCGCACTGCCGCGCCGAGCATCGCCGCCGCCTACGAAGCCCGTGACTTCGGCCGCGCCATGCGCGAGATCATGGCCCTGGCCGACCAGGCCAACGCCTGGATCGCCGACAAGGCCCCGTGGTCGCTGAACAAGCAGGAAGGCAAGCAGGACGAAGTCCAGGCCATCTGCGCCCTGGGCGTGAACCTGTTCCGTCAGTTGGTGATCTTCCTTAAGCCCGTGCTGCCGAAGCTGGCCGAAGCCGCCGAAGCCTTCCTCAACGTCGCCCCGCTGAAGTGGGCCGACCACGAGCAACTGCTGGCCAACCACCAACTGAACCCGTTCAACCCGCTGATGACCCGTATCGAGCCTGCGAAAATCGAAGCCATGATCGAAGCCTCCAAGGAAGACCTCGCCGCCGCCAACCAGCCCACTGGTAATGGCGAACTGACCAAGGACCCGCTGGCCGCGGAGATCAACTTCGACGCCTTCGCCGCCGTCGACCTGCGCATCGCGCTGATCGAGAAGTGCGAGTTCGTCGAGGGCGCCGACAAGCTGCTGCGCCTGTCCCTGGACATCGGCGACGAGAAGCGCAACGTGTTCTCCGGCATCAAGAGCGCCTACCCGGACCCGAGCAAGCTCGAAGGCCGCCTGACCCTGTACGTGGCCAACCTGGCCCCGCGCAAGATGAAGTTCGGCATCTCCGAAGGCATGGTCCTGGCCGCCGGCCCCGGCGGTGAAGAGATCTACCTGCTGAGCCCCGACAGCGGCGCCAAACCCGGCCAGCGCGTCAAGTAAGCGCACCTCATCAAGGCAAGGAGGCCATCGATGAAACTGCACCTCTGGGCAGCGCTCGGCCTGAGCGCCGCCCTCGCCGGCTGCGGCGCTCCCTCGGAGCACGCCGCCGGCTCCGGCGCCGCTTTCCAGGGGGAAGCGGCGAAAGCCGGTTCCTTCCTCGCCTATGAACATCAGGTCGGCATCCGCCTGGCCAGCGAGCGCATCGACGCGCAACTGGCTGCCTCCCGCGATGCCTGCACGCAGAGCCACTTTGGCCAGTGCGAGCTGATCGCCATCGAGCAGAGCGGCGACAGCCAGATGCGCAGAGCGCACCTCGTCGTACGCATCGTTCCCGAAGGCGTGGAAAAACTCGTCGCCCTCGCAGCCGAAGGCGGGCAACTGCAGAGTCGCAGCACCCGCGCCGAAGACCTCGCCCAGGCGGTCAGCGACAACCAGCAACTGCGCGAGCGGCTGGAGCGCGAGTACCAGACCCTGCAGGGCTTCCAGGGCCGCAAGGACATGAGCGTCAGCGACCTGCTGGCCCTGGCGAAGGCCACCGCCGAGGTCGAGCAGCAACTGCACGCCGCAAGCCAGGACGCCGCACAGCAACAACGGCGCATCTCCACCAACCTGCTGACCCTGGACTTCTCCAGCGAATACCAGCCCAGCGGTCGCTGGTCGCGCATCGGCAAGGCCTTCGGCAACTCGCTCGACGAACTCACCGACGGCACCGTCAATGCCATCCAGACAGCCGCGTATGGCCTGCCACTGCTGGTCGTGCTGCTGATCGCCGGCCTGCTCCTGCGCTGGCTATGGCGAAAACTCGGAACCCGGCGCGCCACGAACCAAGCATGAAGAAATCCAACATCGTCTTCACCACCCTGCTTACTGGCGGGGTGCTCTACAGCGTGCTGCACCACAACCCGGTGTACCGTGATCTCTACGCCAATCGCGAGGACTGCCTGAAGGACTGGGGCACGACGCCCAACGCCTGCGAGCCGGAATCCACCAGCAGCGGTGGCGGCAGCTACGTCGGCAGCTCTGGGCGCTATCGCGGGCCGAGCTACGAGGACGGCTCGCGGCCGAGGACCGCTCAGACCTACCAGGTGCAATCGCGCCAACTGGTCACCCGCGGCGGTTTCGGCCACTCCGGCGCGCGCTTCTCCGGGGGCGGCTGATGCGTCGCCTGGTCATGACGCCGCGTACCGACTGGCGCGAGCGTTGCGAGGCGGTCGGCTTCACTTTCCACAGCATCGACGGCCTGTACTGGGACGAATCGGTGGCCTACGAATTCAGCCTCGAACAGATCGAGACGCTGGAGGCCGCCAGCGAAGACCTGCACCAGCGCTACCTGGAATGCGTGGAATGGGTGATCCGTACCGGTCATTTCGAGCCCTTCCAGCTGCCGCCGGGTGCGCGCGAGGAAATCATCCGCTCCTGGAACCGCCAGGACCCGAGCCTGTACGGCCGCTTCGACTTCGCCTGGAACGGCGAAGGCCCGCCGAAGATGCTCGAGTACAACGCCGACACACCCACCGGCCTGCTGGAAGCCAGCGTGGTGCAGTGGCAGTGGCTGAACGACGTGAACCCGGCCGCCGACCAGTTCAACTCGCTGCACGAGAAGCTGATCGCGCGCTGGAAGGCCATCGCCCCGGATGGCCTGCTGCACTTCACTGCCATCGACGGCCACGAGGAAGACACCGGCAACGCCCTCTACCTGCTCGACACCGCGCACCAGGCCGGCCTGTCCACACGCTACCTGCCGCTGGAGTTCATCGGCCATCACGCCGGACGCGGCACCTTCATCGACCAGTACGAGCAGGACATCCGCCACTGCTTCAAGCTCTACCCCTGGGAATGGCTGCTGCAGGACAGCTTCGCCGAGCACCTGGAGCGAAGTGACGTCCGCTTCCTGGAGCCAGCGTGGAAGCTGCTGATGTCGAGCAAGGCCATGCTGCCGATCCTCTGGAAGCTCAACCCGCAGCACCCCAACCTGCTGCCCGCCAGCTATCGCCAGGACATTCCCGGCGCCTACGTACGCAAGCCGCTGTATTCCCGCGAGGGCGAGAACATCCGCATCGTCGCCGGCGACCTGCAGCTGGAAAGCAACGGCCCCCACGCCGACGCGCCCTGCATCTACCAGGGCTATGCGCCGCTGGCCAACAACGATGGCAACTACGCCGTGCTCGGCTGCTGGGTGATCGACGGCGAGGCCGCCGGCCTGGGCATCCGCGAGGACGCCAGCGCCATCACCCGCGACAGCAGCCGCTTCGTTCCCCACTATTTCGTCTGAAGGATCCGCCATGAACCTGCTGCAGACCCTGCCCAACTTCCTCGCCTACTTCGCCTCGGCCATCGGCCTGTTCGGGCTGTTCACCAGCCTCTACATCCGCCTGACGCCCTACGCGGAAATCCAGCTGATCCGCCAGGGCAACCTCAGCGCCGCCGTGGCCCTGGTCGGCACCCTGCTGGGCTTCGCCCTGCCGCTGGCCAGCGCCATCGCCCACAGCGTCAGCCTGGTCGACATGCTGATCTGGGGCGTGATCGCCATGCTGGTGCAGGTGCTGGTGTTCCTCGGCCTGTCGCGCCTGGTGCCGGAGCTAAAGGGCGGCATCGAAAGCAACACCCTGGCCCACGGCGTATTCCTCGGCGGCGCCTCGCTGTGCATCGGCCTGCTCAACGCCGCGTGCATGACCTACTGAGCGTCTTCGCAGTCCACGTCGCCGCCACCCAGGTGCTCGAAGCCTTCCAGGTAGAGGCACGACGCATCCGACGCACAGTCCTGCAGCGAAGCGTTGCTCAGGTTGTCCCGTGAAGTGGGGTCTTCCAGGTTCACCTGCGGGAAAATATCGGCGACCTCCTCGGCGGTCATGATCCTCTCGAAGGTGACGTTGACCGATTGCAGCCGGCCGAACTCCCAGTCCAGGTCCACCGCCGCGATGCGCGGGTCGATCTGGTGCACCAGCGCTTCGGGCAACTGCGGACCGGCGTAGCTGAGGTCAGTGTCGTGGCAGGCATCGCCCCAGTTGCTCAGCTTCTTGCTGGCGGCGCAGCTGAACTGTGCGTCGGCGTGGCCGGTACGCTGCTCCAGCAGACAGGCGAAGTCAGCGAGATTCATGCGCGGCCAACCGACCAGGTCAGCGATGGTGAAGGGTGCGGCCGAAGCCAGGCTACTGGAGAACAACAGGCAGAGGGCTGTGAAGCGTCCGGACAAGGGTGTGCGCATCGCGACTTCCGTGAGGGGAACCGATCAGGTTCGGCAGCCGCCGATATTCCTCCCGCCGCCCCTGGCACCGCAACTGATTTACAGCGCGGGAAGATTGTCCCCGCCGAGCAATGCGCATAACCTATGCGCATCTACCGTGGAGGCGCTCATGCACATGACCTACGACCCCCAGGCGCCGAAGAAAGCCACCAATCTGAGCCTCAACAGTGACCTGCTGAAACAGGCTCGTGAGCTGGACGTGAACCTCTCGGCGGTGCTGGAGGAGGCGCTGGCCGATGTGGTCAAGGAGCGCCTGGGCCAGCGCTGGCTGGAGCAGAACCGCGAAGCCATCGAAACCTACAACCAGCACGTCGAGGAAACCGGCGTGTTCAGTAATGGATTGCGGAGCTTCTGATGAAGCAGTTCGATCTCTACCGCAACGCCAACCCGCGCACCTGCGAGGCGATCCCGCTGCTGCTGGACGTACAGAGCGACCTGCTGGCCTCGCTGAACACGCGTATGGTGATCCCGCTCAGCCGCGCCAGGGGCCTGGCCGGCATCCATCGACTGATGCCGCAAGTGCACGTGGGCGATGAGACGCTCCTGCTGCTGACCCCACAGATGGCCGGTATCTCCCGCCGTGAGCTGGGCGAGCCGGTGGGCAGTCTGGCGCACCTGCGCCTGGAGATCATCGCCGCCATCGACCTGCTGATCAGCGGAATCTGAGCATGAACAGCCCACATCCGAGCACGGGGCGCCGGCCATGACCGAACTCGCCCTGATCCTGGTCAGCGCCATCCTGGTCAACAACTTCGTACTGGTGCAGTTCCTCGGCATCTGCCCGTTCATGGGCGTGTCGCGCAAGATCGAGACGGCGCTCGCGCTGGCCCTGGCGACCACCTTCGTCCTCACCCTCGCCTCGGCGCTGAGCTACATCCTGCAGCGCTACGTGCTGCAACCGCTGGACCTGGAGTTCCTGCGCACCATCGGCTTCATCCTGGTGATCGCCGTGGTGGTGCAGTTCACCGAACTGCTGGTGAACAGGACCAGCCCGCTGCTGGCCCGCACGCTGGGCATCTTCCTGCCGCTGATCACCACCAACTGCATCGTGCTGGGCGTAGCGCTGCTCAATGCGCGCAAGGCCGAGTTCGGTTTCCTGCAATCCACCTTCCAGGGCTTCGGCGCCGGGCTGAGCTTCACCCTGGTGCTGGTGCTCTTCGCCGCCCTGCGCGAGCGCATCGCCATCGCCGACGTGCCCAAGCCGTTCAAGGGCGCGGCCATCGGCATGATCACCGCCGGGCTGATGTCCCTGGCGTTCATGGGCTTCAGCGGGTTGCTCAAGCCATGATCGCGGCGCTGCTGATCATCGTGGTTTGCCTCGGCGGCGCCGTGGCGCTGCGCCTGGCCTCAGCGCGGTTGAAGCTCGCAGGCGAGCCCATCGCCGGGCAGATCAATGACCTGCTGCCGCAGACCCAGTGCGGCCAGTGCGGCTACGCCGGCTGCAAGCCCTACGCCCAGGCCATTGCCGAGGGTGACGCGATCAACAAATGCCCGCCCGGCGGCGCCGCGACCATCGCCGCCCTCGCCGAACTGCTGGACGTCGAACCCCTGCCGCTGGACGCCGCCGAAGAGACGCCACAGCGCGTGGCCTATATCCGCGAGGCCGAGTGCATCGGCTGCACCAAGTGCATCCGCGCCTGCCCAGTGGACGCCATCGTCGGCGCGGCCAAGCTGATGCATACGGTGATAGCCGACGAATGCACCGGCTGCGACCTGTGCCTGGAACCCTGCCCGGTGGACTGCATCGAGATGCGCGATCTGCCGGTGCGCGTCGCCGACTGGAAATGGCCGCTGCCAAAGGGCCGGCTGATCCAGACCGATCGGGAGCAGGCGGCATGAACGCGCAGGTCTGGCGCTTCCCCGGCGGCCTGCAGTTGCCGGCCAACAAGCAGCAATCCACCGCCACGCTGATCCAGCAACCGCCGCTGCCCCGCCGCCTGGTGCTGCCGCTGCAGCAGCACATCGGCGAGCCCGCCGTGCCCTGCGTCGAAGTCGGCCAACGCGTGCTCAAGGGCCAGTTGATCGCCGAGGCTGGCAGCGCCATCAGTGCTGCGCTGCATGCACCGACTTCCGGCAGCGTGGTCGCGATCGGCGAGCAACCCTATCCGCACAGCTCCGGCCTTTTGGTGCCCGCCATCGTCATCGACAGCGACGGCGCGCAGACGTGGATCGAGCTCACACCCGAGCCCGAGTATGTATCCCTCTCCGGCGTCGAACTGCTGCAGCGCATTCGTCAGGCAGGCATCGCCGGCCTTGGCGGCGCCGGCTTCCCCACCGCGGCCAAGCTCGCCTCCCGCGCTCAGGACGACCTGCACACCCTGATCATCAACGGCGCCGAGTGCGAGCCCTACATCAGCGCCGACGACCTGCTGATGCGCGAGCGCGCCGTCGAACTGGTCGAAGGCATCGAGGTGCTGATGCACATCCTCCAGCCGCAGCAGGTGCTGCTCGGCATCGAGGACAACAAGCCCGAGGCCATCGCCGCCGTGCAGGCCGCCATTGGCGAACGGCCGATCCGCCTGCAACCGGTGCCGACCCGCTACCCCTCCGGCGGCGAGCGCCAGCTGATCCAGGTGCTCACCGGCCGCGAAGTGCCTTCGGGCGGACTGCCGGCGGATATCGGCATGCTCTGCGTGAACGTCGGCACCGCCGTCGCCGTGGCCGATGCCGTGCTGCGCGGGCGGCCGCTGATCTCGCGCATCACCACCCTGAGCGGCGCCGCGCTGGCGAGCCCGTGCAATGTCGAAGCGCTGATCGGCACACCGGTAGGCGAGCTGCTGGAGTTCGCCGGCCTCGACCACGCGAAACTGGACCGCTTACTGCTCGGCGGCCCACTGATGGGCGAGAGCCTGCCCTCGCTGGACGTGCCGCTGATCAAGACCGCCAACTGCCTGCTGGCCGCCACGCGCGAAGAGCTGCCGCCACCTGCGCAGGCGCTGCCGTGCATCCGCTGTGGCGACTGTGCACAGGTCTGCCCCGCGAGCCTGCTGCCGCAGCAGCTGTACTTCTTCGCCGAAGACCATCAGCAGCTCATGGCGCACAACCTGTTCGACTGCATCGAGTGCGGCGCCTGCGCCTACGTCTGCCCGTCGAGCATTCCGCTGGTGCAGTACTATCGCGCCTCCAAGGGCGAGATACGCGAGCTGGAACAGCGCCAGTTGAAGGCCGAGCAGTCGCGCCTGCGCTTCGAGCAGCGCCAGGAGCGTCTGCGCCGTGAGGAAGCACAGCGCGCTGCCGACCGCCTCGCCCGGCAGGAGCGAGCGGCGCGCGCGCAGAATGACCAACCCGAGGTCGAAACGCCCGCCGCGCCAGCCGCGCAGTCGGTGATCGAGCGGGTGAAGGCCGAGAAGGCGGTGGGCAATGCACCCGACCAGCTCAAGCGGTTGAAGATCGACGCCAGCATGGCCCAGGTCGCCCTGAACAAGGCGGAGAAGCAACTGGCCGCCCACGACACCGACCAACTGCGCACCCAGGTCGCCAAACTGCGCAGCGCCGCCGCAGAGGCGAAAGCCGCGCTGGCGGCTGCCCAAGCGCAAATCGTCAGCTCGGAACCGGCCCCCGCCGCAGCGCCGGCCGCGGACGAAGCCGTACTGAAGAAAGCGAAGATCGACGCCGCCATGGCGCGCGCCCAACTGAAGAAGTCCGAGAAGGCCTTCGGCGAATCGCCCAGCGACGAGCAGCGCGCCACCCTCGCCTCCTTGCGTGCAGACGTCGAACGCATCGAGCGCCAACTCAACGAACTGCAGGGGCCCGCCATGCCGACCGAACTGAAAACCGGGCATCCCGTCGACGGCGTTCTCGCCCTGCGCGAGGCCAAGGTGGCCTATATCGCCCAGCGCGATGCCCTGCGCGCCGCTGAGCGCGAAGGCGCTACCGCCGAGGAACTGGCCGCGATCCGCCAGTCGCTCGGGGCCGCCGAAGCCGCCCTGCACGCCGCCGAAGACGCCAGTGGCAAGGCGCCGCCGGACCTGGTGCGCACCGACAAGCGCCCGATCACCGATGCCCTGCGCGCCGCCAAAACCGAACTGGCCTACGCCCGCGCCGATCTGAAGAAGCTCGAACGCGAAGGTGCTGGCGAAGCGGCTCTGGCCGTTGCCCGTGAACGCCTGTACGCGGCTGAACGCGGCGTCGCCGACGCCCAGGGCGAGGTGCGCTCATGAAGCTGCCGCGCATCAGCTCGCCCCACGCCACCGGCGCGAATCGCACGCAGAAGGTCATGCTGACCCTGCTAGCCGCCTGCGCACCGGGCGCCCTGGTGCTAATCGGCCTGTACGGCGTCGGCACCCTGTTCAACCTGCTCTGGTGCAGCCTGCTCGCCCTCGCTACCGAGGCGCTCATGCTCAAGCTGCGCGACCGTCCGGTGACCTTTTTCCTCAAGGACGGCAGCGCGCTGGTCACCGCGGTACTGCTCGCCCTCGCCCTGCCGCCCTACTCGCCCTGGTGGCTGAGCGCGATCGCCACGGTGTTCGCGCTGATCTTCGGCAAGCACCTGTATGGCGGCCTCGGACAGAACCCGTTCAACCCGGCCATGGTCGGCTACGCGGTGGTGCTGGTGTCCTTCCCGCAGCAGATGAGCCAGTGGCCGGCACCGGACAGCGCGCTCGGTTTCGCCGAGGGCCTGCGGCAGATCTTCGGCTTCGCAAGCACAGGGCCGGACGCCTGGGTCGGCGCCACGGCGCTGGACGTGGTGCGCAACAACCACAGCCTGACCATGGAAGAACTGCTGGCTCAGTCGCCCGCTTTCGGCAACGTTGGCGGGCGCGGCGTGGAACTGGTCAACCTGGCCTTCCTCACCGGCGGGCTGTTCCTGCTCTGGCGCAAGCTGTTCACCTGGCACGCTCCGGTAGGCATGCTCGGTGGCCTGTTTGTCATGAGCCTGCTGTTCTGGAACGGCACCGGCTCCGACTCCCACGGGTCGCCGCTGCTGCACCTGTTCAGTGGCGCGACCATGCTCGGCGCCTTCTTCATCGTCACCGACCCGGTTTCCGGCGCCACCACCAACCGTGGCCGGCTGATGTTCGGCATCGGCGTCGGCGTGCTCACCTACGTGATCCGCGCCTGGGGCGGCTACCCGGACGGCCTGGCCTTCGCCGTGCTGCTGATGAACCTTGCCGCACCGACCATCGACTACTTCACCCGTCCGCGCACCTACGGGCACAAGAAGCCCGAGCGCGGCTTCAAGGCGGGTGAGCGATGAACCGCACCCTGCTGAAGAATGTCCTGGCGCTGGGCCTGCTCGCGGTGCTTGCCGCCGGCATGGTGTCGATCGTCCATCAGCTCACCGCCCAGCGCATCGACACCGCCCAGCGCGAGGCGCGTGGCCGCACCCTGCTGGAACTGCTGCCCAGGGGCAGCTACGACAACCATCCACTGGAGACCGAAGTCAGCGCCTTCGATCCCAAGCTGCTGGGCCGCGACGAGCCGGCGCCCGCCTACCTCGCCCGGCTCCAGGGGCAGACCACGGCGGTCGTGCTCCAGCCCGTGGCGCGAGATGGCTACGGCGGATCGATCCAGCTGCTGGTGGGGGTAACCGCACAAGGCCGCCTGCTCGGCGTGCGGGTCGTGGCGCACCACGAGACACCCGGCCAGGGCGACCGCATCGAGCTGGGCAGGAGCGACTGGCTGCATGGCTTCGACGGCCGCTCCCTGAGCGACCCGACCGAGGCCGGCTGGAAAGTGAAGAAGGACGGCGGCCAGTTCGATCAGTTCGCCGGCGCCACCGTCACACCTCGCGCGGTGGTCAAGGCCACGCACCTGGCGCTGCAGTACTTCGACGCGCACAAATCCGAGCTGCTGGCCCCTGCGACCTCGGGAGACAAGCATGAGTAATCCCGGCTACCGCGAAATCGCCCTGCAAGGCCTGTGGAAGAACAACCCCGGCCTTGTGCAATTGCTCGGCCTGTGCCCGCTGCTGGGCACTAGCAGCTCCATGGTCAACGCTCTCGGCCTGGGGTTGGCGACCCTCTTCGTGCTGGTCTGCTCCAGCGTCGCCGTCTCGCTGATCCGTGGCACGCTGAGCGAGGCCGTGCGCCTGCCGGCCTTCCTGCTGGTCATCGCCACCCTCACCACCTGCGTGGAACTGCTGATGCAGGCGTGGCGGTACGAGCTGTATGAAGTGCTGGGCATCTTCGTGCCGCTGATCACCACCAACTGCGTGATCCTCGGTCGCGCGCAATCCTTCGCCGCGAACAACAACGTGGCGCGCTCGGCCTTCGACGCACTAATGATGGGGCTGGGCTTCGCCCTGGTCCTGCTGGCCATCGGCACGCTGCGCGAACTGCTCGGCCATGGCACCCTTTTCGCGGGCATGGACCTGCTGTTCGGCCCCGACGCCGCCAGCTGGAAACTGCAGATTCCCGGCTACCAGGGCCTGTTGCTGGCCGTGTTGCCGCCCGGTGCCTTCCTGGTGCTGGGCCTGCTGATTGCCCTGAAGAACCATATTGATGAAAGCCTGGCGGACCGCGCCAAGGTGCCAGCGGGCGACGGTCCCGCAACCGAGCGCCAACGCGTCCGCGTGACCGGAGTGATCGAATGAATGCCGCCAAGCGCGCGGAGATTTTCCGCCGACTCAAGGAAGACAATCCCAACCCCGAAACCGAACTGGCCTACAGCACGCCCTTCGAGCTGCTGATCGCGGTGCTGCTCTCCGCCCAGGCCACCGACGTCGGGGTGAACAAGGCCACCGCCAAGCTCTACCCGGTGGCCAACACCCCGGAGGCAATCTACGCCCTGGGCGTCGAGGGCCTGTCCGAGTACATCAAAACCATCGGCCTGTATAACAGCAAGGCGAAGAACACCATCGAAACCTGCCGCATCCTCATCGAGAAGCACGGCGGCCAGGTGCCGGAGAACCGCGAAGACCTCGAAGCCCTACCGGGCGTGGGCCGCAAGACGGCCAACGTGGTCCTCAACACGGCTTTCCGACAGCCGGCGATGGCGGTGGATACCCACATTTTCCGTGTTTCCAACCGCACCAACATCGCGCCGGGGCGCAATGTGCTGGAAGTGGAGCGCAAGCTGCTCAAGTTCGTGCCCAAGGAATACCTGCTGGATGCGCACCATTGGCTGATCCTGCATGGGCGCTACGTCTGCAAGGCGCGCAAGCCGCAGTGCGGAAGCT
Organism: Pseudomonas sp. NPDC086581; assembly: GCF_044746165.1. NCBI lineage: Bacteria > Pseudomonadati > Pseudomonadota > Gammaproteobacteria > Pseudomonadales > Pseudomonadaceae > Pseudomonas > Pseudomonas sp. NPDC086581. The sequence goes on along the minus strand of NZ_JBIVBR010000019.1, from coordinate 22,390 downwards.
GCCGAATCGAGGACCTGTGCGAGTACAAGCACAAGACGTCGGACGATTGAGCGTTATGGGAAAATTCCTTCAGGCCGATTGAAAAAATCTTTTTTACCGCTTGGTTCTTTGTCGTTATAAGGGGCGCCAACACACCCCGTGTTGTGGAGTGCACCGAATGGCAAACGACAAAGAAGACCTCGAACTCGAGGACGATGTCAGCACAGACGACAGCGATGACAGCGCCGAAGCCACAGTAGAGGTCGCCAAGACCAACCTGACCAAGCGCCGCATCATCGACAACTATCTGGAAGAGCGTCGCCTGCAGCGCCAACTGTCCGACTACGATTTCGATCTGTAAGCCTTCTCCTAAGCGAAGTACCTTCATGAAAAAGCCCCGCATCCTGGCGGGGCTTTTTGTTTTTGGTTTTTCGTAGGAGCGAGCTTGCTCGCGAACCGCCCAGCCACAGAGTCGTCGGGAGTCTCTGTTTGCGAGCAATAACGATGGCGTCCCCCTCGCTCCTACACGATCACACCGCTACACCAGCGCGCTGCACCACCCGGTAGCAAGGCTCATACGCCGCCCCGCCCGGCAACTTCATGCGGTGCTGCTCGACGAAGGCCTGCAGCAGTGCATCCAGCGGCTCCATGATGGCCGCGTCACCATGGATCTCGTACGGGCCGAACTCCTCGATCATGCGGATGCCGCGGTCCTTCACGTTGCCGGCGACTATGCCGGAGAACGCCCGGCGCAAGTTCGCCGCCAACTCGTGGGGCGGCACGTCGCGGCCCAGGTCCAGGCCGGCCATGTTCTCGTGGGTCGGCTCGAACGGGCGCTGGAAGCCTTCGTCAATCTTCAGCAGCCAGTTGAAGTGGTAAGCGTCGTTGCGCTCGCGGCGGAACTGCTTGACCTGCTTCAGGCCGGTGCTCATCTCTCGCGCCACCTCCGCCGGGTCGTCGATGATGATGCGGTAGCGCTTCTGCGCCGCCTCGCCCAGGGTCGCGCCGACGAAGGCGTGCAGCTGTTCGATATAGGCCGCCGCACTGCGCGGGCCGGTGAGCACCAGGGGGAACGGCATGTCCTGGTTGTCCGGGTGCATGAGGATGCCCAGCAGGTAGAGGAACTCCTCCGCCGTGCCGACGCCGCCAGGGAACACGATGATGCCGTGGCCGACACGGACGAAAGCCTCCAGGCGCTTCTCAATGTCCGGCAGGATCACCAGTTCGTTGACGATCGGGTTCGGCGCCTCGGCGGCAATGATTCCCGGCTCAGTCAGGCCCAGGTAGCGGCCATCGGTGATGCGCTGCTTGGCATGGCCGATGGTGGCACCCTTCATCGGGCCTTTCATCACGCCCGGGCCACAACCGGTGCAGACGTCGAGGCTGCGCAGGCCCAGCTCATGGCCGACCTTCTTGGTGTACTTGTACTCGTTGGTGCTGATGGAGTGGCCGCCCCAGCACACGACGATCTTCGGTTCCACGCCGGCGTGCAGGGCACGGGCGTTGCGCAGGAGGTGGAAGACGTAATCGGTGATGCCGGCGGAGCTGTCCAGGCCGAAGCGCCGGCTGTTCAGGGCGTTCTGGGTGTAGACGATGTCGCGCAGGGCACTGAAGAGCATCTCACGAGTGCTGGCGATCATCTCGCCGTCAACGAAGGCGTCGGCTGGCGCATTGAACAGCTCCAGGCGCACGCCGCGGTCCTGCTGGTGGATTTCCAGTTCGAAGTCGCGGTAGGCGTCGAGGATGTGCTTGGCGTTATCGATCTGTGTGCCGGTGTTGAGGATGGCCAGGGCACACTGGCGAAAGAGCTTGTAGGTACTGCCCGAGCCCGCTTCGCTGAGCTGGTGGACTTCACGTTGGGAGAGGGTTTCGAGGCTGCCCTTGGGGCTGACCGAGGCATTGTTTACCGGTCTTGGGGACATGCTGTATTCCTTGACGATGGAAGCCGGGCGCCTGAGCGCGCGGCTTTCCGATAAATCGATGCGGCCGTCCATTCGGCCGTCATTGCCGGGGGCGTCGCGGCGGGGATTCTCCGGCCCGCAGCGCGCTCCTTCTGACTGTGACAAGCGAATGGCGGAAACTGCTTCCGCAATCGACGCGTCCGACGTCGATGCCCCTTGAGTATGAACGCTGCGATGACTTTCTGATGACCGCCTCAAAAGAAAAAACCCCACCGGATTGGCGGGGTTTCTTCAAGGACGTTTCGCGATCAGTCCTTGCGCTGCGGGCTCAGCAGCTCGATCTTGAAGCAGTGCTTACCCCAAAGCATCCAGGGATATGGACATCAAAAAAGGCAGCTTTTTCAGAAGGTTAACCGTTTGTCCCGCTATCCATAGAAATTAGCAGTGAAACACATTGACTACCAAAGCTGAATCCCAATCTTGGCATTTGCAGCAGTTGCTCCAATGACCCGGCCAGTTAACGTGATCAACTGGTAAATCAAGCTTCTCGACGCCTTATACTCGCCAAATTTTCGAGCCAAAATCATCCCTCCCCCCCGCTCCGACTGCCCAAGCAATAAAGTGAACGGCCATTTCTAATATCTGGCTCATACAGCCCCGAGCAGTTCGAGTGATAGCGGAGGCACCAGCATTATCAGGCGATCAGGGAACAGCTTCAGCAACTCTCCGGTCGCCCCAGTACGGACACCTCGACCAATACAGGTCCGCCATACCCAGCAGCAGGCGAGCTTTCCAAGCTTGTGATTCGCATGCAGACCGCTCTGATGGTGCGCAAATACTACGAAGGATCAATCGACGAGATCTTGGGCAAGACGACGCGCGGCGCGCTGCTGTCCTTCCAGATGAACAGCGGCTTAGCGATCAACGGGCGCATGGATACGCCGACGCTGAATGCGCAGGGGATTCGCATTCCCTAACTCGTAGTGAGAGAAGAAAAATGACGATGCATGACATCAAGTCGAATTTGTGACTATGTGCCCACTGCGAAGGCAGCGGAACCTGTCGCAACGGAGAGCAACAGCTGTCCTGCTCGGTATGCCTGCGCGAACGCTTCAAAGCAACTGGTAACGGATAGCCAACTCACCGGCCTGGATGGCGCGCCCATAGCGCGCCGGCAGGTGCGCCGAGAGCGAGCCCTCGCGCACGGCGCCTTCGTAGCGGCAGATTTCCCGTTCCGGAGCATCCTTCTGGTGCAGCCCCCAGAGCACCGGAGCGCCATCGGCAGCGTCGATCGGCAGGCTGAAATAGGTAGCCCCTTCTGCCGCGCCGACATGGGCGGCAGAAGCCACCGCACCGCCAGGGAAAGGCCGCGCCTCCAGGAAGCCGAATTGCGAGTCGTGCTGCAGCAGGCTCTGCCGCGCATAGGGCCAGACCCAGGAGCGCAGGAAGTACTGGTCGGCGAAATGCTGCGAGGACACCGGCTGCGCCAGGAAGCTATCCATCAGCGCACGCATCGGCGGCAGCGCGCCGGCACAAACGCCCCAGAGCCCGGCGAGCATCAGCTCGGTATGGGTCGCATAGTCCCGCATCAGGTGGAAGCGCTCGCCACTGTCGATCCACTCCTGCACCGCCTCGGCTTCGCGCTGGCTGATCACCGAGTCGGCGTCACGGAAGATGACCCGGTGCACGTCCGGCAGGTCGTAGGCAAGGAAGCGCCACATCGGACCCGGAGCGCCGAGCAATGCCGGCTCGGTCACCTCGATCACCCGCCCGCCGTCACGCAGCCGCTCGACGACATCGGCCGGCACGCTGCCATCGACAAAGAACACGCAGCGCCAGTGTGGATACACCGCCGGCTGTTCCAGCACGTTGAGCACCGCCGTCTCGCAGTACTTGGGATTGGCGCCGAACAGGGAGAAGGCAATCAGGTTGTTCTCGCGGGTCTGTGCCGAAGGCGGCGGCAGGGAGGTGCGCGATACCTCATGAGGCAGCGCCGGCAGCGTGCCGAACTTTTGTTCGCGCGCATTCAGCGCGGCCATCCCCCAACGGCGAACCTCCTCGGCATTCCCCTTGAGGCCCCAGGCGTGGGCCAGGGCGTCGAAGATCGCAAGGCTATCGCCCTTGGCCTTCAGCGCACGATTGGCGTACTGGATAGCGTCGTCCCAGCGTTCGAGCTTGATGGCGTAAACCGCTGCGTCCGACCACAGCACCGCATGCTGCGGCGCCATGCGCAGGGCCTGCTGCGCACATTGCAGCGCCGTCTGGTAATCGCCGCGAGCAGCGGCCGCGCTGGCCTTTTCCCCCAGCGCAGTCAGTGCCGTATTGAGCTGGTTCAGATGGCGGCCACCGGCCTGACGGGGAATCCTGGGTTTCATTGCCGCTGCGCCTCGTGCGTTCTCGGATGGCGGGCACTCTATTTCTCCAGGACCGGCGCCCCCATCAGATAAAACTGATGAAGCCGAAAGGAATGACTGATGTCAGACGTCTAAACCGTTTCCACTCCCAGGGAAGGATTTAACCAGCGGCTGCTTATTTTCCGCTACGCGGGTCATTCCTACTTAAATAGATAGCGAATATTCCTGAGCCTAACGCTGACTTGACCGTACGATCCCATCTGAAACATCCGATTTAGAGCAATCTCGCCACCACGGCATTGCTGAATAGAATCTGAACGGAATTAACTTTCGACCCTAGGCAGCGCTATCTGAGCGCTTCCACGGATTGGAAGTAAAGCGTGAACGCCCCACCGCGACAGGAAGCCCCCCAACCCTCAATCGATAGCGGACTCGAATGCCTGGTGACCCTGGCGCGCTTTCACGGCATCGCTGCCAGCGGCGAGCAATTGCGCCACGAGTTCGCGGATAGCTCCGAGCTTTTCAATCGCGATCAACTGTTGCTCGCCGCCCGCAAGCTGGGACTGCTGACCAAGGCCGTACACACCCGCCCGGAGCGCTTGGCGCAAACCCCGCTGCCAGCCATTGCAGAGACGTCCGACGGAGGCTTTTACATTCTTGCCCGCGTGGATCAGGGGCAGGCCCTGATCCAGGTGCCCGGTGCGCCGCGCCCGCAGACGTTGTCCCTGGACGAACTGGCAGGCCAGTGGAATGGCCGGCTGATCCTCTTGCGCTCGCAGGCCTCCATTGCCGGCGACCTGGCGCGTTTCGACTTCACCTGGTTCATCCCGGCCATCGTCAAGTACCGCAAGCTGCTCGGCGAAGTGCTGCTGGCATCGTTCTGCCTGCAGATTTTTGCGTTGCTGACGCCGCTGTTCTTCCAGGTGGTGATGGACAAGGTGCTGGTGCACCGCAGCCTGTCGACGCTCAACGTGCTGTGCATCGGCCTGTTGGCGATCATGCTGTTCGAGAGTCTGCTCAGTGGGCTGCGCACCTACGTGTTTGCCCACACGGCGAGTCGCATCGATGTGGAGTTGGGCTCGCGGCTGTATCGGCATTTGATCGCCCTGCCCCTGGCCTACTTCCACGCGCGCCGCGTAGGCGATTCGGTGGCGCGGGTGCGCGAGCTGGAGAACATTCGCAACTTCCTCACCGGCAATGCCATCACGCTGATGCTGGACCTGCTGTTCTGTGTGGTGTTCATCGCGGTGATACTGTTTTACAGCGGTTGGCTGAGTCTGATCGTGATTCTCTCGCTGCCGTTGTATGCCCTGCTGTCGCTGTTCATCACGCCGCCGCTGCGCGCTCGGTTGCAGGAGAGTTTCAACCGCGGGGCGGAGAACCAGGCCTTCCTGGTGGAGTCGCTCAACGGGATCGACACGCTCAAGGCGCTGGCGGTGGAGCCGCAATCGGCGCGGCGCTGGGACAACCAGTTGGCCGCCTATGTAGCCGCCAGTTTTCGCACCCAGGTGTTGTCGGCGCTAGCCAACGAAGGGGTCGGATTAATCGGCAAGCTGGTCACGGTACTGACCCTGTGGCTGGGCGCGCGGTTGGTGATGGAAGGGGAGTTGTCCCTTGGCCAGTTGATCGCCTTCAACATGCTGGCCGGGCGCGTGGCGCAGCCGATCATGCGCTTGGCGCAGCTGTGGCCGAACTTTCAGCAGACCGGCGTTTCCATGCAGCGCCTGGGCGACATTCTCAATACCCGTAGCGAGGCAGGAACAGGCCAGCGCGGTTCCTTGCCGCCGGTGAGTGGCCGCATCGAGTTCGACCAGGTGCATTTCCGCTACCGCAGTGACGGCTCGGAAGTGCTGCGGGGCGTCAGTGTCACCATTCAGCCGGGTGAAGTCATCGGCATCGTAGGCCGCTCAGGTTCCGGCAAGAGCACGCTGACGCGCCTTTTGCAGCGCCTGTATGTGCCCGATCGGGGCCGGGTGCTGGTGGATGGCATGGACCTGGCGCTGGCGGAGGTGTCGTCCCTGCGTCGGCAGATCGGCGTGGTGTTGCAGGAGAACATGCTGTTCAACCGCAGCATCCGCGAAAACATCGCCCTGGCCGATCCGGGCGCACCGCTGAATGCGGTGATGCAGGCGGCGTCCCTGGCCGGTGCCCACGACTTCATCCTGGAGTTGCCCGAGGGCTACGACACGATGGTCGGCGAACACGGCGCGTCGTTGTCCGGCGGCCAGCGCCAGCGCATCGCGATTGCCCGCGCGTTGCTGGGCAACCCGCGCATCCTGATCTTCGACGAAGCCACCAGCGCACTGGACTATGAGTCCGAACGCATCGTGCAGCAGAACATGCAGCGCATCTGCCAGGGCCGCAGCGTGATCATCATCGCCCACCGTCTTTCCGCCGTGCGCCAGGCCAATCGCATCCTGGTGCTAGACCGCGGGCAGATCGTCGAGCAGGGCAGCCATGCCGAACTGCTGGCGCAGCCCAAGGGCCTGTATTCCCACCTCTACCACCTGCAGCACCAATGACGGACAGGGACAACCATCATGAGCCATTCGACAAGCCCGCGCCGTCAACTAGCGGGGCGTTATTCACAGGCTTGGCGCCATGCCTGGCAGCGGCGCAAGAGCCTCATCCCACCGCCACGCCACCCCCACGAAGTGCAGTTCCTGCCAGCCGCGCTGGCCCTGCAGGAAGCACCACCGCATCCCGCGCCACGCTATCTGCAGTGGATCATCATGGCCTTCGCTGCCCTGACCTTGGCCTGGGCCTGCCTGGGGCAAGTGGATGTGGTGGCCACCGCCAGCGGACGCATCGTACCCAGCGGGCACAGCAAGGTGATCCAGTCCCATGAAGTGGCCGTGGTGAAAGCCATACATGTGCGTGATGGACAAGTCGTGAAAACGGGCGACCTGCTGGTGGAACTGGATTCCGCGCAGACCGGCGCTGACGTCGAGCGCCTGAAAAGCGATCTGCTCGCCGCCCAGATCGATGCGGCCCGCGCCCAGGCCCTGCTCGATGCCATCGACCAGCAAAAGCCGCCAGGCGGCGTGGCGCCCTATCTGCCTCAAGCGCCTCCGGCACAACAACGCGCTGCTGATCAGTGGTTGCAAGGTCAGTTCGAGGAACTGCGCAGCAGCCTGTCGCAAAGCGACGCCCTGATCGCCCAACGCACCGTCGAAATCCGCTCCGCCGAACAATCCGCGCGCAAGCTCGAAGAGAGTCTGCCCATCACCCACCGCATCACCGCCGACTATGCCCGCCTGGCCGAAAAAGGCCTGGTGCCCAAGCACCACCACCTGGGCAAACAACAGGAACAGCTTGCCCAGGAACGTGAACTCGGCGAACGCCTGAGCCGCATCCAGGAACTGAGCGCCTCGCGCCGCGAAGTCGAAGAACGCCGCGCCACCCTCCTCGCCCAGACCCGCCGGGAAATGCTCGACCTGCGCCAACAATCCGAACAGAAGATCGCCGCGCAGCAACAGGAACTGCACAAGGCCGAACACCGCGACAGCCTCACCCGCCTCACTGCCCCGGTGGATGGCAGCGTCCAGCAACTGGCCATCCACACCGTCGGCGGCGTCACCACCGAGGCCCAGCCGTTGATGGTGATCGTGCCCAGCGACCAGCCCTTGGAAGTCATCGCGCAGTTAGAGAACAAGGACGTCGGCTTCGTCCGCCCCGGCCAGGACGTCACGGTGAAGGTAGACACCTTCAACTTCACCAAGTACGGCGTGCTCAACGGCAAGGTCCTGAGCCTCTCGGACGACGCCGTCGACGACGAAAAGCGCGGCCCGCTCTATGACCTGCGTATCGAATTGCAACAAAACCACCTGCGGGTGGGGAACCTGAACATGCCGCTGACTCCGGGCATGACCGTGCGTGCGGAAATCAAGACAGATCAACAGAGAGTGATCGATTACTTCCTAAGTCCGTTAAAAAAACATGTGAATGAAAGCCTGAGCGAGAGGTGATTTAGAGCAGGATCGACGAAGCAATTAGCCAAATAAGACCGCCATAACTTATCAATAAATTAAATACAACAAGCAAGGAAGTTAATAATGACCAAAACCCATCAAGTAGAATTTTCTAATGACGACACTAGCAAAAACACGTTACCCAGCATCAGATGGGAGAGCGGAATAATTTATGGCGGTGGAAACGGAATTACAGGCAGTCGCAGCAATGTATTGCGCTTTGACATAACTCATAAAAGCGGAGCTACAGGGACTGACAGTCTAATTTTTGGCCCGAATGGCCTGGCTTCAAAGTGGGGTACAGAACTGCATCAAAGCGTCAATCTAACTTATAGCTTTTCATCTCCGAACTCAGTTTATAATGGGACTTTAATGCCGGACAGATACTTAACTGATCGACAAATTATTGCGGCTCGCCAAGTCATGCAAGCCTATGCCAATATATCTCAAATAAACTTCACCGAAGTTGAGGATAGACCGACTAGCGCTGGCGATATTCGTTGGGCCCGCAGTACAGACCCAATCATACCAACTGCCTTTGGATCCAGACCAGATAGCACCAGCGCTGGCGGTGATATTTGGACAGGTGAAAAGTATGACAGCTTTTTCACAGCCCCCACCCCAGGTACTTATGGATATAGCACATTCCTACATGAACTAGGCCACTCCCTTGGGCTCGGGCATCCTCACCAGAGCATAACGCCGGTCTCGTACGATGAGGACCAGCTCAGGTATAGCGTAATGAGCTACCGAGACTATGCAGGAGACCCTGCACTGACATATCAAACTCATTTCTTCCCGACCTCCCTGATGCTCAACGACGTTGCAGCCATTCAATTCCTTTACGGCGTTAACACCAGCTATCAGTCGGGAAACAATATTTATAGTTGGACAGCCAATACCTCAGTATTTGAAACCATTTACGACGGCGGCGGCATTGACACCCTGGACGCCAGCAACCAGACCAAGGGCGTCCTGCTCAACCTCAACTCCGGTAGCTGGTCGCAAATCGGTAAGGAGTTCTGGAATGGACAAGCATATGTTCGCGACTGTTTGACTATTGCCCACAACACGATCATAGAAAACGCAACTGGCTCGTCCCACAATGACACACTGATCGGAAATTCCGCCAGCAACATTCTCGATGGTGGAGCCGGCGCCGACACTATGACTGGCGGAGCAGGCGATGATACATACTATGTAGACAACCCCGACGACATAGTTATTGAAAACAGAGACGAAGGCCTAGACACAGTTATTTCCAGCGTTAATTACACCTTAGGCGCCAATATTGAGAACCTCACTCTTATCGGTAGCTCAGCGATTAATGGGACTGGCAATAGCCTAAACAACACTATTCTTGGCAATGATTCTGAAAATGTACTGACAGGAGGCGCAGGCAATGACATTTTACAAGGATTCGGAGGGCGCGATCTCCTTTTTGGCGGCGAAGGAAATGACATTTTAGCTGGTGATATTGGAGGCGATTATCTATTTGGCGGAACTGGAAATGATAAATATTTGATATTTGACGCATCCGCTACAATTATTGAATATCAGGATGAAGGAATAGATTCAATTCAAATTGGCTCAGACAGCATTACATCCTATACATTAGCAGACAACGTCGAGAACCTCCTGTCACCAAGCCTCGGAAGCAACATAAGTATCACGGGCAACAACCTTTCCAACTACATATCCCTGGGACGCGGAAATAGCACTATCATCGGCGGAAAAGGCGATGACATTCTGGAGGGTGGAACCGGCAGCGACACTTACATATTCAACAAAGGCGACGGCGCAGACCTGATCCGAGAGGCATCAAGTAGTATCGCAGCAGCCAAAACCGACATCGACGTACTGAAGTTCGGGCCAGACATTAACTCAAATCAGCTTTGGTTCAGCAAACAAGCCGATCGCGGAGTATTGTCAGTAGGAATAATTGGCACAAACAACAAGATTTCTATCGAGTCATGGTATAGCAGTCCGCAGACCAATATGTCCGGGTGCTACATTGAGGAATTCCAAACCAGCGACGGCAAGATCCTGACTTACAACAAGGTTGATCAATTGGTAAATGCAATGGCTGCATTTTCCCCACCGGCACTTGGCCAGACAACTCTACCCTCTAACTACCAGCAAGCGCTTTCAGGCGTAATCGCCGCGGCATGGAGTTGACGCCCCTTGCGGCAGATTAACTTCTGCCGCCCTTAAAACACCGTACCAGAGGATAATTTCATGCCCAAAGTTAGCATCATACTTCCCGTGTACAACGGATCAGCCTATCTAGGTGAATGCTTGGACTCGTTGCTAGCACAAAACTTTAAGGATTTTGAGATCCTATTGATAAATGACTGTTCCACAGACAACAGTTCGGACATCTGCCAGCAATATCAAGCTCGAGATAAACGTATTCGCTATGTCGAAAACCCTACAAACATGGGAACTGCTTCATCGACCAACCTGGGACATCGACTAGCTCAAGGCGACTATATTGCCCACGCCGACCAGGACGACATTTCAAAGCCACAAAGATTAGGCTGGCAAGCCAACTTCCTTAAAAATAATCCCGAAATATGCATGGTCAGCGGCCAAATGCTGGTATTTGGCACCGACAACGGGCCCACGGGGGCCCCACAACAAGACCAGGACATCAAGGCCAACTTTCTCCCAGCCTCGCAAAATCTCTTCAACCCAACCGTAATGATCCGAAAATCCTTTATCGAGGAGCACTCCCTCCACTTCAACCCCAATCAGAAGGGTGCAGCAGACTACGGTTTCTTTGTAAACGCTATGTGCCATGGAGGAAAATTCGCAAACCTCCCTCAAGTTCTACTAAATTATAGAGTGCACAATCAGCAGCAATCCGGAAGTTTGAACCGTATGCAGGCTATCACCAGTGGCATTCGCAGCCAGGTGCTGAATGAGTTTTTCCCCACTCTAAATCAGCTGGAAGTCACCCAAGTCGAGCCTTTACTCCGCTGGTTAAACCCTCCCTCGCTCCCCGTAACAGAAGTGGAGGCAAGCCTTGAGCTACTGCCCCGCTTACTAGCCAGCGAAGTATCAAAGCATGGTGAAAGCAGAAAAGAGCGCGATGGATTCCTGCTGGCGTGTCAACACAGATGGAGTAATGGTATAGCGCAATTGAAAGCCAGTAGGACTCAAGCTATGGCGGGCATTGAGTAATTTTTTACGAAAACTCTGAAGAGTACTTCGTAAACCTGGAGCATTACGCCGATCACGTGGGCTGATCGTAAGGCACGTCAGCGCCCCTTTCGGACACGGATCGGCATCTCCCATTTTTTGCTGATGGGTCCGTTTATCATGTGCCTTGCCGGTGAGCTCGGGCCTAGGCCGGTGCAGATCGCTTTCGGGAGATACCCGAACTCCGCGATATCTGAGTCAGCTGCAAACGCAAACGTAGGCTCCGCTGTTACGGAGTGTTCCCTCATACTTGCCTCCAGTGTAGCTACTAAATCAAACGATCTCGGATCTTCATCACCGTCGTTGGGCTACACCCGGCAAGCCTCGCCCTTGCGCGGACGCCTATCTTAGCGCCCAGCAGCTGAGCCACATGGCTCAGCTACAGGCTGACATCGAGTCGCTTGATGCAGAAAGAGAGGCCTTCTACGAGGCCGAAGAGTGGGAAAAGGCAGATGATTGCGACGCTCAGGCCGACGAATCACGCGCCGCGTTGGATACCTTGGAACGCAGCCTGACCCGTGCGTATGCACCTGACGATATGGCTCGCGCTAGGTGTGTTGTATGCGTCCACCGTACTGGGGAGGTAACCGTTAACCGGGGGTTGGTGAAGCCGGAAGATCTGATCGAGGTCGAGACCGAGGACGACGTGGAACAGAATTCTGGATCAGACGATGGCAATAGTCAGGAACCAGAGCCGGCCGGGAAACTATCGGACCGCACGGGGCGTCAGTTGACCGCACACAAGACTGCTGCACTGCATGTCGAGCTAGCCCGCAATCCTAAAGTGGCGTTGGCCACAGCCGTGCATGGCATGGCCATGCGGGTGATCCACGACGAGTACTACTTCAATTTCAAGATGCCGATTGGCGTCAGCCTGACCTCTCGGGGCGGCCTGACTGATCTGGCGGACGACCTGAAAGGCGGCGTTGCCCTGGAGGCGATGGCCGAGCTGATCCAGCACTGGCGCGAACGCCTGCCATCCAATCCGAAGGAGCTTTATGCGGCGCTGCTGGAGCTGTCGCTGGAGGATTTGGCTGCACTGTTCGCCGTCTGTGTCGGAACGGGTGTCGACGTGGTGAGTGACAAAGGCACCAAGGGCGACAGTGCAGCCGATGAGCTGGCCCGCACCCTGGGGCTAGATATGCGGAACTGGTGGAAACCGACTGCTGAGAGCTATTTCTCCCAGGTGCCGAAGGGGCTTTCCCTGGAGGCAATGCAGACAGTCTCTCCGACAGATGTCACGCGTCTGTCGACGCTGAAAAAGGGTGACTTGGCCAGCGAGTCTGGCCGCCTGGCAGAAGGGACCAGCTGGCTCCCAGCGATCCTGGCCAGCCATGAGCAAGCGGTTTAAGGGGGCATCATAACCAAGCGCGCAGCGCCACTGATGTGGCGCTACTCGCTCCGGTGGTGCCTGCCGCACAGACCGTGCCCAGGCCCACACGAACTGAAAGTGGGCGATGGCACATTCCGGCGTCGCCGCTGACTGCTCTGCGACGTCTCACAGCCAGGAGCAAGTCAATCATCAGGGTGATCGGCGATATGGGCAGCGCAAAGATCAGCACCACCATGCCCAGTTGGCGAAAGAATTGATCGGTGATACGCAGCCAAGTGCTGGACATGACAATCACGGGGACGATCTATTCAGGACCAATAAGAAGTCGGGAATGCTTCTCGGCATTTCCAGCGACCGACGAGTTCGCGCTTTCAAAGCAGGCAGCAGAACGGTTCCCTATTGAATTCTATCCATAGAACAGGGGTGATGAGGGCACCAGTCAGCACCCCCACACAAAACGCAAGTACGCCCGCCGCAGCCACCTTCAGATGCAATTGCAACCAGCCGACGGCTGAAGCTAGCAGCCCCAAATAGACCCAAGGTGAAACTTGATGCAAAAACACAGCTATTGCAGGAATGGATTCCGCTCGTGCGTCATCCAGGGGCACAGACATGGCGATGAGCACCGCAAGTCCCAACCACGCGATCAAAGCCACAAGCCAACCGGCAGTTAGACAAACCGGAAGCTCGCTCCATCGCCAGACGGTATGGGCTTGCCAAGACGGCAATTTCGTATCCCCGAACACAGAATTCGCTGAAGATTGTTCCTTTCGCATCTATATTTTTCGCCCGTTTCTCAGTAGTGGGGAAAAACCATACGCGAACTCACACACTAGGCTTGCACGAATAATCCCACCTCGGCATAGGAATTTACCGACAATAAATCGAGACACCTACCAAGCAACAGATAGATATCGACAGCCACATAGTTCCACCTGACGTCTCTGTAATTACCTGCCACCAGGCTCAGCCCCTGTCTCTTTCGAAAACATGAAACAATTCATATTTTTAAAAAATAAAAATTAACGAGGAATAATCTGAAAGAGATGCCATCGCCGGATACTTAAAATGCATTGCGTGAGGTGTCAACCGGCCGCAAGGCCCGCCGACCGAGACATTAACTTGACTACAAGCAATCCGTTACGCGAAGCTCCATCCTATCTGCAGCACTTTGCCATAATTGCATCGACTGCAACAGCAGTCGCAGCAATTGCTCAGCTTACAGATTTAAATAATGTAAGCCCCAACTATACCTTGAATGAATTTTACACCGGGATGCCTGGCGCAGTACCTCTGCCCGGCAAAGCACTGGTCACCGCTCCAATTTCACCTAGCGCATATAACTCTACCCAAGATCAATGGGCTGCCCACACTCGGGCGAACCTAGAGTATTACAGCCTCCCAATTTTATATCCTCCCCCCAATACCATACAGCTACCTGCCTCCTGCGCAGAACATACTTCGCCTCAGTCTCTGGCGACGCTGCAATCTGGATTTTCTGGGCCGCTATCGGACTGGAAGCGCTCGGTGTTACTCAGGCCAGCTTGCTCTCTCTCGTCAAACCCATCTAAAAATTCTCATATCAACATTGATAACAATTCAATCTTAAATTTTCGCTGGCAATCGCTTGCACGGCTCGACTTGGCTCATATTTCTATCGCCACTATATAGAGAAAACTATTAAAGGTGTAGCTCAATTGATTTCAAGAGAGTTTTATCTGACATAACCAAGTATAGAACTGGGATCCTGTAAATATGCTGGCATATAGGCTAGGCCGCTGGATATTCAGGCACGCCCAACATCTTGCTGAACAAGTACATTGCGGCACCACCTTATGCACGGAAAACCTAAACAAAATAGTCGTAGATTCTACTACCATCTTAAAAAGCGACTTGACATCCCATCGATAAATCGCGCCGAAAGAAATGGATTAATCAGTTCCAAGCAGGCCGAACGATTGAGATCTTGGGCTGTAGTAGAGAAAAACAAAGAGCTCACAAGAGTAACTATCCTCAGCCAAGGCGGGGTGTCTATTGGCGAGGTAATTCAAATCAAGAGTGAACTTCCATGGTTAGCTACACCACTGGGTAACGAGTGGCCGGCAGGAATGGCTTTTAAAGAAATGGATGAAGCAGTCAACTATCTTAAAACCCATGCAAAGGAAAATATGGAGCAGTAATACCACATTCCAAATCGCGCAGGTTAAAATGTGGCTTTGAAAAAGCAAAGCCACACCTTCAAAACATCTACAAAATTTTACTTAACTCTTCATCCTGCTAAAAATATTCAACCCCATTCACCCTCTTGCATCCGGCAGAGATAATTTAAATTGAATTTCCGTCCCCACACCTACACGACTTTTTGCAGATATATCTCCGCCCATCAAAGTCACCAAACTTTTACATATAGCCAAACCCAGACTGGATCTCCCCTGCCCTACACGCATACCATCGAGATCATATGAGAAAGGTTCAAAAAGACCGATCTGGTCAGGCTCAAGAATTCCAACTCCTGTATCTTCAACGTCCATTATTACTTCAACCATCCCCTGACCTTGCCCTCGTGCACTGAGTCGGACCAGCACAACCCCTTCTTCAGTATATTTTATTGCATTATCCAAGAGCAATTGCAGTATTTGCTGTAGACGAAGCGCGTCACACCAGACTTTTGGCTGAAGCGCCAAGTTAAAATCAGATGAAAGCTCCAACCCTTTAGCTTGGGCTTGACTTCTGAAGTTATCCAACTGGTTATTCACCAACTCCCGCAGATCAGCCTTTTCTTTCACAAGCCGTATGCGGCCTGCCTTTACTCGACAGAGAAGCTTAACCTCATCCAATATACTAAGAAGGTTAAAGGATACTGAGCGAGCGACGACCAGCGGCTTATCACGTACATCTGACTCGTCCTTTCCCAGTCTGAGATTTATCATCGCTATGATTTTCTGCAGTGGCCCCTGAATTTCCTCTGCGATCCCCCTAAGGTACTCAGTCTTTCCGTGGCTGATCACTTCGATACGAGCATTAGCGTTCCGCAGATCTCGCACCACATCATCCTGGTCCGTGACATTGACTGACCCACAGATTGCTCCTATCAGGACGCCCCTCTTATCCCGATAAGGTCGCCCCCAATGCCGGAGTACTAGGCGACCTATTTTCAATTGCACTTCCACGTCCGCCTGATAGGGTTCCCCCGCTTGGATGGCGGAAGCTAAATCTTCCCTAAGCAATTCAGCCTCGTTGGGATCAGCAAACTCTGCCAACTCGCCTACTCGTTTTCCGATAATTTCCTCCTCAGAAACTCCGAGCAGTTCTAATGTCGCCTTATTACAGTACAGAATGCGGGTATCAAGAGCCCTAATAGTAATGGGATGCGGCAGTTCATCCATAGTGCGCCTTAGAAGCTCAAGCTCCTCTAGCTGGTCCTCACTCAATTGCGGGCTTTCCGCTTTTCCGCTATCACCTTCGACTAAGCCATGTCTTCGGGAAATATCTATCAATTCCACCAGGGATTTCGCCCGCATTTTCTCCATCAGTCTGACTTTATAGGTACTTACAGTCTTATCACTTATGGCAAGTTGATCGGCGATAGCGATATTGCTCATTCCCTTAGCTAGCAATTGCAGGACACTAAGCTCCCTAACGGAAAGCTTATTGAGCACTGCTTTATCTGCGACGTTTACCGTTCCCATTCGACTGGAAGGGAAGTAGCTCAACCCTTTGGTGATTGCCCGAACGGCCAATAGAACTTCCTGAGGATCAGCCTGCTTGCTGACGAAACCCGTTGCACCGGCTGAAACGCAACGCCCCGCGAAGTACTCCGAATCCTGTGAGGTCAGCACCAACGTTTTCACGCGCGACTCTTGAGTGGCTAGGCGTTGAACGACCTCCAGCCCTCCCAGGCGTGGAATTGACAAGTCGAGGATCATGATATCCGGGTTGCAGTCACGGGCCTGCTGCAACGCGCTGGGGCCGTTGTCCGCCTCGCCGACCACCTCGTGCCGGTCATTCTCCAACAGGAGCCGCAATGCTTCCCGCGTCAAAGGTTGCTCATCGACGATTAAAATTCTGCTCATGGGGGCTTCTCTCAGGATGACTATTTTTTTTTAGCCCATGGCATGCCATTGCGCTCGTACTGGAACTAATTTCCTTCGCTTTGACCACAGACAATCGGACAGCTGTGGACAGGCCTTGATGGCGAGAATTGAGCCATGGGCGAGGATCGACGCTGGCAGGAGTGGACTTGGTTATGAGGCGTCGTTACGCGATGAGTCCGGCGCCTCAGTTGCTGGAACTGCATCCGTTGCAAGCGGCCGATCAGCTTGCGCAGGTTACCGGCGGGAGCTGTTTTCGACGCACTGGCTAATTGGGGGGCAGAGGGCCAGGTCAGCAAGCAATCAGCGTTCGGCAAGAGAAGATATGCGCGAGGCAGGTCCGGAATCGACGAAGCAGTCGTGAACCCCGAGGTGGGCTTCTCCGCCGATTCCGATTTTAGGCCCGAAGCGCCGCAAGGCGCTTCGGGACTCATTACGCCTGGATTTACAGCGATACTTGAGCGCCGCGAATCACCAGCTCGACGCGGCGGTTGGGCGCGTTGCAGGCGATCTGTGCGCTGCGCGAACCGCTGTTGCACTGCACCACCGGCTCGAGGCTGCCACGCCCAGTGGCCGTGAGCTGATCGCTTTGAATGCCCGCTTCCAGCAGCACCCGGCGGATCGACTCGGCGCGTTGAAGGGACAGGCGCTGGTTGGCTGCCGCAGTGCCGATGGGGTCGGCATGGCCGACGATTTCCACGCCCTGGACCTTGTTCAGATCCTGCCTGATCTCCTGCACGACCTGGCTCAGTTGGCTCCGGCCTTCTGCGGTCAAGTCGTGGTACGAGCCCTTGCCGAAGGCGAACAGCACATCACTGCGTAGGCTCAGGCGGGTTTCCGTCTGGCAGGGCACCACGGCACTGGCGCGGCTGAGTACATGGATCTGTCGGCGCATACCCTGGAGGCTGCGTTCAGCCTGCTTGCCGGTGTGTACGATGGGCGTCTTCTGGCCAATGCCGACCGGTGCTTCCAGCACGTAGGTCTGGCCGCCGGCCAGCTTGGCGTAGCTCTGCGGATTGCGCTTGCCGGTATACAGCGGTGCGTCACCGATGTACGACTCCACCGAGTGCTCGCCCGCGGGGGTGCAGAACACGGTGTAACCACCGGGCATCAGGGCACTCTGCAACTCGCCGTCGATGTAGACGTGAGCCGCCTGCTTGCCGCCATCGTTACCACGGAACATTACGATCTGGGCCTGGGCGACCGAGACGGACTCCACCTTCTGATGGGAGTCGCCGTAAATCGAAGTGTCGATACCAGCCTCAACTTCGCCAGCAAAGCCGATAGCCAGTACTAAGGCGCTGAGGCAGACGACATTATGCAAAGGCCAGGAAGGGAAAATGCTCATGAAAATAACTCCAGAACCTCGCCGGCACGCGGAGAGGCTCCATCCTGAAATGACTAAATCGAGGGAGAAGTGTGTTCGGCCCGGCAGGGCCGAACACAGACACCTGCATCAGATGAGATTGACCTTCACCGCACTCTGGATCAGCAACTCCGCATCCAGCCCGCTGTGGTGGTAGGTGTTATAGGACTGATTGTCGACGGAGGTCTGGCCGGTTAGGGCCCAGTCGCCATAGTCAGGCCCGGTGGCACCCAGCAGGTCATCGAGATTCACGGTGTCGTTGGCATCGCCCTTTACCATCATCTGCACGGTGTGTTTACCCGAAGCTTGGAACAGGTCCACCTGACCATTCTCCAGTACATCCTTGACCGACAGCGTGAGGGTGTTGGCACCGGAAGTTGTCCCCCCCGTGGCCAGGAAACCAGTGATATCCAAGACCTCGAAACCCGTCAGCTTGCCCGCAGAGGTCGCCAGGTTCAGGTTGAAGACATGGCTGCCACCTTCCAGTTTCAAGATATCCACGCCATCTCCGCCATGGAAGCCCTTGTTACTGGTGCTCGCAAGGAAGCCCGCTGCGCTGTACTTCAGGCTCACCACATCGTACGAGGAGGTACCGTAGTAGCTATCTGACAGGTCATCGATCTTCAGCTCACGAGTATCGGTTACGTGCAGCGCCTGGGTTTCCGTATAGCTACTCATGGTCAGGCTATCGCTACCGGAAATAACCTTGAAGCTGCTTACTTCGATACCAGCCACTGCCTGGTAGCTGAATGCCTTGTATTGGTAGCCGGAGGAAGTACCGCTAACTGTCTCGCGATGGATCTCATTTCCGTTAGTGCCATAAACGATGATCTCCGCTCCGCTCTCCAAACCGGACAGCGTGAACCCAATGCGGGTCGCAGGCTTGTCCAAGGTGAACAGCATGTCTGCCATGGCCGCATCGCTCACAGTCAAACCTGCATATTTCTGGTTGGTGATCTGAGCAGTCTTCTCCAGCGATGCACCGCTGGTGGTGACTTTGAAGCCTTCGCCGGTGTAGGTGTTGTCGACCACTGTCGAAGACGCGCTGGAGAGAGAGTCACTGATGGCTTTCGTGGAGAAGCCACCCCCTATCACGTGGTAAGCCAAGGAGCTTTCTCCCGCCACGCCATTGGAGACAATACTCACCGCGACGTCGAAGTCATACAACACGCCTTGTGAGGTAGTGCCGCTGTTGGTGACGGCTTTGGGCACATTCACAACGACCTGCCCCGAATCGATGTCCAGAGCAGTTAACGTCTGGTCGAAGAGTGCGATTCCCCACTGGACATGGACAATATCCCCCGCCTTGGCGCCAGTGTTGGCCAGTGACACCGTCATTTCCACGCCAGTATTGGCCTCGGTTGCACTTAGCAAACCGTCGTCAGCCTTCGGAATGCCCAGAATGGTCGGCGCTTTGGCTGGGGCGGCCCAAGTTACCTCTTGCTCGGTCAAATAAGCCGAGTTGCCTTTACCGTCAGAGATACGGGCCTGAATTGTCCAGTCAGCGGTGTGACTGGATTTGTCCACAAAGGCCCAACTCTTACCATCTGTGGCACTCACTTGGCTCCAGGTTTTGCCTTTATCCACCGAGACTTCCAGGAAGTTTCCCGAGGCAATGGCCTGGGCCACACTGCCGGTTATATAGCGCCCGGCCCCGCCAGCAGCGCCGAACTCGCTGTCCCCACCACTTACCGACAGGATTTCGATCGCCTCGGAAATGGTTTGGCCGAGTTCAGCCGAAACTTGCAACGTCGCCGACTGACTATGCCCCTGGCTATCCATGGCGGTGTAGCGATAATCCCAATGAGCAATATCGCCAATATTTGCGTTCAGCTCAGTAGAAGGACGCAATTGATAGAGATAGTCGCCCGCTACATAGTTGGCGTTAGCTTTCGTATACAGGGTCAATACACCCATTTCGGTATCCAGCACCAAGCGTCCAGTAAGATCGTCGTAGCTGGCCGTTACCTTGGCGCTAGGATTCTGTACCTCCAGCTTGCCACCGGTGATCCGGTAGATCGCTCCATCGTGCTCCACCTGAGCGATGACTTCCTTACCATCCTTGATGATCTTGGCGTCGTTGGACAGCAGATTGCCCGAGGAAGAGTCAACGAAGAGGTTGTTCAGCATAATGCCGGCCAGATCATCGATTGATGGCGACATAATGGTCTGGCTGGTTGTGATCTTTGACAGCTCAGAATCTCTAATACCGCTGCCCAGTCCGATGGTCGTGACTGGAATTGGCATATTCCCCCCTGGCGGATTGGCCATCAAACTTTGCCATGAAGCATACTGACTGGCAGTCGGAACAGGTAACGAATCTCCATCAGATAAAAAGAATACCTGTTTGTTCTCCACAATACCGGCAGACATTTCGGAATCTATTCTCTGAGATGCCGTACTCAACGCCTCCACATAGTTTGTTCCTCCAGTTGCAACCAGAGAATTAATCACATCCACCAGCCGGGAGTAATCCGCATCGGTGGCTTTGGCGAAGGTGAAACTACCGTGAGATTTCGTGCTCGTTGCGAAGGTAATCAGATCAAAGGTCGCTGTGCCGCCGTAATAGAGGACAGTGCTCATCATGGAAAGCAGCGCATGCTTGGCAGCCGCTATTCCTGTGCCATTCATGCTGCCGGAGGTATCGAGCACCACGGTGTAGTTGAAGACCGCCGAGCCTCCGCTAAGCATTGCCGGTTGATCGTCACCGCCGGGCACCACGCCGAAATTGAAGGGGGCAGACGGCAGGCTGGTGTTGCCGACCTTGTCCACTGCCTCCACGGTCAACTCATGAGCGCCTTCGTCCAATGGGGTCTGGGGGGTGAATTCCCACTTGCCATTATTGTCGGCGGTGGTGCTGCCGATGACCTTGCCGCCATTCTTGATGATGACAGTACTACCGGCTTCGGCGCTGCCAGTGATTACAGGTGTGTTGTCTTCGGAGTTGGAGCCTGGCAGTACTGACTGTTTGCTCTCCTCGTCATAGATCGTGTCGATGGTCGGTTTTGCCGGCGCGGTGACATCGACGGTGTAGCCATGGTTGGCGGTGATCAGGCCGGTGTTGCCAGCCGCATCATGGGCCACCAGGGTAGCGTCGATGCTGGTGGCCTTGGCCAGGTCGGCGCCGGATACCTGCACGCTCCACTTGCCATCGGCTGCAACTGCAGCGCTGTAGGTGGTGCCGTTGAGCTTGAAGCTCACCACGTCACCGACCTGGAACTCACCGCTCGCCTTGCCGCTGATGGTCTGCTGCACCTGCGATTCGGCCTGGTTGACGATGTTGTCGCCGGCCACGGTGTCGATGGTCAGTTGGGTGGTGGTTGCGTCCGGCGCCGTCACGTCGACGGTGTAAGGACGGTTGGCCGTGACACTGCTCTGGTTGCCGGCCGCATCATGGGCCACCAGGGTGGCGTCGATGCTGCTGCCCTTGGCCAGGTCGGTGCCCGATACCTGCACGCTCCAGGATCCATCGGCCGCTACCTGGGCACTGTAGGCAGTGCCATTGAGGCTGAAGGTCACCAGGTCGCCAGCCTTGAACTCGCCACCGGCCTTGCCGCTGACGGTCTGGTTGGTCGCGGCTTCCGCGGCGTTGACGATGTCATCACCGGCGATCACGTTGACGCTCAGGGTGGCGACCGGTGCAGTGACGTCCACAGTGAAGCTGCGATCGGCTTCGATGCTGCTCGCGTTGCCCGCTGCATCGTGAGCCACCAGGGTGGCGTGGATGCCGGTGGCCTTGGCCAGGTCGGAACCGGCTACCTCGACGCTCCAGTTACCTGCAGCATCTACAGCAGCGCTGTAGGTGGTGCCGTTGAGCTCGAGGCTGACCAGATCACCGGCCTTGAACTCGCCACCGGCCTTGCCGCTGATGGTCTGTTGAACCTTGGACTCTTCGCTGTTGACGATGTCGTCACCGGCCACGGCGTTGATGGTCAGGGTCACGACCGGTGCAGCCAGGTCGACACTGTACGGACGGTTGCTGAGTACCTCGGTGGCATTACCCGCACCATCGTGGGCTACCAGGGTGGCGTTGATGCTGCTGCCCTTGGCCAGGTCGGCACCGGCCACCTTGACACTCCAGGTGCCGTCGGCCGCGACGTCGGCGCTGTAGGCAGTGCCGTTGAGGGTGAAGGTCACCTTGTCACCGGCCTTGAAGTCACCGGTGGCCTTGCCACTGATGGTCTGCTCGGC
>NZ_JBIVBR010000018.1:0-85187 GCF_044746165.1 Pseudomonas sp. NPDC086581 | reverse complement strand
CGCAAATTGGCCCGGATTGCCTTTGCCCTGATGACGACTCAGCAACCGTATCGGACTGCGGCCGATACGGTGGGGTAGACATAGAATCTCCTACAAGCTGCGTAGGGCGCATAACCTGGAACAGGTTATCCGCCGCTCACCTCAGACGGCGGATAACGCTGGCGCGTTATGCGCCCTAAGGGTGCAGAGTGTCAGCTGCTCTCCCGCACCATCAACTCGAACCCCAGGTCCAGCACCGGCTCGCTCACCGGCTTGTCGCTGATCAGGTCCAGCAGGCGCTCGGCCGCATGCGTGCCGATGGCCTTGCGCGGGGTGCGGATGCTGGAGAGGCGCGGGACCATGAATTCCGAGCTGGGCAGGTCGTTGAAGCCCAGCACCGCCACCTGTTCGGGGATGCGGATGCCGTGGCGCATGGCCTCCAGCAAGGCACCGTGGGCCAGGTCGTCGTTGCCGAAGAAAATACCCTCCACCTGCGGATGGCTGGCCAGCAACTGGCGGAACAGCTCGCCGCCGAGGCCGACCGAAGACGGGCGCGGCGTGAGGATTTCCAGCACCGGGTCATAGCAGCCAGCCTGCTGCAGCGCGCGGCGGTAACCCTCGCCGCGCAGCAGGGTGCGCTGGTCCAGTTGCGCGCCGATGTACGCAAGGCGCTTGCGCCCGCTCTTGAGCAGGTGCCTGGCTGCCGCCTCCCCCGCACGAATCTGCGAGAAGCCCACGCAATGCAGCCCCGCGCCGGGGTCCAGGTCCATCATGTAGACCGCCGGCACGCCGCTGCCCTCGATCATCCGCCGGGTGCTCTCGGTGCGGTCGAAGCCGGTCAGCAGCAGGCCGCGCGGCTGGTACGCGAGGTAGTTGCGCAGCAGGTTCTCTTCTTCGTCGCGGGAGTAGTGGTAGTTGCCGATCAGCACTTCCAGACCGCGCGGGTGCATCACGGCATGGATGGCTTCGAGGGTTTCGATGAATAACTGGTTCGACAGCGAAGGCACCAGCACCACGATGTTATGGCTCTGCTTGGAAGCCAGCGCGCGGGCGGCGGGGTTGGCCACGTAGCCCAGGTCGGCGGCGGCCTGGCGGACCTTTTCCGCCAGCTCCTCGGCCACCGTGCTCACGCCGCGCAGGGCGCGCGAGGCCGTGATGGGGCTGACGCCAGCACTGCGTGCCACGTCGTTGAGGGTGGGTTTGCCGGTGGTGCGAGAGCTTCTGTCGTTTTTCTTATCGTTCTTCTGAGCGGTCATCGGGCGGCTTGCCAAACAAAAATCGAGGCACTAAGGTAGCGCTGTCTCGCAGCCAGGGCAATTGCCTGAGGCGGCTCCCGCCGCCCCTCGCCCGCCGGTGAAGCATACTCACCGAGAGCACCGGGACACACCGACTAGAATGACAAGAATACGGAGGCAGCCGATGCTTTTCGTTACGCCCGCCAAAGATAGCGCTGTCTCAACACCGAGGCCCTGCATGCTCCCCGCCATTGATGCCGTGCTCATCATGGGTGTCGCCGGATGCGGCAAGTCCAGCGTCAGCGAGGCCCTGTGCCTGCGCAGCGGCGCGTTCGCCATCGAAGGCGACTCCTTCCACCCTGAAGCCAACATCCAGAAGATGAGCGCCGGCATCCCGCTGACCGACGAGGACCGCGCCGGCTGGCTCGATACCCTCGCCGCCCAGCTGCAGCAGGCCATCGCCGCCGGCCAGCGTCCGGTGCTCACCTGCTCCGCGCTCAAGCTGATCTACCGCGAACGCCTGCGCCGCGCCGTGCCCGGCCTGGGCGTGGTGTTCCTGGAACTCACCCCGGAAACCGCCGCCCAGCGCGTCGCCACCCGCCCCGGACACTTCATGCCGGCCAGCCTGATCGACAGCCAATTCGCCGCCCTCGAAGTGCCGACCAGCGAACCGCTAACCCTGCGCCTGGACGCCACCCGCCCGCTCGATGAACTGGCGGAAGCCGCACACCTCTGGTGGCGACAGCACTCCAACGACTGACCCGCTGGCGCCTGCCCCAGAAAGATAGCGCTATCTCGACTAATCCAAGAAAGAAGAGCCGCTCCGGCACAAAGACAACAACAGGAGAGACCCATGCTCGGCATGTCCCACGACACCTATCTGCTGCTGGACGCGGTGGTCACCATCATCGGCCTGATCCTGCTGATCACCCATTTCAAGATCCACCCCTTCGTTGCCCTGATCATCGCCGCGGGCTTCCTCGGCCTGACCTCCGGCATGCCCGTGGCGACCATCGTCAAATCCTTCCAGGACGGCTTCGGCGGCGTGCTCGGCTTCGTCGGCATCATCCTTGCGCTGGGCACCATGCTCGGCAAGATGATGGCCGAGTCCGGCGGCGCCGATCAGATCGCCCGCACCCTGATCCGCGCCTTCGGCAAGGAACGCGTGCACTGGGCCATGATGCTCGCCGCCTTCCTGGTCGGCATCCCGCTGTTCTTCGAGATCGGCTTCATCCTGCTGGTGCCGCTGGTGTTCATCGTCGCCCGCCGCAGCGGCGTCTCGCTGATCAAGATCGGCATCCCGCTGCTCGCCGGCCTCTCCGCCGTTCAC
Organism: Pseudomonas sp. NPDC086581; assembly: GCF_044746165.1. NCBI lineage: Bacteria > Pseudomonadati > Pseudomonadota > Gammaproteobacteria > Pseudomonadales > Pseudomonadaceae > Pseudomonas > Pseudomonas sp. NPDC086581. Next base: position 82,643 of record NZ_JBIVBR010000018.1, on the reverse strand, counting down.
GGTCTGGTGCCGCCGCACCCGGGCCCGCTGCTGGCCATCGGCGTATTCGGCGCGGACATCGGCAAGACCATCTTCTACGGCCTGCTGGTCGCCCTGCCCACCGCCGCCATCGCCGGTCCGATCTTCGGCAAGTTCATCGCCAAATACATTCCCGGCCAGCCCAATGAAGAGTTGGTAGCGCAGATCGCCCACGAACCGGACACCAGCAACCTGCCCAGCTTCGGCGTCACCCTGCTGACCGTGCTGCTGCCGGTGTTCCTGATGCTGCTCAAGACCTTCGCCGACGTCATGCTCGCCGACGGCCACATCGTTCGCGCCTGGCTGGACATGATCGGTCACCCGATCACCGCCCTGCTGCTGGCCCTGCTGCTGTCGCTCTACACCTTCGGCCACGCCCGCGGCTTCGATTCGAAGAAGATCCTCAAGCTGCTCGACCAGAGCCTCGCGCCCACCGCCGCCATCGTGATGATCATCGGCGCCGGCGGCGGTTTCAAACAAATGCTGGTCGCCAGCGGCGTGGGCGACGTGATCGGCCACATGGCGGTGCAGGCGCAGATCTCGCCGATCCTCCTGGCCTGGCTGGTGGCTGCGGTAATCCGCATCGCCACCGGTTCCGCCACCGTAGCCACCATCACCGGCGCGGGCATCGTGGTGCCGGTCATCGACCTGATCCCCGGCGTCAACCGCGAACTGCTGGTCCTCGCCACCGGCGCGGGCTCGCTGATCCTGTCCCACGTCAACGACGCCGGTTTCTGGCTGGTGAAGCAGTACTTCAACATGAGCGTGCTGGAGACCTTCAAGACCTGGACGGCGATGGAAACCATTCTCTCGGTGGTCGGCCTGCTGTTCATCCTGCTGCTGTCGCTGTTCGTCTGATGCATTGATCGATGGGTATCGCTGCACTCCTCCCCTGGGAGCTCCCCGTAGGATGGCGTGGAGCGCAGCGATACCCATCACGCCCAGCACCCGGCGAGCACCACCAACCGCCCGCCCCGGATTCCTGCAACGAGGTATCGCCCGTGACTTCCTCCGCAACTCCGAAAGCCCCCACCCAGCCCACCTGGCCCCGCGATTTCGACATCCGCGCCCGCTACGCCGAGCAGCAGGAACTCCTGCAGCCCGCGCCCACGCCACAGCCAACCCCCTCGCACCCGTAGGGCGCATAACCCGGAACGGGTTATGCGCCGCAGCCCCGCACACCGTGAACCCGGCGGATAACCGCAAGCGGTTATCCGCCCGTTCAGCAGCGTTGCTGAATCGATTTACCTGAGCCAAGCTAGGCTCCAGGACATTCCGTACGGCGCATGACCGCAATCGGTCACGCGTCCTGAACAGACCAGTCGCCCACCTTCTCCGAGGGATGAGTCATGCCCGACAACAACAAGCTCGACCACCTGTTCCCCCGCCTCACCCACATCCCCGACGTCTGGCGCCCCGACGCGCTCGTCGAGCAGCGCGAGTACCTGGTTAACGGCGAATTGCGCCGCTGGGACGGCCCGCTGGCGCCGGTGCGCAGTCCGATCTTCCTCGCTACCGACGAAGGCGATGAACAGGTCATCCTCGGCAGCACGCCATTGCTGGATGCCGACGCGGCCCTCGCCGCGCTGGACGCCGCCGTGGCCGCCTACGACAACGGCCAGGGCGCGTGGCCGAACCTGCGCGTGGCCGAGCGCATCGCCCACGTCGAGCGCTTCCTCTCCCGCATGCGCGAACAGCGCACGGCCGTGGTCAAGCTGCTGATGTGGGAGATCGGCAAGAATCTCAAGGACTCGGAAAAAGAGTTCGACCGGACCTGCGACTACATCGTCGACACCATCCAGGCGCTCAAGGAATTGGACCGCCGCTCCAGCCGCTTCGAACTGGAACAGGGCACCCTCGGGCAGATTCGCCGCGTGCCGCTGGGCGTCGCGCTGTGCATGGGCCCGTACAACTACCCGCTGAACGAAACCTTCACCACCCTCATCCCGGCGCTGATCATGGGCAACACCGTGGTCTTCAAGCCCGCCAAGTTCGGCGTGCTGCTGATCCGCCCGCTGCTCGAAGCCTTCCGCGACAGCTTCCCGCCGGGCGTCATCAACGTCATCTACGGGCGCGGCCGCGAGACCGTCAGCGCGCTCATGGCCAGCGGCAAGGTCGACGTCTTCGCCTTCATCGGCACCCACTCCGGCGCCGCCGACCTGAAGAAGCTCCACCCACGCCCACACCGCCTGCGCGCCGCCCTCGGGCTGGACGCCAAGAACCCCGGCATCGTCCTGCCCAGCGTCGACCTCGACAACGCCGTCAGCGAAGCCATCACCGGCGCCCTCTCCTTCAACGGCCAGCGCTGCACCGCGCTGAAGATCCTCTTCGTCCACGAAGACGTGCTGGACAGCTTCCTCGCCAAGTTCAGTGCCAAGCTCGCCGAACTCAAACCCGGCATGCCCTGGGAGTCCGGCGTGGCGCTAACGCCGCTGCCCGAGCCGGGCAAGGTCGACTACCTCAACGGCCTGCTGCAGGACGCCCTGGCCAAGGGTGCCAAGGTCATCAACCCCGGCGGCGGCGAGAGCCGTGAAAGCTTCTTCTATCCCGCACTGCTCAGCCCGGTGCGCGCGGACATGCGCCTGTACAACGAGGAACAGTTCGGCCCGCTGGTGCCGGTGGTGCCGTACCGCGAGCTGGACGAGGTGATCGATTACGTCCTGCAGTCCGACTACGGCCAGCAGCTCAGCCTGTTCGGCGACGATCCCGAGCAGATCGGCCCGCTGGTGGATGCCTTCGTCAACCAGGTCGGCCGCATCAACATCAACGCTCAGTGCCAGCGCGGCCCGGACAGCTACCCCTTCAACGGCCGCAAGAACTCCGCCGAAGGCACCCTCTCGGTCCACGACGCCCTGCGCACCTTCTCCATCCGCACGCTGGTGGCCACGCGCTTCACCGACGCCAACAAGGCGCTGATCAGCCAGATCATCCGCGACCGCGATTCGAGCTTCCTGACCACTGACTACATCTTCTGACCCTAGGCAGCCGCCAGGAGCCCCTCTCCCTAACCCTGGCTGCGCGCCCCGCTCCTCAGGCGGGAGAGGGGACCGTTCGGCGCAAAGAGAACCAGCAGCATCAGCCGGCACGGTCTGCCCCTTCTCCCTTCGGAGCGGGGCGCGCAGCCAGGGCGGGGGAGAGGGAACCCTCTGCGCCGCGCCTCCATGAGAAGCACCCACCCTGCTTTCAGAAGTCCCTTTCGCAATATCGCGACCAATCCCCATCGCCAATTGAAACAACCCGGTAAGAAGACCCCACTACGCTTGCCTTAAGTCAAAGGGGTCACCCCTCAAGACTCGATAGTCTGCGCGCCTCTCGACGAGCTTGATATCCGTCGTCTGAACCGATAGTGGCAACGACCGATATCGCAATGGACGAAGCGTTTGCCACCCAATCCACGGATTCCCAGCGAACCAGGGAGCACCTACATGAGTGGCTACAACGCAGTTCTGGCACGTAATACCGACAAGGCCCCGCAAAACCTCGGCCCCTACGCCCAAACCGTCGCTTTCTCCCACTACAACAACCTTTCCGCCCAGTTGCCCGTCGACCCGAGCAGCGGCAAGCTGGTGGCCGGCGGCGCCAAGGAACAGGCCGAACAGTGCTACAGGAACCTCAAGGCCGTCGTCGAAAGCATCGGTCACAACCTGAACGACACTGTCCGCATCTCCATCTTCCTGACCAACATCGCTGACGCCGAAGCCGTCGCCAAGGTGCACGCGGCCTTCTTCCCCGACTACCTGCCGACGCTCACCACCGTCGGCGTGACCGCCCTGCCGCTGGGCGCCCAGGTACAGGTCGAGGCGCTCATCACCTGCGGCGAAGGCACCATCCCCAACGCCCCGCAGGCCGGCGACCTGATCAAGGTCGAACGCAACACCGAGAGCGCGCCGCTGAGCACGCTGTCCACCCAGACCGTCGCCTTCTCCCACTACAACAACCTCAGCGCCCAGCTGCCCATCGACCCGCGCACCGGGAAGCTGGTCGCCGGCGGCGTCGAGGAACAGACCCAGCAGTGCCTGCGCAACATCAAGACCATCCTCGAAAGCATCGACGTGCCCTTCGATGACATCGTGCGCATCACTGTCTTCGTCAAGAACCTCGCTGACATGCAGGCAGTGAACAAGGTCTACACCACCTTCTTCCCCGACTCGGCCATCGCCCGCGCCGTCGGCTACGTCCCGGCGCGCACCGTGGTACAGGCGCAAGCCCTGCCAATGGACGCCCTGGTGCAAGTCGAAGCCGTGGTCTCCCACGGCGACGGCACGCCCCCGCAAGCCGTCGAAGACCGCCACGGCATCGTCATCAAGGCCCACAACACCGACGCCGCGCCCAAATGCCCCTACTCCACCCAGACCGTTGCCTTCTCCCACTACAACCACATCTCCGCCCAGTTGCCGCTGGACGTGAAGACCGGTGAACTGGTGGCAGGCGGCATCAAGGAACAGGCCGGCCAGTGCTTCAAGCACCTCAAGGCCATCGTCGAAAGCATCGACCACGCACTGGCCGATGTAGTGAAGGTCAACCTCTACCTGAAGAACATCGACGACATCGCCGCCGTCGATGAGGTGTACGCCAGCTACTTCCCTGGCGGCGTCCCCGCCCGCCGGACAGTAGCCATAGGCGCATTGCCCAAGGGCGCGCTGATCCAGATCGACGCTGTGGTGGCCAACGCAGAAGGCACCCCGCCGACTGCCTGATTGGCGATCAAAGAGTCATGCCCTGTCCGACTAACATCAGGGCATGACTCACATCGAACGGTCCTCTCTCCCGCCGGGGCGGAGTGCGCAGCCAGGACTGGGGAAATGGCAAAGCCCAACTGGGGAATCCCCAGTCGCCTGCTATTGCAGGAGCGAGCTCGCTCGCGAACCCACACCCAACCAACAATCACTCCCTCCCTCCGCCACCATCTCCCGCGCCATCCCTCAGCCATCGGCATTTCGGCGCTGCTCCCGCGTCGGGCCGCTCAGGACCTCCTGTCGCCAGTATCTGCCCCTGCGATCTCAAGCTTTGACAGCAAGAGCCACCCCGTCCCATCCTGATCGACACGCGTGACAGCGTTCGAAACGCTCCGCCTTGTCACGTCAACAAGAACAAGCGCCTCCACGGGCCGCCCATCTGATTGCGGGCTTCAAGGCCGCGACACCTTACCGACACGATCAACGCCCGACGCCCATGCCCGACCTCTCGCACCTCCACCGTCATCTCACCGAGTGGATGATCACCCCGGTCACCAACCAGGTCGCCGGCCTCTTCGACCTGAGCGGCCGCGTCGGCGTGTTGTTTTTGCTGTGCTCCTACGCCATCGCCTACGTGCTGTTCCGCTTCCGCCGACAGCGCGGGCTGACGCAGACGGCGTCGTTCTGGCAGTTCATTGGCGGCAGCCGGGTGAATCTGCATCGCTCGGCGCTGCTGGATTACCGCTACTACCTGATGCGCGGCATCCTCAATGTGGCGTTGCTGGTGCCCATCATCGGGTTGGTCGATCCGTATATCCTGCGCTCGGGCGACTACATCACCTTCTTCACCAATCTGTGGGGCGCGCGACCGCAGGCGGGGACGAATCTCGGCCTGTCGCTGCTCTACGGACTGGGCGTGTTCCTGGTCAGCGACTTCAAGAACTACTGGGTGCACCGCGCCTTCCATTCGCGCTGGCTGTGGGCGTTCCACAAGGTCCATCACTCGGCGGCGGTGCTGACGCCCATCACCGCGAGCCGCGTACACTTCGTGGAGAAACTGGCGGCGAAGCTGGCCGGCGCCTTCGCCCTGGGCGCCTATGCAGGCATCTTCTGGTACATCTGCGGCGGGGAAATCAGCGCCTATACGCTCTTCGGCGTGACCTACATGATCCTGCTGTTCAACGTGCTGGCGACAAACCTGCGCCACAGCCATGTGTGGCTGTCGTTCGGGCCGGTGATCGAACACGTGGTGAACAGCCCCGCCCAACACCAGATCCACCACAGCGACGCGCCCCGTCACTTCAACAAGAACTTTGGCATCAACCTGTCGCTGTGGGACTGGATGTTCGGCACGCTCTACGTCACCCAGCGCGCGCCAGAGCCGATCCGGTTCGGCGCCGGGGAGCAGGATGACGAGAAGTATTCTTCGCTGTGGAGCCTGATCGTTACGCCGTTTGTGGAGACAGGCCGCAAAGTGCGGATGGCGAGAAGCCAGAGGACGCCGACTTCCGCTCGCACGGCCCGGAGCCGCTGAATCTGCGCCCTGTTCCAACACAACGGAAGTAATCTACTCCCCCGCCTGCAATTACCCGTTCAAACGCCAAGGATTCGGCATGCCTATTGGAAGAATCGGTTTCCTACTGCTCCTCGCAAACTTCGTAGTTGTTTCAGTGGTCTCTCTGCTGCCAGTGGGCGATGGCGCAATCTTCAGCGTTGCAACTGGACTGCTGTCGATCAGCTGCAACGCTGATTACTGGCTGGATAGTTCGCGCGTGATGATCCCCGCCGTGGGTATTCCGCTCATCACAGCGGGGATCGCATGTTTCCTGCTGTTGGGCACATACAGCACGAAGGAGCTGATGAGAACGCGCAATGGCGCAAGCGTATCGGCCGCATGTTGGTTGACGGCTTCGGCTGCCACTCTGCTGAGCTATTCGTTTTTCCCGTGCGGCTCGTTCTACCTTGGCTTTTCCGAAGCCGGCGGCTCATCGGCACATCGCAACGGCCATTTGCTGTTGCGTCTGCTGACGGAGAATCAGCCAGTGTTCAATCTGCTCTACGCATTCATGTTCTGCGGCATTTCGTATTGCGTTGCCTTGGGCCTGAAGCTTTTCAGAAGTAGCTTGGCTGCCTGAGCGGATCAATCAGGCAGCGCACTTCCAGCTGGCCCTGTGTCTCAGGGTCAGTTCTCATTCCCACACCCCTGCCCCCAAACCGGATACCGCAGCGAATGCCGCTGCCCGGCGCTGTCCTCGTAGGTCATCTCAACCTCGCGGATTCCGCAGAACCCAAGGTCCGGCTGTTGCACCACGCGCTTGATGTCGAGTTTCTGGCCATAGTGGTAGTCCTGCTCGGGTGGAACGCCCTGCGCGGCGAGGGCCGCGCAGGAGGTGAGGAGGCAGGCGGCAGCGAGCAAGCGCTTCATGGCCGTTCTCCGCTGGAGCTGCGCGGCATGGATGCTCCGGTCATGCTCGGGAGGACTTCGTCGCGGCGGATGAGCCCGTGGAACAGCGCGGCGGCGAGGTGCAGGAGGATGGTTGCCAGTAGCGCGTAGGCGATGAAGGAGTGGGCGCTACGCAGGATGGTATGCAGTTGCACCGACGGCGAGACCAGCGCGGGCAGTTCGAAGCCGCCCCAGAGCACGACAGGGTAGCCGCCCGCGGATTGCATGGTCCAACCCACCAGCGGCTGGGCCAGCAGCAGGCCGTAGAGCGCCAGGTGCGAGAGGTGCGCGGCGCTGCGTTGCCAGCCGGGCATGTCGCTGGGCAGTGCGGGGATGCGACTGGTCAGGCGCACCAGGATGCGTAGCAGCACGAGCACCAGCAGCGCGGCGCCCAGGGGTTTGTGGATGGCGACCAGCGCAGCATGGCGCGGCGAGACGCTGGCGACCATCCCCAGGCCGATCAGCAGCATGGCGAGCACCAGCACGGCCATCAGCCAGTGCAGCACGCGCAGGGAGAGCGGGAAGTAGATCGGTTTCATCAGTGGGTCTCCTGGGCCTGCTCACGGGTACGACGGTTGAAGGACTCCGAGTAGGCGGCCGAGCGAGCGCTGAGCAGCGGGTCATCGGAGGCGCGGATGCCGTCGGGGAGGATCAGCGGGTCGTAGTTGATGTCGCGGCAGTCGCCGCCGATTTCCGGCTGTAGGCGTTCAATCACCAGTTCGCCGGCATCCACGGTGCGGCGGCTGTCGGGCCAGGCCTGGGTGGGGTCGACGGTGCTGTCGCCGGGTTCGCCGAGGGTGAACTGCAGGCGCCAGCGCAACGGGCCGGCGGCGATTCGCTGGGCCAGTTCGGCGGCGAGGAAGTCGGCGTCACCGCGCTTCTCGGCGGCCAGCGGCTCGACCGGCGCTTCGGGCTGCACGGACCAGCGCACCGGCTGTTCCTTGCCGTCCTTGTTCACCAGGTAGAAGGCGTTGAGGCTGTAGTAGGCGCTGTTGGCGTAGCTGGAGGACGGTGTCGAGGTCTTGGCCCACTTGAGGAAGGCCTGCGTCTCGGGGTGCGACTTGAAGAAGGCGCCGGCCTTTTCCGGGTCGGGCTTGCCGGTGCCCGGCTGCGGCGCGGTGGCCTGCTGCAGCGCGTAGAAGCTGGCGACGTCGCGGACGACGAAGACCGGCATGGCGTTCATGCCGGTGCGCCATTCCTGGCCATCAGCCGGCTGGAAGCGCAACGCCAGGCTGCGGATCGGCGCGGCGCCGTCGCTGGCCTTGGGGTTGCCGCCGGGAATGGCGAGGCGCCCTACCACCGGCACGCGACCGACGGAGAACAGGCTGGCGCGGGACAGATTGGCCGCGCCGCCATTGCTGTCGAAGTGGCCGATGACGCACAGGCCCTTGGCGTGGTTGCGCCGGTAGCCGGGGTAGACGCCACCGTTGTGCTCCAGGGTGTTGATCACGCTGGCCGGGGTGAGCCGCTGCGGATCGAGCCAGCCGGCGACGTAGGCGAAGACGGCGGCCACGCCGAGCACCACGGCGCCGATGGCGGCCAGGCGCAGGGGCACGTTGGGTGCGGTGGGCGGTGTTTCTGTCATTTCCAGCTCCTCAGGCTTAGGCTGAATGCGTTGAGCCGGTACGACGCACCGTGCGACGGGTTATTCCCGCCGATGGCGAATAAATTATTTTTCCCGCGACGGGAATAGATCGCCGCTGCGTTCGTCTTTCTCGCTCGAACCCACCCATTCCTGGCGCCCCGATGCACTCACTGGACGACCATTCACTGCGCGAACTGCTGCCCCGGCTGCGGCGCTTCGCGCTGTCGCTGACCCGCAGCACGAGCAGCGCCGACGACCTGGTCCAGGCGACCCTGGAGAAGGCTCTGTCGGCCTGGACCGGCCGCCGCGACGACGGCGACCTGCGCGCCTGGCTGTTCTCGATCCTCTACCGGCACTTCATCGACGGGCAGCGTCGGGCGAAACGCTATGCGCGCCTGCTCAGCCTGTTCGGTGCGGACAGCGCGGTGAGCGCATCGCCGGAAGACATCGTCAGTGCGCGCTCGACGCTGGAGGCCTTCGAACGCTTGCCCGCCGAGCAGCGCGCGCTGCTGACGCTGGTCAGCGTCGAAGGCCTGAGCTACCGCGAGGTGGCCGAGACTCTGGATATTCCCATGGGCACCGTCATGTCCCGCCTGTCGCGCGCGCGCACGGCGCTGCGCGCGCTGAGCGAAGGACAGGCGGCGACTCCTTCTTTGTGGGTACTGAAATGAACGAACGCATTCCCGACGGCACTCCCCAGGAACAGGATCTGCACGCTTACATTGACGATCAGCTGGACCCGACGCGCCGCCAGTGGGTGGAAGCCTGGCTCGCCGCCCACCCGGACGACGCCCGTCGCGTGGAAGGCTGGCGCCAGGATGCCCAGCAACTGCGCGCGGCCTTTGCCGGGCAGGCCCGTGGTGCGCTGCCCGAGCAGCTCGATCCGGCGCGTATTCGCCGGCAGCTCCAGCAGCGGCGGCGCTCGCGCCTTGCCACCGCGGCGGCCCTGCTGATTGCGCTGGGCGTTGGCGGCATGGGCGGCTGGCAGATGCGCGGTGACGCGATGATGCGCGGCATGGTGCCGATGCAGGACGCGGTGCAGGCCTATCGACTATTTGCCGATGCCGGCCAGACGGGGTTGGACCTGCGCGACGGTGGCGATTTGCGCGGCTGGCTGTCGCACTACCTGAAGGATGCCGCCCCGCCGCCCGCGCTGGAGCAGGTCGGCTTGAAGACAGTGGGCGCGCGCCTGCTCGCCACCGAACAGGGCGCGGCGGCACTGGTGATCTACGAGGATAGCCAGGGGCGGCGGTTGACCTTCTTCATCCGCCCGCCGGGCCCGCGCCACGAGATGTTGCCACAGGGGCAGCGCACGGATGGCGACCTGTTGGCGCGCTACTGGAGCCAGGGCGGCTACAACTACGCCCTGGTGAGCCGCAGCGACGACCCGCAGGCGCAGGCCGTGGGGCAGTTGGTGGGGTTCTAGCGGGAACGACCCGGTCAGGGTGGGCTTTGGTGATTCGCGAACAGGGAGCAGGCTCTCCCGTCGCTAATCCGCGAGGAGCGCACCGATTCTCCCTGTAGCAGCGAGCTTGCTCACGAAATGCCCTTCGCCCGATCGATCCGGCGTTAAGCGGGTTCGCAAGTAAGCTCGCTCCTACAGAAGAGCTCCAGGTCGCTGCGCGAGCTTCAGAAGGCGAAGCAGGAACAGCCGAAGGCGCCCCAGAAGCCCTGGAAGTCACTCACCGGCACGCTCGACTGGCGGGCGCGTTCGTGGCTGTGGCCATGCACGCCGCAGGAACCGACGCATTGGTGCACGGCATTCTGCAGCGGAGCCTGCGGACGCCAGTGGCCGGGGACCTTTGCCACCGGGGACCAGTCCGGCAGCACCGGGATAGCGCTCGGCGCTTGGCGCTCGAAGTCGCCGCTGCCGAACACAACACGGCCGTCCACCACGGTCAGCACCGATTCGATGGCCTTGATCTCTTCCTCCGGCACGTTGAAGTAGTCCGCCGAGAGCACCGCCAGGTCGGCCATCTGCCCGACCTTGATCATTCCCTTTTTGCCCTGTTCGCTGGAGAACCAGGCGCTGCCGTGGGTGTACAGCTCCAGCGCGGTGCTGCGAGGCAGCCCTTCCGGGTACAGCTCCATCCCGCCGACGGTCTTGCCGCTGACCATCCAGTACAGCGAGGTCCAGGGGTTGTAGCTGGAGACGCGAGTGGCATCGGTGCCGGCGCCCACCGGCACGCCTTCGGCCAGCATGCGCTTGATCGGCGGCGTGGCCTCGGCGGCCTGCTTGCCGTAGCGATCGACGAAGTACTCGCCCTGGAACGCCATGCGGTCCTGGATGGCGATACCGCCGCCCAGCGCCCTCACCCGCTCGATGTTCTTCGGCGAGATGGTTTCGCAGTGGTCGAAGAACCAGTGCAGGCCGTTGAACGGGATGTCCAGGTTGACCTTCTCGAACACATCGAGCATGCGCGAAATGGACTCGTCATAGGTCGCGTGCAGGCGGAACGGCCAGCGCTGCTCGACCAGGTGGCGCACCACCGGCTCCAGTTCGGCCTCCATGGTGCCGGGCAGGTCGGGGCGGGGCTCAAGGAAGTCCTCGAAGTCGGCCGCCGAGAACACCAGCATCTCACCGGCGCCGTTGTGCCGCAGGAAGTCGCTGCCCTGGCCGTACTGGACGCTGCTGGTCCAGTTCTTGAAATCGGCCAGTTCTTCCTTGGGTTTCTGGGTGAACAGGTTGTAGGCGATGCGCACGGTGAGCTGGTTGTCTTTCTCCAGCTGCTCGATCACCTGGTAGTCGTCCGGGTAGTTCTGGAAGCCGCCGCCGGCGTCGATGGCGCTGGTGACGCCCAGGCGATTCAGCTCGCGCATGAACTGGCGGGTGGAGTTGACCTGGTAGTCGAACGGCAGCTTCGGCCCCTTGGCCAGGGTCGCGTAGAGGATCATCGCGTTGGGCCGCGCCACCAGCATGCCGGTGGGCTCACCCTTGCTGTCGCGGACGATCTCGCCGCCGGGTGGGTTCGGGGTGTCTTTCGTGTAGCCGACGACCCGCAGCGCCGCACGGTTGAGCAGCGCGCGGTCATACAGGTGCAGGACGAACACCGGGGTGTCCGGCGCGGCCTGGTTCAGCTCCTCGATGGTCGGCATGCGCTTCTCGGCGAACTGGAATTCGTTCCAGCCACCCACCACGCGCACCCATTGCGGCGACGGCGTGCGCAGGGCCTGCTCTTTCAGCAGGCGCAGGGCGTCGGCCAGGGACGGCACGCCTTCCCAGCGCAGTTCGAGGTTGTAGTTCAGCCCGCCGCGGATCAGGTGCAGGTGCGAGTCGTTGAGGCCGGGGATCGCCGTGCGCCCCTTGAGGTCGATGACGCGGGTGGCGCCGGCGCGGAAGGCCATGGCCTCGGCTTCGGTGCCGACGGCGATGAACTTGCCGTCGGCGATGGCCACCGCGGTGGCCTCGGGTTTCTCGCGGTCGATGGTGTGGAAGCGGCCGTTGGTCAGGATCAGGTCGGCGTACATGGCGAAGTTCCTCTTTCGATCAGCGGGCATTGAGCCAGGCGGAGAACAGGCGCGTGGCCCGTGGCATGAAAACGTAGACCACCAGCAGGACGATGGTCGCGACGATGAGCATGTTGGCGGGCACGAAGCTGCCCAGCAGCGGGACCTGCGCGAACAGCGGGCGCCACAGCTGCGGCACCAGCATCACCAGCGGCAGGATCACCAGGTAGGAAATGGCCGCCTGCTTCCAGCGCGGCGGCTGCTTCTGCGGGTTGTCCGGGGTGGTGAACCAGAATTCATGGGCGGTGTGCAATTCCTTCTGTTCGACGTCGAGCAGGTGCGGGTTGGCGCGCTCAATCAGCTCGTGACGCTGCGGCGAGTCGAGCCAGGCCTGCAGTTCGTTGGCGCTGGCGAAGCGCAGGACCGAGGTGAAGTGGTCGCCCTGGCGCATCACGTCCACACCCAGGTGACCGGGGAACTCGCTGGCGGCACGGGTCAGTTCGCGCAGGATGATTTCATAGGCGGCGACGCTCTCGGGGCGCGCGCGGTGGCGGATGATCAGGGTGACGGATTCTTGCTGCGTGGGCTGGCTCATCGGGATTCTCTCCAAAAAGGCCTTCAGAGAAGTGACCTCCCCCGCCCCGTGGCGAGGGAGGTAAGCGGCTTACTGCAGGTGAGCCTTCAGCTCTTCACCGGCCTGGCGCATGGCGGCCTGTACCGCCGGCACCTTGCTCACCACGTTGAGCAGACCGTAGTCGTGGATCATTCCGTTGTAGCGCACGGAAGTGACAGCCACACCGGCGGCGTCAAGTTTGCGACCGTAGGCTTCGCCCTCATCACGCAGCACATCGGATTCGGCGGTCTGGATCAGGGTCGGCGGCAGGCCCTTGAGCTGGTCGGTGGTGGCACGCAGGGGCGAGGCGTAGATCTCGGCGCGCTGTTTCGGGTCGGTGGTGTAACTGTCCCAGAACCACTGCATCATCGGCTTGGAGAGGAAGTGCCCCTGGGCGAACTGGTTGTACGAGCCGGTCTCGAAGCTGGCATCGGTCACCGGCCACAGCAGGGCCTGGAAGCGCAGCTTGGGCGTGCCTTTGTCCTTGGCCATCAGCGCGACCACTGCCGCCATGTTGCCGCCGACGCTGTTGCCGGCCACGGCCAGGCGCTTGCCGTCGACGTTGATCTCCTTGCCGTGCTCGGCAACCCATTTGGTGGCGGCGTAGGCCTGGTTGATCGCCACCGGGTAATGCGCCTCGGGGGACGGCGTGTAGTCGACGTAGACAGCGACCGCGCCGGAGTTCACCACCAGATCGTGGATCAGGCGGGCGTGGGTCGGGTAGTCACCCAGCACCCAGCCGCCGCCGTGGAAGAACATGAACACCGGCAGCGTGCCCTTCACGCCGGCCGGGCGGACGATGGTCAGCTTCACCGGGCCGACGTCGGTCTGCACGGTCTTCTCGCTGACCTGGGTGCCGGAGAGGTCGACCTTCACCGACGCCTGGGCGCCAGTCAGCACCGCACGGGCGTCTTTCGGCGAAAGGGTTTCCAGCGGCTGGCCCTTGCCGGCTTCCAGGGCTTCGAGGAAGGCCTGGGTATTGTGTTCGACGGTGGGGTTGCCGGCGGCGAAAACGTTGCCGATGGCCAGGGCGAGGGAGGCGGCGAGCAGGGATTGCTTGGCGTTCATGATTCGGTTCCTTGAAAGTGGGGGAGGTGTTCCGAAAGGACGAACGAATCTTGATCCATGCCCGCAAAGCGCGGAATAGACAGGGTTGCAGGGTCACTTTGCAGTTCTGCAAGGGCGTTCAAAACGGCGTTGCAGAAGTGCCAGAGGTGGCGGTGCGACCTGCAGGAGCGCCCGATGGGCGCGATCGCGCGCCCATCGCACGTCTAAAGAGCCGCCCGCCCCTACAGGTTTGGCGAGGAGCTGGTGGACTGGCGACCAACCGTGCCACCGCCCGGCATGCCGCGGATGCCGGCGCGGCGTTTGCCCGGTACAATGCGCGATTGCCCGTGCCGCACCTGATAAGCACACCTGACCAGCACGCCTGATAAAGAAGAAACCATGTCCTTGCCCAAACACCATCTGGAACTGCTCAGCCCTGCCCGCGATGTGTCCATCGCCCGCGAGGCCATCCTGCATGGCGCCGACGCCGTCTACATCGGCGGCCCGAGCTTCGGCGCGCGGCACAATGCCTGCAACGAGGTGAGCGATATCGCCCAGCTGGTGGAGTTCGCCCACCGCTACCACGCGCGGGTGTTCACCACGATCAACACCATCCTCCACGACAACGAGCTGGAGCCGGCGCGCGCGCTGATCCACCAGCTCTACGACGCCGGCGTCGATGCGCTGATCGTGCAGGACCTGGGCATCATGGAGCTGGACATTCCGCCGATCGAGCTGCACGCCAGCACCCAGACCGACATCCGTACCCTGGAGCGGGCAAAGTTCCTCGATCAGGCAGGTTTCTCCCAGCTGGTGCTGGCCCGCGAGCTGAACCTTGCGGAAATCCGCGTCATCGCCGACGAGACCGATGCCGCCATCGAGTTCTTTATCCACGGCGCGCTGTGCGTGGCCTTCTCCGGCCAGTGCAACATCTCCCACGCCCAGACTGGCCGCAGCGCCAACCGCGGCGACTGCTCCCAGGCCTGCCGCCTGCCCTACACCCTGAAGGATGACCAGGGTCGCGTGGTGGCCTTCGAGAAGCACCTGCTGTCGATGAAGGACAACAACCAGAGCGCCAACCTCAGCGCCCTGGTGGACGCCGGCGTGCGCTCCTTCAAGATCGAAGGCCGCTACAAGGACATGGGCTACGTGAAGAACATCACTGCCTATTACCGCCAGCGCCTGGACGGCATCCTCGCCGAGCGCCCGGATCTCGCCCGCGCCTCCAGCGGCCGCACCGACCACTTCTTCGTGCCGGACCCGGACAAGACCTTCCACCGCGGCAGCACCGACTACTTTGTCAGCGACCGCAAGATCGACATCGGGGCGTTCGACTCACCGACCTTCACCGGCCTGCCGGTGGGCAGCGTGGAAAAGGTCGGCAAGCGCGACATGCTGGTGGTGACCAAGGACCCGCTGTCCAACGGCGACGGCCTCAACGTGCTGGTGAAGCGCGAAGTGGTCGGTTTCCGCGCCAACATCGCCGAGCCGAAAGGTGAGTTCGAAGAGGACGGCGAGAAGCGCTACCGCTACCGCGTCGAGCCCAACGAGATGCCCGAGGGCCTCTACCGCCTGCGCCCGAACCACCCGCTGTCGCGCAACCTCGACCACAACTGGCAGCAGGCGCTGCAGAAGACCTCTGCCGAACGACGCATCGGCCTGTCGTGGGTCGCAAAACTGCGCGAAGAGCGCCTGGAACTGACCGCCACCAGCGAGGAAGGCGTCAGCGTCAGCGTCGCCCTGGACGGCCCGTTCGGCGCCGCGAACAAGCCGGAACAGGCGCTGGAGCAGTTGCACGACCTGCTCGGCCAACTGGGCACCACCCAGTACCACGCCGACCGGATCGAACTGGACGCCCCGCAGGCGTTCTTCATCCCCAACTCCCAGCTGAAATCGCTGCGCCGCGAGGCCATCGAGGCGCTGACCGAAGCCCGCGTGCTGGCCCACCCGCGCGGTGGCCGCAAGGCCGAGACCAGCCCACCGCCGGTGTACCCGGAGTCGCACCTGTCGTTCCTGTACAACGTGTACAACGAGAAGGCCCGCGCGTTCTACCACCGCCACGGCGTGCAGCTGATCGACGCGGCCTACGAGGCCCACGAGGAAACCGGCGAAGTGCCGGTGATGATCACCAAGCACTGCCTGCGCTTCTCCTTCAACCTGTGCCCGAAACAGGCCAAGGGCGTCACCGGCGTACGCACCAAGGTGCAGCCGATGCAACTGATCCACGGCGACGAAGTGCTGACCCTGAAGTTCGACTGCAAGCCGTGCGAGATGCACGTCATCGGCAAGATCAAGGGCCACATCCTCGGTCTGCCGCAGCCGGGCAGCGAAGGCGTGAGCAACATCGTCGGGCAGATCAGCCCGGAAGACCTGCTCAAGACCATTCGCAAGCCGGCGCACTGAAACCTGTAGGAGCGAGGGGGGACGTCTAGTTCTTGCTCGCGAACCGCCCAGCACATGAGCTGCCGGGAAATCCGTTCGCGAGCAAGAACGATGGCGTCCCCCTCGCTCCTACAAAGAGCAATCCCCCTGCGCAATTCCCCGATCCCCCGCTATGATCGGGACATGCCCACCACTCCTCCGCTCCGCCAGCAATGCCCGCCCGGTGCCTGCAACTGCGACCGGGAACGCCTGCTGGCAACTCCCAACGCAGACCTGCGCATCCTGCTGCTGACCCGGCACGAAGAACAGCGCCTGCTCGAGCGCCTGGAGAACCTCAAGGACCTGGCGGACCTGGAGCGCATGCAGCACAAGCTCTACGAGCAACTCGGCATCCGCCTGCACATCGCCCCCGGCTTCAACGAGGTGCGCACCATGCGCGGCATCGAGTTCGACTTCGACGAGCAGCCCGGCCTCTGCCGCAAGACCCGCCAAGCCATTCCCGCCGCGATCCGCAGGGGGATGGACAAGAATCCGGAAATCGCCTGGCGCCTGCTCGACTCCCACGACCTGCTCGGCGGGCTGTGATACCGCCCCTGCAACAACCGCTCGAACCGCCTGGGAGTCCGCACCTGCGAGATCAAGAGCCCCTAACCCCAACCCTGGCTGTGCGCCCCGCTCCAAAGGGAGAGGGGGCTTTTCGGTGCAGGATGAAACGACAGCATCTGCCGGCACAATCTGCTCCCCGTCCCTCTGGGAAGGCGCTGGGGTGAGGGGGAAACGTCGGCACAAACTTGCCGGGAAGAAGACAGTTGCTCCTACCCCCTGGTCGACCGCATTGCTCCGGCCAGCTCCGGGTTGCCGAGCTGTTCCAGCCGCTCGGCGGCGCCCAGGCGATCACGTTCTTCCTTGTTCTGACTGAGCTTGGACTTACCGATGATCTCGCCGATCTCCACCTCGATGCCGACGATGTTCGCCAGCATGCCGCTGATGAATTCCGGGGCGGAGTCGCTCATCTTCCAGGGCTTCTCCTCGTTCGCTTCGTGGGTGCGGGTCAGGCGGCCGACCACGCCGCGCACGAAGCGCTCCTCGTCCATGACCTTGAGGCGGCCGCGCACGTGCACCACCTGGTAGTTCCAGGTCGGCACCTGGCGGTGCGCCTCGTGCTTGCTCGGGTACCAGTTGGGCGAGACGTAGGCGTGCTCGCCACGGAAGATTACCAGCACCTCCTCGCCCTCGGCCTCCTGCCAGACCGGGTTGTTGCGGGCGACGTGGGCGCGCAGCAGCGGTTGCTCGCCGGAAAGTTCCAGCTCGAACGGCAGGTGGTTGGCGTCCAGCAGGCCGTCATGGCCGGTCACCAGGATGCCCAGGGGATAGTCGCGGATCAGCCGGTGCAGCTCGTCCGGGCGGGTTTCCTCGAAATGCGCAGGTACGTACATGTAAAGCCTCGACAGCAGGTGAATACGGTCATAATGCCGCCGCATTGGCACCCTATAAAGATCCATTAGTGACCCTCGTGACAGAGCCAATATGCAGGGACCGAAGTTTTGGTACAACCTATGCATCGCCCTGCTGGACGCCGATGGTGCCGCACCCTACTCTAGCCTTTGGCCAGCATTCGCCCTGGATGGCAGACACAGGCTCCCACTCTCGATGACCGCACCCGAGTTCCCCGCCGCTCCTCCCCGGCAGCAGTACCAGGGGAGAATTCCGCCGCGCCTGCAGGATGCCTACAAGGCGTACGTGGTGCAGCATTACCGGCGCTTCCTGCTGGCGATCAACTTCATCGCCATGGCCGCCTACGACTCCTACGTTCTGGCGGACGCGCTGCTGATCCCGGACATGGCCAAGGAATCGCTGTTCCTGCGTACTGCCCTGAGCCTGGTCGGGCTACTCAATATCTTCCTGGTGTTCCGCTTCAGCCGCAGCGTGCTGGTGATGGACCTGCTGATGCCGGTACACGACATCATCTCCACCATCGCCTGGTTTGAACTGCTCAAGCGCAGCGCCTCGCCGGACGTGCCCTTCTTCCTCTACGCCTCGGTGGTGTTCGTCCTATTGGGCAACCTCGGCGTACGCTATTCCTTCAAGGGTATCGCGCTGGTCTCGGCGATCATCACGGCGATCATTCTCTACAACGTCTGGCTGATCCACGACGGCGCCGCCAAGCCGCTGCTGATCTTCACCCTGGTCTACCTGCCCATCGCGCTGTTCAGCCTTTTCATCAGCTGGACCAACATCAAGGGCGTGCGCCAGGCCTTTCTCGCCGACCTTGAGGAAAAACGCCAGCGCACCGAGCTCGCCGCGCTGAACCTGCGCCTGCAGGAGCTGGCTGCCACCGACGGCCTCACTGGCGTAGGCAACCGCCGTGCACTGGATCTGCAGCTCAACGAGAGCTGGCATGGCATGCGCGCCCACGGCCGGCCCTTTGCCCTGCTCATGGCCGACATCGACTACTTCAAGCCCTACAACGACCATTACGGCCACCAGGCCGGTGACCACTGCCTGTGCCAGGTGGCCGAGAGCCTGGTCGGCACCCTGCGCGGCGGCCGCGCCAACGTCTATCGTTATGGCGGCGAGGAGTTCGCCATCCTGTTGGAGGCGACCAGCGCCGAAGACTTGCGCTGTGTCGCCGAGCGGCTGCGCGAGCAGGTGACGAGCCTGGGCATCGAACATCTGTACCGGCCCGACAGCCTGCGCTTCCTGACCATCAGCCTCGGTGCGGCGATGGCCAACGAGGGCGGCCTGAGCGAGCCACGCGAGTTGCTCGCCCGCTGCGACCGACATCTGTACGTCGCAAAGCAGAAAGGCCGCAACCGTGTGCAACTCAGCGGCATGCCCGGCGTCTGACGAACGACACGTAACCCGGCGCATGCGGGAGGCGTCTCCCTGCTCTCCAGCCGGGCAATGCCCGCCGCGCACGGCAACCGCCACAGGGACCGACCCAACGAGGCCTGAGTGAAACGCGACATCCGCCTAGCCATCCTCCTGCTGTCGATCATCAGCCTCGCCGTGGCCGCCGCCACCGCCTGGGAACTGTGGTCGGCGCGCGAGCGTACGCTGGCGGAAACCACCACGCACAACCTCAACCTCACGCAGGCGCTGGACACCTACGTCGAAGGCATCGTCACCCAGAGTTCCATGCTGCTGCTCGGCCTGGCCGAACGCCTGGAGCACGAGGGACGTGGCGCGCCCCAACTGCAGCGACTGAACGACCTGGTGCGCAACCAGCAGCACCTGCTCGCGCAGCTCAACGGCATCGGCATCTACGATGCCCAGGGCAACTGGCTGATGACCTCCAACGGCCCCTTCCCGCCTGGCGCCAACAGCGCCGACCGTGGCTATTTCATCCACCACCGCGACAATCCCTCGCTGGACGCCTATATCGGCGAGCCGATCCGCAGCCGCGCCACCGGCGTCTGGGTAATTACCGTCAGCCGCCGCTACAACGACGCCCAGGGCAACTTCGCCGGGGTGATAGTCGCTGCTCTGGGTGTACAGGACTTCCTGCGGCTGTTCGGCAAGATCGACATTGGCAAGACCGGTGCTATCGGCGTGGCCATCAGCAACGGCCAGGTGCTGGTGCGCTATCCGTTCCGCGAGAGCGACATGGGGCGCGTGCTTTCGCGCTCACCGATCTTCACCCAGTACCTGCAGAGCAATAACGTCGGCAGCGCCACCTTCGCTTCCTCGCTGGACGGCACCGAACGCATCTACGCCTTCCGCAAGAACGATCGCTACCCGCTGGTGACCTCGGTCGCCCTGGGCAAGGACGAAGCCCTGGCCGCCTGGCGCTCGGACGCCCTGCGAACGGTGGCCATCGCCTTCGGCCTGCTGATGATCATCGTGGTCATCGGCAGCCTGCTGATCCTCGCCATCCAGCGCCGCATTGGCACCGAGCGCCTGCTACGCGACGCCCGCGAAGACCTGCTCAAGGCGAACCGCCAACTGGAAGTACTCGCCTCGCGCGACCCGCTCACCGGCCTTGAGAACCGCCGCAGCTTCGACGACCACCTGATCGCAGAACTGCGCCGCGCCCATCGCGAACGCTCGCCGCTGGGGCTGCTGCTGATCGATGTGGACCACTTCAAGCGCTTCAACGACACCTACGGCCATCCGGCCGGCGACGACTGCCTGCGGCGCATTGGCCGCGTCCTCGCTGACAGCGTGCGACGCCCCGCCGATCTCGCCGCGCGCTATGGCGGCGAGGAGCTGGCGGTGATCCTGCCCAATACCGGCCCTGACGGCGCCCTGTCCGTGGCCGAGCAGTTCATGCAGCGCCTGCAGGGCGCCAACCTCACCCATGCCGGCAGCCCGCTGGGCCGCATCACCGCGAGCATTGGCATAGCCACCCTGCCCGCCGGCGGCGACAGCAGCCCGCAGGCCCTTATCGAAGCCGCCGACCGCGCGCTCTACCGCGCCAAGGCCGCCGGGCGCAATCGACTGGAAAGCGCTCCGACGCCGCAGGAAGCTCCGCAATGATCCTCGACTCCGCGCTCGTCGATGCGCTACGCAAAGCTCGCCATGTCGTGGTATTCACTGGCGCAGGGGTTTCTGCTGAAAGCGGAATCGCCACCTTCCGCGACCGCCTCACCGGGCTGTGGGAGCGTTTCGACGCCGCCTCCCTGGCCACCGCCGAAGCATTCCGCGCGGATCCGGCGCTGGTCTGGGGCTGGTATGAATGGCGCCGCAGCGTCGTCCACCGCGCCCTGCCCAATCCCGCACACCTGGCCATCTCCGCCCTGGCGGGCAAGGTGCCCAAGCTCACGCTGATCACCCAGAACGTCGACGACCTCCACGAGCGCGCCGGCAGCCGCGACGTCACCCACCTGCACGGCCAGCTGGAGCGCCCGCACTGCTTCCAGTGCCAGCGCGAGCCGGATGCGCCGCTGCCGGTACCGAACGAACCCGAGGCCGGCCGCCGTGTACAACCGCCGGCCTGCGCCCATTGCGGCGGCACGCTTCGCCCCGGCGTGGTGTGGTTCGGCGAAAGCCTTCCGATGGACGCAATCACCCACGCCTTCCAGGCCGCTGAACAGTGCGACCTGCTGATCTCCGTCGGTACGTCCGGCGTGGTCTACCCGGCGGCGGAAATCCCCGAGATCGCCTGGCGCCTTCGCGCGACCGTCCTCCACGTCAATCCCGCCCCCCGCCCGCTGCACGGCGAACGCGACTTCGCCCTGGCCAGCGCTGCCAGCGTTGCCCTCCCCGCCTTGATCGCCGCCGCTTTCCCGGCACCGTAAACGGCGGATAACGCTTGGGGCGTTATGCGCCGCCCTACGTCCGGGCAGGACGCCTCAACGTAGGATGGCGTGGAGCGCAGCGATACCCATCATTCGTTACGCCGACGCACAGCAGGCGCTCGGACCTATAGGAGCGGATTCATCCGCGATGGTATCCGGCGCGACGCGGAGCCAATCGCGGACGGAGTCCACTCCTACGCAGGGCCATGGCGCATCGCCAAGACGCGCTAGACCGCCGGCATCTGCAACGTCACGCAGTGAATGCCACCGCCCCCGGCGGCAATCGGGTCGATGTTCAGCTGGACGATCTCGCGATCCGGGTACAGCTCGCTGAGCAAGGCATGGCAATGCTCATCGGCCGACGCATCGCCGAACTTCGGCGCAATCACCCCGCCATTCACCGGCAGGTAATTGATGTAACCGGCAGCGAAGTCCGGGTTGTCACGGTTGAACGTGCTCGGCTTGGGCTTCATCGGCGGCGGCAACGTATGCACCTTCAACGAGCGGCCGTCGGCATCGGTGGCGTTCTTCAGGATCTCCAGGTGGCGGCGGGTAACTTCGTGGTCGTAGGAACGCTTGTCGTTGTCCAGGTTGACCACTACCACGCCCGGTTCGACGAAGCGCGCATAGAAGTCCACATGGGCATCGGTGATGTCCTTGCCGCGAATGCCCGGCAGCCAGATCACCTTGCGCAGCCCCAGCATGCGCTTGAGTTCCGCCTCGATACGCGGGCGCGTCCAGCCCGGGTTGCGATTGTCGTTGAGCCAGCAGCTCTCGGTGAAGATGGCCGTGCCGTGGCCGTCCACCTCGATGCCGCCGCCCTCCCCGCACAGTTCGCTGACGAGGGCTTTGGCCTCCACGTCCTCGGCCAGGGCCGCCGACACTTCACGGTCGCGCTCGGCGTGCTGCTTGCCGCCCCAGCCGTTGAAATTGAAATCGGCCAGCGCAAGGCCGCCCGGCGCATCGTTGACCAGGAAGCAGCCGCCGTAGTCGCGCACCCAGATGTCATCCACCGGCACCGGCAGGAAGTCGACGTTCTGGCCGCCGCACGCGCGCTTGGCCTCGGCCTGCTGCTCCGGCCGGCAGAGCACCGTCACCGGCTGGAACTCGGCGATCGCGCGGGCCAGCCGCGCCACCGTGGCATTGACGTCCGGAGCGATGTCTTCCCAGACGTCAGGGCTCGCCGCGTAAGCGACGAACACCCGCTCCTGCTTGCGGTGCTCGTCGGGCATGTACCAGGGTTTCGCCGCCAGGGCGACGCGGCCCAGGCCGAGCCCAAGGCCCGTCGCCAGCGTCATGCCGGCGCAGAGCAGGTTCCTGCGTGTCATCATCCTCACCTCCTCAACCACCGGTTCCGGTCTTGAAGCTGGTCCAGGTGCGCATCCGCGAACGCATGTCGCGCTGCGGGATGTCCTTGCCGGGGAACAGTCGCGCGTAGGCCTTCTCATCAAGATAGATGTCCGGATTGTCGCGCATGCTCGCCTCGACCATTGGCCGGGCCTTGGCGTTGGAGGTCGGGTAGCCGGTGGCGTTGCTGATGGCCGCCATCACGTCCGGGCGCATCAGATAGTTGATCAGCGCGTAGGCGTACTCGGGATGCGGCGCGTCGGCGGGGATGGCCATGGTGTCCATCCATACCGAAGTGCCTTCGCGCGGCACGCGGTATTCGAAGCGCTCAGGCTTCTTCGCCTCGTCGGCGGCGCGTTGCGACTGGATCACGTCGCCGCTGTAGCCCAGCGACAGGCACAGGTCGCCATTCACCAGCTGGGTCACCGGCTGCGACTGGAACTTGCGGATGTATGGGCGGATGCCGTTGAGCACCGCCAGCGCGTCGGCCAGGTCCTGTGGCTTGCCGCTGCGCGGGTCACGACCGAGGTAGTTGAGCACCACGGCGAGCACTTCGTCCGGCGAGTCGATCATCGAGATGCCACAGTCGGCGAAATGCTTGGCGAGCTCCGGTTTGAACATCAGGTCCAGGCTGTTCACCGGCGCGCCGGGCAGGCGCTGCTCGATCTTCGCCTGGTTGTAGGTCAGGCCGATGCTGCCCCAGGTATAGGGCACCACGGCGTGCCGCGAGTACGGGTACTTGGTCTGCAGGTCGCGCAGGCCCGATTCGATGTCGCCCAGGTGCTCCAGCTTGCTGTCGTCGAGCTTCTGCAACGCACCGGCACGCATCAGGCGCTCGGCGACGGTATCGCCGGGGAAGATCAGGTCGTAGCCGCTGTGCCCGGCCATCATCTTGGCCTCCAGCGTCTCGCTGCTGTCCATCACGTCGTAGATGACGCGGATGCCGGTCTCCTTGGTGAAATTGGCCAGCGTGTCGGGGGCGAAGTAGTCCGCCCAGTTGAATAGGCGCAGGACCTTCTCTTCGGCCGAGGCCAGTTGCAGGGTGCACGCCAGGGACAACCCCAGCGCGCCGATCAGCAGGTGCTTGTTCATGGTCAGACTCCTTGCCAGCGCGGGTGCAGGTGGCGGCCGTCGAGGCCGAGCAGCGGGCCGTACATTTCCGGGCGACGATCGCGGTAGACGCCCCAGGTCAGGCGCTCCTCGCGGGCCAGGTCGAGGTCCAGCTCGCGCACCAGCACGGCGGCCTCGTTGCGCCCGGCCTCGGCCAGCAGCGCGCCCTTGTGGTCGGTGATGAAGGACGAACCGTAGAAGCGCATGCGCAGCGCGTCATCGCTGGGCGCCACTTCCTCGCCGATGCGGTTGGCCGCCAGCACCGGCAGCAGGTTGGCGGCGGCGTGGCCGCGCTGGGCGGTCTGCCAGTGGTCGCGGGAATCCAGCTGTTCGGCGCCCGGCTCGGAGCCGATGGCGGTGGGGAACAGCAGCATCTCCGCGCCTTGCAGCGCCAGGCAGCGGGCAGTCTCGGGGAACCACTGGTCCCAGCAGATGCCCACGCCGATACGGCCGACGGCGGTGTCCCAGACGCGGAAGCCGGTGTCGCCGGGACTGAAGTATTCCTTCTCCTGGTAGCCGATGGCGTTGGGGATGTGCGTCTTGCGGTACATCCCGAGCAGGCTGCCGTCGGCGTCGGCCACGGTCAGCGAGTTGAAGTAGGCGTTGCCGGCGCGCTCGAACCAGCTGATCGGCAGCACCACGTTGAGCTCCGCCGCCAGGTTGGCGAAGCGCTGTAGCAGCGGGCTGTCCTCATACGGCTGGGCCAGGGCGAGGTGGGCGTGGTCCTGCTCGATGCAGAAGTACGGCGTGGCGAACAGCTCGGGCAGGAGGATCAGCTTCGCCCCCGCCGCTGCAGCCGCGCGCACGTGGCGCTCGGCTTCGGCAAGGTTGCGCGGCAGGTCCCAGCTGCAGGAGAACTGCAGGACAGCGACGGTCAGCTTGCTCATCACAGGCCCCCCAGCGGCCAGGCCGGCTGCTGCTGGGTGATGCAGTGCACGCCGCCACCACCATGGGCCAGGTTGTTGATGCGCACCGGCACCACTTCGCGGCCGGGGAAGGCGCGGGCCAGCACCGCCGCGGCTTCGTCGTCGGCGGCGATGCCGTAGGCCGGCATGATCACCGCGCCATTGGCGAGGTAGAAGTTGGTGTAGGACGCGCAGAAGACTTCCGCTTCAGGGTCCACCGCCGCGCTGGCTTCGAACAGCTCGATCAGCTCGAAGGAACGGCCCTTGGCATCGGTGGCCAGCTCCAGCGCACGACGATTTTCGCGCGCCACTTCGGCGTAGGTACTGGAAGCATCGTGGGTGGCATCCACCAGCAGCACGCCGGGGCGAGCGAAAGCGCACACGCCGTCGACGTGGCCGTCGGTCATATCGCCAGTGACGTACTGCGGGTCGCCCGGCAGCCAGATGGTCTTGGTCACGCCGAGCAGGCGGCTGAAGATTTCCTCCATCTCGCGCTTGCTGACGCCGGGGTTGCGGTTGGGGTTGAGCAGCACCGACTCGGTGGTGATCAGCGTACCCTCGCCGTCCACATGGATCGCGCCGCCTTCGTTGGACAGCGGCGTACCGAAGCAATCGAAGCCGAGGTGGTTGAGAATGCGCCGGCCCAGGCCTTCGTCCAGGGTGTGTTCGGACTTGCCGCCCCAGGCGTTGAAGCGCCAGCTCACACCGGCAACGCCGTGCTGCGGATGGCAGATGAAGGTCGGCCCGGAGTCGCGGCACCAGCTGTCGTCGATGGGCAGCGGCACCAGCTCAACGTTGGCCCCGCACAGCTCGGCGGCGCGGGCCATGGCGGACGGGTCCACCACCAGTTTCACCGGCTCGAAGCGGGCGATGGCGTTGGCGACGCGGGCAAAGTCTTCCTGCACCTGTTCCAGGGTCACGTGCCAGCCGCCCTCCCAGAGCGGACGGTTATGCGGGAATGCCATCCAGGTCGCCGCGTGGTTGACCCATTCGGCAGGCATACGCCAGCCGTTCTGCCTATCGTCGTTGCGATGCATACTCAAGCCTTTGGTAAGTAATTTTTATCGGAAGGAAAAGGTTCAGCGGCGCCTGACAACCATGCTAGGCCTGTAAAAATGTCAGAACAAACGATAGATTTTGCGCAAATCTGATTAGGCAGACTTATCGATCATGCTCAAACACTGGCCACCCCTGAATGCCCTGCGCGGCTTCGAAGCCGCCGCGCGCCTGGGCAGCTTCCACAAGGCCGCCGAGGAACTGCACCTCACCCAGTCGGCCATCAGCCAGCAGATCCGCAGCCTGGAAAGCTTCGTCGAACAGCCGCTATTCTATCGCTCCGGGCGCAAGGTGGCGCTGACCGACGCTGGCGCCGACCTGCTCAGCACCACGCAATCCATGCTGCAGCAACTGGCCGTAGGCATCCGCCGCCTGGACCAGTACCGCAAGCCCAACCAGTTGGTGGTCAACACCACCCCGGCCTTCGCCCGCCACTGGCTGGTGCCGCGCCTGGGCGACTTCCACGCCCGCCACCCGCAGATCGACCTCTGGCTGCTGACCACCGACGAAACCCCGGACATGGCCACACAGACCATCGACATCGCCGTGCGCGACGACCTCACCGCCCAGGCCGAGTGCCGCTTCCGCGTGCTGCTGGAGGATCGCCTCTACCCGGCCTGCCATCCTTCATTGCTGGCGCAGCCGGAACCGACGCGCACCACCCTGCACGGCGAACGGGAAATGGACTGGGCGCACTGGCAACTGCAGGGCGGCGCCGACGTCGGCCAGCGCAGCGAGGGCCTGAACTTCTCCGATCCCGGCCTGCTGCTGGACGCCGCGAGCCAGGGCCTGGGCGTTGCCCTGGTGAGCCAGCTGCTGGCCGGCGATGCGCGAGAGAATGGCCTGCTGGCCCCGCTCAGCGAGCAGATCGTGCGCGGGCCGAACTGGTCGCTGCTGGTGCATCAGCAGAGCGAGCGCAATGCCCAGGCGGTAGGGTTCTGCGAGTGGCTGTCCGCCGCGCTGGGCGTCTCCCTGTAGGGCGCAAAACGCCTAAAGCGTTATCCGCCAAGCCGGCGGATTACCCGTTCCGGGTTGTTCGCCCTACGGGCAGAGCGTTCCTCTGTAGGAGCGAGCTTGCTCGCTCCTATGAAGAGCCCTCAACCCGGTAGAGGGCACGCCCCGCTCCAGTTCCATCACACAGCCCCCTTCCTCAACCGCCCCCGCTCCTTCTTCCCCTCCAGCGCACTCTCCCCCGCGGCCTTCACCAGCCGCTGGAAAGTCGGGCACTCCGCATGACTGGGCGCCGGGCACGCCGCCGCATGCCGCAGCCCCCGACTCATCGCCCGCAGGCGCCGGATCGTGGCATCCAGCTCGTCCGCTTTGGCCGCCAGCATCTGCCGGTTGATGTTCGTCCCGCCGTCGCCTGCGAACATCGAGCGGATTTCCTCCAGGCTGAACCCGGCCGACTGGCCCAGGCTAATCAACGCCAGTTGATCGAGAATCTGCGGCGCGAACTGGCGCCGAGCGCCGGGTTTGGCGAGCGAGACGATCAGCCCCTTCTCCTCGTAGAAACGCAGGGTCGATGCCGGCACGCCGGAACGCCTGGCTACGTCAGCGATATCCATGCAACACCTCTTGACCTCAAGTTCGCTTGAACTTGTAGGTTCACGCCAAAGGCCGCCGAGGTCAATCCACAAGCGGCCTTCCCCCTGCGTGCAACCTGCGGAGAAACCATGAAAACCATCGCCATCGTCTACCACAGCGCCAGCGGCCGTACCGAGCGCATCGCCCAGACCATCGCCAGCGGCGCCCGCCAGGTGCCCGGCTGCGAAGTGAACCTGCTCAAGGCGCAGGGGTTGATCGAACAGCCGCAAGCGCTGCTTGCCTGCCACGGCCTGATCCTCGGTTCGCCCACCTACCTGGGCGGCGTCTCGGCGCCGCTGAAAGCGCTGATGGACGCCACGGGGCCCTTGTGGCGCCAGCAGAAGCTGCGTGGCCGCCTGGCCGCCGGCTTCACCGTCTCGGCGCTGCCGGCGGGCGACAAGCAGTCCACGCTGATCTCGCTGTTCACCTTCTGCATGCAGCACGGCATGCTCTGGGCCGGCAACCCGATCCTCCCCGAGCAGCACCTGGGCGTGCCTGCCGAGGAAGCCGCCAACCGCCTTGGTTCCTGGTCCGGGCTGATGGCCCAGGCAGAGAAGACCACCGCGGACTTCTGCCCCGGCGACCTGAAGACCGCGCGGCTGTTCGGCCAGCACTTCGCCGAAACCCTCGGTCGCCTGCACCAACCGCAGCTTGAGCACGCGCAGGAGGCCCACGCATGATCCCGCGCCGTTACGCACCGCTTCTGTTCGCGCTGATTTTGTCCGGCGTGATGACCCTGCTGGTCTCCGGGCTTGCCACCGGGCGCGCCGTCGGCCTGACGCCGGCCTTCGCCCAGCTCTGGCTGGGCGCGTGGCTCACCAGCTGGAGCATCGGCTTCCCGCTGGTGCTGGTCATCGCCCCGCTGACCCACCGCCTCGTGGAAAGGCTGGTCCGCTCGTAGGCTCAGGAATATCAGGAGGCTCGTGCCTAGGATGGGTGGAGCGGACCATGCCCGCGATCGCGCGCATGGCGCGCATGGCGCGCTCCTACAATTTGCCGGCACGCCGTGCATTCACCGGCACGAATGGATTCGCCCCGCGATGGATTCGCTGGCAGCGCCCGCTCCTAAGGGAGTGGGCCTCACTGCCGAATCCCATCGGTAAACCGGCAGAAGCCGTCACGCACCGCGCCCTCGGTGGTGTACATGCCGCCCAGGGTGACGAAGACATAGCTTACCTTGGAGCCGGAGCCCGACTTTTCCACCACAACGTTCAACGGTGCGTTGCGGCTGCTCAGGATCACGCCCTGGTAGGCGGAGATGGTGCCGCTCTTCTCGTCGGCGTTCTGGATGGTGAAGCCTTCCTTCACCAGCGTCTTCTGCGCCCGGTCGAAGACCTTGGCCACCGGCATGTCCAACTGGACGTTGGACGTGAAGGTCTTGCCGGCAATGAAGCCACCTTCGGTGTTGAAGTTGTCTTCGCACTGGTTGCCGGTCTTCTGGTGCGCACAGCCCTGCAACAGGGCGGCAGCGAGCAGAATCATCGTCACTCGTCGCATCATCGTTCCTTGATCTCGTGGGGCCGCCATCCCTGCGGGTCTACAGCGGCGAAGGGGTTTTATAAGCCGAGGACACGAGCCCTGACCAGACTTTTCCTCGCCTTGTGAGACCGCCAGCACGTAGGAAATATCCCCTCACTCGCTCAAGCACGGGCTTTCACGCCGTTCGTCTCGGAATCTCGCCGGGGTACGTTCCGGGCCTGCCTGCGCAGCGCCCGGAAACTCGGCCCCCCCCCAATCGTCAAGACCGGGAGGCTCCAAGCCGCACTTACCAGATCGGCAAGGTGTAGCTGACGATGAAGCGGGTTTCGTCCATGTCGTTGCCGAAGCTGCTGCGGAAGGTACTGTTGCGCAGCTTGAAGCCGACGTTCTTCAGGGGGCCGCTCTGCACCAGGTAACCGACGTCGGTGTCGCGCTCCCACTCCTTGCCGTTGCCCTGCCCGTTCAGCAGGTCGATGTTGTCGCCGCGCAGGTAGCGGGTCATCAGACTCAGGCCGGGCAGCCCGTAGGAGGCGAAGTTGAAGTCGTAGCGCAGCTGCCAGGAGCGTTCGTCCTTGTTGGCGAAATCGCCGATCTGCACGTAGTTGACCAGGTATGGGTCAGTACCGGACAGGTAGGCGAAGCCGGTGTCGCCGGACATGCGCTGCAGGCCGAGGCCGAACGCCTGGTTGCCCAGTTTGTAGGTGAACATGGCGTTGAGCGCGCGGTTGTCGACGTTGCTGCCGCCATCGTCGGTGGAGCGTGCCCAGCGGATGTCGGACTTCAGCGACTGACCCTCGGCGATCGGCAGCGTGTGCACCAGGCTCACGTAGTGCTGGCGATAGAGGTCTTCGAGGTTGGCGTAGTGGTAGCTGATGCTGAGCTGGTTGCTCCAGCGGTAGGTCCCGCCAGCGAGATTGAAACGGTCGCTGGTGAGGTGGCTGCCAGCAACAATGTTGCGCTTGTTGCCGCGGGTCATCGACAGGTCTTCGTCGTTGGACGAATCGCGCTGCTTCACCTCGCGAAGCTGGCCAAGTTGCAGGTCGAGGTCATCGAGTTCCTTCGACTCCACCAGCGCGCCCTGGAAAGTCTGCGGCAGCAGGCGGGTGTCGTTGTACTGCACCACCGGCAGCTTGGGCAGCAGCGTGCCGACCCTCAGGGTGCTCTTGGAGACGCGTAGCTTGGCGGTCAGGCCGAGGTCGCTGTAGTCATCGGCGGCGCGCTTGTCGCTGGCGGAGTACGGCAGCAGGCCGGAGCCGGAGCGATCCGGGCTGGAGTCGAGCTTCAGGCCCAGCAGGCCGAGGGCATCGACGCCAACGCCGACGGTGCCGTCGGTGTAGCCCGATTCGTAGCGCAGCAGGAAGCCCTGCGCCCATTCCTCGGATTTAGACTGGGCGGCGCCGCTCTGGCGGTAGTCGCGGTTGAAGTAGAAGTTGCGCGTTTCGATGCTGGCCTTGCTGTCGGCGAGGAAATCGGCGTGGACGAACGGGGGCAGCAGCGCCAGTCCGGAGACCAGCACGGGGAGTCGACGAGTATTCATTGTTCTTGTTTCTTTCTACTTGAGGTGTTGGCAAAACGCCGGGCCGATGACGCTGGCCCGGCCAGGGGAATGAGCCGGATCAGATAGTCCGTTCCAGCTCCGGTACGGCTTCGAACAGATCGGCGACCAGGCCGTAGTCGGCGACCTGGAAGATCGGCGCCTCTTCGTCCTTGTTGATCGCAACGATCACTTTCGAGTCCTTCATGCCCGCCAGGTGCTGGATGGCGCCAGAGATGCCGACGGCCACGTACAGCTGCGGAGCGACGATCTTGCCGGTCTGGCCGACCTGCATGTCGTTCGGCACGAAGCCGGCGTCAACGGCAGCGCGGGAAGCGCCGACGGCAGCGCCCAGCTTGTCAGCCAGGGAGTAGAGGATGCTGAAGTTGTCGCCATTGCCCATGCCACGGCCGCCGGAAACGACGATCCTGGCAGCGGTCAGCTCCGGACGGTCGGACTTGGCCAGTTCCTCGCCCACGAAGGCGGACTTGCCGGCGTCGGCCGGGCCGGAAACGGCTTCGACAGCGGCGGAGCCACCTTCGGCAGCGACGGCGTCGAAGCCGGTGCCACGCACGGTGATGACCTTGATGGCAGCCGAGGATTGCACGGTAGCGATGGCGTTGCCGGCATAGATCGGACGCTTGAAGGTATCGGCGCTGACCACTTCGATGATTTCGGAGATCTGGTCGACGTCCAGCAGGGCGGCAACGCGCGGCAGGAAGTTCTTGCCGTTGGTGGTGGCCGGGGCCAGCACGTGGCTGTAGCCCTTGCCCCCATTCTCACCAACAAGAGCTGCGATCAGGGGAGCCACATTCTCCGGCAGCTGGTGAGCGTAGGCGGCGTTGTCGGCGACCAGCACCTTGGCAACACCGGCGATCCTGGCGGCGGCTTCAGCCACGCCACCGACGTTCTGGCCAGCGACCAGCACGCTGATTTCGCCGCCAATCTTCTGCGCAGCGGCAACGGTGTTCAGCGTCGCCGAGCCCAGCGCGCCATTCGAATGTTCTGCAACAACCAGGACAGCCATCAGATCACCTTCGCTTCGTTCTTCAGTTTCTCGACCAGTTCGGCCACCGATTTCACCTTGATGCCGGCGCTGCGCGCGGCGGGCGCTTCCACCTTGAGTGTCTTCACGGTGGAAGCCGTGGAGATGCCCAGCGCATCGGGGGTGAGGATTTCCAGCGGCTTCTTCTTCGCCTTCATGATGTTGGGCAGCGACGCGTAGCGCGGCTCGTTCAGGCGCAGGTCGGTGGTGACGATTGCCGGCAGGTTCAGGGCAACGGTCTGCAGGCCGCCGTCGATTTCACGGGTGACGTTGACCTTGTCGCCCGCGACTTCGACCTTGGAGGCAAAGGTGCCCTGGGCGTAGCCGGTCAGCGCCGCCAGCATCTGGCCGGTCTGGTTGTTGTCGCTGTCGATGGCCTGCTTGCCGAGGATGACCAGTTGCGGCTGCTCTTTGTCGACGAGGGCTTTCAGGGCCTTCGCCACCGCGAGCGAGTTCAGTTCGTCATTGCTCTCAACCAGCACCGCGCGGTCTGCGCCGAGGGCCATCGCGGTACGCAGTTGCTCCTGGGCAGCGGTCGGGCCGACGGAGACCGCAACGATCTCGGTGACGACGCCTTTCTCTTTCAGGCGGACGGCCTCTTCCACGGCAATTTCGCAGAAGGGGTTCATGGACATCTTCACATTGGCCAGATCGACGCCGAAGTGGTCCGCCTTGACGCGGACCTTGACGTTGTAATCGACCACGCGTTTTACCGCGACCAGTACTTTCATTCGGTTGTTTCCTTGGCTTGCGCCGTCATGGATCGACGCTGCGGTTGGGATGGGTTCGCGAGCAGGCTCCCCCCTACGAAGAGCAATGGGGGAACACCCGTAGGAGCGAGCTTGCTCGCGAACGAACTCAACGAACGTAGGGCGGATAACGCTGGCGCGTTATGCGCCCTACTCTCTTGCGAGCATTGAAGCGTCAGGGTTTGCCCAACTGTTCGATCACACCCTCGGCCTTGAGCACAGCCAGGCGCGCGTCGTCGAGCCCCAGGCGGCGCTTGAGCACCTCGTCGGTGTGTTCGCCGAGCATGGGCGCCGGGCGCTGGTACTCCACCGGGGTCTCGGACAGCTTCAGCGGGCTGCCGACCATGCGGAACGCAGGGTTCTGCGCGTGGGGAATCTCCACCAGCATGTCGCGGGCGACCACCTGCGGCTCGTCCAGCGCGCGGCCGATATCGTTGATCACGCCGACCGGCACCTTCATCGCGTGGATGCGCCGCACCCAGTTGTCGGCGGTGTCGCCCTGGAAGTGTTCGGCCAGCTTGCCGACGATCACGTCGCGGTTGCGCACGCGGTCGGCGTTGCGGGTGAAGCGCGGGTCCTTCGGCAGTTCGGGCAGGCCGATGGCGTCGCACAGCGAGACGAACTGGCTGTCGTTGCCGCAGGCGATAATGAAGTCCATGTCCTGCGCGCTGAACACCTGGTACGGCACGATGTTGACGTGGGCATTGCCCTGGCGGCCCGGCGAGCGGCCGGTGGCGAGGTAGTTCTGACTCTGGTTGCCGAGCATGGCGACCTGCACGTCGAGCAGCGCCATGTCGCAGTGCTGTCCGCGGCCGGTCTTCTCCCGCGCCAGCAGCGCGGCCTGGATGGCGACCACCGAGTACAGGCCGGTCATTACGTCGGACACGGCGACACCGACCTTCTGCGGGCTGGCGCCGGGCACGCCGTCCTTCTCGCCGGTGATGCTCATCAGCCCGCCCATGCCCTGGATGATGAAGTCGTAGCCGGGCTCTTCGGCGCGCGGGCCGGTCTGGCCGAAGCCGGTGATGGAGCAGTAGACCAGGCGCGGATTGACCTTGGACAGGCTGTCGTAATCCAGCCCGTACTTGGCCAGCGAGCCGGCCTTGTAGTTCTCGATCAGCACGTCGCACTCGCAGGCCAGGGCGCGCACCAGCGCCTGGCCTTCTTCTGTCGCCAGGTTCAGCGCCACCGACAGCTTGTTGCGGTTGGTCGACTGGTAGTACGCCGCCTCGGAGCTGTCCGAGCCGTCGGCAGCCTTCATGTAAGGCGGGCCCCAGCCGCGGGTGTCGTCACCCACGCCGGGACGTTCGATCTTGATCACTTCCGCGCCCAGGTCGGCCAGCACCTGGCCGCACCAGGGGCCGGCCAGCACGCGGCTGAGATCGAGTACGCGGTATCCGCTCAAAGCACCCATCTTCAATTCCTCGCAGGCGCGCTTACGCGCGCTCGATAACCATGGCGAGCCCCTGGCCCACACCGATGCACAGGCTGATCACCGCATAGCGTTGACCCGTGCGCTGCAGTTGTCGCGCCACGCTCAGCGCCAGCCGCGCGCCGGAAGCGCCCAGCGGGTGGCCGACGGCGATGGCGCCGCCATTGGGATTGACCCGTGCATCGTCGAAGTCCACGCCCAGGCTGTGCAGGCAGCCGAGCACCTGGGAGGCGAAGGCTTCGTTGATCTCGATGATGTCCATGTCGGCAAGGGTCAGTTCGGCACGGGCAAGTGCCTTGTTGATCGCCTCCACCGGGCCGACACCCATGATGCGCGGCTCCACGCCGACCGCCGCCGCCGAGAGAATCCGCGCGAGCGGCTTGAGGCCGTGGCGCTCACCCGCCGCAGCGGAACCGATCAGCAGCGCAGCCGCACCATCGTTGACACCGGAAGCGTTGCCGGCAGTGACCACGCCGCCTTCGGACAGCGGCTTCAGGCGCGCCAGCGCGGCTTCGTCGGAAGACGGACGCGGATGTTCATCCTGCTCGACCAGGTTCGGCGGCGTCTTGCGTCCGGTAGGCACGCTGACCGGGAGGATTTCCCCGGCGAAGAAACCAGCCTTGCGGGCGGCTTCATAGTTGGCCTGGGAACAGGCGGCGAAGCGGTCGGCCTGTTCGCGGCTGATGCCGAACTCGCGGGCCACGTTGTCGCCGGTCTCCGGCATAGTGTCGTTGCCGAAGCCGGCGACGATCTTCGGGTTGGGGAAGCGCGCGCCGATGGTGCTGTCGAATACTGTCAGGTCGCGGCTGTAGGCGGCCTCGGCCTTGGCCATGACGAAGGGCGCGCGGGACATGCTTTCCACCCCGCCAGCGACGAACAGTTCGCCTTCGCCACAGGTCACGGCACGCGCCGCGTCAATGACGGCCGCCAAGCCGCTGGCGCACAGGCGGTTCACCGTCTGCCCCGGCACGGTCACCGGCAGGCCGGCGAGCAGCGCGGCATGGCGGGCGACGTTGCGGCTGTCTTCACCGGCCTGGTTAGTGTTGCCGAGGATCACGTCCTCGATGGCCTCGCCGGGCACGCTGGTGCGGGCCAGCAGTTCGCGGATCACCTGGGCGATCAGGTCGTCCGGGCGTACCGGGGCCAGGGCGCCGCCATGGCGCCCGAAGGGGGTGCGCAGTCCGGCGTAGATAAAGGCATTGAGCATGGAAATCTCCTTGAAAGAGGTGGGCGCCGGGCCTCAGCCCAGCGCGGGCTCGGCGTGGCGCAGCGACAACCCCAGCGCGGCGCGGCGGCGCAGCCAGGGGCCGGGGCGATAGCGAGCGTCGCCGGTCAGGCCGGTCATGCGTTCGAGAATGGTCTGCAGGCGCGCCGGGCCGACGCTGTCGCCCCAGGCCAGCGGGCCTTGCGGGTAACCCAGGCCACGGCGCACGCCTTCGTCGAGGTCATCGACGCTGGCGATGCGCTGCTGAACGATATCGCCGGCCAGGTTGACGATCAGCGCCAGTACGCGCTGGGCGACGAAGCCGACGCTGTCATTGATCACCGTGACGCCCACGCCATCGGCGGCCAGCAGCGCATGGGCGGCGTCGCGCATGGCCGGGGCGGTCGCCGGGTTCTGCATCAGGCAGCGGTGGCGTTGCGGGTCCAGCAGCAGGTCGATGCACAGGGTGCGCGCCGGGTCGGTGCCGAAGGTCTGGCACGCCGTGGTGGCATCCACGCCATAGGGCGCCAGCAGGCACAGCGCCTCGCTGCTCGGCTGGGCGCCCTGCTCCAGCTTCGCGCCAAGCTGCTTCAGCAGTTCGCCGAGGCGTTCGCGGTCCTGGTCGTTCTCCGCGCCGATCCACACCGGCGGCATTGCGGCCACGTTCGGCACCGGTTGCGGTGCGGGCGCATCGATCATCTCGCCGTCGGCATAGCGATAGAAGCCGCGCCCGACCTTGCGCCCGACGAAGCCGGCTTCGAGCATCTGCCGGGTCAGCGCCGCCGGGCGATAGCGCGGCTCCTGGTAGAACTGGTTATAGATGGACTCGATCACCGGGTGCGAAACGTCCAGCGCGGTGAGGTCGAACAGTTCCAGCGGTCCCATGCGGAAACCCAGGCCTTCGCGCAGGATGCGGTCGATATCGGCCGGTTCGGCGATGGCTTCCTTGAGCATCTGCAGGGCTTCGGTGCTGTAGGCGCGGCCGGCGTGGTTGATGATGAAGCCGGGGGTGTCCTTGGCGCGGATACCGCGATGGCCCATGCGCGCGGCGAGCGCCACCAGACGGTCGCCGACCTGCGGGTCGCTGGCCAGGCCGTCGATCACCTCGACCACCTTCATCAGCGGCACCGGGTTGAAGAAGTGGAAGCCTGCCACTCGCTGCGGATGCTGGCAGCCACGGGCGATGCTGGTGACCGACAGCGACGAGGTATTGGTCGCGAGAATGCAGTCGGCGCTGACCACGGCTTCCAGCTCGGCCAGCAGCGACTGCTTGGCATCCAGGCGCTCGATGATCGCCTCGACCACCAGATCGGAATCCGCCAGCTCGCTCAGGGAGCCGGCGACCAGCAGCCGCGCCAGGGTGGCGTCGGCCTCGGCGGTGGTGATCTTGCCCTTCTCCGCTAGCTTGGCGAGGGTCCGGCCGAGGTTGTCGCGGGCGCTTTGCGCGGCGCCGTCGCGGGCGTCGAAGAGTTTCACCTGGATGCCGGCCTGGGCAGCGATCTGGGCGATGCCGCTGCCCATGACACCGGTGCCGACAATCGCTATGCGCTCGATGCGCTCGAAAGAAAGGGTCATGCTCATTCCCCCAGGAAGCTGGCTTGGCGTTTTTCCAGGAAGGCGGCGGCGCCCTCCTTCTGGTCCTGCGAATCGAACAGCAGCTGGAAGGCCTTGCGCTCCAGGGTCAGGGCGCTTTCCAGCGGCAGGTCGGCGCCGGCGAGCATCACTTCCTTGATCTGCGCCACGGCCAGCGGCGGCAGCGCGGCGATCTCGGCGGCCAGCTCCAGCGCTCGGGGCAGCGTGCGTGCATCTTCCACCACCTCGCTGAGCATGCCGATGGCCAGGGCTTCCGGCGCCTTGATCAGGCAGCCGGTCAGGGCAATGCGCATCGCCTGGAACTTGCCCACGGCGCGGATCAGCCGCTGGGTGCCACCCGCGCCGGGCATCAGTCCGAGCTTCACTTCCGGCTGGCCGAAGCGTGCCGACTCACCGGCGACGATGATGTCGCAGTGCATCGCCAGCTCGCAGCCGCCGCCCAGGGCGAAGCCATTCACGGCGGCGATCACCGGCTTCGGGCAGTGCGAGATGGCTTCCCACAGCAGCTCGGTGTGACGGCGGTACATCTCGATGGGGCTGGCTTGGGCGAATTCGCGGATGTCCGCCCCAGCGACGAAGCACTCCTCGCCGCCGGTCAGCACCACCGCGCGAACGTCGCGGTTTTCGCTCAGGGCACGGAAGTGCTCGGCCAGCTGCTGGCGCACGGCAGCATTCAAGGCGTTCTTGGCTTCCGGTCGGTCGATGCGGACGACCGCCACACCATCGGCCTGGATATCGAGATGAACCACGCTGGTATTCATTGGAGCTCTGACCTCTTATATGTTTCGTCTGACGAAACTACATTCCGTATTTCGATTTCATCATAGTGACACCCAATCCAGCCTGTAAACGGTGAAGATCGGCACACCCTCTCAAGGCCTTTAAATACGAGGCTTTTAATATTTTTAAGGGTGCACCTGTACTATCGTTCCCAGACCTATTACAATTTCGCCTGACGAAACTGCATTTTATTTTATTGATTTTCCGTGAATAGGGGTTCTACCATGCGCCGCAACAAGACGGAGATGGATTCGGCTGCGCCGACGAAAAACGAAGGTGAGATCGGCCTGCTGGAACGGGGACTGTATGACCCCGCCACGGCACTGAGCGAAGAGGAAAACAGCGGCCAGTTCGTGACGGCCCTGGCTCGCGGCCTGGAGATCCTGCGTTGCTTCACGCCACGGGAAAACGTGCTGAGCAACCAGGACCTGGCCCGCAAGACCGACCTGCCCAAGCCGACCGTGACACGCCTGACCAACACCCTGATGCGCCTGGGTTGCCTCAAGCGCGAGGTGCATTCGGGCAAGTACCAACTGGACGTCGGCGTACTGGGTTTCGGCTACGCGATGCTGTCGAACCTGTCGATCCGCGCGGTGGCCCATCCGCTGATGGAGGAACTGGCCAACCACGCCCAGGCGGCGGTGGCCATGGCTGCCCGCGACCGCCTGCAGATGGTCTATGTGGACGTCGTGCAGGGCCAGGGAAACATGACGATGCGCCGGCAGATAGGCAGTTACCTGCCGCTGGCGGCGAGTTCGGTGGGCCGCGCGTGCCTCGCGGCGATGCCGGAGAACGAGCGGGAATTCCTGCTCGACCACGTTCGCCAGCGCGAACCGGAAAACTGGCCGGCCATCCGCAAGGGTCTGGACCGCGCCTTCAGGGACTTCACCGATTACGGCTACTGCCTGTCGATCGGCGAATGGCACCGCGACGTCAACTCCGTCGCCGTGCCCTTGGTACATCCGCAGTACGGGCTCCTGGCCTTCAACTGCGGCGGCCCGAGCTTCCAGCTGACACGCGAGAAGCTCGAGGACGACATCGGGCCCCGCCTGATCAACATGGTCAACAACATAGGTGCCGCCGCTCGCTGAATCTCGGGTGACGGTGCCTCGGAAGACAGGCCCGCTCGCGGGCCTTTTGAGGAGTGCACATGATCCGAGACCCAGAAACGCTGCAGATACTTCTGGATTCCATCCACCAGTTCGTCGGCGAAGTGCTGATCCCGCGGGAGAACGAGGTCGCCGAGACCGACGCAATCCCGCAGGACATCGTCCAGCAGATGCGCGAGATGGGCCTGTTCGGCCTGACCATCCCCGAAGAGTTCGGCGGCCTGGGCGTGACCATGGAAGAAGAGGTGAACATCACCTTCGAACTCGGCCGCACCTCCCCCGCCTTCCGTTCCTACATCGGCACCAACAACGGCATCGGCTCCATCGGCATCCTGATCGACGGCACGCCGGAGCAGAAAGCCCACTACCTGCCCAGGCTCGCCAGCGGCGAACTGCTCAGCGCCTTCTGCCTGACCGAGCCGGACTCGGGTTCCGACGCCGCTTCGCTGAAAACCACCGCCGTGCGCGATGGCGACTTCTATGTGCTCAACGGCACCAAGCGCTTCATCACCAACGCCCCGCATGCCGGCATCTATACGGTGATGGCCCGCACCAACCCGGCGATCAAGGGTTCCGCCGGCATCAGCGCGTTCATCGTCGAGCGCGGCACGCCGGGCATCTCCCTGGGCAAGCCGGACCACAAGATGGGCCAGAAAGGCGCGCACACCAGCGACGTGATCTTCGACAACGTGCGCATCCCCGCCAGCCAACTGATCGGCGGCGTCGAGGGCGTGGGCTTCAAGACCGCCATGAAGGTACTCGACAAGGGCCGCCTGCACATCGCCGCGCTGAGTGTCGGCGCCGCCGAGCGCATGCTCGCCGACGCGCTGCAATACGCCCTGGAGCGCAAGCAGTTCGGCCAGCCGATCGCCGAGTTCCAGCTGATCCAGGCAATGCTGGCCGACAGCAAGGCCGAGATCTACGCCGCCCGCTGCATGGTGCTGGACGCCGCGCGCAAGCGCGATGAGGGCCGGAACGTCAGCACCGAAGCCTCCTGCGCGAAGATGTTCGCCACCGAGATGTGCGGCCGCGTGGCCGACCGCTGCGTACAGATCCACGGCGGCGCCGGCTACGTCAGCGAGTACGCCATCGAGCGCTTCTACCGCGACGTCCGCCTGTTCCGACTCTACGAGGGCACCACCCAGATCCAGCAGGTGATCATCGCCCGCAACATGATCCGCGAAGCCCAGTCCTGACAAACAGGCACTGAGGCACCCAATTCGGCAGCGCGTGGCCACGCACCACGCGCCTGCCGGCAGGATTCGCACGCACGCTTACCGAGGGTCGGCCAACCGCCCCGCCAACAACTACAACAGGTAATTCGTTCATGGAAAACACTGCTTCCGCAACGGCTGCAACCGCTGCCACTCAGAGCAAGACCTGGGTCCTGGTCTTCGCCTTCTGCTTCATCGGCCTGCTGATCGATGGCGCAGACCTGATGCTCCTCTCCTACAGTCTCACCAGCCTCAAGGCCGAGTTCGGCCTGAGCAACCTCCAGGCCGGCAGCCTGGGCAGCGTCACCCTGGCCGGCATGGCCTTCGGTGGCATCTACGGCGGCTGGGCCTGCGACCGCTTCGGCCGGGTCAGGACGGTGGTCTGGACCATCGTGCTGTTCTCCGTCGGCACCGCAGTGCTCGGACTGACCCACAACTACTGGCAGTTCGCCGCAGCGCGCTTCGTCGCCTCGCTGGGCCTCGGCGCCCTGTACGTGGCCTGCAACACGCTGATGGCCGAGTACGTACCGACCAAGTACCGCACCACCGTGCTCGGCACCCTGCAGGCCGGCTGGTCGGTCGGCTACATCGTCGCCACCCTGCTGGCCGGCTGGATCCTGCCGGACCACGGCTGGCGCTACCTGTTCTACATCGCCATCATTCCGGTAGTGCTGGCCGTGGCGATGCGCAAGCTCATCCCCGAACCCGCCGCCTGGGTCCAGGCGCAGGCCGAACGCCAGCAGCGCAAGTCCGCCGGCCCGTCGAGCCAGCCCGTCGCGCCGCGGCAGAATGCCTTCCGCCAGATCTTCAGCGATCCGAAGGCCAGCCGCATGTTCCTGTTCTGGGCACTGACCGCCGGCTTCCTGCAGTTCGGCTACTACGGCGTGAACAACTGGATGCCGTCGTACCTGGAAACCGAGATGGGCATGAACTTCAAGGCGATGACCTCCTACCTGGTGGGCACCTACGCCGCGATGATCCTCGGCAAGGTGCTGGCCGGCGTCGCCGCCGACTGGTTCGGCCGCCGCACCGTATTCTCCTTCGGCGCCCTGGGCACTGCGGTATTCCTGCCGGTGATCGTGCTGTTCCACAGCCCCGAGAACATTCTCTGGATGCTGGTGGTGTTCGGCTTCCTCTATGGTATCCCGTACGGTGTGAACGCGACCTACATGACCGAGAGCTTCGCCGCCGCCTTCCGTGGCACGGCAGTCGGTGGTGCGTACAACATCGGCCGCATCGGCGCAGCCATCGCCCCGGCGGTGATTGGCTTCCTCGCCACGCAGATGTCCATTGGCGTGGGCTTCCTTGTGATGGGCGCGGCGTACTTCATCTGCGGCGTCATCCCCGCCCTGCTGATCCGCGACAAGCAGTTCGACCCGCAACAGGAATGACCTGGGCGCTCAGCGCCCAGCCACGAAAAACGCCCGGCGCACTGCACCGGGCGTTTTTATTTGCGCGCCCGAAAGAGTCATCGGGACAAATCGCAGGTAAAAAAAAGCCCCGCCGAAGCGGGGCTCTTTCGTCAGCGATGTCGATTAGACAGCGCGAACTTGTTCAGCTTGCGGGCCTTTCTGGCCGGCAGTCACAACGAAGCTGACCTTCTGGCCTTCGTCGAGGGACTTGTAGCCGTTGCCTTCGATCTGACGGAAGTGAACGAATACGTCCGGGCCGCTTTCCGGGGTGATGAAGCCGAAGCCCTTCTCAGCGTTGAACCACTTGACGATGCCGTTTTGACGATCGGACATGATGTTGTCTCCTAAAAGAATGCTAAAGGCCGGCCGAAAGCCGACCGGCGATGAGCTGAATGCGTAGTGAAGAGGTGCCGAGGAGATGGAGCATCTTGTAGAAGAACATCAAGTCGCGGAACTCGTTACTGGGCAGGCAGCCCATGCAGAATACAAGGTTTGGCGCTAATTCATAGCTTTTTTTCACGACCAGTGGTGAT
This sequence comes from Pseudomonas sp. NPDC086581, assembly GCF_044746165.1. Lineage (NCBI taxonomy): Bacteria > Pseudomonadati > Pseudomonadota > Gammaproteobacteria > Pseudomonadales > Pseudomonadaceae > Pseudomonas > Pseudomonas sp. NPDC086581. The sequence goes on along the minus strand of NZ_JBIVBR010000018.1, from coordinate 41,106 downwards.
TTTGACAAATGGTCGAGCTATCCCGGCCAAATTCACAAAAGACGTGTAGGCTGACCGGGCCGGTTTGGCGCCCAACGCAAAGGTGACTTCATGACTGATTCACAGCTGATTCGCGAACGTTCGGAGCTCGATGAAAAGATTGCCGCTTTCCTTTCCCAGGGCGGCGAAATCCAGGAAATCCCCGTTGGCCAACTGGCAGTGAAGGTCGAGCGAAAGTCGCAGTGGGCGAAGTCCGAGGGCAAGAAGCCGGCGCCCTGAGCATTTTGAATGCATGAAGAAAACCCCGCACGGCGGGGTTTTGCGTATCAGTGGCCCAGGTAATGGTTCGACAGCCAGTTCAGCGCCCTGCCCGGCCGCGTCAGCGCGTCGATGAAACTCGGCCCCCAGAAACGGATGTCGTTGGCCTCCAGCACCGCATACATGTCGCGGTGGCGTGCCTGGCGCTCCCTGAGGGGCATGCGCAGGGCCTTGAGCATGGCGTCGGCCAGGGCGTCGCGGTCATGGGGGTTGATGATCAGCGCGCCGCCCAGCTCGGCGGCGGCGCCCGCGAACTGGGAGAGGATCAGCACGCCGGGATCGTCCGGGTCCTGGGCAGCGACGAATTCCTTGGCCACCAGGTTCATCCCATCCCGCAGCGGCGTCACCAAGCCGATCCGTGCATGGCGCATGACCATCGCGATGTCCGCGCGCTGGTGATTGCGCGCCACATAACGCAGCGGCACCCAGGACACGGCGCCGAAACGCCCATTGATATGCCCTACCCGCGCACTCACGGCGGCATCGATGTCGACGTACTCGGGAATGTCCTGGCGGCTGCCAGGCGATATCTGCAGGCAGGTGACGCGGTTGTGCCAGTCCGGGTTGCGCTCGAGGAAGCGCTCGTAGCCGTCCAGCCGGTTGACGATGCCCTTGGAGTAGTCGAGACGGTCCACCCCCACCATCAGCGAGCGGCCGCCCAGGCTTTCGCGCAGGTCCTCGGCCGCCTGGCTCTGCGCGGCCTCCTCTGCCAGCCGGCGGAAACCTGCAGCGTCGACGCCCACCGGGAAGACACCGACGCGAAAATGCTGGTCCTCCAGGTGATAACGCCGCCCATCTGGCGTTGCCGCTCCGACCACGCGAGTCAAGTAGCGGGCAAAGTTGCTGGCGTCATTCTCGGTCTGGAAGCCGATCAGGTTGTACTGGGTCAGCGCGCGGATCAGTTCGTCGTGGTGCGGCAGCGCGGTGATGAGGTCGGCCGGCGGCATCGGGATGTGCAGGAAGAAGCCGATACGGTTGCCGTGCCCGCGCTGCCTCAAGGCGGCAGCCAGGGGGATCAGGTGGTAGTCGTGGACCCAGAGGACGTCGTCCTCCTCCAGCAACGGGCTCAGGCGCTCGGCGAAGAACTCGTTGACCCGCTGGTAACCGCCGAACTCGGCTTCGTTGAATTCGGCCAGGTCGACCCGGTAATGCAGGATCGGCCAGAGCACGCGATTGGCGAAGCCGTTGTAGTACTCATCGAAGTCCTGCGGGTGCAGGTCGGTGAGTATGTACTGCAGGTTGTCGCGCTGGACCATGGTCGGCGGGCCTGGCTCCTCGGCCTTCTCGCCGCTCCAGCCGAACCAGATGCCCTCGCGGTTGCGCATGGCGGCGTCCACCGCCACGGCCAGACCGCCCGGCGCCGGGCCGTTTTCATCGGGGATCGCGACCCGATTGGAAATCACCACGAGGCGCGGCATAGGCCTTCCTCCCAACCAATGGAAAGACGCATGGCGGAGTTGATCAGACCGGCCATGGAGTAGGTCTGCGGAATGTTCCCCCAGAGTTCGCCGGTCTCCGGGTGGAGGTCCTCGGAGAGCAGTCCGTAGCGGTTGCGCGCGGCGATCAGTTGCTCGAACAGCTGGCGCGCCTCATCGATGCGGCCGATGGCCGCCAGCGCGTCGAGGTACCAGAACTTCACCACCAGGAAGGCAGTTTCCGGCACGCCGAAATCATCCGCGGCGGCGTAGCGCAGCATCTGCCCGTTGACGTTGAGTTCGCGGCCGATGCACTCGACTGTGGCGATGAAGCGCGGGTCGTCGGCCTCGATGATGCCCAGCTCGTTCATCAGCAGCACACTGGCATCGAGGTCGTCGTGGCCAAAGGCGCCAGTGAAGCACTGCATCTTCTCGCTCCAGGCCTCGGCGAGGATGCGTTCGCGCAGGTTGGCGGCCTTGTCCATCCAACCGCCAGCTTCCTCGTCGCGCCCCAGGCGTTTGGCGATGCGCCCGACGCGGTCGCAGGCAACCCAGCAGAGCAGCGCGGAATGGGTGTGGATGCGCTGGCGACCACGGTATTCCCAGATGCCGGCATCGGGCTCGAAAGCCGCGTGCACGGCCTTGGCGGCGAGGTTCTCCAGCAGTTGCAGCATGCCGTCGCTGCTGGGGTTGGGCAGGCGCTCATCGACGAAGCTCTGCAACACCGCCAGCGCTACCGAGCCGAACACATCGTGCTGGTTCTGCTCCACGGCCTGGTTGCCGACGCGCACCGGCGCGTGGTTGAGGAAGCCGGCGAGCTCCGGCTCGATGCGTTCGGTGAGGACCTGGTTGGGGATGATCCCATACAGCGGCTTGAGCTCGGCATTTCCGCTGGCCACGGTAGTGATGAAGTCGATGTAGCCCTCCATGGTCCGCGTGGCGCCCAGGCGGTTCAGGGCGAGGATCACGAAGTAGGCGTCGCGCAGCCAGCAGTAGCGGTAGTCCCAGTTGCGCTGCGAGTCCGGCGCCTCCGGCACGGAGGTGGTGGCCGCGGCGATGATCGCCCCGGTGTCTTCGAAATTGCACAGCTTCAGGGTAATAGCCGAACGGATCACCACCTGCTGCCATTCGAAGCAGATGGCCAGCCCCCGCACCCAGTCGTGCCAGTGGTTCTGGGTGCGTTTGAGGTAATCGCGGACTACTTCGCCGGGAGCGTTGTCGAGCGGTTCGTCGAGGCCGATCACCAGGCTTAACGGGTGGCGCAGGGCGAACGGCGTTTCGTGCTGGATGTAGGCCAGCGGCGCATCGGTGGTCAGGCGCAACGGCTCGTCGCCGTGCAGGTAGCGGATATGACTGGAGCCGCTGGTGCCCCGGCTGGGCTTGCCGTAGCCATGGGTCGGGCGCACGCGAAGGGTGATCTTCGGCACGCCCTCGATGGGCTCGATCAGCCGGCATAGCTGCGCCGGCCGGTAGAGGTGGCCGTGTTGCAGGAAGCGCGGAGCGAAGTCGGTGATGCGCACCGCGCCGCCGTTGTCGTCGCGCAGCACGGTGGTGATGATCGCCGTATTGCGCTGATAGTCGGACGTGCTGCTGATCTGGTTCTCCAGCACCACGTCGGCAAAGCCTTTCTCGTCATCGCCGGCCAATAGCCGGGAGAAAGCCGGATCGCTGTCGAAGTTCGGGTAGCACCACCAGACCAGCCGTGCCTGCGGGTTGACCAGGGCGGCCACCCGGCAGTTGCCGATCAGGCCCAGTTCCAGAGCACCTTCGTGCCGGTTCGTCATCAGTGATTTCCTCCTGCGGCTTGCATGAGTGCTTCACGGACTTGCTCCGCGTCGCTGAACACCGCGCTGGCACCGGGCAAGGCACGTCCGACCGAAAGGCCGAGGCCGCCCAGGGCAGGCATCAACGCGATGGCGGGTTCGTCGGTCACGTCATCGCCGATGTATAGCGGCAGGCGTCCGGCAAAGCCGGGCATGCCCAGCAGCCGCTGGATCGCCTGGGCCTTGTCGACGCCCTCGGGGACGACTTCGTAGACCTGTTTGCCGTTGAGCAAGCGCAGCCCTGCGCCTTCCGGCGCCCGCAGCAATGCCTGCAACTCGGAACGCAAGTCGGCGGCCAGCGCGGGGGCGTTGCGGTAGTGCAGCGCGTAGCTGCTGCCCTTGTCCTCGGCATGGATTCCGACATGCCGGTTCGCCAGGGCGTTCAACTGCACTCGCACGCTGGCGGGCAGGTCCTTGGTGGTGCGGCGAATCGGGCTGTCGCCGCTTTCGCGCCAGTGAGCGCCGTGGCCGCCGCTGGCGGCGAGGCGCAAGGGTTGCATGAGCAGGTCGAGCTCTTCGACCGGCCGGCCGCTGATCAGGGCCAGGGCACCGTCGAGTCGGCGATGCAAGTGCGTGAGGACATCGAGCAGCCCAGGCGGTACGACGACCGCGCCGGGTGATTCGGCGATGTCCAGGAGGGTTCCGTCGACATCCAGGAACAGTGCGGTCTGCTGAGGTCGGCTGAGCCAGAGGTTCAGCAGCGCAGTGGCTGAGGCCTCGCTATGCGGGACCATGGCGGTGTCGACAGGTCCCCTTGATACGGGACGTGACATGAGCCATTTCTCCTTGTTCAGGGCGTGCCGCGCGGCCGTGGGTAGCCGTTGCGGACGTGAAAGGGAGCCCAAGGACCCTAACATGTGGGACCACGAGGGTCGACCTTGGGTTTCACTGCCTTTTCCAACCGAGAAGGCGCAGGCCAGAGCAGCCGGGAGAGACAGGCAAGTTCTCCGCACCAACGTCGATGGGATTTTCCTGACAGAAGAACTGGAATCATCCGCCTCACAGCGCGGAAGGCATTTCCGAGAATGCGTCGGACCAGTCTCACATGAGAAAACCCCATGCTTCCGCTCTCTGCCCTGGTCCTCCAGGCTTCCGGCCTGCACCGTTCCACCGCTGTCACTGCGTTGCAGCACCTGGGCTACAGCTTCCTGTCGGCAGTCTCCAGCAATGCTTTCGCGCTGGATCGGCTGCGCAGCCAGGGCGGCGTCCACCTGTTGATCTGCGATGTGCGCATCGATCCGGTCTCGCGCCTGGATCTGCTCCAGACCGTGGCCCGCGAGCGCCTCGCTCATGGCGTAGTGGTCAGCGGGGAGATGGTGCCAGGCACCTGGAGCGCCCTCTCCCACCTGCTGCAATTGCAAGGCTTGATGGTGTTCTGGCTGGGCAACGAGGCCGCGACCCTGGAGCGCTTGCGCACACTGCTCGCCGACTTTCAACCCAGGGAAGCACGGCTTGGCCTGCCGCTGAATGAAGCCGCCGCGGATGAAGTAGGCGAAGCCGCCAATCTGCCCCCACGTGGACGTCTGCGCGCGCACCTGCAGCCCAAGGTATCCGTGGCGACCGCGCAGGTTTATGGGTTCGAGGTGCTGGCGCGCTGGCAGTTGGAGGACGGAAACTTTCTGCTCCCCGGAGAGTTCCTCCCGGGGCTGCGGCGGGCCGGCAAGCTCGACGGCATGCTCTTCGAACTGATGACGCAGGCTGTCGAGGCCCTTCGCCCCCTGGGCAACAAAGAGCTGAAGCTGTCCTTCAACCTGGAAGCCGAACAGATCGCCCAGACCGACTTTGCCGCCACGGTGGAGCGCAATCTGCGACGACTGGACATCGACCCTGGACGCATCACCTTCGAGCTGACCGAGACCTCGCCACTGCGCGCGCCGCCGCTGAGCCTGGAGAACGTGCTGCGTCTGCGCCTGCTGGGCTGTGGCCTGGCCATCGACGATTTCGGCTGTGGCCACTCCACCCTGCAGCGCTTGATGGAGCTGCCGTTCACCGAGATGAAGCTCGACCGCCACCTGGTAGCGGACGCGAACAATGGCGACCCGCGCCGCCTCATCGTGCTGCGCAACGCCCTGGCGCTCGGCCGCGAACTGGGCCTCAGGGTGATTGCCGAGGGTGTGGAGAACCCCGCGCAACTTCGCCAGTTGCAGCAGCTGGAATGCGATTGCGCGCAGGGGTATCTGTTCGGCAAGCCGATGGATGCCAGCCAGATCGGCACGTTCCTGCGCGGCGCGCCGCCACTGCTGCAGAAGCTGGACGCAGTTCAGGCGCTACGCCCGGCGCAGTGAGACGCGGAAAAGAAAACGGCTGTTGCGGACTTCCTGTCCGCAACAGCCGTCTGGATTGTCCTCAGCAAAGGACGCGGGAATTGTAGGCCAATGGCCATCAGCGAGTCTTCCCAATTCTCCCGCATGGACCACAAACGCGGCAAACAGCCGCTAGTTCACCGGGCGATGCCTACCCATTCCCTGCACATTCGTCCCAATATGGTCGGCTATACAACGATTGCCCCGGCGTGGCCGCACTGCGCGGCGTGACATTTGTCATGACGTTTTAGCCTAGCCCGCCGATGAACTGTCTGGTTACCATGACCTGCTGCACGCTGGATGCCAGGAAGGCATAAATCCAAAAGGATCGCCCCAGCGTTGCCCACCCTCAGCTTTTGGCAGCCGATACATGCCCCAGACTTCCGTGCGTTCGCCCCGTCGCTCGCTGATTCGCCTTGCCCTGACCGTCACTGGCACCAGTGCCTTGGCCGCCCTTGGCTTCTTCGCCTGGCAGGATTTCTACCCGGTGCAGGCCGGCAATGGCTGGTCCGTCGCGGTCCTGCACAAGAACGTGCAGAAGGCCGCGTCGCTGGTGCCGCTGCCCGACGGCGGACTGCTGGTCAGCCAGGAGCTGAAGAAGGACAAGGGCAACATCCTGCGCATTGCCGCCGACGGAGAGCGCCGGGTCATGGTCGACGGACTGTCCAAGCCTGACGGTATGATCGCTGCCCAGGGCGGCTGGGTGTTCAGCCAGGAATCCGAAGGCAAGCCGGTTCAGCTGCTCAAGGACGGCAAGGTCACTGACCTGTTCATGGGGCAGTCCGTACAGGGCCTGTGGAACGACGGTGAGAACCTCTATGCCATCGAAGACCGCCGCGACGACGGCCGCCTGCTTCGCTACCGATGGAGCGATGGCGAGCTGACCGTGCTGCGGGACAAACTGCAGGAAACCGAATCCGTTACCCGCTGCACCGACGGCAAGTTGCTCTACACCGAGAAGAAGAAAGGCCTGGTGCACCAGTTCAGCGACGACGGCAAGGACCCGGTCCTGCTCTCCGGCCTTAACCAGCCCACCTTCCTGATGTGCGACGCCCGCGGACTGTGGATCAGCGAAGATTCCACCCATCGCGCCCGTCTGCTGCTGTGGGACGGCAAGGGCGAGCCGCGCACCATCCTGTCGTTCCTCAAGGCGCCGCAGTCCATCGTGCCCGACGGCAAGGGTAACTACCTGCTCGCCGAAGGCGGTCGCGATCGCGTGCTACAACTCACTCCGGCCGAGTGACGCCCCCGGCGGCGCCCAGGCCGCCCTGCTCCTGCGCCGGCGTCTCCAGGCCGGGTATCACTTCGACCAGCGCATCGATTGCCAGCCGCACCTTGCGCGGCAACTGGGTGGTCTGCAACCAGGTCGCATGGACGTCGTAGAGGAAGCCCGGCTGCCACCGCAGCAACTCCTCCAGCGCCCCGCCGTCGATGACTTCGCGTACCAGCCAGTAAGGCAACCAAGCGAGCCCCATACCGCGCACCGTCGCGTCGGCAAGGGCTGCGAGGTCGTCGAAACGCAGCCGGGAGCTCGGCGCGAACTCCGCGGGTGGCTGCCCTTCTCGGGGGAACAGCCAGGGGTTGATTCGTCCGGCGCGGTGGTAGACCAGGACCCGATGGTCGGCCAGTTCTTCGATGCTCTCCGGGCGCCCGTGCTCCTCCAGGTACGCCGGCGCCGCGCACACCACCATGCGTTGCCGGCCGATGCGCCGCGCGATGATGCCGTCCCTGGGTTGGGGCTCTCCGGTGCGAATGGCCAGGTCGATCTGCTCTTCCGCCAGATCCGTCAGGCGGTCGCTGAAGCGCAGGTCCAGTTCCAGTCGCGGATAGCGCTCCGCCAGCTCAAGCAGAACCGGCGCCACACAGCGCCTGCCAAAATGCACCGGCATCGCCACCCGCAGCCGGCCGCGCGGCTCGGCCACTTCGCCAGCGACCAGGATGTCCGCCGCCTCCGCATCGGCCAGCAGCGCGCGACAGCGCTCGTAGTAGATCCGCCCCGCCTCGGTCAGGCTCTGTCGGCGGGTGCTGCGTATCAGCAGCTGGGCGCCCAGGCGCTCTTCGAGAGAGCGAACGTGCTTGCCCACCATGGGCGCGGACATTTCCAGAGCGTCTGCCGCCGCCGCGAATGACCCAAGATCCACCGCGCGGACGAAGACGTCCATGCTGGTCAGACGATCCATTCGAAACTCCTGATTACGACTCGATGTGTCTATACGCCATTTATCCACGAATTCCCATCGCGGATAGTGCGTTTACTTCAAATAACTTTCGTATCGGAGCATCAAATGGAAAGAGTCACCAGCCGTGCCGTCCGCTTCCACCAGATCGGCGGCCCCCAAGTCCTGCGTCTCGAGCCCGTGGAAGTGCGTCAACCTGGCGCGGATGAAGTAAGTATCCGGGTCAAGGCGCTCGGGCTGAACCGCGCCGAGGTTCTGCTGCGCACCGACCGCTATATCGAAAGCCCGCAATTCCCCTCCGGCCTCGGGCTGGAAGCCACAGGGGTGATCGAGGACGTGGGCAGCGAGGTGCGCGGGTATGCCGTGGGCGACGCGGTGAGCGTGCTGCCCGCGAGATCGATGGGGCAGCATCCGACTCACGCCGAGCGCCTGGTCGTACCGCAGACGCGCCTGGTGAAGAACCCGCCGGGACAACCCTGGGCCGAGGCCGCCGCGACCTGGATGCAATACCTCACCGCCTATGGCGCGCTGGTTCAAGTAGCCGGGCTGCGTGAGGGGGATTATGTGGTCATCACTGCAGCTTCCAGCAGCGTCGGTCTCGCGGCCATTCAGATCGCCCGCCGCGTGGGCGCGGTGCCCATTGCGGTGACCCGCACCTCGGCCAAGCGTGAAGCACTGTTCGCGGCAGGAGCCGCCGAAGTCATCGCCAGCGAGGAGGAGGACCTGCATTCGCGCCTGGTGGAAGTCACCGGCAAGCTCGGCGCGCGAGTGGTATTCGACCCCGTGGGCGGCCCGATCTTCGAGCCGCTGACCGCCGCCATGGCCGAAGGCGGCATCCTCATCGAATACGGCGGCCTGTGCCCTGAGCCCACGCCCTTCCCGCTGTTCGCAGTGTTGAGCCGCTCGCTGATCCTACGTGGCTACCGGGTCTATGACGTGCTGGAAGACCCGGCTCGCCAGCAGCAGGCCAAGGACTTCATCTTCGACGGGCTGGCGGACGGAGCCTTGCTCCCGGTGATTGCTCGCAGCTTCGCCTTCGACGAGATAGTTGAGGCCTATCGCTACCTGGAATCGAACCAGCAGTTCGGCAAAGTCGTGGTCACCCTGTAACCATCGGACACTCTCTGCACCGAACGGCGCACGTTGGAACCGCTACAAAGTCAGGCCTGCGCGGAGGCATCGCGCAGGCCTTTGGCCGAACATCCGGCGCACCAGCACCGAGCACAACCGGCCTGCTGCTTCAAGCCAATGTCGCCAGATCGATGACGAAGCGATAGCGCACGTCGGAGCGCTCCATGCGCTCGTAGGCATGGTTGATCTCATCCATGCGGATCATCTCGCACTCCGGCAGGATGTTCTTCTTGCCGCAGAAATCGAGCATCTCCTGGGTCTCGGCGATACCGCCGATGGGCGAGCCGGCGATTCGCCGACGGCCCAGTAGCAGCGGGATGCTACTGATCTCGTCGATCGGTCCGACCTGCCCGACCATCACCAGGGTGCCGTCGATATCCAGCAGCGGCATATAGGGTTTCAGATCATGCTTCACCGGCACCGTGTCGATGATCAGGTCAAAGCTGTTGGCCGCCGCCTTCATCGCTTGCGCACCGGACGACACCAGCAGCGCATCAGCACCCAGCTCCTTGGCATCGCTGCGCTTGTCCGCCGTGCGGCTGAGCACCGTGACGGTCGCTCCCAGCCCGATGGCGAGCTTCACCGCCATGTGGCCCAGCCCGCCGAGACCGACCACACCCACGCGGCTTCCCGGCCCGACGTTCCAGGTACGCAGCGGCGAATAGGTGGTGATGCCGGCGCACAGCAGCGGCGCCGCCTTGCTCAGGTCCAGGCCGTCCGGCACGCGCAGGACGAACTCCTCGCGCACCACCAGTTGCTTGGAATAACCACCCTGGGTCGCTTCGCGGGTCACGCGATCAACGCCGTTGTAAGTCTGGGTATTGCCCTGCCGGCACAACTGCTCCTCGCCCTTGCGGCACTGATCGCATTCCTGGCAGGAGTCCACCATGCATCCCACCGCCACGGCGTCGCCGATCTTGTAGCGGGTCACCTTCGGGCCAACGGCAGTGACCCGGCCCACGATCTCGTGGCCCGGCACCATCGGATAACGGCTGAAGCCCCAGTCATTGCGGGCCTGGTGCAGGTCGGAGTGGCAGACGCCGCAGTAGAGGACGTCCATCGCCACGTCGTTGTCGCGCAGCGAGCGGCGCTCGAAGGTGAAGGGGCCGAGCGGGTCCTGCGGGTTCTGCGCGGCGTAACCAAGGGTCTTCATCGGTGTTGCTCCTGACGCTTCGGATGGATGAATTTCAACGACGGGCCGTCAGCCCTTCAATCGCGACGAAAATCCTTGAGTAAAGCCCATGTCAGACGTTTCGCCGGGAGTTCCCGCCTTTCCCGGACGTGGATTGCGCGCCAGGGTCCATCACATGCTCAACTGCAAAAGCGAGCTTGCAGGGTGAATTCCCGTCGATGGTGACTGGCAAGGCAACCTCTGGCCGCGCTGGCGTGATGCCGCCGGCCTGCTAGAAAGCCAGTTGCGCGCCTGACGTCGGGCCGGCCCTGCGGGCCCGAGGGGCGACCAGCCCTTGCTCCTACCCAAGACACGCCCTGCCTGCTTTTGGGCGCGTGACGCGCCAGCGTTATCTGCCCTACAGCCTGATACTGGAATCACCCTGCAGGGGCGCCCTATGAACAAGACCGCACCCCTATCTCATCTCTAGCGAGCGGCTTGCTCCTACAGGGTGTCCAGCGGCATCGGACGGAACAAGGGCTCGCTGGCCAGCACCTTGATGCCGGCCGGCGAACTTTCCAGCAGACGCCGCTCGCTGTCGGCCACCTGCAACACCAGGTCGAAACCCTGCCCGCCCAGGCTCTCTGCGATGGCGCGAACGGCGTCGCGGGCCCAGGGCAGGTCGGAATCGAAATGGCCGAGCAACTGGCCGTGGCGCTGGATAGTCAGGCGGTACTGGTGCATGGCGGACTCTCGTGAAGATGAAACAGGGAGTTATTGGTATCGAATCGAAACCTTGACAGAGCCTACCGTTCTGGCGGATTTTGTCCAGGTAGTTTTTGGTCGATACCATTTCCAAGCCCGAGAATCCCGACATGAGCCTGCCCGCCGTTTTCCTCGACGCCCTCCTCACCGGCCAAGCCGTGCCCTTCACCCGGCCCGGTTCGCGCAGCGCCATCGCCAAGCAACCGCGCCAGGCCATTCTGGCAGTGACCACGCTGGGGCTGGAGAGCGACGAGCAGGGCGACCTGCGCGTCCACGGCGGCATCGAAAAGGCTATCCACCACTACCCCCGCGAGCACTACGCAGACTGGGCCGCCGAGTTGGGCGCGCACCCGCTGCTGGGCGAGCCCGGCGCGTTCGGCGAGAACTTCAGCACCACCGGCTGGACCGAAGCGGACCTTTGCCTGGGCGACCGCATCCGCGCCGGAACGGCCTTGCTGGAGGTGTCCCAGGGGCGCATGCCCTGCTGGAAGCTCAACGACCGCTTCGACGTGGCGCAGATGGCCCTGCGGGTTCAGGAATCGGGACGCACCGGCTGGTACTACCGGGTGCTGGAGGAAGGCTCGGTGGCCGCCGGAGCGACGCTCGAACTGGTCGAACGACCCTATACCGAATGGTCGCTGCAACGGCTCTCCGCCGTGCTGTTCGACAAGCGCGTGGACGCCGACGTGCTGCGCGAATGCCTGGAACTGCCATTACCACCGAACTGGCGCCGCACCCTGTCGCGGCGCCTGGAGAATGGTGCGGTGGAAGACTGGAGCCCGCGCCTGGAAGGCAGCCCGAAGGCCTGACTCAGGACTCCACCGCGCGCGCCGGGACCTCAGCCGGCGCACGGTGCAGGCCGATGGCCCAGAGCACGCCGACGGTCAGCAGGACGATCGCCAGCGCCTCCACCGGACCGGGCAGCCGCTGCTCGTTGATGTAGGCATAGGCGCAGGCGAACAGCGTTTCGAAGACGATCAACTGGCCACCGAGGCTCATCGGCAGGCGGCGCGTCGCGGCGTTCCACAAGCCGTTAGCAACCCACGAGCCGAAGATGGCGAGGAACAGCGAGACCCAGAGGAACACCATCCAGCGCTCCGAGGAAATACCGGTCGGCACCGCCTGCGGCGCGATCAACACGCCCACGCCTGCCAGCACCACAGCCATGACGCCGGTGACCACGCCGGTCAGGGTCGACCATTCGTGGCTGTTGAAGTGGCTGGCCTTCAGGTAGCGAGCGTTCGCGGTGGCGAACCAGGACCAGCAGGCCACCGCCGAGAAACCGCAGACGATGCCGAGGATGCGCTCGCCCGGTGTACTGCCGGCAGCCATCAGCGCCGATGGATCAAGGATGATGCAGAGGATGCCCAGCGCCACCAGCGCCAGCGGCATCTTCATCCGCGACAGCGGCAGCGAGTCCTGTTCCGAACGACTGCGGTAGCTGATCGCCAGCGGCATGATGCCGTTGATCAGGGAGGCCGCCGCCACTCCGGCGAACTGCACCGCCGCCGACAGCAGCGCGAAGTACAGCAGGTTGCCGGCCAGGGACAGGCGAATCAGCAGCGACAGGTCCTCGCGGCTGACCCGGCGCAGCAGGCCGAGGGCCACGGGCAGCGCGATCAGCAGCGAGATGGCGCCATACAGCGCGAAACGCACAGAGCTGATGAGCAGCGGGTTGAATTCCGGCACCAGCGACGGCGCGAGGATCACCCCGCCCCAGATTGCCCCTGCCATGCCTGCGTAGACCACCCCGCGCTTCATCCCCAACAACCTCGATACATCAGTGAATGCCCATAAAGAGCCGCCACGGTAGCGGTTGTGGTAGGTTCTGACCAAGGATAAATCCGCACCGAGGCATTCCCACAAGGAATACCTAAGGCCTTTCACCGGAGAGCCGTCATCAGCCGTTACCTGCGAACCCTGCCGCCCTTGGAAACCCTCATCACCTTCGAGGCCGTGGGCCGCTATGGCAGCTTCACCCAGGCCGCCACGGAGCTGTTCCTCACCCAGAGCGCGGTGAGCAAGCAGATGCGCGCACTGGAAGACAGCCTCAAAGTGCCGCTGTTCGAGCGCAAACCACGCGGTGTCACCCTGACCGCCGCTGGCGCGGAGCTGCTAACCACTGTCGACATGCTGCTCGATCGCCTGCAACACAGCGTGCGGCGCATCCGTAATGTGCACCAGAGCAACGCCGTGTCGGTGCTGGCGACCCATGCACTGGCGCAGTTCTGGCTATTTCCCAAGCTGATCGAATTCAACAAGGCCCACCCCGGCATCGCCGTGCACGTGCACGCAATCAACGAGATCGACGAAGCCAGCCTGGTGGATTTCGACCTGGGCATCCTCTACGGCGCCGGCGACTGGACCACGCTGAACAGCCGCTTCGTGCTGCCGGAGGTGGTCTACCCGGTGGCCCGGCCGGACTTCGACGCATCCCGCATCACCACCCTCGACCAGCTCGCCGCGGCCCCCCTGGTGCAGCTGGATACCTCGGCCTGGAGCTGCCTGGACTGGCACGATTGGTTCGGCCACTTCGGCAAGGACTACCAGCCGGCGGAGAGCGACCCGGTGTTCAACCAGCTCACCCTCGCCTACCGCGCCGTCCAGCAGGGCATGGGCATCGGCCTGGCCTGGGGCTTCATGGCCGACGAGGCGGTGGCCAATGGCGAGATGCAGCGGGTGACGGACCTCGCCATGGTCACGGAGCGCGGCGAGTACCTGGTATCCCTGCGCCACCGCCAGCTGTCGCCGGCGGCGCAGCTGTTCCATGACTGGTTGCTGGCGTCGGTCAGATCCGTCTGAGCCCGGCAGGCAAATCTGCGGAAAACCGTCTATGCCATCTGAAGCATGCCCACCGGCATGCACCGGCGGCCTCCAGGTCGTGCACGATGACGGAGCTTTGCGGGCGTTAATGTCGAGGCATGGCTTTCCTGGAGCGGGTCCCTTTCAAGGAAGCGGAGATCCCTTCATGAAGCTCAATCAACCGACCGTGGGTCCCATCGTGGGCCATACCTCGACCGACCTCGTGCGCATCTTTCTGCGCGGCAGCCAGGAGCGCGAGGGCGACGGATTCCGACGTTGCTTCGCGATACTGCGCTGGCGCCCCGCCGGTGGTAGCTGGTCCAAGCCGCTGTTCAACAAGCTGACCTTGAACTTCGACTTTACCGGCGTGCTCGTGCCGCAAGGGCTTACTCCAGCCACCCGCTATGAATATCAGGCTTGCTGGTTCTTCGCCGAAACTGAATTGGAGAGCCTGCCTGCAATCGATGAAAAAACCTTCGAGTGGCCCACCCCGGACGATGGCCTATACGATAGTTTCAGCACTAGCCCTGCCAACGATCTCGCACCACGACGTTACGCCGTCGGATCCTGTCGCTACCTGTTGAGGCTGTTCGAACAAACGCTGTTCGACGACCGTGGCGACAAGCTGTTCCGCTCGATACTGGAAAAGCGCAAGACCGAACCAGTCGACGGCCTGATGATGATCGGCGATCAGATCTACGCGGACGATCTGAATTTCATCGCCCCGGACACCACCATTCTCCAGTACCTGGAACGCTACCGGTCAGTCTTCTCTCAACCCTACATCCGCAAACTGATGGCGAATGTGCCGACCTACATGATCCTGGATGATCACGAAATCGAGGACAACTGGCCCAAGGGCGCCAAGCGCAAGTCGGCGACCACGCTGTTCACCAACGCAATGTATGCCTACCAGATCTATCAGTGCAGCCACAGCCCGCTGCTGAATGTAACACCCGATGGCCGCCTCGACGGGATTCCGCGCCGGTACTGGTATAGCTTCAGCGATGGCTGCGCCGACTGGTTCGTCATGGATTCGCGCACCGAGCGGGTCATCGCGCCGGATGATCCGAGCCGACACCAGATGATCAGCCAGACGCAGATGAAAGCCTTGCTCGATTGGCTCGACGACCAGTCCGCCCGCGTGAAACTGGTGGTCACTTCAGTGCCCATCTTCCCCGACATGGCTGCGGAGAACGACGACAAGTGGGGCGGTTTCCAAGCGCAGCGGCAAACCATACTGGAACACATTCGGACAAAGGGTATTCGCAAGGTCGTCTTCGTCTCCGGAGACGTCCACTGCTCTTTCGCCGGCCGACTGGAGCTCAAGAACGACAGTAGTTTTGCAGTTCACTTCGTGGTGTCCTCGTCCTTCTACTGGCCAACCGCGCATATGCAGGAGCATCAGTTCGCTTTCGGTAGCGCATTGCAGGGAACCGCTCCGCAGCAATACGTCAGCAAGCGCCTGACCCAGGTCCACTCAGACGACAACTACGCCCGCCTGGAGGTTTCGCCTACAGACCTGGTCGTCCGCTACTACGACCGCAAGGGCAGCGCCCTGGAGAAAAAGAAGATTACTTTCTAGTACCGGCCGCAAAGGCGGAGCCACCTTGTCGCGCCCTGCCAAGCGGTGGCTCACCTTGGAGCCGGAAAGGCAACCTCGGACAATGGTTCGAGAACCTTGTATCGCCCGGCGTATCCCGAGTCCTCGATGTTCTCGATCAGGCCAGCGTAATTCAGCAACGGAATGGTTCGTGCCGGTTCGCCCGGGTCGTTGCCGAAGAAGTTCTCCCAGTGCCCAAGCAGGACGAGGCTGGGGCGGGTCACCTGCAGCAGTCCATTAGGGTAGTAGTCCACCTGGTTCCAACTGGCCGCACAGAGTATCTCGACATCCACTGCTTTGCTGTCCGCCAGCAGCGGCGGAAAGCCGTAGGGAGGGTTCGCCGCGCTGTCCTGGAAATGGATGCGATAGACCGGCCGGCCCGCTTCGTCGAGCAGGTCGATCAACCATGCGAAGGTATGATGGCCGAGCTTCCAGTCACGGATGTATGTGGGCACCCGACCGAGATCGTCGTCGTAGGCGCCTGGCAGGAAGTTGTAACGAAACACGTGCCCGGCATGCTCACTGGCAATCGGCATGGCCCGGATGCGTCCCAGCGGCTGCCCTTCGGGGAGGTCTTGCGCTGTATCCCCGTCACGCATGCGGCCACGGATCGAATAGAACCAGGTCCCCCTGACGCCAGGCAGGCCTACCGGCGCGATTTCGGCTCCGCTCGGCTCGACGATACGCGCCGGGTCCACCAGCGGCCGGGGGTCGTTCTCGCTGCGGTGCGCACGGAGAATGTGCGCCATCGTTTCCGAACCGAATACCCTGGCCTTGGGTGTATACCGATCCATTATCGTCGGCACGTCGAGCAGATGGTCGTAATGAGCGTGCCCTACCAGCAGCATGGTGACGTCATCCGCGTGAGGCATGTAATCGGCGATGCGCTTCTCGTCGGCGGACACAAAAAGCGGCGGGAAGCCCGGCAGGCCCGGATTGGAGAACATCGGCGCGATCAGCACGCCTTCGCCGCCCCAGTGGATCAGCCAGCCGCCGACTCCCAGGTACTGCAACTTCGGCTCGGGGAGCCCTCTCTGGTTGTCGACTTTGAGCCCTCGGGATGCAGGCGAATGAGTGCAGCCCAGCAGCAATACAAAGAACAGGGTGAGGATGATTCGCATGGCCAGCGCTCGCTGATCCAGCACCCGGCGGCGCTGGCTCTCCGAAGCTTAGTCGCTCCTGCCAGCCTCACGGCACAAGCGCAGACTCAGGAAAAACGACTACGCAGCCGCTCGATCACCTGTTCAATCGATGGCCCCTGCACCGCTGGCGGTATCGGCGCTTCGCCAAATTCACGCCAGACGAACAGGGTCAGTTCGGCGCCGTCGGTCTGGGTGGCCGCGTCCTCGATATGCGCAAACTCGCCGAGCAACCGATAACGCTCATCGGCCCAGAACGCTTCCTCGACCCAGGCGTAAACCGGGATGAAATGGAAGTGGATCGGCAAGCCCGGCGAATGGCCGAAACGGCCGATGTACAGCCACTTGGGATGCAGTGTTGTTTCGAGGACGCGTTGCACCTTCGCCATCAGCACGCCCATTTCCGCCAGCGCGGCTTCCGGCAGGTCAGCCAGGGAATCCACCGACTGCTTCGAACCGAGCATCAGGTAGCCCGGCAAGGCGGACGCCAGATGATGGTTGAGCAGCCAGTGCTCGGCCTGGTGGATGACGTGGGTGGCAGGAATCTGCATCGACTGGCGTCCAGCGCAAAACGGGATGCCAGCCTAGCAGAGGTCAGCTTCAGGCGAGCGCGACCCAGCCACGGAAGGCGAAGCCGACGTAGAAGGTTTCGATGCGGCCGAAGCCGGCCTCCCAGAGCAGCGCTTCGTCCTGCTCGGGCGTGAGGATGTTCAGGTGCGCATCCACGGCGCTGCGAGCCTGCTGCGCGCTGGCGGGTTCCATCCCCGCGCTGACGGCGAACTCGGCATAGCGCGACAGCCAGCGGGCCCGCTCGCCAGCGCCTTGCGGCGCGCAGAGATGCGCCATGACGAAGGCAGCGCCGGGACTCAATCGGGCGTGGATCTCGCGCAGCACGCGCAGGCGCTCCACCTCGGGCAGGAAGTGCAGAGTCAGCAGGCAGGCGCCGCCATCGAACGGCCCCGGCGGTGCGTCGTCAATGTAGCCCTGCTGCAGGTCAGCGCGCCCAGCGTTCGGCCCGAGCATCTGTGCCGCCACCGCGAGCATCTCGGCAGATGGGTCGACGCCGGTGAAGCGCCAGGCCGCCTGGGCTTCGGCAAAGGCGCGCAACTCCATGCCGCCGCCCGCGCCGAGTACCAGCAGGTGGCCGTCGTGCGGCGCCTGCTCGGCCAGCAGGATGGCTGCCATGCGATGCAGGTCGAACAGGCCGGGGACGAAGCGCGGCGGGTTTTCCGCGTAGCGCGCGGCGGCGGCGGGGTCGTGGAACGGGGCCAACAGTTCGGAGGGGGTCATGCAGAGTCCTTTCTGGTCACTCGCTGGCGAACAGCTTCTTCAGCTCCCGCTCGCTGACGGCCTTGGCCATGGCGGTGAGGAACACCTTGAACAGCAGCCCGCAGAACATTGCGGTGAGGGCGATGGTGAAGAAGGTCGCCACCAGCCAATCGACCGGCGCCCAGCCACTGGCGATCACTACCGGACGGTAGACCAGCGTGCCGGCGATCACCACCCAGTGGCTGAAGCAGTAGAAGCACTGGAACAGGTGGCCGACCTGCGGGTGGACCTTCCAGGCCAGTGCGCGCAGGGGTGCGAAGAGTTCGGTCTGGGTGACGGTCATGGACAGCGCGGAGGCGGCGATGGCCAGGGCAAGGCAGGTCCACAGCGCGCCGGCCAGCGGCGAGTTCAAGAGATCGATCATGGGAGGTTCCTGGTGGGCTTGGTATCTTTCGTTACTTTTAAAGTAACCTGATTGAGCGCACAGGGTCAACGCCGGTCATCGACCGGCATTTCAGCCAGGAATCATCAGTGGTCTTTCGGGTAAAGCGCCGTGAAGCGTTCGGCCAGATCAGCCAGGGACACGGCGCCCAGGCGCTCCAGGAGGATGGCGGTGGCCTGCTCCATGGCGTCCTGAAGGGCGGCGTTGACCACCTTTTCCACCAGGCAGTCCGGGTGCACGTTGTCGAAGCCCATGGCGAACAGGCGCTCGCTGCCCACCGCGCGGTAGACATCCAGCAGCGTCACCTGCGCCAGGTCGCAGTCCAGCGTCCAGCCGCCGCCGTGGCCCTTCTCCGAGCGCACGTAGCCGGCCTCGCGCAGGCCACCCATGGTCCGCCGCACCACGGCCGGGTTGGTGCCGAGCATCTGGGCGATGCGCTCGGAGGTCACGGGCTGGTCGTCGCGGGCCATGTGCAGCAGCACGTGGAGCATGCGCGAGAGGCGGCTGTCGGTTCGCACGGTGGGTCTCGAAGGTGAAGGCGCGTGCATCATCGCACCCCGCCGCGGCGCGGTTCAAACCCGTCTGCCACTGGCATTGCCACGGGAATGGGCGACAATGGCGATCACCCGCCCTCTTCCGCCTCCCCGCGAGCCCTCGACCATGAACGATCTTTCCATCCAGCTGGTGCAGGCCGGCCCTGAGCACCAGGACCTGATCCGCAACCTCTACCAGTATTACGCTTACGAGTCGTCGGACTGGGAAGACGAGGACGTCGAGGTCGACGGCCGCTTCTACATCCACGAGGAGCACCTGGCGCGCTACTGGAGCGAGCCGGAGTGGAGCGCCAACCTGATCCTCGCCGACGGCTTCATTGCCGGCTTCCTGCTGGTGGAAGGCAGCGAGCTGCCGGGCATCGACGCGCTGGAGCTGTCGGACCTGTTCGTGCTGAAGAAGTACCGGCGCCTGGGAATCGGCCGCGCGCTGGCCAACCAGATGCTGCTGGGCAATCCCGGCCCCTGGCTGGTGCGTTTCTATTCCCAGGACGAGGTGGCGGCAGCCTTCTGGAAAGCCGTGTTTGCCGACCTGCCGCGTCCGGTGCAGAGCATCGAGCCGGGGGACGACCCGCAGCTGGTGAGCTACCTGATCAGCCCGGCCACGCACTGAAGGCGCTGTGCGCCAGGATCAGTCTTCTGTCATTTCCGATCATTGAGCGACCTGCCGGGCCGGCCGTATCGTCCTGAGTGAACAACAAGAACTCTCAGGAGGTATTCCCGTGACCGCACTGAACCTGCATCCCCAGGCCGCCGCTTCGCTGGCCAGCTGGCACCAGATGGTGGCTGCCCAGAACCTGTCCAACCTGCCGCAGCTGCTGGCGCCCAACGCGGTGTTCCGCTCGCCCATGGCGCACTCGCCCTATCCCGGCGCGCCGGTGGTCTCGACCATCCTCAACACCGTGCTGCAGGTGTTCGAGAACTTCACCTACCACCGCGAGCTGGCCACCGGAGACGGCCTCAACGTGGTGCTGGAGTTCAGCGCCACGGTGAACGGCAAGGACCTCAAGGGTATCGACATGGTCCGCTTCGACGAGAACGGCAAGATCGTCGAGTTCGAAGTGATGGTCCGTCCGCTCAGCGGCCTGCAGGCCCTGGGCGAGGAAATGGGCCGCCGCCTGGCGCCCTACCTGGCGGCAGCCAAGGCGCAGACCGCCAAGAGCTGATTGCCCGCCGCGGGGATTTCTGCTGGGATGGGCCATTACCCGTTCAAGGAAATCCCCATGGCCTCCTTCGAGGAACTCTTCTCCATCGGCGAGGGCTTCGACGCCTTCGTCGCCCACGGCCTGCCCGACGAGATCGCCGGCGTGCGCAAGGTCCAGCAGCAGTTGGCCGAGCCCGGCACGATCAGCGCCGATACCCTGCGCCGCATCCAGGCCGTCGAAGGCCGCTACCACCTGCTGATCGCTGGCGAGATGTGGTGTCCGGACTGCCAGATCAACATCACCGTGATGGACCACCTGCAACGCCTGCAACCACGCGTGGAGCTGGCGGTGATCACCAAGGGCCGCGCCGAGGACGACCTGCGCGAACGCATGACGCTGGAGCGCATCCTGATTCCGGTGGCGCTGGTGCTCGATGGTGATTTCCAGCCGGTGGGCCGCTTCATCGAACGGCCGCTGAAGGTGGTGACAGGCGGTGAGGCACTCAAGCCTGCCTACCGTGCCGGCGAGTACCTGGAAAGCACGCTGACGGACCTGCTGGCGCTGTTCGAGAAGGCTGAAGGTCGGGCGTAAGCGCGCCTTGCCGGCGCGTTCGCGGGCATGGCCCTCCTACAGGTCCGTCATCTGCAGGAGTGTAGGGTGCATAACCTGGAACAGGCTATCCGCGGCGGATAACGCTGGCGCGTTGTGGGCCCTACGGCCCTGACGACCGCACGTGCCCCCCCTGTAGAAGCGAGCTTGCTCGCGAACCGCCCCCTACCGGAGCCGCCGGAGGATTGTTCGCCAGCAAGAACTAGGCGTCCCCCTCGGTCCTACGAAAAACAAAAGCCCCGCGATGCGGGGCTTTTTCGTTCAGGCCAGGCGGATCACATCGAGTACTTCACCGTGAACATCAGGTTGCGCGGCTCACCATAGTTCAGGTTGCCGAAGCTGATGCCGCTGTAATAGTACTTGTCGAAGATGTTGTTGAAGTTCACCCGGGTGTCGATGTTCTCGTTGACCTTGTAGCCGAGCATGGCGTTGGTCACCGTGTAGCCGCCCTGCTGGAAGCCGGTGGTGGTGTCCTCGGTCTGGCTCTGGGTTACCAGGTTGCCGCCCACGCGCCACTGGTGCAGCTCGCCCGGCAGGGTGTAGCTGGTGGCGAGCTTGAACAGGTGGCGCGGCTTGCTCGGGTCGAACGGCTTGCCGACGTTGTCCTCGTTGCTGTCGTGCTTGTACTTGGCGTCGACGTAGGTGTAGCCGGCCATGGCCTGCCAGTTCTCGGTGATGGCACCGCTGACTTCCATGTCCACGCCCTGGCTGCGCACCTTGCCCGAAGCCCGCGAGCAGTAGATCGAGGTCGGCGAGCTGGGGCACGGCGAGGGACCGCTGGTGTCGTCCGTGGCGCGGTTTTCCTGATCGATCTGGAACAGCGCGAGCTGGGTGTTCAGCGTGCCGCCGAAGTGTTCGCCCTTCAGGCCTATCTCGTAGTTCTTGCCGGTGATCGGGTCGAGAAGGCTGCCGCTGGAATCGAAGTTGCTCTGCGGCTTGAAGATGTCGGTGTAGCTGGCATAGACCGAATAGACGTCGTTCAGGTCGTAGACCACGCCGGCATAGCGGGTGACGTTGCGGGTGACCTTCTGGGTGCCGGTGTCGTTGTGCGGGTCGGCCTCGTACCAATCCAGGCGGCCGCCGAGGATGACCTTGAGCGGGTCGGCGACGTTCAGGCGGGTGGTGACGTAGGCGCCCTTCTGCTCCTGGTCGAGCTTCATGTTCCAGAGGCTCATGTCGATGTTTGGCTTCTGCACCGAACTGGGGTCCCACTTCGTCGGGTCGAACGGGGTCACCGGCGAGCCGTCGTTGTAGGTCAGGTCGCCCCAGCCGCCGTGGCCGTCGAAGCGCTCTTCGCGGTAGCTGCCGCCGAATACCAGTTCGTGCTCACGGCCGAAGGCCTGGAACGGGCCGTTGGCGAAGGCGTCGTAGCTCTGGTGGTCGTCGGTGTAGGCGTACTTGCCCGGCCCCTGGATCATGGTCGGGCAGCCTTCGGTGTAGTAGCAGCTGTTGTACAGGCCGAGCATGTCGATGCGCGCCCAGAGCTTGTCGGCGGCGACCTTCATCTGCCAGCCGTTGTCGAAACGGTGCACCACGTCGCCGAACAGGTGGGTGGTGGTGGTATCCCAGTAGGACCAGTCGGCACCGTAGTAGTCGGAGCGCTTGAGGTCCAGGTGACGACCACCCAGCGGCGCTGGCAGGCCTACCCAGTTGTCGTTCTTGTTGTCGTTCTGGTAGGACGCACCCAGGGTCAGGGTGGTGTCCGGGTTCAGGTCGGCCTCGGTGATGCCGTAGAGCACGCCACGCTCACCGCTGACCACGTCCTGGAAGCTATCGCGGGTCTCGTAGGCGGCCACCGCACGGCCGCGCAGGGTGCCTTCGCTGTTCAGCGGGCCGGACACGTCGACCTGGCTGCGGTAGCGGTCCCAGGTGCCGGCGCTGCCTTCCAGGCTCATGTGGAAGTCCTGGGTCGGGCGCTTGCGCACCATGTTGACGGCGGCGGCCGGGTTGCCCGCGCCCTGCATCAGGCCGGTGGCGCCGCGCACCACTTCGACGCGGTCGAACATCGCCAGGTCTGCGGCGGAAATCACGTCCTGGGTGTAGGTGGAAATGCTGGTGGCGAGGCCGTCGTACATGATGTTGTCGACATCGAAGCCACGCGCGGCGTAGCTCACTCGCGCCGGCCCGTACTGCTGGACAGTCATGCCGGTGACGCCGCGGATCGCGTCGTCCAGGTCCTGCATGTTCTGGTCTTCCATCTGCTGCCGGGTGACCACGCTCACCGACTGCGGCGTCTCGCGGACAGTCATGTTCAGCTTGGTGGAAGTCTGCATCACGCCGGTGGTGTAGGAGCCGGTGCCTTCGGTGGTGCCCGGCGCCACAGGGGCGGCGCCGACGACCTCGGTGGCACCCAGGTCGACGCTGTCATTGCCCGATGCGCCACCGCGCACGGCACCGCTGACCTGTGCGCTGTTGCCGTTGACCGTGCCCTGCAGGCCGCTGTCCGCCAGCAGACGATCGAGTGCCTCGCCCGGCTCCATGTTGCCCTTGAGTGCCGGCGCGCCAATCTTGGCGATCTGGGCACGGTCATAGGAAATCCGCATTCCGGTTGCGGACTGCAATTGCTCCAGGGAAGCGGCCAGGGGCTGCTTGGGCAGGTCGATGGCCACGGGGGCGGCGACCGCGGAGAGAGCAAGGGTGGAGAGACTGAGCAGGAGCGCGCCCGAGGCCACGTCTTTCATCTGCTGGAAGATCCTTCGGTACGAGATTTACGCTCTGACGGCGCAATGACTCGGGTTGGCGAATGCCGACGTGGTGGACGCCGACGGGGAACCGAAGTGTATGCAGATGTAAATTGTTTGTAAATGCGAATACTTCGTATCTAATTTCTCGAAAAGTCACCTGCGTCTGCCGGAGTAACGTAACCAGCCTGTGGGAGCGCGCCAAGCGTGCGATCGCGGGCAAGGCCCGCTACGGGGATACACCGCCGTTACGTGTCTCCAGCATGAACTCGATGAACGCTCGCACCCGCGATGGCACATGGCGCGCGTGGGGGTAGATCAGCAGGAATGGCCGTGTCGTCTGACCGTAGTCCGTCAGCACTTCAACCAGCTCGCCCCTCTCCAGTTCTTCCTGCACGGTAAAGCGGTACGCCTGCATCACCCCTCCGCCGCACTTGGCCAGGGTCGCGGTGGCCAGGTAATCCTCCAGTACTGTGAGGCTGCCAGTCGTCTCGATCTCCACCGCCTTGCCGTTGATCCGGAAGGACCAGGGCACGCGTCGGCCGGTGCTCGGTAGCTCGAACTGGATGCATTCGTGCGCGGCGAGGTCATCCGGCGTCTGCGGCGTGCCGGCACGCGCGAGGTACTCGGGCGTGGCGACCACCACGTTCTCCGCTTCCTCGAGGCGCCGCGCCACCAGGCTGGAATCCGCCGGGTCGCGGCCACGGATCGCCAGGTCGTAACCCTCATTGGCGAAGTCGATATTGCGGTTGCTGACATGCACCTCCACCTGCACCTGCGGATAACGCCGGCGGAACTCCGGCAGCCGAGGGAACAAGCGGTAATGCGCGTAGGGCGTTGGCACACTGATGCGCAGGCGCCCGGAGGCGATGCTCTGGCCGCCGCTGACCGCACGTTCGGCATCCACCAGCTGAGTCAGCGCCTGCCGGCATTGTTCGAAGTAGTTGCGGCCGTCTTCGGTCAGACGCATCTGCCGCGTGGTGCGGACGAACAGGCGCACGCCCAGGCGCTCTTCCAGCCGCGCCACCGAGCGGCTCACCGCAGCGGGCGTGATGCCGGCCCCGTTGGCGGCGGCGGTGAAGCTGCCGGTCTCCGCCGCCAGGCAGAACAGCTCGATGCTGCCCAGTTGCAGGTCGTCGAAATGGCGGGGCATGGTGCGGCTCGATTGATTACACAAGGTATCAATTCAAATGTCTTCGGCCTCATTTTTCAATCCTTGATTGCAGCCTAGATTGGCCTCCAAGACGCGGGCACACCGCCCCGCCCCACTCTCGGAGAAACCACCATGAGCAAGACCGTCATCGTCACCGGCGCCTCGAGCGGCCTCGGCTTCGCCATTGCCCGCGCCTACCTGGAGCGCGGCTACAACGTGGTCGGCAACGCCCGCACCCAGGCGCGTCTGGAGGAAGCGGCGGCCAAACTGGGCAACCCGCACAACTTCCTCGCCGTGGCCGGCGACATCGCCCAACCGGATACCGCCAGGCGCCTGTTCGCCCAGGCCATCGAGGCCTTCGGCCAGGTGGACATTCTGATCAACAATGCCGGCATCTTCATCGCCAAGCCGGTGGAGGACTACACCGAGGAAGAACTCGAAGCCATCGTCGATACCAACCTCAAGGGCTTCTTCTACCCATCGCAAGCCGCCGCGAAGCACATGGCCGCCAACCGCTCGGGTCACATCATCAGCATCACCGCCTCCATTGCCATGCAACCCAACGTGAAGGTGCCGGCGCTGCTGCCGGTGCTGATCAAGGGCGGCCTGAACAGCGCGGTGCGCGGCCTGGCCCTGGAGCTGGCGGCGTCCCACGTGCAGGTCAACGCGGTCGCACCGGGGATCATCGAAACTCCGTTGCATCCCGACGACGAAGGCACCCGAGCCTTCCTGCGCGGCCTCGCCCCCAGTGGCGAGATCGGCAGCCCGCAGGATATCGTCGACGCAGTGCTCTACCTGACCGACTCGACCTTCGTCAGCGGAACCATCCTCAACGTCGACGGTGGCTCCACCACCGGCGTCTGGTAAGCCAACCTTCACAACAACAACGGAGATCCTCCATGCCCTACGTAAACATCCAGGTCACCGACGAAGGCGTCACTGCCGACGAGCGCCGCCAGCTCATCGAAGGCGTCACCGAACTGCTGGAGCGCGTGCTGCGCAAGCCGCCGTCCACCACCTACGTGGTGATCCAGGAAATCGCCACCGACGCCTGGGGCGTGGGTGGCAAGACCGTTGCCGAGCTGAAGGCCCAGGGCAAGCACGGCAAAAGCTGACCCAGCGGACACGCCGAGGGCTCGCCAGAGCCTTCGGCGCTTGCCATGCACCAAGTCGGTGCTGATAGGATCGGGAGCCCAACCGTTCCCACCGACAGCCGAGGCATGGAATGCTCGCCGCGCTCAAGCGTTACCCGCTACAGGTCAACCTGCTGCTGTGCGGCACCTTCCTCCTCACCATGGGCCGCGCCATCACCCTGCCCTATCTGGTGATCTACCTCTCGACCCGCTTCGGCCTGGGCGTCGACCGCATCGGCCTGATCATGGGTGGCGCGCTGTTCGGCGGCTCGCTGCTCAGCCTCTACGGCGGTTTCCTGATCGACCGGATGCCCGGCTTCCGCCTGATCCTCGGCTTCGGCAGCTGCTTCGTCGCCGCCTTCGCCGGCATGCTGCTGACCAGCCAGCTGTGGCTGTTCTTCCTGTTCCTGCTGGGTTTCAACTTCGCCTACTCGGTCACCGACGTGGTGGTGAAGACCATCTTCGGCCGCCTGCTGCCGGCCGGTGAGCAGGGCCGCGCGTTCTCCATCCGCTACACGCTGATCAACCTCGCGTACGCCATCGGCCCCTTCATCGGCGCGGCCCTGGCGCACTGGAGCCAGCACCTGCCGTTCGTGCTCTCGGCGCTTCTGGGCACCCTCTTCCTGCTCGCTTTCCTGCGCTATGGCGACCGCGGCATGCGCCCGGCCGAAGGCGTGGCGCCGCCCTCGTTCATCGCGGTGCTGGGCGTGCTGACGAAGGACCATCGGCTGATGTACTTCACCATCGGCGGCGTGCTCACCGCCGTGGTGTTCGGCCAGTTCTCCGCCTACCTGTCGCAGTACCTGGTGGCTACCGGCACGGCAGAATACGCCTACCAGGTAATCCAGACGCTGCTGGGAGTCAACGCCGTCACGGTGATCGCCCTGCAGTACCTGCTGGGCAAGCGCATCGGCAACGAGCACCTGCAACGCTGGCTGATCGTCGGCCTGGGGCTGTTCGTGCTGGGCATCGTCGGCTTCGGCCTGTCCCACAGCCTGTGGCACTGGGGGCTGGCGATGGTGGTGTTCACCCTGGGCGAGATCATCGTGATTCCCGCCGAGTACATGTTCATCGACCGCATCGCCCCGCAGCACCTGCGCGGCGTGTACTACGGCACGCAGAATCTGGCGAACCTGGGCGGTGCCTTCGGACCGATCCTGGTGGGGCTCTTCCTCTCGCTGTTTGCGCCGCACTGGGTCTTCGTCATGCTCGGTGCCTTTATCGTCGGCGGCGGGGTGTTCTATGTGCTGGGCTCCAACCTGAGCCGACGCATCGCCAGCGGGGCTTGACCTCAAGTCCACTTGAACCGGGATGCTGGTTCCATCGACTCACTCGAAGGAATCAGCCATGCCCCTCTCGACCTTCCTCACCACTATCGCCATCGGCATTGGCGCCACCCTGCTGATGGACGGCTGGACCGTCCTGCGCCGGCGCGTGCTCGGCGTGCCCTCTCTGGACTACGCCCTGGTCGGCCGCTGGATCGGCCACATGCCGCGCGGTCAGTTCCGCCACACCGCCATCGGCAAAGCCTCACCGGTAACCGGCGAACGGCCGCTGGGCTGGGCCATCCACTACCTGACCGGGATTGTCTTCGCCGTCGTGCTGGTCGCGCTGACCGGCAGCGCCTGGCTGTGCCGGCCGACCCTGCTGCCGGCGCTGCTTTTCGGCGTGGTCACCGTGGCCATGCCCTTCTTGCTGATGCAACCGGCGCTGGGCCTGGGCATCGCCGCCAGTAAGACTGCGAATCCGACCAAGGCCCGCCTGCACAGCCTGATCACCCACACGGTGTTCGGCCTGGGGCTGTACCTGAGTGCCCTCGCCCTGCGCCCGCTGGTCTGCCTCGTCTGATCAGGCGCAAGCTGGACTACCCTTGCTGCACGACCAATCCGCGCAGGAAGCCCAGGATGAGCCGCATCGTCATCGCCGACCCGCAACCCTTCGTTCGCGCCGCCCTGCGCCAGCGCCTGAACGCCGCCGGGCACGAGGTCATCGGCGAAGCCATGGACGGCCGTCATGCACACGAACTGGTGCGCCGCCTGCATCCCGACCTGCTGCTACTCGACCTCGACCTGCCGCGCCTGAGCGGGCTGGAACTGCTGCAACGCCTGCACCATGAAGTGCCCAGGCAGAAATCACTGGTGTTCACGCAACTGGCCGGCGCGCACTACCAGAGCCTGGCGTTGCGCGCGGGAGCCCGTGGCTTCGTGCACAAGAGCGACCGCCCCGAGGAGCTGGATGAGGCTGTAAGACTGGTGCTCGGCGGCCGCCAGGTGTTCCCCGCACGCCTGCCGGACGGCCTGGGCGGCGCGCCCGGATCGGACAGCCTGGGCGAACACATCACCCCACGCGAGCTCACCGTGCTGCAGTACCTGGCCCAGGGCTACCGGGTCAAGGACATCGCCGAGGCACTGGCCATCAGCGATCGCACGGTCAGTACCTACAAGACCCGCCTGCTGGAGAAGACCCAGACCGACTCGCTGATCGACCTGGTGGACGCCGCCAAGGTACGCGGGCTGCTCAGTGACGGCGTGATCGGCCACCTTTCCCATGCATCCACGCCCCCTCCCAGCAGCACCGACGAGCTCAGGCAACTGCTGGAAGTCCTGCCCAACCCGGTCAGCCTGTGGAGCACCGCAGGTACGCTGCTGTCCTGCAACCAGAGCTTTGCCGAGGTCTACCAGAAACGCCCGGACGAACTACTCGGTGCACGCGTGTTCGAGCTCGGCAAGGTCGAGCCGGCGCAGATACCCCAGGCGCAGCAGGAATTCCTCAAGGGTGCCGCAGGCGGCAAAACGTTTTCGCTGATCGTCGGCATGCGCGCGCTGGGCGAGAGTCGCACCGTGCGACTGATCGGCGTGCCATTGAAGGAAGAGTCCGGCGAGGTGATCGGTGTCCTCGCCTCTTACGTGGACATCACCGAGAACGAGCGCTACGTCGAGCGACTGCAGGAGTCCAAGGCGTACCTGGAATCGCTGTACGCCAGCCGCACTGAATTTCTCCTGAGCTCAGGCCAGGACCTGCTCGCGGAGACCGACAGCCTGGGCCACCTGCTCGCCCAAGCGCAAACCCGCCACCCCGAGGACGACGCGCTGGCCGCCGCTCACCCGCACCTGGCAACCTTGCGCGACAAGCTCGAAATCCTTCAGGAACTGATCCAGCTGGAACGCGGCACCGTGCTGGCGATCCCGCAATCCGAGGAACTCAACCGCCTGACCGAGCAGGCCCTGCGGATTACCCACCCGCAGTTGCGCTTCGAGGCCAACCCGGAGGATGTCTGGGGCTGGATCGATCCCAATCGCTACCAGCGCCTGATCAGCGTCCTGCTGCGCTGTTTCGACAAGGCCGGGATCCACCCGCTGGAGCTCACGGCCAGCGGCGCTCCCCTGCTGCATGGCGAAGTGGAATGGCGCCTAACGTTCCATGCTCCAGCCGCCGGCGATATCCGCGCCCAGCTCAGCGGCCTGGGCAGCCAGGCGCGCATTCACCTCGCCCATCGGCTGTGCCGCCTGCTGGGCGGCGAACTGGAGGTCGGCAGCCCGACCCGGGCACAGGTCGCCGCCTTGATCCAGCTCAAGCTTCCCAAGGGTAGCCCGCGCTTCTAGTGCTCCCACTACACCGCTTTCAGGCGCCCATGATGGGGACCCCAGCGGCCTGATCCGATGCTTGCGCCATAGCCCTCTCGCTATGGAGCCGCATCATGAAAAGCCGTAGAAAAACCTCTTTGTGCACCACGCCCCTCGCCCACCTGCGCCGCTCACGCCTGGCCCAGGCTATCAGCCTGGTGCTGGCCAGCCTGTTCAGCCTGCGGATGATCGAGGCCGAAGCCGAGGACAGTGTCGTCGAGGCCGACACCGAGGATCTCAACCAGCCCTCCGAGGCCGGCGCGGTGTTCGACCCGCCCGCCCCCTCCTACCTGGACCTGGCGCTGCAGGCAGCCCATGAGGCGCCGGCGGTGTTCGCCAGCCGTGCCTTGCTCGGCGCTCTGCCATCCATGGTGAACGTGGCTGCCGCCGGCGCCGTCGGGATCGTGGATGGCACCCATGACAATGTCACCGTGAAGCTCGCCGCCGCGTCCACCACAGGTCTGAAGGTCGAAGGCGGCGACAGCCTGGTGTTCGGCAACGGCAGCATCGTGAGCAGCGCCAACACCGCCCCGAACGCACTGGGTCAGGCCGGTGCGCAGGTCGGCGACAACAGCTCCCTGTCGATCGCCTCCAGCAGCATCCTGCTCGACCCGAAGACCACCACGGGTGCGGCCATTACCGCCAGCAACCTGACCGGCCTGCGCGTCGGCACCAATGGCGATGCGCGGTTGAGCAACGTCGACGTGCTGGTGGGCGGCGGCGCCAAGGGCAACAACAACCTCGGCATCGCGGTCGATGGCGGATCGCTGGCGATGGCCGGCGGCTCGATCACCACCCAGTCCTGGGGCGCCCGGGGCCTCTCGCTGGACAACAACGCCCGCGCCACGCTCGACACTGTAGCCATCGCCACCTCCGGTGCACGCAGCACCACCACTGGCGGCGCCCACGGCGTGACCCTGGGCGCGGGAAGCCATCTTGACGCCCAGGGCGCCACGATCACCACCAGCGGCGGCTCCGCGTATGGCGTGCGGGCGGACGGCGACTCCAGCGCCAAGCTGAGCCACAGCGCCATCAGCACCTCCGGGGGCAACGGCCACGCCGTGGTGGCCGACGGCGCAGGCACCCGCATCGATTTCCACGAAGGCTCGCTCGATACCACGGGCAAAGGCTCGGTAGGCATCTGGGCGCGCAATGCAGCCCAGGTGCACCTCGATAGCGACACCAGCGTCAGCACCAGCGGCGCAGCAGTGTCCTCGGCGGCGCCGGTGGATGGCGAAAAACCCTTGAGCCTCAGCCATGGTCTGCTCGCCAGCGGCAACGGTACGAGCATCGAGGCGCAGCAAGCCACGGTGCGCACCAGCGCCGGCAGCGCCAGCGCGGCGCGCGCCGAAGACGGCGCCAGGATCACGCTCGACCGCAGCGCTATCCAGGCCAGCGGCGGCGCCACGACCACCACGACAACGGCGGCCTTGCATGCCCTGGGCGGCGGCCAGATCGAAGCGACGAGCAGCGTTCTCACCGTTTCCGGAAACAACGTCGGTGGCGTGCGCGCCGAAGGACCGGGCAGCAGTGTGCTGCTCAAGGACAGCCGTGCGACGGTGCAGGGGGCCGGCGGTGTTGCCAACCCTGCCGCTGGCGCGCGGGCCATGGCAGGCGGCAGCGTGACGGTGGAGAACTCCGTGCTGGACGTGCATGGGCTGACCTACGGCCATGGCGTCTCCATCGAAGGCGCGGGCTCCACGGGCACTGTCGCGCGCTCGGACATCAAGGTAGACGGCAATCGCTCCATCGGCGTGAACATCAGCGGCGGCGGCATTGCAGCCGTCAGCAACAGCCGCATCTCGGTGGACGCCCAGCCAGGGGCTGCCGGCCCGTGGTCCCCCGGAGTGATGGTAGAAGGCGCCGGCTCCGTCCTGAAGATGACCGCGAGCGACGTCACCACCACCCCCAAAACCAGCTACGGTGTCCAGGTGCGCGAAGGTGCCGACGTCGAGATTAAGCAGGGCAGCATCACCACCTCAGGCAATTACTCCACCGCGCTGGGGGCCGGCAGTTCCTCCCTCGTCGCCCCCGGCTCAACCCTGACCGTCAGCGACGTCACCGTCAGCACTCACGGCAACGACAACGCCATGGGTATCATCGCCGACCTGGGCGCCACCGTGACCGTCCACGGCGGCTCGGTGACCACCACCGGCAACGGCTCGCCGGTCGCCAGCAACCTGACCTTCCCCCACGCCCTGACGGCACGCAATCCCGGCGCCCTGCTGGTGGCCGACGGCACCAGCGTGCTGACCCAGGGCTCGCAGGCCTACGGCGCAGCGGTGGACGATGGCGGCAGCATGCAGCTGAGCAACCTCAGCGTGAAGACCGAAGGCCAATACTCGGTCGGCCTGTACGCCGGGATCGGCTCAGCCAAACCGGGAGCCGTAAGCCTCAACGCCGATCACGTCACCGTGCAGACCCTCGGAGATCATGCGGGCGGTGCACTGGTCAGCCGGCAGCACAAGGACGAAACCGCCACGCTGAACCTGAGCAACAGCAGCATCGCCACCCAGGGCATCCAGTCCCACGGTCTGCGCGCGGAATCCGGCGCTCTGCTCGACGCCGCCAACAGTACCGTGAGCACCAGCGGCAGCCAGGCGCTGGGCGTCATGGCCAGCAACAAGGCCGAGGTGCAACTTGACGGCGTCAGCGTCGACACGCGCGGCGATCTCGGCCACGGCGTGGTAGCCAAGCAAGGCGGCCACGTCGACGCGAGCTCGGTGGTGGTCGCCGCCCACGGCCAACAATCTGCCGCCCTCTACGCCCAAGGTACCGAGGCGTTGCCCGGCCAGGTACAGATGGATCGCGCCACATTGAGCAACCGCGATGGCGCCACCATCGCGACTGCCGGCTCGGCCGACATCGCCCTCTCCCGCACCCTGGCCGGCGGCAGCGGGCAATGGCTGCACGTGGACAGCTCGGTGGCCAGCGACGGCAGCGCCATTCCCGACATGGGCACCGGCCAATGGCAAGGCGTCGGCAAGAGCGAGGATGCCGCCGGCAATGCACGCATCGACCTGTCCAGCTCGATCGTCGTCGGCTCGGCACAAACAGCCACCGGCAGTCACTCCGACGTCATCCTGCGCGACACCAGCCTGTGGCAGCTCACCGGCGACTCCAACCTGAGCAGCCTGACCAACGCCGACAGCCTGATCGACTTCAGCGCAGACGGCGGCTACAAGAAACTCACCACCAACGACTACCACGGCGCCAATGGCACCCTGGCCCTGAACACCTACCTGTACAAGGACGACTCGCCTTCCGACCAGTTGGTGATCGACGGCGGCCAGGCCACCGGCGAGAGCAACCTGCGCATCAAGAATGCCGGCGGCCCCGGCGCTCTCACTGAAGGCAACGGCATCAAGGTGGTCGACGCGGTCAACGGCGGCACCACCGAGGCCGACGCCTTCCGCCTGCTCAACCGGGTCAAGGCCGGCCCCTATGAATACACCTTGCATCGCGCCAGCCTCGACGACAGCAACGCCCAGGCGTGGTACCTGCGCTCGACCCAGGACGCACCGCCAGTGGACCCTGTCGACCCTGTCGATCCCGTGGAACCGGTCATCCCCGGCGAACCGACCGACCCGCTGCCGGTCGATCCGCGCACACCCGACCCGGTACCGCAGAAGCCCAACTACCGCGCCGAGACCTCGCTCTACAGCGCCCTCCCCGCCATGGCGCTGAACTACAGCCGCGCGCTGGTCGATACTCTGCACGAGCGCGTCGGCGAGGAGCGCCGCAACGTCAACGAGCCGCTGCCCGCTGAAGCGGTCGAGGACTACGGTCCGTCACTGGGCTGGGGCCGACTGATCTACCAGAAAGGCAAGGACAGCCTGGGCGACGGCGCGGACTACGACTACCGCATCCAGGCCTTCCAGGTCGGCGCCGACCTCTATCGCCACGAAGACACCGACGGCAGCACCGATCAGGCTGGCCTGTCTCTGCAGGCCGGGCGCATCAACGGCAGTGTCGATCACAGCAACGGCCAGGACGCCGGCGACGATACGTTGCGCTCCTACGGCATCGGCGGTTACTGGACGCACTTCGGGCCCAAGGGCTGGTATCTGGACGGTGTGCTGCAACTAAACCGCTTCGACCTCAAGGCCAGCGGCAACGAAAGCAACTCGCTCAAGACCCGTGGCCATGGCGTCACCGCCTCCCTGGAAGCTGGCTACCCACTCAAGCTCGATTCGGACAAGACCCTGCACGTGGAACCACAGGCTCAACTGATCGTCAGCAAACTCAAACTCGATAACAGCCATGACGACGCCGCCGACGTGCGCTTCGATGACGTGGACTCCCTCACCGGGCGCCTGGGTGTACGCATCGACAAGGACTGGTTCCGCGAGGACGACAAGGGCAAGCAGCAACGCACCAGCGTCTGGGTTCGTCCGAGCGTCTGGCACGAGTTCAAGGGCAAGGCCAAGACCGAGTTTTCCTCGGCGGACGGCTACATCCCCTTCGGCGCCGAGATGGACGGCAGCTGGGGCGAGCTCAACCTGGGCGTGGACTACCAGCTCAATGATCGGACCAGCGTCACCGGTTCGCTCGGATTTCAGAAATCCTTCGATGGCGAAGGCCGCAGCTACGAGGGCATCCTCGGCATCAAGGTGAAATTCTGAAATTTTGAATCCTCGACCGCGCAGCCGCGCTGCGCTTTCTTTCTCATTCCCCAGTACAGGAAATCGTCATGCAAAACCCTGACTTTCTCGCCCTGCGCACGGTTCGCTCCACCGCCTACAACAATGAAGTGGCCGCGGAGCTGCTGCGCGAACTGGCACCCTTCATCGCCAATGCCGAACTCAACCGCCGCCTGCGTTGCGCCACCCGCCAGCTGCGGCGCGATGCCGATGCGCTGGAAGGGGCGTATCAGCAGATGGCTGCGCCGGGGCATTGAGCCCAACCCACGCAGGCCCGCGCCTACAAATGAAAAAGCCTCGCTGACGCGGGGCTTTTGTAGGAGCGAGCTTGCTCGCGAACAGATGTCCAGACAGCTCCTGCGCTCAGGCGTGCTGCGCGCCCGCCCGCTTGAGCAGTTGCTTGCAACGCTCGGACAGATGCACCACGCGCAGGTGCTTGCCGGCCTTGGCGTAGCGCTCGCGCAGGGTCATCAGCGCGGCGATGGCCGAGTAATCGACAAAGCTCAGATGCGCGCAGTCCAGGGTAACCATCTGCGGATCGCCCGCCGGGTCGAACTGGTTCAGGAAAGGCGTGGTGGACGCGAAGAACAGCGTGCCGTGGACGCGGTACAGCTTGCCGCCGTCAGCGTCTTCATGGACGTCCGCATACAGTTCGCGGGCGTGCTTCCAGGCAAAGTCCAGCGCCGCCAGGATGATCCCGCAGAACACCGCTGTCGCCAAGTCGGTGGCAACGGTGATGGCAGTCACCGCGATGATCACCAGCACGTCGCTCAACGGCACCTTGTTCAACACCCGCAGCGAAGCCCAGGCGAAGGTCTGCTGGGACACCACGAACATCACCCCCACCAGCGCCGCCAACGGAATGCGCTCGATCAGAGGCGAGAGGAACAGCACGAAGAGCAGGATCATCACCCCCGCCACCACACCGGAGAGCCGGCCACGGCCGCCGGAGCTGAGGTTGATCACGGTCTGCCCGATCATTGCGCAGCCGCCCATGCCGCCGAAGGCGCCGGAGACCATGTTGGCCGCGCCCAGAGCCACACACTCGCGGTCCGGGAAGCCGCGGGTCTCGGTGATTTCGTCGGTCAGGTTCAGCGTCAGCAGGGTTTCCAGGATGCCGACCATCGCCATGAGGAAGGCATAGGGCGCGATGATGCGCAGGGTTTCCAGGTTCCACGGAATATCCGGCCACGCGAACTGCGGCAGGCCGCCGGCGATGTGCGCCATGTCGCCCAGGGTGCGGGTCGGCAGGCCGAGCAGGTACACCGCCAGCCCGACGCCGAGGATCGCCACCAGCGCCGGCGGTACCGCGCGGGTCAGCTTCGGCAGCCCGTAGACCACCGCCATGGTCACGGCCACCAGCCCCAGCATCACGTACAGCGGGTTACCGCTGAGCCAATGCTCGCCGTCCTTGAAGTGCTCCAGCTGCGCCAGGGCGATGACGATGGCCAGGCCGTTGACGAAGCCCAGCATCACCGGGTGCGGCACCATGCGCACCAGCTTGCCCAGGCGCAGCAGGCCGAACAGGATCATCACCACCCCGCCAAGCAGCACCGTGGCCAGCAGGTACTGCACGCCGTGTTGCACCACCAGCGCGACTATCACCACCGCCATCGACCCAGCGGCGCCGGACACCATGCCGGGACGCCCGCCGAACAGCGCGGTGAGTGTGCAGAGGATGAAGGCGCCATACAGGCCCATCAGCGGGTTGAGATGGGCGACCAGGGCGAAGGCGATGCACTCGGGCACCAGCGCAAAGGACGTGGTGAGTCCGGCCAGGACATCGGCACGCAGGCGGGCGGGTTTCATTTTCTACTCGGAACGGGGACTGCGAAGGGGCCGCCATGGTACGGAAAACCGCCCTGCCCGGCCACTCGCGCTTCCCGCACGGCAACTGTGCTCCCCTCACGGCATACAGGCACTGAGCCGCGCTTTTTAGTCAGTTGCCCCGGAGCGCATTTTATCGGCAGGTCTCGTTGAGGCGGATGACAGCTAATGGTGCGCACCGTGTTATTCGCCCTGCGGGTGCCGCCATGGTCAGACGTTCAGCCCCTGTTCGCGCTCCAGGTCGATCAGCCGCGTGGTGGGGCCGTCGGCGCGCAGGCGCTCCGTGACCAGTGGCGGCCAGTTGCCTCGGGAGCGGCGTTTGGCGGCGGCATAGGTAAGGTCCTGAATCTTGAAAATCGGAAACAGCATCAGGGATAAAACAAGCATCACGAAGTCGGTGAGGCGAGGCTTCTTACTGATGCCATTGGATTCCTGGCCCCGGATAATCCGCCAATAACGTGCGGCGCTATCGGACAGACGGAACTTCCCAATCTCCACCGCTTCTTTGACGTGGGCATCTGACTCGCTGTGCTGGCCGTTCTCATCAAACCAAGGGCCGTTGTCCATATACGCCTGCAACCAGGCCCACAGCCCCTGCTGCATTTCCAGTCTCCGGCCCATGGGGGGAACCAGGGATATGAACAGCGCCTGCTCGGCATCGCCATAGCGCCGCACCACGGTTTCCAGGGTAGCGTTATCCATGCCACCACTGTGCGGCCCCACGGTCATGAACTGACAGGCCACGGCCTGTGCCTCGTCCCAGGGCATGTGGTACAGCTCGCCATCGTGGTCGTAATAGATTTCGCGGGTGCGGCGGCTGAACAGAATGGGCAAGGGTAGCGGTTGACTGATTTCCCAGAGAAAGGCGGGGACAACCAGCGCCAGACTAAAAGTCAGCATCATCCCCGCGCTCTGCCAATCGCTATCCAAGGCGAATAGCACTGTAAAGAACGACATACCCAGCGCGATAAACCCCATCACGCCCGTAGGCATCCCTCGGTAAGTCTCCCCCCCCGCCTTCAGTGCCAAGTAGTGCTCGGTATGTTCCTCGGTAACGAACATTTCCCACGGCTGCTGCCCGGTGGGCTCATTGGCCTTGAGGATGACGCCGGGAGTATTGCCGTGGCGCAGCAAGGCCTGCTGCATCAATGCATTCAGATCCACAGACGTTCCTCCACATCCAACGGGGGCAGTACCAGGCCCGGTTGCGGGCTGTAGTGCAATACGCCCGTGAGCGCCGCCAGGGTGCGTTTGCCCTCCGGGTGGTAGACGCGCCGATACAGCGGTTTGTAGGCCTTCCAGTTCAGCTCGCTATTGATGACGGCATCGAAGTCGCGCAGCGTCCAGATCACCGGCCGGGACTGCGAGTCGACGCCCGGCAGGTATTCCCAGCCTTCCATTCCGGAAAATTCCACTTGGGCGTCGTCGGGCAGGAAGGCGCCGCCGGTGTACAGCAGCAGGTAGACGGAAGAAATGGTGTCTCCGCTGTAGGGATGGGTTTCATTGAGGCGGTGCAGGCTGAGGCCGATCGGGAACAGGATGCTGTAGAGCCTGTCCAGGGTCGCCGGGCCGTTCGCCGCCCAGTCGGCCGGGTTGCGGCCAAAGCGGTTCTGCTTGAGCCAGGCTTCCAGCGGGGTGTGCTGCACGTACCTGTCGAGGAACACACCGCCAACTACCATCAGGGTCAGCGCCAGGCCCTTGGCGGCCAGGTGCGGGGCGACGCGCAGGCCGGCCTCCAACGCTCGTACTTCACCCAGCAGCACCGCCGCCCGGGCGGCGCGCAATTCACGGTACAGCTGCATGCTGTTGCGCACCAGCAAGCCCGAAGCCGCCGACTGTCCGCTCCGGATGCCGCCACTGGCATAGTCGCCGGCCAGGTAGGCCTCCAGGGCATCCATACCGTAGAGCAGTACATCGAAGGCAGCAGTGGCAGCTTGTAGAAAAGCAGTTAACGCGCCAGCCCCTAGGGCGGTGGCAAGCGTTTCCTTGGCAGACTTGGACGTCGCACCGCTGCTTGTTACCGCCTGCTCCCAACTACTTTCCGCCAGTTTCTGGAACACGGCGGAAGTAGCAGTGACTACACCTGTAAAGCCACCCGCAGCAGCGACTCCACTTTTCATATCGCGTTTTTTATAAAGCTGAATTCCAGATACGGCAAAATTCACCCCCGCCGCCCCCACCAGCACAATCTTCAACTGCGCCGCCTTGAGATTGTCGAGGTTGAGCAGCCGGCTCAGCGGTTGGCCGCCGCCCAATGGCGGGGGCACAGGCGGCAGGTTTTTCGCCGCGCTGGCTGCCAGGGGATAGACAAAGGGCAAGCCCGTGGGGCGAGGTGGCGTGACGCCCATGCGGCCGGGCGCATGGGCCTTGGCGGCGGGCATGCGGGTGCCCAGGGTATGGCTGAGCCATTCGCCGTATTGCTCGGCGCTGACGCTGGCCACGGCCAGGCGCTGGCCGCCACGCGCCAGGGCGGCGCTGAAATAACGCTGGGCGGCGCGGCTTTCCGCGCTGGCGGCCTGGCTGGCGCGCGGCGCGCCGGCAGCGAAGACGGTCGCCAGGGCATTGAACAACGTCTGGCCGGCGGCGCCGAGCCTGTCGCCGCTATGCGGCAAAAGATTGTCGGCGGCACGGTTGAGGCCCAGAGCCCAGCGCTGCAAGGCCGCCAGCAACTCGGGGCCGTCACCGATACCGCCATCGAGCAGGCCCAACAGGTTGTTGATCTCGCCAATGCCCAAGCGTCGGGTTACCCCCAGCACAGCCCAGAGCAGCCAGGGCTTGTGCTCGCCATGTTCGCGGCCCAGTTCCTCGGTGATGGCCTTGAGCCCCAGGCTGGTGGAGGCCGGCCCAAGGCACGCGGCGGCGAAGTGGGCCTGCAGGTCTTCGCGGGCCTCCTCCCGGGTGATATCGAAGTGCCCACAGGCCGAATCGAGGCTCTGCGGGCCCTGCCCGGCAAGGGTGGCGAACCCGTCTGCCCAGATCTGGCCAAGCTGGCGCAGGGCCTGTTCGTGGCGCTCCTCGGCCTGTTGCTGTTCGGCCCAGGTACGCTCCAGGCGTGGATAGTCGGTCATCGCCGGCAGGTCGCGGGCCGTCTTCGGATCATGCTCGGCGAGGGAGCGGATCAGTCCGGCGATGTGCCAGTCCTCTCCGCGAATCTGACGGATATCCTGGGCGGCTTGTTGGCTCAGGCGCATCAGTTTGGCCAGGTCGAGCTGTACTCCCCAGGGATCATCGATGATGACGTAGGCCTGTTGCTCGCATTCACGCATGTTCCTGAGCAGTTTGAGCCAGTCGGGCACGTAGTGTTCTGGGTCCGTCCAGTCGTAGTACTCCGGCTCGTGGTAGTCGGCGATGTTCTCCTTGAAGCCGGCAACCTGGCCGCCATAGGGCGCGGCGCCGGGCGTGATGTCACGCATGATGCGCTGACGCACCTCGGGCCTTTCCCGCGCGCTGAGAAACTGCGCGTCACTCCATTGGACTGGCGACCAGACCAGGCTGGCGGGCTCCCCGGCGAAGCAGATCAGGTAAGGCTTGGTGCGGGTGTCGATGGCTCGTCCACCACGGTCGGTCTGGCCCAGTTGCGCACGTTCGACGCGGTATTCGGCCAGGGCGTTCTTGTGCCATAGGTAAAGCCAGCCATCGCGCAGCAGGCGTGCGGTGTAGTTGAGGTTGCGGCCCTCCTCCGTGAGCGGCTTCACGCGGGGGCCAAGGTCTGGAAATCTGCCCTGCAGCTGCGGCAGGTTGTAGGCACTGACATCCAGGGGCTGCTCACTCGGCCCGATGGCGTAACGCAGGGGCAGGATGGCGGTCAGCAAGGGGCAGGCAGCTACGTTCAGGTCAGTTGGTGCTTGTTGGTGCACAGCGCTTACTCCGGGAGAACAGGGTTGGCGCCCAGGGCACGCAGCAATGGCCAATCGAGGGTGATCTGGGCGCTCAGGCCCGTTGTCTTCGGGGCAGCATCCAGATCGGGAGTTGGGTTGTGCCATAGGCACACGGGCTGCTGCTCATGCAGGGCCCATACGCGGGAAACCTGGTGCCAGAACCCTTCCGGCCATAGGGCTCCGGCCTGCCAGGCATGGCGCAGCGGCAAGGCATCACCCAGGCGCAACCAGAGCTCTCGTCCATCCGGTGCTGACACGCGTAAACGACGCTGCAGGTGTTGCCACAGGTCTTCCACGGCAGCAGTGGTTTCCAGCCAAAGTGCATCGGGGAAATCGCTGCCCTGTTTCCAGGCCTCGTGCACCCTTTCGCCCACTGGCGCCGCCAGGAGAATGGGCCCCGTGTCGGCGATGGCGTCATAGCTGGTTTCGTAGAACAACGGATAAGCCTTGTGCATGGCCCAATGGCGCTTCAGCCAGGCAAAGACATCTGGATAGCGTGCTCCGTCGAAGAGCAGGCAGCCGCTTTCGTTCGGGAGAGTATTCATGCGTCACCCTTCTGACGCTTGCGCGCGGCCTCGCAGACTTCACACACCAGCGCGTGTACTGCGGAACAGATCGGCCTGTTTGAGCAGGGCTGGGGGCGCCATATCGGCTTGACGCGCTGGAAGAGTGACGAATTCCGCTGGCAACTTCGCAGGCCCAAGCAGCGAGAAATGCGCCGCCTTGATGTTGAAATCCCCCTTGGTGCCCAGCTCGATGCGGTGCGGGTCGAGGGTGATGTAGGTACCGCCAGCGTTAAAGGTGACCTTCTTTCTAGCGGTGATATGGACTTCGTCTTCGGTGCTGACGATGTCCAGCCCCTGGCGGGCTAGCAGTTCCATGCGGTCGTTCTGTGCCTGGATGCTGACCGGTCCCTGGTTGGCGAAGAACTTCATGCCCAGTTTGCGCACGAAGACGCTGATGTTCTGGCCGACGGCGGCGGTAAGGCGCTTGACCACGCTGACGTCCATGCCGCCACCTGCGTTGGCGATCAGGTTCTGTTGTGCGGCCAGCTGCAGGTGATTGCCGCTGGTGAGGGCGATGCCTTGCGGAGCGCTAAGCAAGGCGACGGCGCCTTCGATCTGGTCGAGTTGTTCGTTCATGAACGCGATCTGCGCAAGCACGTTGGCCGGATCGACCTTGACGGTCTCGGCATCGCTGGAGAGCTTCTGCATCTCGTCGCCGGCCTGCTCCAGGCGGGCGATAGCTTCCTGCATGGCCAATACCGGACCCTGCGCGCCGGGCTGCACGTCGGCACTGATGAACACGCTCTTGCCGGCGCGCACTGCGCCCCAGTCATCGGTGCGCAGTTCGAAGCCTTCGCCGCGCTGCTGCCGTTGCGCATCGACCAGATGCCCGAGATTCAGCTGGCTCTTGCCACTGTGTTCGGTGGACAGCTTGATGTGCTCTTTTCCGCGCGAATCGTCCATGCGCAGCTTGTTGTTAGCCGGTGTGCGCAGGACGTTGCGCTTGTAGTTCTTCAGGGTGACGTGGTCGGGGTGCTGGCTGTCGTGGATGGCGTGGGCGATGTAGGGGCGGTCGGGATC